>NZ_DASWTN010000033.1:0-33080 GCF_036402135.1 Allosphingosinicella sp. | reverse complement strand
CAACACGATGGTGGACCAGCTCAACGGCTTCGCATCGGAAGTGACGCGCGTGGCCCGCGAGGTCGGCACCGAAGGCAAATTGGGCGGCCAGGCGCAGGTGCCGGGCGTCGGCGGGACCTGGAAGGATCTCACCGACAACGTGAACGCCATGGCCGCGAACCTGACGGGCCAGGTGCGTAATATCGCCGAAGTGACCACCGCCGTGGCGCTCGGCGATCTTTCCAAGAAGATCACCGTGGACGTGAAGGGCGAAATCCTCGAGCTCAAGAGCACGATCAACACCATGGTCGATCAGCTCAACTCGTTCGCGGGCGAGGTGACGCGCGTGGCCCGCGAAGTGGGTACCGAAGGGAAGCTCGGCGGACGCGCGCAGGTGCGCGGCGTCGCGGGTACCTGGAAGGATCTTACCGACAACGTGAACCTGATGGCCGACAATCTTACCGGCCAGGTGCGTAACATCGCCGAAGTGACGACCGCGGTGGCGAAGGGCGACCTTTCGAAGAAGATCACCGTGGACGTGAAGGGCGAAATCCTGGAGCTCAAGAACACCATCAACGTCATGGTGGACCAGCTGAACTCATTCGCCTCGGAAGTGACCCGCGTGGCCCGCGAAGTGGGTACCGAAGGGCGCCTCGGCGGCCAGGCGCAGGTGCCGGGCGTCGGCGGCACCTGGAAGGACCTCACGGACAACGTGAACCTGATGGCGAACAACCTCACCAACCAGGTGCGCGGCATCGCGGACGTTGTGACCGCGGTGGCGCAGGGCAATTTGAAGCGGAAGCTGGCGGTGGAAGCCAAGGGCGAAATCGCCGCTCTCGCCGACACGATCAACTTCATGATCGACACGCTTTCGACCTTCGGCGACCAGGTGACCAACATGGCCCGCGAGGTGGGCATCGAAGGAAAGCTGGGCGGCCAGGCCTCGGTGCCGGGCGCCGCGGGCCTGTGGCGCGACCTTACCGACAACGTGAACGCGATGGCCGCGAACCTCACGAACCAGGTGCGCTCGATCGCCGACGTGGCGACCGCGGTGACGAAGGGCGACCTTTCGCGCTCGATCGCCGTGGAGGCGTCGGGCGAGATGGCCGCGCTCAAGGACAACATCAACGAGATGATCCGCAACCTCAAGGAACAGACCTTGAAGAATGCGGAGCAGGATTGGCTCAAGACCAACCTCGCGCGGTTCAGCCGCATGCTCCAGGGCGAACGCGATCTTACGACCGTGTCGAACCTGATCATGTCGGAACTCGCGCCGCTGGTGAACGCGCAGTACGGCGTCTTCTACGTGACCAAGCGCGAAGGCGACGAGACGGTTCTGGACCTTGCGGCAAGCTATGGGGCGGAGACGCAGGACGAGCTGAAGGGCAAGTTCAAGCTGCGCGAAGGGCTGATCGGCCAGGCCGCGGCCGACAAGCGCAGCATCATGCTGCAGGACGTGCCGGGCGAGTTCATCCGCATCGGCTCCGGCCTCGGCCATGCGCCGCCGGCGAACGTCGCCATCCTTCCGGCCTTGTTCGAAGACGATGTGAAGGCGGTGATCGAGCTCGCCTCCTTCCAGGAGTTCAACGAGACCCACCAGAGCTTCCTCGACCAGCTGATGGAGTCGATCGGCATCGTGCTCAACACGATCGCCGCGACCATGCGTACCGAGGGCCTCCTTAAGCAGTCGCAGCTGCTGACGCAGGAGCTTCAGGCGCGTCAGACCGAGCTTACGACCAAGCAGGAAGAGCTTCACGCCACCAACGAGGAGCTTCAGGAAAAGGCGCTCCTGCTCGAATATGAAAAGAAGCAGGTGGAAGCGAAGAACCTCGAAATCGACATGGCGCGCCGCGCGGTCGAGGAAAAGGCCGAACAGCTCGCCCTCACGTCCAAGTACAAGTCCGAATTCCTTGCGAACATGTCGCACGAGCTTCGGACGCCATTGAACTCGCTGCTGATCCTGTCGAAGCTGCTTGCGGACAACCCGCAGGGCAACCTCAGCGAGAAGCAGACCGAATTCGCCCGCACCATCCACGCGGCCGGTTCCGACCTTCTCAGCCTCATCAACGACATCCTCGACCTTTCGAAGATCGAATCCGGTACTGTGTCGATCGAGGTCGGCGAGGTGCAGCTGAAGAGCCTCAAGCAGAATGTCGAGCGCACCTTCCGCCAGCTGGCGCAGGACAAGGGCCTCAATTTCGAGGTCGAGTTCGACAGCCGTCTGCCGCTCACCATCAAGACCGACGAGAAGCGCCTGCAGCAGGTGGTGCTGAACCTGCTGTCAAACGCCTTCAAGTTCACGTCGGACGGCTGCGTGAAGCTGAGCGCCCAGTGCGTCGACAGCGGCTTCACCCCCAACCATCCGGTGCTGAGCACGGCCGATTCCGTGCTTGCCATATCGGTGTCCGATACCGGCATCGGCATTCCGGAAGACAAGCAGCGCCTCATCTTCGAAGCGTTCCAGCAGGCGGACGGCACCACCAGCCGCCGTTATGGCGGCACCGGCCTGGGCCTGTCGATCAGCCGCGAGATCGCGCGCCTGCTCGGCGGCGAGCTGCAGGTGAGGTCTAAGCCGGGCGAAGGTTCGACCTTCACCCTCTTCATCCCGCAGGAAGCGGTTGAGGAGAACACTCTCCCCTCCACCGCCATGCTGACGGCCAGCAACGACCTGGCCGGCGTCAGCGCCACGATCCTCAACCCCGAGGATCTTGGCGACGACCGCGACAGCCTGGGCGACGATCCGTTCGTGCTGATCGTCGAGGACGACCCGACCTTTGCGGCGATCCTCCTCGAAATCGCGCACGAAGCGGGCCTGAAGGGCGTGCTTTCGGGTGCGGGATCGGGAACGGTCGCCATGGCGCGGAAGCTGCAGCCGGATGCGATCACGCTCGACCTCGGCCTCGCCGATATCGACGGGTCGGTGCTGCTCGACCTACTGAAGCACGATCCGGACACGCAGCACATTCCGGTGCACGTGATCTCGGGCAAGGAGGAGGTTGCCGACGCGCTCTCCCTCGGCGCCCTCGGCGTTACCGAAAAGCCCGCGCCGCATGACGAGCTGCTGAAGGTCTTCAAGGACCTCCAGAAGCGGGTCAGCCGCCGCGAGAAGAAGGTGCTGCTGATCGGCCACGATTCGAAGTCGCGCAAGGCGCTTGGGAAGGCGATCGCCGATCCTGGCGTCGCGGTCGAAAACGCGGCGACGCTCGTCAAGGGCATCGCCAAGACCGGTATCGCCGCCTTCGACGCGATCATCGTCGCGGCAAGCGAAGCAGTCGGCGTCGCCGACGAGCTGGAGGCGCTTGGACCGGATTCGGCGACCGTGCCCATCGTGGTCGCGGGCGACGGGGAGGTTCACAACGACGTCAATGTGGCCCTGAACCGACTCGCCGCCACCTGGAACATCGTGGTTTCGCGGAATGCGGACGAACTGGAGGCGATCGTTTCGACGACGCTTCGCCGCGGCCGCGCCGTCCCCGCACGGAAGGACGAGGCGAACCGCGGCGTTCCGGAACTTGCCGGCGCGACCATCCTCGTGGTCGATGACGACATCCGGAACATCTACTCGCTCACCAGCGTGCTGGAGACCTACGACGCGACCGTTCTCCACGCCGAACGGGGCCGTGAAGGCATCTCGATACTGGAGCAGAACCCGTCGATCGACGTTGCTCTTATCGACATCATGATGCCTGAAATGGACGGTTACGAGACCATGCAACAGATCCGGGCAAGGGATAAGCTGGCGGATGTGCCGCTGATCGCGGTTACCGCGAAGGCGATGAAGGGCGACCGGCAGAAGTGCCTCGACGCGGGCGCGTCCGACTATATCGCCAAGCCCGTCGACATGGACCTGCTGCTTGCGCTCCTCCGCGTCTGGATCGGCCGATCACGCGACAAGGCGGCGACGAGCCAAGCCCGGCCGCGGCTCGCAGAGACTGCGGCGGAGTAAGGGATGACCGCTCAAAAGCGCGTCAAGTCCGCTTCAGGAGGCGGATCGTCCCCGCTCCTTGACGCTGCGCTCGTCGAAGATGGACCGATCGAGCGGCCGCGCGTCCTGATCGTCGACGACGACGAGCGCAACCTCCTCGCGCTGAAGACGGTCGTGGAGGAAGTGGCCGATGCAGTCGTCGCCTCGTCGGGCGAGGAAGCGCTTCGTCACCTGCTGAAAGGCGAGTTCGCGGTCATCCTGCTCGACGTCTTCATGCCCGGCATCGATGGTTATGAGACGGCGAAGATCATCCGCAGCCGCGATCAGACGAAGCGCATCCCCATCGTCTTCCTGTCCGCCGTGAACAAGGAAAGCGCGCATCTGATGCGCGGCTATGAGATGGGCGCAGTTGACTATGTGTTCAAACCGGTCGAGCCGGTGGTGCTTAAGTCGAAGGTCGCGGTTTTCGTCGACCTCTTTGCCAAGAGCAAAGAAATCCAGCGGAAGGCCGACCAGGAACAGAAGCTGCTCGACGCCAACCTCAAGGCAAATGCCGAGCGCCTCCGCATCGAAAAGGAGCTTCGGCTCGCCCAGCAGAGGCAGCAGGCGATCATCGAATCCCTGCCGATCGTCCTTTATCTTGAGCCGCTCAACGCCTCCCCGCGGATACCGCAGTTCGTCAGCGGCAATTTCGAGGCTGTCACCGGCTACAGCTTCGAGGAGGTGAAGGAGAACCCGAACATCTGGGCGGACCGGCTTCATGAAGAGGATCGCCCGCGGGTGATGGCGGCGCTCGAGGCGCGACAGCGGACTGGCATGTTCTCCGAGGAGTATCGCTGGCTCTGCGGCAGCGGCGAATACAAACACTTTCTCGACCAGACGGTGCTCCTCAAGGACACGAACGGCAATCCGGTGGAGTTTGCCGGCACTCTTATGGACGTGACCGACCGGAAGCAGCTCGAAAACCAGCTGGTCCATTCGCAGAAGATGGATGCCGTTGGTAAGCTGACCGGCGGCATCGCGCACGATTTCAACAATTTGCTGGCGGCGGTTCTCGGCGGCCTTGGCATGATCGAGCGGCGCGTGGAGTTGAAGGAGGATCAGAAGAAGATCCTCTCCATGACGCGCCATGCCGCCGAACAGGGCTCGGAACTGGTGAAGCGCCTCCTCGCCTTTGCGCGGCGCCAGCAGCTGGAGCCGGCGCGGGTCGAGATCGGCAAATTGTCGGCAGCGGTCGGCGAGCTTCTCGCCCATACGCTTGGCGGCCTCGTCCACCTTGAATGGGAGACGGACGAGACGCTCTGGCCCGCCTTTGCCGACGAGGCGCAGCTCGAGCTCGCGCTGATGAACCTCATCATCAATGCGCGCGACGCGATGCCGGAAGGCGGCACGATTACCGTGTCCGGGCGGAACGAGAGCCTCAGCGCCGACAATGCCATGGCGCTTCCGGACGGCGACTATCTGGTGCTGACCGTCGCCGATACCGGCAGCGGCATTCCGCCCGAGATCGTCGAGCGGGTGCTCGAGCCTTTCTTCACGACAAAGGAGGTCGGCAAGGGCACGGGGCTAGGCCTTTCCATGGTCTACGGCTTCGCCAAGCAGTCCGACGGCGCTCTCCGCATCGACAGCAAGGTTGGCGAGGGTACGCGGGTAGAGATCTGGCTGCCCCGAGCGCCCGACGTTCAGGTGCGGAAAGCGAGCGGAAATAACGCTTCGCCGGCCACCGAGGAGATCGCCCGGCCGAAGCTGCGGGTGCTCCTCGCCGACGATCATCCGGGCGTCCGCGCGACCACGGCGGCCATGCTTCAGGACGCGGGCCACACCGTGCTGCAGGCATCGGGCGGCGCGGAGGTCCTGGCGCTGCTGGACGAGGACCCGATTTGCTGCGACATCATCGTTAGCGATTACGCGATGCCGGTCCTGTCCGGCGTCGAAGTGGTGCGGCGCGCGCGGGAGGTGCGGCCAGGCCTGCCAAGCATCATCATTACCGGCTATGCCGACACGGATTCGATCTCGAACCGGCCCGCGGACGTGATCGTGCTCGCCAAGCCCTTCACCCCCGACCAGCTCAACAACGCCGTCTGCATCGCCCATGCGCGGGGTACGGACGCGGCTCCGGCGAAGAAGGTGGCGGTCGGCGGCTGAGTCCGGCCGCTACAAGCACCCTCGCCTTCCCGGGCAAAGCTGATAGATTTCAGCCGCTTGTTTTTGCGAGAGTCGGAGCATGGACTACGAACCCGCCGATATCATGGGCGGCCTCTACGGCGACGGCATCATTGGCCTTAAGGGGGCGTTCCCGCCGGAGTGGGCCGACCGGATGCGCGAGGATATCGAAATTCTGTTCGAGGAAGCGAAGGCCGTTCCGGGCGGCGTCCTCCCGCGCGGCCCCGAGCGCTGGTATGTCGAGGTGCAGCCGGAGCGGGTGCGCGGCTTCGTGGATATCGTCACGCATCCTTGGTTCATCGCGGTGTGCGAAGCGGTGCTCGGGCCCGATTACCGGATCGTCGAGATCGGCTTCGACATCCCCTTCCCCGGGGCGGCCGACCAGCCCTGGCACCGAGACTTCGCCGTGCCCGAGGCGATGACGAAGGGGCGGCGGCTGAACTCGCTCGCCTTCAATCTTACCGCCGTGGACACGACGCCCGAGATGGGGCCGTTCGAGATTGCGCTCGGCACGCAGTGGGACCAGTTCGAAGGCTGTCCCAAGGGCATGTTCCCGCCGCGCGAACTCTGGCCGCGCTACGAGGCGCGGAAGGTTCAGAAGATGCCGCAGCGGGGCGACATCTCGGCCCGCTCGGCGCTCACCGTCCATCGCGGCACCGCCAACCGGTCGAGCGTTGCCCGGCCGGTGCTGGTGGTGGGCGTCGATGCGCCGGACGCCGACAATGCCTCCCACCACGACCTTCAGCTCACTCGCGCCTATGCCGAGACGCTGCCGCCGCGCGTGATCGATCACCTTACTTACCGGCTGGTGGATGAGCTGGAGACGGTGGTGCAGCACCATGTGATCGAAGGGCTTCTCCAGGCCGCTTACTGACGCCTTGTTTCGGCTGGGCGCGCCGAAATCTCGTTTCGTTTGAAAGCGCTACGGCGCCGCCGAAACGAAAGGAACGTTGGGCTAACATAAGTGATTAGCGGCTTCTCATCACCAAGCATGGACGAGGAGCTAACGAAATGACCAGGACCATCACCGCCCTTTACGACAGCCGAAGCGAAGCCGAATCCGCGCGCGAGCGCCTGTCGGCCGCCAATGTGGACGCAAGCCGCGTCCAGATACTCGACCAGAGCTCCGGCGCGTCGTCGTCCGGCAGCAGCAGCTCCGGATCCAGCGGCGGCGGTTTCTGGTCGTCGGTGAAGGACGCCTTCATGCCGGACGAAGACCGTCACGCCTATGAAGAAGGCATGCGCCGCGGCGGTTATCTGCTTTGCGCGCGGGTCGACGAGGACGATGCCGACGAAGCCATCCGCATCCTCGAGCAGACGAACAGCATCGATTTCGACGAGCGCCAGCAGAACTGGAAGAGCGAAGGCTGGCAGCCTTATTCCGGATCGATGGGTAGCGCCGGGATGGGCGCGGCGTCCGGCATGAGCGGCACCACCTCAGGTGCTTATGAGAACCGCACCGAAGGCCGCACCGTCGAGGAAGAGCATATTCCGATCGTCGAAGAGCAGCTTCTCGTCGGCAAGCGCGAGGTCAATCGCGGCGGCGCGCGCGTTCGCTCCTATGTCCGCGAAACACCGGTCCATGAGCAGGTGAACCTCCGCGACGAGCATGTAAGCGTCGAGCGTCGCCCAGTCGATCAGCGGATCGAGGCGAGCGACGGCCTTGCCGATAGCGATCTGCTCCGTGAGCGCACCATCGAGATGACCGAGACGGACGAAGTGCCGATGGTCTCCAAGGAAGCGCGCGTTACGGAAGAAGTCGTGGTCCGCAAGACGGCCGAAGAGCATATGGAAGACGTCGAGGACACCGTGCGCCGCACCGAAGTGGATGTGGACGAAGGCGTCCGTTCGGAAAGCGACCGCTCGGCCTTCGGCTTCGATAACGATCGGCAGCAGTCGAGCTCCGAAACGAGCCGCAGCGAGTTCGAGCGGACCGACCGGAGCGGCGACTATAATCGCTAAGCTTTGAGCAGACGCTCATAGCGGGATGGGGCGGCCGGCAACGGTCGCCCCTTTTGCGTCCTGCAAGAGCTAAGGTAATGGAAGTAGAGCCTTCCCCCTCATCCCTAAAGAGGAAGGCCCTGACCCACTAAGTAGCAGATAAATATCTACTTTTCATCTTACAATTTTCACAACTGCCCATTAATGGATGCCGTCTTCAGCGGGCGGGGATCCCTTGACGGTTCAGACACTTTCCAGGCCTTGGGCCGGACGCCGGGCACTCGATCTTGTGCGCGTGGATGCCCGCAGCCTTGCGGCCGTTGTCGGACTCTGGGCGATCCTACTGCTCCTCAGCCTCGCGGCGCCAATTGATCATGATGAGGACCAGTATCTCGCAGCGGCCCTGCTCGCGCGAGAGGGCCGATTATTCGTCGACTTCCTGTATCTCCAGACGCCGCTTCAACCCTACGTCATGGCGCCGGTGCTGGCCGCCACCGAAGGCTGGAGCCTGATCGCTTTTCGGCTGCTCACGGCTACTCTCGGACTGGCATTGCTCCTGACAATTTTTGCGGCTGCGAGATTGAGCGGCGCCTCTGTTAAGACTGCCGGCATTGCCACCCTGGCCGCGGGTTGCTGCCATATCTTCCTCTTCTCCACGTCCGTCGTTCGAAACGACATGCTTCCGGCCATGCTGGCGGGCGGTGCGATGGTCGCGGGCATCGCAGCGCTACGGGGCCGAGGGGATTCCTACCGGCTCTGGGCGCTTGCCGGCCTTGGCATTGGGTTCGCGGTCAGCACGAAATTAAGCTACGCCTTTCCTGCGGCAGCAACGGGCCTCTTCCTTCTGGTCCGCTGGTGGCCGGCACGTCGGACGCTCTCCGCCTGGCTAGCGCTTGTGGGATTCAGCGCGGGCCTTCTCGCTGGCCTTCTTCCCACCCTCTCCGCCTTCCTGGCAGCACCCTCTACGTTCCTCTACGGGGTATTCGAATATGGCGGCACGGCGCCCTTCGAGTGGTACGAGATGAGCGGCCGTGGCCATCGCCTGACCCTCACCGCCAAGGCGGTCGACAGCCTGATGATCTTGATGCGGGGGCCGGCGCTGCTCGCTATTCTCATGGTCGCCTGGGACATGTACCGGCGCCGCGTTGAGGGTTTGATCACGACGCCAGCGATGCGTTTCCTGGAAGAGCTTATTCTCGCCGGCTTGATCGCAGCGCTGATGCCGACGCCGACCTGGCGGCAATATTTTATCCCGGTTTTGGCGCCGCTCTTCGCCCGCGCCGCGCTCGTGCAGCTGCCGAAGGGCAAATGGCGCGGGTGGGTGGTCGTGTTAGCCGTCGTTTTTGCAGCAGTTGGTCTGTCCAAGTCGGTAGACCATTTCGCTCGAGCCGCGTGGAAGGAGAAACTGCCGGCAGTGGAGATCACCCGGCAAGGCCGCTGGATCGGGCGAGAAGTCGAGCAAACCGGACTTCGAGGAGAGGTGGCAACGCTTTCGCCCCATGCAATGATCGACAGCCGCCTTTCGCTGATGCCGGAATTCGCAACCGGCCCATTCGCATACAGGACCGGCGACAGAATTGACGACGAACGCCAGAGGCAGCTGGTCATGCTGAGTCCGCGCACGGTCGCCCGCCGTTTCGACTGCGCGCCTCCTGCGGCCATCATCACAGGTTTCGAGCGGGGCGACCATCTCAACGGGGTTGGGCTCGACGCTGCGCTCCGCCGCTATGCGGAGGCGAAGGGCTATCGCCTCCGCCGTTATCCTGGAGGCGAAGCCGAACTCTATCTTCGGCCGAAGCAGCTTCCGCTAACCGGAAGCTGCTAGCACTCGCGGCCGTACCATTCCTCAAGACGCATGAGCTGGTCGTAGTCGCCATAGGGCGCATATTCAGGATGCAGCTTGGCAGTGAAGGGCTCATCTCCGGTCAGCCACTTTTCTGCGGCGGCGATGAAGTTGCGGGCGGCGATGGTGGTGAAGTCGGCGGCGTCGAGGCCGTTCCTGCCGCCGACCGGACTTGCGACGTAGCCGAGCTTTCCCGCCCGCTTCGCCAGCGACCAATATTCGAATGCTGCGGGGATGCCTTCGATGCCGTCGAAGCCGCCGCGTTCCGCAATGAGGCCCAGAAGCCCGAGCTGCATCGAATAGCCTTCCGCCACCGCCTTCGCCCCAGGGGGCGTGCCGGTCTTGTAATCGAGGATGACGAGGCTGCCGTCGGCGGCGCGGTCGATGCGGTCTGCGACGCCCCTCAGGGTCACGCCTGCAATGTCGATCTTCCCCTCGGCTTCGGCGGCGAGTGGCCTTCGGCCCTCCTCCCTGTCTCTCGCCACTTCGGCGGCGACCCAGTCGATGGCTTCGAGAAGGCGCGGCTGCCAAAGCGCCCGCATCAACGGATGCGCGGTGCTTCCGGCAAGCAGCGCCTCGGCCCGCGGGCGGAGCTTGGCGGGGTCACAATCATCCTCCTTCAGCCATCCCTCCAGCACCTCGTGCACGGCGCTTCCACGCCATGCCGGGCTTGGATCGGCGTCAATTACGTCGAGCGCCGACAGGCGGAGCATCTTCCGCGCATAAAAAGCGAAGGGATCGGCCTTGAGACGATCGACCTCCGTGACCGAGATAGTACGCGGGCGCTCCTCCACCGGCGGCTCGGGGGCTGGCTGGGGCACGGGGCCATGCGCCGACGGCTTGTCCAGAGCCTGCGCCCAGCGGCGGTGAAGGGGCGAACGGGTGAGGCCGCCCGTCATCGCCTCCAGCCGGAGCCAGAAGCGCGAAGCGATGGCAGGCGCGCGGGCGTCGCGGCGGGCGCGGGTCACCAGCACTTCGCGGCCGCCGAGCGCGCTTGCCAGATCGTGCGCGGCAAGGCCGATGCGGCGCTCCAGGCTCGGCAGCCCAAGCTCGGCGCGGATGCGGGGCGCGAGCCAGGGATCGGGGGCAGGCAGCGCAGGCCAGGTGCCCTCGTTGAGGCCGGACAGGATCATCAGATCGGCATGCTGGAGCCGCGCTTCGAGCAGGCCCCAGATGAAGATGCGGGGATGCTGGCCGTAGGGCGGGCGAACCGCCACGCCCTGCATCAGCCGTTCGAGGAGCTGCGGCAGGCTCGTCGCGCTGACATGGGTCGGGCCCTGTTCGGCGGCGGGCTCGACCGAGGCGAGAAGATCGGCGGCGGCACGGCCGGCCGGACCTGCCCAGGTATGGTTGCCGGTGAGCAGCGACGCGGTTTCGCGGAGCGCGGCAATAAGGGTACCAAGCGTCTTCTCGCCGGCAAATGCCTCTTCCAGCGGCTTGAGCAGGGGAGCCACGTCGCCCCACCACGCCGCTGCAGATCGGCGCAAGGCGCCGTCACGTCCGCTGTCGTCGGCAAGGAAGTTTGCAATTCCTCCAAGGCCGATTGGCGGGCGAGGTCCGCGGAGCGCGAGATCCAGGGTTCGGCTGCCCTCCAGCCAGGCAAGCCGCTCCTCCCCCTTCCGGACGAGCGGGTGTTTCAGGAGCGTGAGGAGCGGCACCGGCGCGAAGCCTTCCGCAGCCACCGTGGCAAGCGCGAGCAGCAGAGTGCCGGGCGGCGTTTCGGAAAGCGGACGTCCGGCGCTGTCGTCCGCCTCGATGCCCCAGCGCCTCAGGTGCGCGGAAACGCGGCGCGCGAGCTTGCGGTCGGGTGTCACCAAAGCAGCGGTACGCCCCGGCTCCTCCAGCGCTTCGCGGAGGGCGATGGCGATCGCCTGCGCTTCTTCGGCAGGATCGGCGAGTTCCAGCGCGCGAACGCCCGTGAGGCGGCGTTCGGCGGGCTTCAGCGCCTGCCATTCGGCCGTGAAGAGCGCCGGCGCCATGGCATTGGCGATGGCGCGACTGCGGATTGCGGGCGCGTCGCGGCCCCCGCCCCAGCGCCAGCGCTGCACCTCGCCGCGGCCGACGCTCATGCGGTCGAGCAGCAGCTTAAGATGGAATTGCGGGTGGGTTTCGATCGATGCGCGGCGGCGGCCGGTGACCGGATCCGGCTCGTGCGGCCCCAGTGCGTCCCATTCCTCTTGAGGCATTTCGAGATCGAGCGCCGGCAGAACCACTAAACCCTCAGGGAGACGCGCAACCGTGTGCAGGACCGCAGCCACGGCGGGCGCGGTGGTGGTGATGCCCGCCGCAACGACGAAGCCGGAAGGCGACGCGGCACGCCAGCGCTCGGCAAGACCGCCCAGCAGCCGGTTGCGGCGCTCCGCAAGGTCGATGCGGCCACGCTCCTCAAGCAGCTTCGGCCATTCCGAAAGGATGATCTGAAGCCGATCCAGCGACTTCTGCCAGTGAATGGAAAGGTCCGGCAGCTCGGCGGCGAAGTCGCGGAGGCGGGCGGGCGACACCTGCTCGATGAGAAGTTGATCGAGCGTCCGGGCGAGGTCCTTCGCGAGGCGCAGCGCCTCGGCCGCATCCACGTCGCCATGTTTCTGGACGAGCCGCGCAAGCAGCATCAGCCGCTCGACTGGCTCGATTGCAGGCGGCACCTCCTCCCCCTCCCCCAGCGGCTCCAGCGCGCCGCCGATCCGCTCGTCCAGCTCCGGATCGCCGACCGGGACGAGCCGCGGCAGAAGCAGCCCGCCGTCCGACCGGCGGACGAAGGCGTCGGTGATCGCCCGCGCCGCACGGTTGTTAGGGACGAGCACGATGCCCTGGGCGAGGCCGGTCTTGGTCTGCCCGAAACGCACGATCAGTCCCGCCGCCAGGGCATCGGCGAAGGCGCGGTGGGGGGGGATGGTGAAGACGGACGGCTTTGACAAAAGGCTCACGTAAGCAGCCTAACGGCCTTCTCAGGCGTAAGCGAGTGCGGCTTCGGTCTTCTTAACGTTCTGGGGCGTGCCGACGTCGAACCAGAGGCCATGATGCACAGCGCCGTAACAGCGGCCTTCCTCCATTGCCCGGTCCCAGAGGATGTTCGTGGAGAAGGGCCCTTCCGGCAGGTCGCCGTGGAACAGCCGCTTCGAGACGATCTGGATCCCCGTATAGACGAAGGGCGCGACGACGCCGCGTTTGCGGCGGCGGAGCCTGCCTTCCGCGCCAAGGTGGAAGTCCCCTTGGCCTCCATGGCCGGTCGCACGAGCGAGCGGCACGAGCAGGAGGAGCGCGTCCATCCGCGCGTCGTCCCAGTTGGACGCAAGCAGGCGAAGCGAATCCACCGGTCCGTCGATCCAGAGATTGTCCGAATTGATGCAGAAGAACGGATCGGCGTCGATCAGCGGCAGCGCCTTGACGAGGCCGCCGCCCGTTTCGAGCAACTGTTCGCGCTCGTCCGAAACAACGATCTCAATGCCTTCCACCCGGGTTCTCAGATGCGCTTCAAGTGCATCGGCAAGATAGTGGACGTTCACGACCGCCTTTTTGACACCCGCGGATTTCAGATGTTCAAGCGTGTGGTCGAGCAGGGTTTGACCAGCGACTTCAATGAGCGGCTTCGGCCGCGTCGCGGTGAGCGGGCGCATGCGCTTTCCGAGCCCGGCCGCCATCACCATGGCGGTGTCCGGCACCGTTCCCTGCGGATCGGGCCTGAGTGCGAGCGGCCTTCTGTAGCGCGTCATGCCGCGATGCCTTCGGCCCAGGCGCCCGCGCGCTTCTCGGCTGGCACATTGGCATCAAACCACTTCTTGATCGGAGCAAGTGCCGGACAGGCAAGATCGCGCTCCAGAAGTCCCCACATCCGCGGCTGGAAAGCTGTATAATGCGGCTTGTTGTCGCGCTTCCAGAGACGGGTGAAGACGCCCAGAATGCGCGTGTTGCGTTGAGCGGCCAAGGCCCAGTAGGCACGCTCGAACAGGTCGGGTTCGGTTCCGGTGGCCGTTAGATAGCGGGCCATCATCGCCTTTTCGACTGATGGGGAAACGTCCCGCCGGGCATCTTCCAGCACCGACACTAAGTCATAAGCCGGATGACCGGCCAGCGCGTCCTGAAAATCGAGTAGCCCGAGATGGGCAACGCCGCTCCGCCCCCCGACCAGCATGATGTTCTCGGCATGATAGTCGCGGAGGACCGTGACGGGGCCCAGGCCGTCTTCAGCCACAGGTGCCAGCACCTCTGTCCAAGCCGCAACAAAAGCACCTTGGTCGACCTCAAGGCCGAGGGCCGGGCAGTACCAATCGATGAACAGCGTAAGCTCGCTCAGCCACTGCGGCAGACCATGGACCTGAAGGCCGGGCATAGGCGGGTGCTTGTGAAGGGCGACCAAGAGATCCGTCGCGACCTCGTACAGCTCGCGCTCGCGGTTCGGAGCCGCATCCAGCGTCTCGCGGAGCCGGTCGTCGCCGAAATCGTCGAGCAGGAGCAGCCCGCTATCCAGGTCGCGCGCCAAGATGCGAGGCGCGGAGAGGCCGAGCTGTGCCAGCCATTCGGCGACGGCGATGAAGGGCCTTGGGTCCTCGTGCGGCGGAGGCGCGTCCATCAGAACAGCGCGGGTGCCGGCGCGATGCACGCGAAAATAGCGGCGGAAAGAGGCATCGCCCGCCAGCGGACGAATTTCCGCGCCTTCCCAACCATTTGCGGCAAGGAAGCCAGGTGCGGAGGCGGGCGGAATCATCGTGGCGGCCATCGGCCCTCCCAAGCGGGCGGCACTTCCGCTGTCAAGGCGCGGGCGCCCTCACCTGCGGTCGACAGATGGAGACGGAGGGCGTGCCGCCACAGGCCGCGCCCGAGCCGTTCGGGCCATTCCACGAGCAGAGCCGCATGGCCCAGCGCCTCGTCCAGCGCCAGCTCCTCCAGTTCCGCGGGATCCTCAATGCGGTAGAGGTCCACGTGCCAAATCGGCAGGCTCACATCCGGCGCGTCATAGGCCTGTATGATGGGAAAAGTGGGGCTAGCCACCTCGCCGCTGAAACCCAGGCCGCGAAGGATGCCACGGCTGAAAGTCGTCTTGCCGACGCCCAGATCGCCGAACAGCGCAACGACGTCGCCGGCCTTCAGCGCGCCGGCCATAGTAGCGCCGAGCGCTTCCGTGGCGTCTTCTCCCCTAAGATGCATCAGCGCGTCCGCGGCAGCTTGATCGTCACCGTCGTGCCAACGCCAAGCTCCGATTCCAGCTGAATCGAGCCGCCTTGCGCCTCGACATATTGCTTGGCGAGCGGAAGGCCGAGGCCGAGCGCATTCTCCTCCCCCTCCCCCCGCGCAACGGTGCGGTGGAAGCGGTCGAACACGCGCGCCCTATCGGCGGCGGCGATGCCTCGGCCATTGTCTGAGATGGTGACTTCGGCCGTGCGCGCAGTGCCGGTGGCCCGGATCAGCACGCGTCCGCCCTCATCGGTATAGGCGATGGCATTCCTGATCACATTGTCGATCGCCTGGCGAAGGCGGCGGCGATCGCCAAGGATTTCGCCGACGGTCGGCTCAATCTCGGCGGCGAGTTCGATACTCTTCCGCGCCGCCAGCTCGCGCGCGGAACCAGCGGCGTCGGTGCAGAGGGGCTCGAGGTCCACTTGGTCCTCGGCGAGGAGCAGGCTGCCTGTATCGCTTTGCGTGAGGTCGAGCACATTGTCGATGAGGGCGCTGAGCCGGGTCACGGAGTCGGTGATTGCGCCAACATAGTCGCGCGCCGTGGGCGGGAGCTCGCCCGCATAGCCGCCCGCCAGCATCTCGGCGAACCCGCCGATCGAAGTGAGCGGCGTGCGGAGCTCGTAGCTCATGTTGGAGACGAAGGCGGTCTTGAGGCGGTCAGCATCCTCGAGCGCTTCGGTGCGGTCGCGGAGCGCCGCCTCGATCCGGCGGCTGTCGGTGATGTCGAGCATGGTGAAAAGCGCGTTGCCGTCGGGGAGCGGCACGGCGGCAAATTCGAAATGGCGCCCATCGGTGAGCGTGACGCGGCCGCTCCGCTGCTTGCGCTCGACGGTGGCGCTCCGCACCAGCTCGCGGACGAAGCCGGCGTGGCTCGCCTTCTTGAGCTTCGACGCGATGTGCGGGACGAGCGAGTCGATGCGCGGATGCGCGGTAAGCTGCTCCTCCTCGAACTCCCAGACTTCGCGAAAACGATTGTTCCAGAGGTGGAGGCGTCCGTCCGAGGCGAATACGCCGATGGCTTCGAATAGATTGTCGAACGTCGCGGTTCGGACGCGGAGCAGGGTGTCGCGGGCACTGGCCAGCTGGATCTGCTCTGTACGGTCTTCGAAGATTAAGAGCAGGCCGCCGTCGGGAAGAGGCTGCGCGACGACGCGGAGGTGCTTGCCGCCCGGAAGCAGCCAGTCCTCTTCGTTGGCGGTGAGGCCAGCGGTGAACCAAGCACGCCTTTCCTCGCGCCATTCGGGGAAGTCCCGCACTTCGGGGAGATTGCCGCCCTCCCGCATAAAATCGAGCACACGGTTGAATTCCGGCTGGTCTGCCAGCACGTCGGGGGCCAATGAGAAAAGTCGGCTGAACGGCTGATTCCAGAAGATGAGCGTGTGGTCGCGGCTGAACTGGGCTACGCCGGCGGAAAGGCGATCGAGCATGTCATGCTGCGCCTGGACGAAGCGGGAGAGTTCAGCATGGGCCTGCTCCCGCTCCTCGACGTCGATCGCGTAACCGGCGACGCCCTCGCCCAGCGGCACCTCCACTACCTCCATCACCCGCCGCTCGCCGGCGATGGTCGCCGGAACGGTGCGGGATACAGGTTCTTTGCTCTGAAGCACCGCCGCGGCCTGGCTGAGCGCGCTGCGGCCTTCGCCTTCGTCTACCAGTTCTATGCCGGACTTGATCACCGCCATCGCGCTGTCTGCTTCAACGGCACGTACGTAGGCGCTGTTAACCAGTGCAAGGCGAAGATCAGGGCCGCGGTGCCAGATGGGGAAGGGAGCGGCCTCGATAACCGCCGATAACGCGTTCAACGCCTTGTTTGCGTTATCGCTCTCTTCTCGCGCCTTCTTGGCTCTCGCCTCATCCTCAGTAGCATCAACGAACCATATGATCGCCGCCACGTCATTCAGTTCGGACGGGGCAGGCTCGCCGACAAGGCGAAAGATGCGTGTCGATCCAGCGAGGCTGAGGATGTGGTAGAAAGATTCACCTGAGGCCGTAGCGGCTATACCAGCGTCAAAGCGAACCACGTCGCTGGATGTCAACTTCTCCAACAAAGCATCTAGCGAGTTCGAGCTATCATCTAGGTGCAACCATGTTCGAAGACGACCGGGGCAGCTTATTTTTCGGTCATGGGTAACCGCCAGCGGTAGGGCAGGCGCAGCATTCATCAGAGACAAAATAGTTCGATTTGTCTTCTTTACCTCCCTCACCTCGCGAAGCCGCCGAGCCGCAAGTGTCGATATTATTGCAGCGAGTCCGATCCAAATGCCGCATACAACGGCTATAATCGCGACGGTGGTCGTGGACGGGCTGCTCATGCGCGTTCTGAGCCCTCCCTTTGCAACTCGAAGCTGACTTGCGAGTAGATCACTCCTTCACTGCTCCAAGTCGACCGACGCGAACTCCGGGTTGAAACGAATAGCTGTGAGCACCTCCTCGGTCGAGGGCCCCACGGTGACAGGATTACGAATGCCTTCTAGAAGAGCGATATCGAATAATTCAGTGATCCCTGCTTCGTAGCGGATAAAGTTCGAGATGAGGCCAGATTTTAAATCTATCACCAAAACCGCGCACCATGGCTCTGCTCCAGACCTCATCAATTCATCGTGCAGAGGGAGGCGCTCCGAGCGTTCACGCAACTTGGATACTACCACAACAGCGTAGCCATCATGGAATTTTAAACCGCGGAGGAAGCCGGGACAGAATGCGACATCTGTCTTCTCTCCACTACGAAGATCAATCCTCACCAAGTATCCGCGCCCCGACTCCAGAACCCAAAGTGCGCCTTCATAGACGCGGGGACTATGCGGCAAGCTGAGAGAACGCGCTACGATCTCTCCGCTTTCAATCTCCAGAACAACTCCCTCGTTATGAGGAAGATCGCGCCAGCCAATCTTCGTATTCGTTGTGTTGAATGCCGTCACATAACGAGGCACTCCTTCGACCATGGCCAAGCCGTTCAGGTGACATCGATCTTCCGGCGCGAGTTCCGTGATAAACGGCGGCTTCCAAACCGGCTGAAAGCTAAACTCAGCATCTATCGTCGCTAAGCAAGAGTACCGGCTATTTACGAATATTGTACGACCGCCTCCGTCGAGGGCGAGTTCGTGCACGTCCAAATAGCCAGTGGTGTGCGCTTGCCTTGGAACCAACACACAGTCGTAGGCGCCGTTTGCGAACTCGCCCGGCTGTAGCATGTCGGTAAGTCGCCATATCTGATAAAGGGAAGCCAAATGCAGCTCTCCCTGGGAATAATGTAAGCCCATGGCGCGCGTGTAATTTTGTTCATTGAAGAACAATCGGCCGCCAGGCTCTACGCCCGCCACTATTAGGCGGCCGGACGCATAAGACGTGTATGCTAATGATATTCCTTGAGACCTCAACCACTCAGCCATGCCCGGAGAGTGCCTGATCCGCATAGCGCTTGGGTCGTAAGCATCCAAAGCCATAGTAGGGGTTTCGCCAGAAGCTGGAGCCATCTGCAATCCCGGAGTTTACACTATGTGTATACGAAAAGGGTGAGGTGCCGAGCACCTCACCCACAAATTCGCCAAGGCGGATTCTAGAACTTTAGCTTCGCGCCAACTTTGTAATACCGGCCCAAAATCCCATCGAAATAAGTCACCCGACCACCGCCGCCGGGCGACGGGAAAGGCGGATCTACGTCAAAGAGATTATCGACAATGAAGCGCAGTTCGAACCTATCGTTAACTGCATACTGAACCGACGTATTGATGAAAGTTATGCCATCTACGCCGCGGTACTGCCGATTATCCTCTTCTTCGTCGGGGTCGAACAGAGCAGGGCCGATATACTGAGCCTGCACTTGGCCCGTGAAGCCTCCATTCTTATAGGTGACGTTTGCCGTCGCCTGATGCTTCGAATACCCAATGCTTCTACGAAGAGTAGTAAGATCACCTTGCCCGACGCGGGTCTCCAGTTCGTTATTGAAGAGATAATTAACGCCCAGATTGACGGAGCTTCCGCTACCCAAGAAAGGCGTAGCGACCCGCCATGCGAGCTCAGAAATAAGACCTTCGAACTTCGTGGATGCAGCATTGGCATAGCCAGTCTGGATGAAGGTTATCTGGCCATTCTGATCGCGAGTGAAGTTGTCGCAGATCCCAGATGGATAATCTGGATCATCGTAGCAAGCCTGCAGGGTCTGAGTGGCGTCGAGGGTAGTGATCGCATCTTCGACCTCGATATCCACCCAATCCACCGCCAAGGTTAGGTTGGGCAAGAACCGAGGACGAAGGATCGCGCCGATCGTCCAAGCATTCGCCTTTTCGTTCGTTAGATTAGTATTACCCTGCAGCGTACCGCGCGTCGTGAAGTCCACGATGTTCGAGGAGAAATCATCTGGAAGGCCCGCAGCAGCGCAGTTCGCCTGCCTGGTCGCAGGATTCGGTCCGGCTTCCCGATAGCGAGCATCACAAGGATCGTTCGCTGTTGTGAAAATTTGGCTTGTCGGATTGAACAATTCAGTGATCGCAGGCGCGCGAACGGAGCGAGTGAAGTTACCCCGAATAGTGATGTCGCGGATGGGCTGCCATTGAGCACCCGCCGTCCACGTCAGGTCTCCTCCCGCCAGGGAATGATCAATGTAGCGCGCCGCACCATTCAGCTCGAGCGAATAAATAAGTGGAATGTTCTGGTCTCGACTCAGCAACGGCACCGTGAGCTCACCGAAGACTTCATCGGTATTGAACTTCCCGGAAACAGGATCGATCGGAATAGAACGACCAAAAGAACTTCGGGGGGCAGTAGGATCATTGGGATCCGCTTCACCGAAATAGTAAACACCCGGATCGAAATCAGCACTCTCTTCGCGGTGTTCGTAACCCAGTGCAAATCCTACGGCGCCTCCCCAGAGGTCGAAGAGGCTACCCGACACGGACGCAGTGCCAACCCACTGATCATTCTCGGCCCGAGGATCCGCCGTTGTGGTAACATATTCCAGAGCTTCCCGGCTTATCTGCTGACCGAAAGGATTGATAGGAGCGCAGGTCGTGCTGCCCGTGGCAATCGGCGAGTTGGTATAACCGGGCGCGCATACAATCGCACCGCTGGAATCCCGTACCGCATTCAGCGCATTTGCGAAATTCTGCTGAACCAGCACACGTTCGCGGCCCTGAAGCACAGACTTACCGTAATTTCCGACCACTTCGAAGGTTAGCTCGCGCCCAAACCCTTCGAATGTGCCGTCCACGCCCGCTACAAACCGATAGAGTTCCGCAGTAGTAGAACCTTCAGAAGGGATAAGATCTGTGTTGGCCCGAGTCAGGAAGAATGAGTCCTGGCTGACAGCGAAAGGGCTTGTGGCGAGGTTCTGGCGAATGATTTCGCGAGCCTCAGGCCTCAGGAACGGGTTATCGATGTCAATGATGAACTGACCATCCGTCGAGCCGGCCGGCCCGAACAAATAGGTGTTGTAAACCGGCTGGTCGCGGAGCTGGGTGCCCTTGCTGTTCGCATACCACGCCTCACCAAATAGGCGTACCGTATCAGAGACTTCATACTGGGCAAGCGCCGTCGCGAGGTAGCGACGGGTTTCAGTCAACAGGTTTTCAGGCAGAGCAAAGCCATTGCCGCCGTTGAAGTTCAGAAGATTCCCGGTAGCTTCCCCAAAATCGATAGGAATGAGATTTCCAGACTGATCAAACATCAGCGGATTGCCGTTGGCATCCACAATACCGGGCTGAAAACCGCCGAAATCCGCTGCCTGACCCGGGGAGAGCGGTATGAAGTCATATAGCGTCGGAATGCCCGTTTCGGACAGCGAGGGCAGTCTCCGATCTTCTATGAGGCAAAGATTGTAGGGCGAGTCAGGATCCGCGCAATCGGTGAAGAACCGACCAAGCCCCTCACCAGGACGATCATCGCCGGTAAGACCAGATGACCGATTATACTCGGCACCAATGACTATATTCCCGCGATCGCCGCCAAAATTCGTTCCGACAAGACCGCCGATCCTGTATTCGGGAGCATCACCAAGTTCTGAGATACCATATTGCGCGTCAAGCTGAATGCCGTCGAACTTGCGCTTCGTGATGATATTAACCGTTCCCGCGATAGCGTCCGAACCATAAATGGGAGCGCCGCCAACAGCGATCGTTTCTACTCGATCAACAATCAAGGTCGGGATGATGTTGAAGTCGACCTGAGAGCCGGCACCTGTAACACCGAAGATAGAAGCGGTGTTCGAGCTAACAAAGCGCCGGCCATTAACCACCGTAAGGGTCCGCTGGTCACCAAGCCCAAAGAAATTGACGAACGTTTGCCCGGAGCCGAAAGCACCTGACTGTCCCCCGACCACGTTATTGCCAGGAACGCCGAAAGCCGGGAGTTCTTCAAGTGCGTCGCCTAGGTTGGTGTAGCCTCGAGCCTCGATCTGCTCGGCTCCAATGACGACTGCTGGCTGCGCAGTATCGAAGTTGGCGCGCGGAATGCGAGATCCCGTTACGACGATTGCGCCTTCCTCCTGCGCGTCACCGGGAGGTGGAGCTCCCGTTGTTGCCAGGCAGGCGTCGCGCGCCGAGCCCTCTAAGTCGTCACAAGCCTCGGCCTCTCGAGCCACATCAACCTGTTGCTCTTCAGTTTGAGCAAAGGCAGTCGTCGGAATAGCAGTCGCGGCAAGAGCAGCGAAGGAGACAGTAGCGAAAGCACGAGGCGGTAAACGGCGCATAGTGATAACATCCCTCAGTCTGAACTGAGGCTTCATTGTGCCTAAGACCAAGAGCAAAGAAAACTTGTTGAAGACAGAGATGATACGGATCAGCTCTCAATGTCACATTAATATCACGACTTTTTCGAAACGTATCTGAAACGACGTCGGGGCTACCGTGATTAGCGGCAGCCCCGACTTCATGAAGAATTTTCTGATTCAGAACTTCAATACCGGTAGTGGTCCGGCTTGAAGGGGCCTTCCACTGGCACGCCGATATAATCGGCCTGCTTCTGGCTTAGCTTCGTCAGCTTTACGCCGAGCTTTTCGAGGTGAAGGGCGGCGACCTTTTCGTCGAGGTGCTTCGGGAGCACGTAGACGTCGTTTCCGTACTTGTCGGCGCCGGTCCAAAGCTCGATTTGCGCCAGGACTTGGTTGGTGAAGCTGGAGCTCATCACGAAGCTCGGGTGGCCGGTGGCGTTGCCGAGGTTTACGAGGCGGCCCTTCGATAGGACGATGATCTTCTTGCCGTCCGGGAACTCGACTTCGTCGACCTGCGGCTTGATCTCGGTCCACTTGAAGTTCTGGAGCGCGCCGATCTGGATCTCGCTGTCGAAGTGGCCAATGTTGCACACGATCGCCATGTTCTTCATCGCCCGCATGTGGTCTAGCGTCAGGACGTCGGCATTGCCGGTGGCGGTGACGAATATGTCGGCACGCGTCGCCGCCTCCTCCATTGTCACGACTTCATAGCCTTCCATGGCAGCCTGAAGCGCGCAGATCGGATCGATTTCGGTCACGAGCACGCGGGCGCCGCCGTTGCGGAGCGAAGCGGCCGAACCCTTGCCGACATCGCCGAAGCCAGCGACCACGGCGACCTTGCCGGCAAGCATCACGTCGGTGGCGCGGCGGATCGCGTCGACGAGGCTTTCCTTGCAGCCGTAGAGATTGTCGAACTTCGACTTGGTGACGCTATCGTTGACGTTGATCGCCGGGAACGGAAGCTTGCCCTTCTTGGCGAGTTCGTAAAGGCGGTGGACGCCGGTGGTGGTCTCTTCGGACACGCCCTTGATCGTCTCGACCGTCTTGGTGAGGTAGCCGGGACGCTCCGCGAGGAAACGCTTCAGCGTGGCGACGAAGATTTCCTCTTCCTCATTACCCGGCGTGAACAGCTCTTCGCCCGCTTCGGCGCGCGCGCCCCAGAGAGCGAACATGGTGGCGTCGCCGCCGTCGTCGAGGATCATGTTGCAGGTCTGATCCTGCCCCCAATCGAAGATGCGGACGACATAGTCCCAATATTCCTCCAGCGTCTCACCCTTGACGGCGAAGACGGGAACACCCGACGCGGCGATGGCCGCGGCGGCATGGTCCTGGGTCGAGAAGATGTTGCAGGAGGCCCAGCGGACTTCAGCGCCGAGCGCGGTCAGCGTCTCGATCAGCACCGCGGTCTGAATAGTCATGTGGAGCGAACCGACGATGCGCGCACCTTTCAGCGGCTGCGAAGCACCGAATTCCTCGCGGAGCGCCATCAGGCCCGGCATTTCGGTTTCGGCGATCTCGATCTCCTTGCGTCCGAACGCAGCGAGGTTGAGGTCGGCGACGACATAGTCGTTGAACGCGGTCTGGGCCTGTGTAGCCACGAGGAGCTCCTTTGAAATGTATGGAAGTCTGGTTCGGCGGCGTCCTTAGCGGGTGCAGCGGTCGATTTCAAATATAAAGATATCTTTATATGTGTCCGTGCAAGCCAGCCTGTCGTGGGCAGTTTTCATCCGGCAGCCTCGGGGTTAGGAAACGACTTGGGGGGTTTCAATGATTGTCGGCATCGACCTTGGTACAACGAACAGCGCTATCGGAATATGGCGCGGCGACGGTCCGGAGCTGATTCCCAACCGTCTCGGCGATCTGTTGACGCCGTCGGCCGTCAGCGTCTCGGATTCCGGCGAAATCCTGGTCGGGATGGCCGCGAGGGAAAGGCAATCTACGCATTCGGATCAAACCGTCACTGCCTTCAAGCGGCTGATGGGTACGCAGCAGTCCGTCCAGCTGCACGGGCAGACCTATACGGCCGAGGATTTGTCGGCGCTGGTGCTGCGCAGCCTTAAGGCAGATGCGGAGACGTTCCTCGGCGAGAAGGTCGAAGAGGCGGTGATCACCGTCCCCGCTTACTTCAACGACCGTCAGAGAAAAGCGACGCGGCGCGCCGGTGAGTTAGCGGGACTGGAGGTCAAACGGCTTGTCAACGAGCCCACCGCTGCCGCTCTCGCCTACGGCATCCATCAGTTGGACGAGGAACAGCCTTTCCTTGTTTTCGACCTTGGAGGAGGCACTTTCGACGTTTCCATCGTCGAAATCATGGATGGGATCATCGAAGTGCGTGCTTCGGCGGGCGATAATCGCCTCGGCGGCGAGGACTTCAACGATATCCTCGTCCAACTCGGGCGTGATCGGTTCGATCCGGAGGGGAAGCTTTCCGTCGGGCGCTCCAGTCAGTTTTGCGAGCTGCTGCGGGCCGCGGCGGAGCGGACCCGCCGCAGCCTAACGGAGGCGGAAAGCGCGACCCTGTCGATCGTCTGGGACGGTGAGATGCTGAGCACCGACATCGAAGCCGCGGAATATGAAGAGCGCGCAAAGGCGCTGATTGAACGCCTTCGCGAACCCGTCCTGCGATCGCTGCGGGACAGCCGGATAAAGGCGGAAGAGCTCAGCGAAGTGCTTCTAGTCGGAGGGGCAACCCGGATGCCGATCGTGCGCCGCGCCGTCACGCGCATGTTTGGGCGTTTTCCCAACACCAAGCTTGATCCGGACCAGGCAGTGGCGCTCGGCGCTGCGGTGCAGGCGGGGCTGAAGGCCAAGGACAAGGCTTTGGACGAAATCCGCCTGACCGACGTTTGTCCGTTCACGCTGGGGATCGAAGTGGCGGAACGAGACGGCAGCGGCGGCATCCGGGACGGCGTCTTCTCGCCAATCATAGAGCGCAACACGGTCGTACCGGCAAGCCGCGTGGAGACCTACTCGAATATGCACGCTGGGCAGCGGCAGATCGGCGTTGCGATCTATCAGGGGGAGGCGCGGCAGGTGGCTGGGAATGTGAAGTTGGGTGAGATCAGCGTGCCGGTGCCGCCCGGCCCGGCCGGATCGGTAACGATAGACTGCCGCTTCAGCTACGATGCCAGCGGTCTTCTGGAAGTCGACGTAACCGTGCCCAAGACTGGCGCGGTCCATCAGCTCGTCATCGTCGATGATGACGAGGCGCCAAGCGAAGCAGAGCTTGACGCGCGCAGGCGGCGGCTCGCCGCCCTCAAATTCCACCCGCGCGAGGATGCGCCCAATATTGCTGCGCTGGCCCGCGCGGAACGCTGCTTCGAGATGTTCCTCGGCGACCGCCGCGATTATGTCGGGCACCTGCTGTCGACGTTTCGCAACGTCATAGACGGCCAGGACCCCCGAGAGATCGAAGCCGCTCGCAAGGAGCTGGAAGCCTCGCTTGACGAATTGGAAGGCGAGCGGTTCTTGTGAGAGGCGACAGCGGCACGTGGAAGCTGCTCGGCATCGAGCCGACCGACGACAGCCGCGCGATTAAGAAGGCCTACGCGGCCCGCCTTAAAGCGATTGACCCCGATCAGGATCCGCAGGCGTTCATCTCCCTGCGGAAAGCACGCGACACAGCGCTTTATTGGGCCACGATAGAGGATGCGGACATTCCGGCATATGACGGGATGGAAGCCGAGCATGTCGGGCAGCCCGACTTCGAGCCGGAAGCCGAGCAGGAAACACGGCCTACCGAATTAGCCGCTGCTTCGCGACGGCCCAATCCGTGGCAAATGCCAACGCTCGCGGATCAGATGGGAAAAATCGAGGCCATCCTCTTCGATCCCGCGCAAACGCCGATAGACCATGTTAGGTTGAAGACCCAGATTGAGGCGCTGCTGCGCCATCCTGACATGGCGACGATCAGCCGCGCGGAAGAGATCGAGACCTGGCTCGCGCATCTAATCATCGATGCTATTCCGCGTTCCGACGCACTGATCGCGCCGGCCACGCGACGCTTCGACTGGATGGCGAAAGCGCAAGGATGGGAATGTCCCTGGTATGTCGAAGAGGTCGTGGCACGCTATCATGACTGCCGCTACCGCGACGGAGAAGCGCGGGACGAACACGCCTTGGCTATGCGATCGCTGGCAAGCGAACCGCCAGCACGGTCCAACGCCCTGAAGGATTGGGCTGTCGCCCGCTTCCTTCGGCACGTGCGGGCGAACCATCCCACGATTGAGCGCGATTTCGACCGGGCGACAATCGACTGGTGGGATCGCCATCTGGCCGAGCGCCGCGAGCGATTTCCCTGGTTCAAGACATTGCTTCTCGCCGCCACATTGTTCGCAGTCGAACGGTTGGTTGGCGCGGGGGATATGCTGCCGGTGTTATCCGCCGCGCTATCCTTCGTAGGAGCCGCGGGTTGGTTCGCGCTGAAGCGGCGTATTTCTCAACAGCAGGCAGATGACGGCTGGTTCGAGCTGGCGCCGCTTACCGTTCCACAGGGCGCGGCTCTCGCGATCTTGCTGCTGCTCCCACTGGCGGCCGTTCTGGCCCCGCGCGGGTCTCTCGCGCTCGTCACTTTTGCCCTCGCGGCCGGCGGGTTGGCGCTGCTTGTCGGCCGGGCCCCGCCTTCGGCGGATGAAGATCCAGCGGACAGAGCATGGCAGGCACGGATTGCCATTCTCGCACCGATATTGTGGCTACACGCTTCCTTATGGAGGAATGGGCTCCCACTCGAAGCTCTGATCCCGATCGCCGCGGCGGCCTGGGCGGCCTTTGCACATACGGAAAGGGTAAGGACCGCGATCCTCGGCGGACGGCAAGACAATGGCATCCGCGCGGCAATCGTCATCGCTGGCATTATATTGTGGTACCAGATCGCAACCAGTCTCGGCAGCGAGACGCCTTCCCCGCCGATGCCGATACTGCTGGTGCTCGCCATCACGCTCGTCATCGTTCACCAGATGATCGACCCTCCCGACCCCTGGCAAAAGGAGTGGACATCCGGATCGCTGATAGCGGTGATGGCGGTGGCGTTTGGCGGACCGATCCTGGCGATGCTGCTGGTGACGACACGCACTGGGCGGAGCGTCGCGCGAACCAATGGCGGATCCTGAGCTCTTCTACGCCGTTCCGTAGTCGGCCGTGAGAAGGACCGGATCAATGCCGGCGCTCTTGAAAGCGCTGGTCCAGCGGCTGTCGACATCGCAATCATAGAGGAGTGCGTCGCCGCCTGGCGTCACGAACCAGCCGTTGCCGCACATTTCCTCTTCGATCTGCCCTGCACCCCAGCCTGCGTAGCCGAGGGCCGCCACCCAGCGAGTGGGGCCCCTGCCCTCGGCTATGGCGCGGAGGATGTCGAGGGAGGCTGAGAGCATCCAGCGGCCCGCGACGTCCATGCTCCCCTCCCCGCCCCAGTCGCGCGTGTGGAGAATGAAGCCTCGCTGCGGCTCTACCGGGCCGCCGAGATGGATGGCGGCATCCGGGGCGACGCCTGGATCGATGTCAAGCTGGCTAAGCAGCTCGTGGAAGCCGATGCGCGGAACGATCCGCCCAAGGCCAATCCCAAGCGCGCCTTCCTCGTCATGGCTGCACATGGCGATCACCGCCCGCTCGAAACGCGGATCGCCGATGCCCGGCATGGCGAGCAGGAATTGTCCGCTGAGAAAGGGAGGCTGCTCCATGAGCCCCGCTATAGGCGGCACGGGGAGCCTGCCACAACCGCGAAGCCACTGGTGCGGGGCAGCCGGTGTTGCTAGAGCGCCGGCTCACTTCATCCCTGTCTCGGAAAGGACGGACCCATGGCCATTCAGGTCGGCGATCGCATCCCGGAAACCACCTTCATCAAGGCGACGCCGGACGGCCCGCAGCCGGTGGACAGCAACAGCTTCTTCGGCGGCCGCACGGTGGCGCTCTTCTCCGTCCCGGGCGCCTTCACGCCGACCTGCTCTGCGCGGCACCTGCCGGGGTTCGTCGAGAAAGCAGACGAGTTCAAGGCGAAGGGCGTCGACGAGATCGCCTGCACCGCGGTGAACGACGCATTCGTGCTCGGCGCCTGGTCGGAGAGCGCAAGCGCCAACGACAAGGTCACAATGCTCGCGGACGGCAATGGCGACTTCGCTAAGGCGGTGGGCCTCACCATGGACGGCGCCAAGTTCGGCATGGGAACGCGGGGCCAGCGTTTCTCGATGCTGGTGCGCGACGGCGTCGTCGAGCAGCTTAATGTCGAGGAGCCCGGCGCGTTCAACGTCAGCAGCGCCGATTACATGCTGGAGCGGCTCTGAGCCTCGGAGGGGCGCCCTGCCCCTTCCTCGCCTCTTCCGGGCGAAGATCGATGGAAACTCTTAGGTGAGCGCCGCATTGTAGCTGCTTCTCCTTGAGGAGCCTATCGATGGACGACGCCGAGATTCCGGACGGTTCAGCCGCAGATAAAGAAGAAAAGGGCCGGATGAATCCGATCGTCACGGCGGCCCTGCTCGGCGGCGGCGTGGCCGCGGCGGCGGGCGCCTATTTCGGAACGCGTGCGCTCGCGAGGAAGAACAAGGAGCAGAACGGGCGCCCGCTCAATTCGGTTCTCGCCACCGCCATCACCGCCTGCGACCTTGCGCATGACAAGGAAGCGGCGCCGGCTGCCGATGCTTCCGTGAAGCCCGAGAAGGTTTAGCGCCCGGCCTCCAGCGGCCCGAGCACCTCGCGCGCGAAGCGATCCACCTGATTGGCGAAGACGAGGAAATTGACGGCCAGATTGCCGCGAATGAACCCATAGTCCGCGGTCAGGTAACGCTGCATGCCCGGGCGGCCATCTTCCGTCAGATAGGCCTTCCCGAATGAGTAGCGCTGATTGAAGCGCTGGATGGCGGTGGCGGTTTTCTCAGGCGTCGAATTGGCGATCCGCGTCCAGCTCGATTGCATGCTGAGCGAACGGCAGGCGGAACCGTCCGCATTGCAGGCGCCGAGCGCCAGCACCGCCTTGCGGCCATTGGCGAAGGTCACGTTAAAGCCCGGCTTAGCGGCGCTCCCTGTGCGCTGATAGCGCGCACCGACCGCGTTCAGGACGCCCTCGACCGTGCCGTAGTTGAAGGCCGGTAGGACTTGGGCATTCTCCGGCGCTTTAGGATTCCAGCGCGGCACCGCCGCCTGTGCGGTGCTGGACATGGCGCTGAGAGCAAGCGCTGCTGCGATGGCAGTTCTCATGATCGTTCCCAGTAGAAAGAGACGGGATCGCTCCCGTCCCTACTTCGCTTTCAAGCGGCCGTGCTGCCCTGCCAGCCGCATTGGCGGCCGCGGTTCTGCTGCTTCAGCCAGGTCTGAAGCGGCGCGAAATATTCGAGCAACGCCGCACCCGACATTTCGCGGCTGCCGGTAAAGGCCTGCAACGCCTCTGGCCACGGGCGGGACGAGCCCATTTCCAACATCGCATTGAAACGACGCCCGACTTCCTTGTTGCCGTAGAAGGAGCAGCGGTGCAGCGGCCCGGTCCAGCCAGCCTGCTGGCATGCGGCTTTGTAGAACTGGAACTGCAGAATGCGCGCCAGGAAGTAGCGGGTATAGGGCGTGTTCCCCGGAATATGGTACTTGGCGGCAGGATCGAAATTCGCCTCCGTCCTCTCCACCGGGGGAACGATGCCCTGATACCGAAGGCGCAGATCGTTCCAGGTCTGATTGTAGTTGTCCGGCGTGATCGAACCGTTGAACACGCCCCAGCGCCAGCGATCGACAAGCAGGCCGAACGGCAGGAAGGCGACGCTGTCCATCGCCTGGTTGAGGAGAAGGCCGACATCCCGGTCCGCAGGCGGAATCTTGCTGCGTTCGAGAAGACCTACCTGCGCCAGATATTCCGGCGTTACGCTGAGCGCGATGGTGTCGCCAACCGCTTCGTGGAAGCCGTCATTGGCGCTGTCCATGTACAGGAACGGTTGCCGATTGAAGGCGCGCTGGTAATAATTGTGGCCGAGTTCGTGATGGACGGTCACGAAATCCGTTGCATTGATCTGCGTGCACATCTTGATGCGCAGATCTTCCTTGTTGTCCACGTTCCAGGCGGAGGCGTGGCAAACCACTTCGCGACCTTCCGGCTTGGTGATCATCGATCGTTCCCAGAAAGTC
The DNA here is from genome assembly GCF_036402135.1 of Allosphingosinicella sp. GTDB lineage: Bacteria > Pseudomonadota > Alphaproteobacteria > Sphingomonadales > Sphingomonadaceae > Allosphingosinicella. The sequence goes on along the minus strand of NZ_DASWTN010000033.1, from coordinate 3,257 downwards.
TGGGGCAGAGGCGCAAAGCCGAGCGAGCTGAAGAAATTCTCGCCGGTCTTCACAATCCTTTCGGCGGTATAGTTCTTCTGCTTGAGGAGATCGGTGAGGTCGTATCCGATATCGCCGGCGCCCGCTGGGGCGACGATGTCGTAGATCGGCCCCCATTCCTGCGCCCACATGTTGCCGAGAAGGTCAGCGCGGATCGGCCCGGTGGCGGGCTGAACCGAATTTCCATATTCCTTGTTGAGCTCGGCCCGGGTGTAGCAGTGAAGCTCGTCGTAGAGCGGCTTCACCTGGTTCCAGAGCTTGTCGGTAAGCTCGGCGAATTCGTCCGGCGGCATGTCATAGCCCGAACGCCACATGGCGCCCGTGTCGGCAAAGCCGAGTTCCTTCGCCCCCGCATTCGAGAGCTCGACGAACCGTCTGTAATCATCCCGCATCGGAGTGCCGACATTGTTGTGCCAGCTCGTCCACATCTCCTTCAGCACTTCCGGGTTGCGCTCCGTACCCATCAGCGCTTCGATCTCGACGCCGGGAGTGGGCTTGCCCTTATATGTGCCCTGCCCCTTGCCGTAGGCGGACTGCATCTTCGTGAGCAGCGTCGACAGCTCTTCGGCCGCTCCAGGGGTGTTGGGCGCGGGCGCGACAATGCCGCGGCGGAGAATGTTGAGCTTGCGCTCGGTATCGTAGTTCAGCCCCTCGACATTCTGGAAACGCGCCGCTTCGGTCGCGAGGCGCACCGCCATCTCCGTCTGAAGGGCACCGAAATAGGCTGCCACCGCGTCCGTCTCGTCGGTGATATGGGTGCTGTTCACCCATTGAGCCTGATTGTTGATGTGCGAAAAGTCCGCGAGCTCCTTCTCAGCCCTGGCTACAAAGGCGTCGGCGCCGGCCGGCGTCTGCGGCTCCTGGACCGGCGCTGCGGCCACGGCCGGCGTTTCGGCCGCGATGGGCGCGGTATCGGCATAAGCGGTGGTGCAGCCGGCGAGGAGCACGGCAATGGCGAGACTGGAAACGCTGGAAAGAGAGGCTTTCATGGGGGGCATCCTCAGAGTCTGAATTTTCGTTCCCCATAGTCTGCCTAGCTGAACGGCAGATGGTCAAGCACCGAGAAAATCAGCGATTCCGTTTCCAAATTCCGGTTTCACCACCGCGCTCATATGGTTGCCGGGGATTTCCACATAACGACCGTTCGGAAGAAGCTCCGCAAGCGCGGCCCCGGAACCGTTATCGTCGTCCTCCGCCCCCATCAGCACCATCGTTTCCATCGCGATGCCGCGAAGCTCGGCTTCGCTGCTGTCAACGAAGCTGTCCAGAAGGAGGAGCAACGCTTCGGGATCGCCGCCGCCGGTCGTCTTGAGGAAGGCCTCAGCCATCCATTCGGGCGAGCCGCGTTCATGCGTTCCGAGACCGCGGAGGATCTTCTGAAAATGCTTGGCTCGCCGGCCAGTATGCAGCATTCCGGTAAGGCCCATGCCGCTGATGACGAGCCGCCGCGGCTTTGCGCCCATGATCGCCATGCGCGCGGAAGTGCGTGCGCCAAGCGAATAGCCGCCGAGGTCGTAATCGGTGAGACCCAGGTGCCGGATCAGCGCGAGCCCGTCCTGCGCGAGCACGTCGGGCGGGTAACTGACCGCATCGTGCGGCGCAGCGCTTGCGCCGTGGGCACGGAGATCCGGCATGATGACGCGGAAGCCGCGCTCCGCCAGCTTCTGCGCATGACCGAACTTCAGCCAGTTGGTGTCGGCGTTGGAGAAGAGGCCGTGAAGCAGCACAGCAGGCCGCCCCCCGCCCAGCTCGTGCCAAGCAAGCTCGACGCCGTCGAACGACTTGAAGCGGTGCTCAGTCGGGGAGCTTGCCAACGGTCTTCATCCAGCGGCTGACAGTGGCCGGATTCTCATCCGCCCGTATGCCCTTCAGCCCCTCCGTATTGAGCCAAGCAGGGTGCATGCTCTCAATGCCAAAGTTGTGTGTCGGCTTGAAGGACGAAGGGTCGTCGAACGACGCTACGGTCAGGTCCATGTTGTCGCTGTCGGGAAATTCGAAGGTGAGCGAAGTGCCGCACGTCGAGCAATAACCGCGGTTCGCAATGGGGGAGGAAGCGTAATAATCCGGCCGTCGCTCCCAGCTTACTTCCGCTTTCTTCAAGTTTTTGAGAGCAAGCGAGACATTGCCGCATGCACGCTGACACATCCGGCAATGGCAGAGATACGCTTCCTCATTTTCGATCGTTGCCGTGTAACGAATCTTCCCGCACATGCAGCCGCCAGCCATCTCCCGCATCCTCAGGCGGCCTTCTGGAGATGCTTCCGGCCGAGCAATTCGGCAATCTGAACGGCGTTGAGGGCCGCGCCCTTCCGGAGGTTGTCCGACACGCACCAGAGGGAGAGGCCGTTGTCGACCGTCGGATCTTCGCGCACGCGGCTGATGTAGGTCGCATATTCGCCGACGCATTCCACCGGGGTGACGTAGCCGCCGTCTTCGCGTTTATCGACCAGCATTACGCCCGGCGCCTCGCGAAGGATCGACTGCGCTTTAGCGGCGCTGATCTCTTCCTCGAATTCGATGTTGATCGCTTCGGAATGGCCGACGAAGACGGGGACGCGGACGCAGGTGGCGGTCACCTTGATCTTCGGATCGAGGATCTTTTTCGTTTCGACCACCATCTTCCATTCTTCCTTGGTCGATCCGTCGTCGAGGAAGCTGTCGAGATGGGGGATGACGTTGAAGGCGATCTGCTTTGTGAACTTCTCGGGCTCTGCCGTGTCGCCGACGAAGATGTTGCGGCTCTGGTTGAAGAGCTCGTCCATGCCCTGCTTTCCGGCGCCGGAAACGGACTGATAGGTGGACACGACCACGCGCCTGATCCGGGCGAAGTCGTGGAGCGGCTTCAGCGCGACCACCATCTGGGCCGTCGAGCAAGTGGGGTTCGCGATGATGTTCTTCTTCCGGTAGCCGTCGATGGCGTGCGCGTTCACCTCCGGGACGATCAGCGGCACGTCCGGGTCCATGCGATAGAGGGACGAATTGTCGATGACGGTGCAGCCAGCCGCTGCAGCCTTGGGCGCATAGGCCTTCGACACTTCCGATCCCGCGGCGAACAGCGCCATATCGTAGCCGGCAAAGTCGAAATGCTCGATGTTCCTGACCTTGAGCGTCTTGCCGCTGTCGCCGAAATCGATCTCGTCGCCGGTGGAGCGCGGCGAGGCCACGGCGACGACTTCGTCGGCGGGAAATTCGCGCTCAGCAAGGATGTTCAGCATCTC
>NZ_DASWTN010000032.1:0-69711 GCF_036402135.1 Allosphingosinicella sp. | reverse complement strand
CCCGCGGCGGAGGCTCGCAATCCGTTCGGTGCCGCCGACATAGTCGCGCCGGCCGCCGCGGCGCGGCTCGCTTTCCGGCTTGAAGGCTTCCCAGATCACGCCGGACTTCGGGTCGTCGCCTGGCCACTGGCCGAACACGCGCTGGCCCGAGCGGCGGTCGACCAGCGCCATGCGGATGCCGGGCGGCGCGCGGAACGGCGTCTTCGGCATGTCCTTCAGCGCCACCTGCGCGAATTCCTGGAAGATCGGCGCGGCGATACGGCCGCCCTGCGCCCAGCCGCCCATGTTCCGTGGCTTGTCGTAGCCGATATAGAGGCCGGCGACGATGTCGGGACTGCCGCCCACCCACCAGACGTCGCGGGGGCCGGAGGTCGTGCCGGTTTTGCCGAACAGCGGCCGGTCGAGCGCGCGAAGGCGGGTCGCGGTGCCGCGCTCCACCACGCCTTCGAGGATGTGGACCATCTGATAGGCGGTCATCGGGTCAAGCAGCTGCTTGGTGCGAAGCGGCGGACGCGGCATCGGCTTTCCGTCCCAGTCGGCCATGTTGCAGCGCGGGCCGCAGGGGCGGAGGTCCTGGCGGAAGATCACCTTCCCGTTCCGATCCTGCACGTAATCGATCAGGGTCGGCTTCAGCTCGCGGCCGTGATTGGCGAGGATCGAGAAAGCGTTGGTCATCTTGAGCACGGTGGTCTCACCCGCGCCCAGCGACATTGAGAGATACGGATCATAGTCCCCGACGCCCATGCGGCGCGCGAGCCGCACGACCTTGTCCATGCCGATCTTGTTGGCGGTCTGGATGGTCATGGCGTTGCGGGACTGTTCGAGGCCCCAGCGCATCGTCTGCGGGCCGGCAAAGCCGCCCGAGAAGTTGCGGAAGCATTTGGTGCCGAGCCCCGCGCCCTGCCAGACGCAGAAGGGGCCGTCGACGATGATGGACGCAGGCGTCATGCCGTTGTCGAGCGCCGCCGAATAGACGATCGGCTTGAAGGTCGATCCGGGTTGCCGGTCCGCCTGCGTGGCCCGATTGAACGCTTCGCCCGCGGAATAGGCGAAGCCGCCCTGCATGGCGAGGATGCGGCCGGTCGCCACTTCCTGGACCACCATGCCGCCCGAAATCTCCGGCACCGAGCGGAGGACGTAGCCATTCCCTTCCCGCTTCACGGCGATGATCATGCCGGGGCGAAAATTCTGAAAGGCGGTGCCGCCGCCGCCGCGTTTCGGCATCGACGCCGCAGAGGAGGGAAGGTCGTAGGTCGTGCCGTCGGTGAAGCCGATGCGGGCGGTCGAGCCGCTCTTTTCCAGCACCACGGCCGAGCGCCAATCCTCGTAACCTACGCCGTAATCGGCAAGGCCGAGCTGCGAACGCCAGTCGCCGTTCACGTCGATGCTGAGACCGGAATCGCGCCATCCGCGGCCGCTTTCGAAGCGCATCAAGCCGTCGCGGAGCGCCGTTTCCGCCGCCTTCTGCTTGACCGGATCGTAGGAGGTGCGGACCCAGAGGCCGCCCGAATAGACGCTGTTGGGGCCGTTCTCGCGCTTCTCGCCATAGCGGCCGAGAAGGGCGCGGCGGACCTCCTCCATGAAATAGCCGCCGACATTCTTGACGCTGTTGCGGGGGCCGCGGACGGTGCCGAGCGGCTGCGCCTGGGCGGCGGCGCGCTGCGAGGCCGTGATCCAGCCGTTCCGCTCCATTTCCGCCAGCACCCAGTTTCGCCGCGAAAGCGCGCGTTCCGGAAAGCGTTCCGGGCTGTAGTTGCTCGGCGCCTTGGGCAGGATAGCGAGATAGGCTGCCTCGTGCAGCTCGAGCGCATCCACGTCCTTGTCGAAATAGGCGCGCGCCGCCGCCTGCACGCCATAGGCGTTCCGGCCGAGGAAGATTTCGTTGAGGTAGAGTTCGAGGATCTTTTCCTTGGTCAGCACATCCTCGATGCGGCGGGCGAGAAAGGCCTCCTTGATCTTGCGGGTGACCGAATATTCGTCGCCGAGCAGCAGGTTCTTCGCCACCTGCTGCGTGATGGTGGAGCCGCCCGCCACACGTTCGCCGCTGCCGAGGCTGGTCGCATAATTGAACACGGCGCTGACGAAGGCCGGATAATCGAGGCCGCCATGGCTGAAGAAGGTCTTGTCCTCGGCCGAAAGGAAGGCGTTGACGAGCTGCTCCGGATATTCCTCGAACGCGAGCTCCACGCGCCGTTCGCGGGCATAGGAGTGGACCGGCATGCCGTTGATGTCGCGCACGTTGGACGGCAGCGCGGGCTGATAGGTGAGGAGCGATTCTGCCGAGGGAAGAGTCTGCGCGAACAGGAGCCAGAGCAGGAAATAGCCGAGGATCGGCAGGCCGATCAGGGCGATCAGCACCTTCCCCCACCGCTTCGCCCAAAGGCGGCGGAAGGCGTCCCGGCCTCTCGCGAAGAGGGGCCGCACCCGATCGAAAACGGGCGGCAGCGAGAAGCGGGGGGCGGGCTTTGCGTCGGCAGTCATCGTCGCCAGCCTCTAGCGGAAGAGCGGCCAAGGGTGAAGCACGACCCGTCGCATTCCAAAGCTGGCCCGCAGCTTAACGGCCGCCGCCGAGGCTGAGGCGGGCGAAATGCGTCTCGACGGCGCGGCGCATGCCTTCGGCAATTCGCCTTTGCCCTTCCGGCGACTGGAGGAAGGCTTCGTCCTCGACATTGGTAAGATAGCCGGATTCGAACAGAATAGACGGCACGTCCGGCGCCTTCAGCACGACCAGTGCGGCGAAGCGGTGATAATCGGGCTGAAACGGCACGAGCGGCGAAGCCTCGCGATGGAGCAGGCGCGCAAAACCGGCAGAGGTTTCCATCGACTCCCGCTGGGCAAGGTCGATGAGGATGCGATTGACCGCCCCGCCCTCCGCGACGTCGGCGCCGCCGACGCCCGCATTCTCCCGCTGGGCAAGAAGCGCCGCCTCCCGATCCGACGCGACTTCCGACAGCGTATAGATGCTTGCGCCTCGTGCTGCTTTATTGTGCGGAGCGGCGTCGGCATGAATCGAGATGAACAGGCCCGCCCCCATTCGGCGGGCGATTTCATAGCGGTCGACGAGGCCGAGGGCGGCGTCGCCATCACGCGTCAGCGCCACCCGCACTCGCCCCGACCGGGCGAGCTCCGCATGCACGGCCTTTGCGATCGCCAGCGTCAGGTCCTTTTCCCGCCGGCCGCTCGTCGGCGACACCGCGCCGGGATCGCCGCCGCCATGCCCGGCGTCGATGATGACCAGCGGCCGCCGGGGATCGCGGGCGCCGGAGATGGCTGGCAGCGGCAGCGAGGATGCCGCCTTTCCCTCCTCCAGCTTCACGGTGACGCTGTCGCTGCGCCCCTCGCCGTCGCAGCCGGAGAGCAGCAAAGCCGCCATTAAGCCCCAAGTTGAAAGCCGCGCCCCCATCGCCCCATATGTGCAGCGCCGCCGCCGTCACGGTCCAGCGAAAAGCGCCGTTCCAGACGTACGCTTATCGGTTGCCGCTCGGCCCTTCTGCTGCTAGCAGACGGCATTCGGTCGCGAACGAGAGAAGGGGTACTCCTTCCGCCTGCCGCGCCGGAGATTTCGAGCGCCGGCGCCAATTTGCCGGCCATCTAGGTTGACGCTGCATGAGGTATTTCTTCCCGAACCAGGCACGCCCCCTCACGGGTCATGGCGTCGCTTCGGGAAGCCTGCGGCCGGCGATGACAACGACCGGCCTGCCGCGCGCAGCAGAGGCAAACACTTTCATTTCAACCCGGACATTCACGGCGCTCAGGCATTGGCCAGCGCCTTCGTCCCTATTCGAGCATGCGTGCCGAGCCGCTTTGAGTCTGGCAGCGCGCGTGTGGAGTGAGTTCAATGACAATGCGCATGCTGATCGACGCGCGCCACCAGGAAGAGACGCGGGTGGCGGTCGTCAAGGGAAACCGGATCGAGGAATTTGATTTCGAATCCGCCGAGCACAAGCAGCTCAAAGGGAATATCTATCTAGCCAAGGTTACGCGGGTCGAGCCGTCGCTGCAGGCGGCCTTTGTCGATTATGGCGGCAACCGCCACGGCTTCCTCGCCTTTTCCGAAATCCACCCCGATTACTACCAGATCCCGAAAGAGGATCGCGAGGCTCTGCTCCGCGAGGAAGCGGAACATGCCGCCGAGGAGGAACGGCTCCGCGCCGCCGAGGAGGATCACCATGACGATGATCACCTCGACGACGAAGAGCATGACGAGCCGGAGCTCGAAGCTGCTTCGGACGAGGCTGAGGCCGAAGGCTCCGACGAGGATGGGCCGAAGCCGAAATCCACCGTCAGCGGCCGCGAGGAAAGCGCCGCCGACGAGCTGAGGCGGAAGCGCCAGGCGCTCCGCCGCCGCTACAAGATCCAGGACGTAATCCGCCGCCGGCAGGTGCTGCTGGTCCAGGTCGTGAAGGAAGAGCGCGGCAACAAGGGCGCGGCGCTCACCACCTATCTGTCACTCGCCGGCCGCTATTGCGTGCTGATGCCCAACACGTCGCACGGCGGAGGCATCAGCCGGAAGATTTCGAACGGCGCCGACCGCAAGCGCCTGAAGCAGATCATGGCGGAGCTCAACCTGCCGAAGACGATGGGCTGCATCGTCCGCACGGCCGGCCTTTCGCGCACCAAGACCGAGATCAAGCGCGACTTCGACTATCTCGCGCGGCTGTGGGACGAGATTCGCGACAAGACGCTGAAGTCGTCCGCGCCGGCTTTGATCTATCAGGACAGCGACCTCATCAAGCGCGCGATCCGCGACATCTACAACCGCGATATCGAGGAAGTGATCGTCGAGGGCGAAGAGGGCTACAAGCATGCCCGCGCCTTCATGAAGCTCTTGATGCCGAGCCACGTGCGGCGGGTGAAGGCCTATGCCGATACCGTGCCGCTCTTCCAGCGGGGCGGCGTCGAGGACCAGCTATCGGCGATGTATCAGCCGCTCGTGCAGCTGAAGTCGGGCGGCTATCTCGTCATCAACCCCACCGAGGCGTTGGTCTCGATCGACATCAACTCCGGCCGCTCTACGCGCGAGCACAATATCGAGCAGACCGCGTTCGCGACCAATATCGAAGCCGCGCACGAGATCGCCCGCCAGCTTCGTCTCCGCGACATGGCCGGCCTCGTCGTCATCGACTTCATCGATATGGAATCGAACGGCCATATCCGTAAGGTCGAAAAGGCGATGAAGGAGGCGCTGAAGAACGACCGCGCCCGCATCCAGGTCGGCCGCATATCGTCCTTCGGCCTGATGGAAATGAGCCGCCAGCGCCTGCGCACCGGCGTGCTCGAAGCCTCGACCAAGCCCTGCCCGCATTGCGAAGGGTCGGGCCTGATGCGCACCGCTTCGTCGGCGGGCCTGTCGGCGCTCCGCATGCTGGAGGAAGAGGCGGCTCGCGGACGCGGCAACCGCATCATCCTTCGCGCCGGGCGCGAGGCCGCGGTCTACGTCCTCAACAAGAAGCGTCATGAGATCGCCGAGATCGAGGAGCGTTACGGCGTCATCGTCGAAGTGCTGATCGACGACAGCTTCGAAGGCGCGAAGATGACCGTCGAAGCGGTCGGGCCGCGTCCCGTCGAACGGCCGCGCCCAGCCGCCATCGCCGCGCCCGCCGTCGAGGAGGAGGAGGACCTCCTCGACGAGGAGGAAGAGGAAGAAGACGAGGAACACGAGGAAGCGCGCGAGGAGCGCCGCGACCGCCGCGAAGGCCGTGGCGACCGCGAGGAACGGGGCGAAGGTGGTGAGGGTGGACGGAAGCGCCGCCGCCGCCGGGGCCGCCGTGGTGGACGCCGCAGGGGCGGCGAAGGCCGTGAGGAAGAGGGCCAGCAGTTCCGGCAGGACGAAGCGCAGGGCGAGGCCGAGGAGCGGCAGCCGGAAACCGCCGCAGCGGAAGAGGCTCCGGCCGCTGCCCAGGCCGAACAGCAGTCTGAGGGCGAGGAGCAGCCGCGCAAGTCGCGCCGCCGTCCCCGCGCCCGCAGGCGCGGCGAGGGTGAGACGCAGCCGGATGAAGCCGCCACCGTGACTGAAGCCGCGCCCGTCGAGGCCGTTGCTGCGGAGACGGAAGTGGCGCCTGAGGAGCCCGCGGCCGCTAAGCCGAGGCGCGGCCGCCGCAAGAAGGCGGATGCGGAAGCTGAGGCAGCGCCTGCCGCTGACGTCCCCGCGCCTGCAGCGGAAGCGCCCGTCGAGGCTGCCGAAGCTGCACCGCCCGAACCAGCCAACGACCAGAATGGCGGTGAGCAGAAGCCGAAGCGGGGCCGCCGCAAGGCAGCGCCCGCGGCGCCAGAGGCGCCAGTGCTCGAACGAGCTGAAGATGCCGCGTCCGAGACCGCTCCGCCCGCCGATGCCGACGCCGAGGGCAGCGGGCGTCGGGGCTGGTGGCAGCGGACCTTTGGCGGCTGATCGGCTCGTCTTCTGATGCGCTCCGGACGGCGGCTCAAGGCTGGCGTCCGGAGCCGCATTTCATCTAAGGTTCAGCCGGGGGAAGGATAGAGGTACCCATGGCTGAAGCTTCCAAGTCGCTCCCGTCGCCGCTGGCTTTCGCGCTGCGGTTCCTCCTGCTGCTCGTCTTAAGCCTTGCAGTTACTGTCCGGCCCGCGGCCGCGCAGTCGATCCTTCGCGATGCCGAGACAGAAGCGCTGCTTCGCGACATGTCGAAGCCGCTCGTCGAGGCGGCCGGCCTTCGCCCCGAAGACGTTCAGTTCGTGCTGATCCACGACAATTCGATCAACGCGTTCGTGGCGGGCGGTCAGATTGTTTATCTTCACTCCGGCCTCATCGAAAATGCGGCCAACGCCAATGAAGTCCAGGGCGTGATCGCGCACGAGCTGGGCCACATCACCGGCGGCCACATCATCCGCTTCCAGGACGGCGCGCAGGCCGCGACCGGCATCATGCTCCTCTCGCTCGTCCTCGGCGCGGCGGCGATGGCGATGGGCGGCGGCGAAGCGGGCGCGGGCATCATGGCGGCGGGCCAGCAGGCCGCGGCCGGAAAATTCTATTCGTTCCTGAGCACGCAAGAATCCTCCGCCGACCAGGCCGGCGCGTCTTTTCTCACGAAGGCGGGGATCAGCGGCAAGGGCTCGATCGCCTTCTTCAAGAAGATCCAGAACCAGGAGCTTCGCTACGGCATTCCGCAGGACGACAGCTATTTCCGCACCCACCCGCTTTCCGGCGACCGTATCGCGCGACTGCAGAATATCTATGAAGCGGATGCCGCCTGGGGAAGCCAGACCGATCCCGCGCTCGAGCAGCGGTTCCAGCGGGTGAAGGCGAAGCTTTCGGGCTTCGTCAATGACCACAAGCGCACGCTCCAGAAATTTCCGGAAACCGACAAGAGCGTGGCGGCCCGTTATGCCCGCGCCTATGCGTGGCACAAGGCGTCCTATCCGGACCGTGCCAATGCGGAGGTCGACGCGCTCCTCCAGCAGCAGCCGGAAGATCCCTATTTCCTCGAGCTCAAGGGTCAGATCCTACTCGAATCCGGAAAGCCGAAGGAGGCGCTGGAATCGCTTCGGCAGGCGGTGGCGCTGGTGCCCGATCAGCCTCTCATTTCCGCGCTGTTCGGCCATGCCCTCATTGCGACTGAAGATGAAAAGAATTTCGCCGAGGCGAAGAGCGTTCTCAAGGCGGCGATCGGCCGTGACAACAGCAATCCCTTTGCCTGGTATCAGCTCGGTATCATCTACGACCGCGAAGGCGACATTGCGCGCGCCGCACTCGCCACCGCCGAGCGGCACAGTCTCCAGGGCAACCCGATGCTGGCGATGACGAGCGCCCAGGCGGCGCTCGCGGGAATGAAGGAAGGCACGCCCGACTGCCTTCGCGCCCAGGATATCGCCATGTCGTCGCGCGCCTTGATGCTCAATGACAAGAACCTGGCGAAAGCGGGTCGGAAGATGATGGTGCTTCCGAAGGGCGGCGCGGCGGGGCCCGAACCCGTACTTTCGTGCCGAGGCTGATGAAGGTTTCGCGAACCGCATTTTTGGCAGGCCTGGGGGGGCTCCTGATCGGCGGATCGGTCGTGCTGCTGGCCGGCCCCTCGCTGACCGGCGGCGTCTCGGGCGGAGAACGGGCGCGGGTTGAGGCAATTGTGCGCGAGTACATCCTGGAGCATCCCGAGATCATCCCGGAGGCCGTGCAGCGGCTGCAGGACCGGGAAGCCGCGGCCGTGGTCGACCAGAACCGTACCGCCATCGAAACGCCGTTCGGCAGCGCCTGGGCGGGCGCCGAGAATGGCGACGTCGTGCTGGTCGAATTCTTCGACTATGCCTGCGGCTTCTGCCGCAAGAGCAATGAGGACATCGACCGGCTGCTTGCCGAAGATAAGAATCTGAAGGTCGTCTGGCGAGAGCTGCCGGTGCTCGGGCAGGACAGTGTGGCCGCGGCACAAGCCAGCCTCGTCGCTGCCGCTCAAGGCAAGTTCCGTCCCTTCTACCAGAAGCTGTTCGAAGCTGGACGCCCGACGCCTGTCGCCGTCGCTTCCGTCCAGAATTCGCTCGGCATCGTCTCGCCCGCTGCGCGAGCCCCGGAACATAGGGCCGAAATCCAGAAGAACTATCAGCTCGCCGACGCCCTCAAGGGCACGGGCACACCGCTCTTCGTCGTCGGCGACAAAGTGCTACACGGCGCCGTCGGCTACGAGGCGCTCAAGACCGCCATAGCGGAAGCGCGGAAACGCAGCTGATCAGATAGCGGCGTCAGCCCTCTGTCCGCGGGACCAAGACCTCTCTTCTCGAGGCTGCGATACCCTGGGGCTCCTCACTTCGCTTTTTCTGCCGCTTTGGACGTGCAGTCCGGAGTCGGCTGTACGTCGAAATAAGTAACGTCCCGAACGATCTTGCCATTCTTGACCGTCACGAAGGAGGAGATGGGCGTCCGCACCTTCTGACCGCCTGCCGTTCCGGTGAAGACGAATTCTACGGCGACGGTATCGCCCTGCTCGATCATGGAGAGCACCTGGTCGTGCGCATCGGGAAACGCGCCGAAATAGCCGGCATAATTTTCCCGCACGAAAGCAGGACCGATCTTTTCTCCGCAGAAATCGGGAGAGATGATCACCGCGTCGTCGGCATAGTAGCTGGCGACGGCGGCGGCGTCATGGCGATTGAATGCGGCGAATACGTCCTGAAGCACTTGCTTTGGTGAGGGCGAAGCGGCGGCGACCGCCGCGGCCGTGAGAAGGGTGAGCATTCGGCACTACTCCTTAATCCGAGAGGAGGGATCGAAGCGACACAGGCCCTTGAGCAGAGCGATGATGGACCAAGAGGTCCGCACTTGCCAAGCGGCTAGCCCGCGCCCTTGAATCCTTGTGCCACTACGTACCATTCGGACGAACCCTTGCGGCTGGCCGGCGGCTTCGCATGCTTCACCGTGGTGAAGCGCCGCTTCAGCTCTGCCACAAGGTTGTTGTCCGCGCCGCCCGCAAGCACCTTGGCGACGAATGCGCCGCCCGGCCGCAGCACTTCGGCGGCGAAGTCCAGTGCCGCCTCGACGAGGCCCATGGTGCGGAGATGGTCCGTCTGCGGATGGCCGACCGTGTTCGCGGCCATGTCGGACAGGACGAGATCGGCAGGGCCGCCGAGCGCTTCCTTCAGCAGGTCCGGCGCCTTGTCGTCCATGAAGTCCATCTGGAGGATGGTCGCGCCTTCGATCGGGTCCATCTCAAGAAGGTCGATGCCGACCACCACCGCACCCGGCGCTTTCTGCCGTACCACCTGGGTCCAGCCGCCGGGCGCGATGCCGAGGTCGATTACCCGCTTCACGCCCCTCAGGAATCCGAATCGCTCATCCAGCTCGATGATCTTGTAGGCCGCGCGCGATCGATAGCCCTCCGCCTTCGCGCGCTTCACATAAGGATCGTTGAGCTGCCGTTCGAGCCACTTGGTGGAGCCGACCTTGCGGCCCTTCGCAGTTTTTACGCGGGCGCGGAGCCCCTTGTCGCGGCTCATATCTGGTGGCCGTCGCGGGCCATCAGCGAGCGGAGAATGCCCTCGCGGATGCCCCGGTCGGCGACGCCCAAGGTCTTCGCCGGCCAGATGTCGAGGATCGCCTCAAGGATTGCGCAGCCTGCAACCACGAGGTCCGCCCGCTCCGGCCCTATGCAGGGAAGCTGCCCACGCTCGTCCAGCGACATGCGCGACAGCATGGTGCTGATCCCGCGCATTGCGTCAGATGGCACCATCAGCCCGTCGATAGCTCGACGGTCGTAGCTGGGCAGCGCAAGGTGCACGCTGGCGAGCGTCGTCACCGTTCCGCTGGTGCCCATCAGGCGTATATTCTCCCGCTCCTTGGGCAGCATTTCAGCGAAACGGCTGAAGGCGTGACGGACGCGCTCGCGCATGCGGACGTAAGCCGCGAGCCGCTCGTCGGCATCCTTGAACTCGCGCCCCTCGCTTTCCGTCAGGGATACGACGCCCCAGGGTGCGCTCCACCAGCTCTTGATCTTAGGCGTATTGGTGCCGTCCGTGTCGACCAGCACCAGCTCGGTCGACCCGCCCCCAATGTCGAAAATCAGCGCCGGCCCGTCGCCCGGCTCCAGCAGCCGGTGGCAGCCGAGCATGGCGAGCCGGGCCTCCTCTTCGGGCGGAATGATGTCGAGCGCGATCCCCGTCTCGTTATAGACCCGCTCCACGAAATGGCGGCCGTTGACGGCGCGGCGGCAGGCCTCGGTGGCCACCGAGCGAGCAAGCGAAACACGGCGGCGGCGAAGCTTCTCCGCGCAGACGGAGAGCGCCGAAAGCGCCCGCTCGATCGCATCGTCGCTGATCCGCCCGCTTTTGGCGAGTCCCTCGCCGAGCCGCACCACCCGCGAAAACGCGTCGACGACGACGAAGCCGTTGTCGGACGGCCGCGCGACGAGAAGGCGGCAATTGTTGGTGCCGAGATCGAGCGCGCCATAGGTGTGACGGGTGGAGGGCCGCCTTTCGGGGCGGACGGGGGCCGCATGGACCGGCTGGGATGCCGGCGCTTGCGGAGCCGTGGCGGCTATGTGCGCCATCTCTCGCTCACTCTTATGTTCTCGTTACGGGCAGGCGGACCTGTCCTGACTTGCCATCAGGTTACATGAACAAGGCTTTTCCGGCAACCCGCGGCCTGCGGCGAGAGCCGGACGGCGTTGACAGGTGAAGCCCCGGCTCCTATTTCGCCCGCCTCTCTTGCCCGATCGTCTAATGGTAAGCCTATTCCGACCTGAGCGTAATCAATGACTTAGCCTGCAAAGATTGTCCGACTTTGCTGCAGCTTGTTGAAAAAGTCGGAACGGATAGCAACCTTGGCGGTTGACGAAACGGAAACTGTTCTCATATAGGGAACGCACGAATTCTGACGCCCCCCTCGCTGGAGGCGACAATCCTGAAACCCCCCGCTACATTCGTGTAGTTGGGGGGTTTTTCATTGGAGGCGTCATGAAGACAGTTTTGTTGGTGGACGGGGGGTATTTGCGCGCGAGCGTGAAAAAGGCAGGCAGAGTTTACGATAACGCCTTTCTCGAAAGGTTTTGCCCGAGCTGCTTCGTCCAAGATGAGTACCTCTTTCGTATCTTCTATTACGACGCCCCGCAATTTAGGGGAAAGGTGGCCCTCCCAGTCTCCGGCAACGACACCACATTCCAATCGAGTGACAAGTGGCTCGACCAGCTTGCAAAGCTGGAACGCTTTGCTGTCCGCCGCGGCACGATTGGGTTCCGAGGGTGGCGCCCGAAGACCCTCCCGATTTCAGGAGCTCCCCTGAAGGACACTGACTTCGAGCCCATCTTTGAACAGAAGGGCGTCGACATGCGGATCGGCTTGGACATCGCTATGTTTTCGGACAAGCAATCGGCTGACCGTGTGTTGCTCGTGTCGGGTGACACGGACATGATCCCCGCCATGAAACATGCTAGGAAGTCTGGGCTTGAAGTCGGCTTAATCCAACTTCCTTCGCCCACCTACGGCCTTCATGCGACGCTCAAGGAACATGCAGACTTTGTGCGGCACGTGGGCTGGCCGGAGATCTCCACTACGACGGCCACATAGCTTTACGTAAGCGTGAACTTGACGGAAAATAGAACAAAGTTAAAATCGGGGCGAAGCTCCGTTTTTGCATGCCCGACGTTTAGCTGGGCTATCGGCCCTCCGAAGATTTTTTGACCCCTGCGGCCTTCGGGCCGATAGCCCAGCTAAACGTCGGGGTCTGCCTTCAAAAAAAGCACACGACTCTTTCATTAAGAGTCTCATCGTTTTCAGAAACCGGGTGCGGCTTTTATTATGGAAGCTACGCCTATTCACTTTTCAGATCCTACTATGGCTCCTGACAAGGCTCTTTGAGAACTTTGTCACTTCCTTAACCATACTGTATGTGGCTGAAAAAGTCCAGTAAATTGCCGTTTTCGTCTGCACTATACTTACGTCCGATCCACTCTACGACTTCCCGTATTGTGTCTGCCATTCCGACAAAAAGTCGGAATGCGTTCCGACTTTCTCGGTCGCTTGACGCAAGGATTTCCGCCACTTATGTGGCCCCGGCACTGCCCGATCGTCTAATGGTAAGACTACGGACTCTGACTCCGTCAATCGTGGTTCGAATCCACGTCGGGCATCCATCCTTGCAGAGATTCAGCGGCTCAGGGCAGGGGTCTGATCTACTCTTCAACCCACTGCTTCAGGGTGAAGCAGAAACGTGCCCCTTCTTCCCCATTGACCAAGCGTATGCGGCCGCCATGCGCCTCCACGATAGTCCTGCAGATCGAGAGGCCGAGACCCAATCCCTCGACCTTATCGGTTTCGAAGGGGGAGAATAGCTGGTCGACCTGGTCAGGCTGAATTCCCGGTCCGGTATCCGCCACGCATATCTCGACCTTCTTTTCCGGCAGAAGCTTCGTGCTGATGATCACTTCCCGCTTCGGCGCGTCCTGCATCGCCTGAATGGCGTTCCTGATGAGGTTTATCAGCACCTGCTGAACCTGCACGCGGTCTGCTTTTACCCATTGGGCCTGGGGGTCGAGTTCAAGCCGGTGGCTCACCCGCTGCACGTGCTCGTCAACAAAGCCGACGGCGCAGGCATCTTCGATAAGCTCGGGCAGATTTTCCTTCTCGGCGGATACACCGCCCCGTGACACCAGATCCCGAAGCCGCTTGACGATCTGCCCTGCGCGGACCGCACTGGCTTCAGCAGCCCTGAGCGCCGTTTCCGCCTTCGCCAGCGAGGCAGTGCCGCCGGCTTTCAGCATTTCAAGGCTGCCGCCGACATAGTTGGTGATGGACGCAAGCGGCTGGTTCAGTTCATGCGCGAGGGTGGAGCCCATCGTTCCCATCGCGCTGAGCCGCGACATGTGCAGCAGCTCGTTCTGCATCCGGGCTATCTCCCGCTCCGCCTGCCTTTGCCGGCTGACGTCGCGCCAGAAGAGCACCGCGACGACGGCCCCAACCAGCAGAAGAGCCGCCAGCAGAGGCGGAACCATATCTCTGAGCACGATCGCGCCGGGGGAATATGGTTGCCAGATGAAGTAGCCGATCACCTCCCCCGTCCGGCGTGAGATGAAGGGACGGACGGCTTCATTCCCGCGATTGTTATTCTGCCACGCGAAGCGGGCCTGACTGAGCAGATATCTTGTACGGAGATTGTCCACAAAGCGTCCATCGAGGTACATCACGCTGATCTGAACGATCTCCCGACCGGGCTCCTGAACGACTTTCCCGGTCGGCGACATGATCGGCTTCACGCTGACGATCGACGGATGGCCATTCACGACCGACACATCATGGGCGCCGGGGCTGCCGTTCGTCAGCAGCGTACCGGGCGCGATGCGGCGCGTCTTGCCCCTGAGCTCGGCAATCACGGGCTCTGCGGCGGCACGTACCCTCTCGAAGCTGCCAGGTTCAGCCCGCCGGCCGTTTGTCATGGCATAAATCGGGACATCGGCACGGTTCAGCACGTAGGATTCGTCATGTCCGTAGTACGCATGGAAGAAGGTCCCGAAGTTCCGGTCCATCAAGCCGAGATTTTCTTCGTCGGTGGGCGGGTCGAGCAGCCAGGTGACCACGCCATCCCTCAGGATTATGCCCTCCTGATCCCGGGCCATGCGCTCGGCCGTCTGGTCCAGCGCGTGGAAAATCAGCTGCTCCTCGCGCGCAAACGACACTGCGTCCGCCCGTCTTGCCGTCAATGACAGGATGAACGCGACCGCGATCGCCGCGGCCACCAGCGCGGACACGGCAGGAATGGCTACCTTTCCGCTTAAATACGGCTTCAGCCGTGTCTCGCTGAAATCCACGCCTACCCTTTGCTTTATCGCGTCCGTTCAGAGGGATATTGCATAGCGGCAGGATAATTTCATGTCCGAAGTGTTCTCTCACGCCACTTCTTGATGAGCCATGCTGGGGTACTCAGATACGCAGCTGCTGTGGCCCATTCGGCAAAAGAGTATATGTAGCGGTTCCTGCCATACCCGCGAGATAATATAAGCCCGGAGAGAACATGATGCGTAAAGCGTTTCTGGCCGCCATGCTGCTGACGACGGCTGCCTGCACTCCTGCCACAGATGGACCGCCCACCGCGCCTGCCGCCTCTCATGACGGCTACGACCTTGCCGCGCAGCGGGCGAAGATCGCGCGGATCGGGATGAACCCGAACACCGCTTTCCTTAATGCGGAGGAGCGGCAGGTCGTGAACCTGCTCATCCAGGCGGCGGGCTATATGGACCAGATTTATATCCGGCAGCGCTCCGTCGACAATCCGCGCATCCGCGCGGAGATCGCGGCCGGCGGCAACCGCGCGCTCCTCGACATGTTCGACCTTCATTACGGGCCGTGGGACACGCTGGCGGAGAACCATCCCTTCTACGGCGATCGGCCGATGCCGCCGGGCGCGGGCTTCTATCCCGCCGACCTCACCAAGGAGGCGTTCGACGCCTACCTCGCCGCCAATCCTGCACAGAAGGACGAGCTGACCAGCCCCTATACGGTGGTACGGCGGCAGGGCGACCGGCTGGTGGCGGTGCCCTACAGCGTCGAATACCGCGAATGGCTGGAGCCAGCCGCGCGCCTTCTCGAACAGGCGGCGGGCGTCACGAGCAACGCAAGCCTGAAGCGCTTCTTCACGACGCGGGCGCAGGCCTTCCGAAGCAACGATTATTATCAGTCGGAACTGGCCTGGATGGACATCACCGGCACGCCGATCGAGCCGGTGATCGGGCCCTACGAAGTCTATACCGATACGCTCTACGGCACCAAGACGGCGTTCGAGGCCTACATTACCGTGCAGGACCCGCAGGCCAGCGGCGCGCTCGCCAAGTACAAGCAGCTCCTCCCCGACATGGAGCGGAACCTTCCGGTCGAGGAGCGCTACAAGAATTTCAACCGGCCCTTCACCTCGCCGATCCTGGTCGCGGACCAGGTGCGGGGCGGCGGCGACAATGTGCCGGGCGTCCAGACCATCGCCTTCAACCTTCCCAACGACGAGCGCGTCCGCGAGCAGAAGGGCGCGAAGAAGGTGATCCTCGCCAACGTGCTCGGCGCCAAATATGACCGCATCCTGGCGCCGATGGCGGAGTTCGTGCTGGTGCCGGAGCAGGCCCGGCTGGTCACGAAAAAGTATATGACCAACGAGACGCTCTTCCACGAGCTGTCGCACAGCCTCGGGCCGGGGACGATCACGCTCAACGGCCGTCAGACGACGGTGAACGCAGAGCTGAAGGACGTCTATTCGGCCTCCGAAGAAGCCAAGGCCGACGTCATGGGCGTTCACAACATCCTCTACATGATGGATCGTGGCGAGCTCCCTGCCGCGGAGCGCGAGCAGGCGCTCGCCACCTATGTTGCCGGTATCTTCCGCGCCGTCCGCTTCGGCATCGACGAGGCGCACGGCCGCGGCGCCGCGCTCCAGTATAGCTATCTGAAGGAGAAAGGCGCATTCGCATGGGTGCCCGCGCAGCGGCGCTTCCGGATCGATTATGCGCGTCTCGCAAGCGGCATTCGCGACCTCACCGCCGAGCTCGTCCGGCTGCAGGGCAATGGCGATTATGCCGGCACCAAGGCTTTCTTCGACCGCTATGCGAAGCTGGACGAAGAGGCGCGGACGGTGCTCGCCGCCACCGCCCACATCCCGACCGACATCCAGCCCGATTATCCGGAGCGCATCTAAATTCCGGTCCGCTCCTGAAACAACCGCGCCCGTCAACCATTGGGGCGGCAGGAGGGCCTGAATGGATTATCAAGCCATTGTCGACGAGGCGCTGAGCGCGGCCGAAACCTATCGTGGCCACGGCGACGTTGCGAGCCACATTCCGGCGCTTGCGACGGTCAATCCGAAGAAGCTGGGGCTGGCGCTCGTGCTCCGCGACGGCACCACCTACTGCGCGGGTGACGCGGACGAAGCCTTTTCGATCCAGAGCATCTCCACCGTCTTCACCCTTTCATTGGCGCTGCAGCATGTCGGCGGCGCGCTCTGGAATCATGTCGGACGGGAGGCGTCGGGTTCGCCACTCAACTCGCTCGTTCAGCTCGAAAGCGACAAGGGAAAGCCGCGCAACCCGTTCATGAACGCGGGTGCGATGGTGGTCTGCGACCAGCTGATCGGCAGCGACGACGCCGAGACCGCGATGCAGGAGCTTCTCGATTTCCTCCGCGAACGCGCGGGTGAGGACGGCATCATGGTCGATGAGCGTGTCGCCATGTCGGAATCGAAGGCGGGGGCGCTGAACCGCAGCCTTGCCCACTATGTCTCCTCGTTCGGCAACCTCCGGAACCCGGTGGACGAAGTCGTCTCCGTCTACTTCCGCCAATGCTCGATCGCGATGAGCTGCCGGCAGCTTGCCACTGCCGCTCTCTACCTTGCCTGCGACGGCACCGACTGCCGCACGGGGACGCCGGTGCTCGGGCCGGAGCGGACGCGGCGCATACTCGCGCTGATGCTGACCTGCGGCCACTATGACAATTCGGGCGACTTCGCCTTCCGCATCGGCCTTCCGGGCAAGAGCGGAAGCGGCGGCGGCATCCTTGCTGTAATCCCGGGTGTCGGCGCCGCCTGCGTCTGGTCGCCCGGCCTCAATGCGGCGAGGACATCACTGGCGGGCGCGGTCGCGCTCGAGCGGCTGGTCCAGAGAACGGGCTGGTCGGTCTTCGTCTGACGCGAAAAGGCCCCGTCGGCGAAAGGGAGAAACGCCCAGACGGAGCCTAATAACTCGGAGGCTGCCCCCCAGCTTCGAGTCCCCTGGATCATACCGTAAAGACCGCGAAAATGCGAACGATCTTGATGGTTAATGCGACGAGTTGCAGCGCCTGCAATCGCGCCGCAAAGCTTAGCAGGTGAACTTGTTCGGCCTCTGCGTTAAGGCGCCTTTCCGTGACCGACGCTGAAACGGCATTGCTGCTCGCGCGCATCCAGTTCGCCTTCACCGTCTCGTTCCATTTCATCTTCCCGGCCTTCTCGATCGGCCTCGCTTCCTATCTGGCGGTGCTGGAGGGGCTGTGGCTGAAGACGGGGAAGGAGCATTACCTCACCCTCTTCCGCTACTGGCTGAAAATCTTCGCCATCGCCTTCGGCATGGGCGTCGTTTCCGGCATAGTGATGTCATACCAGTTCGGGACCAACTGGTCGGTCTTCTCCGACAAGGCGGGGCCGGTGATCGGGCCGCTCATGGCCTATGAGGTGCTGACCGCCTTCTTCCTCGAAGCGGGCTTCCTCGGCGTGATGCTGTTCGGAATGGAGAAGGTCGGAAAAGGACTGCACTTCACGGCAACTCTGATGGTCGCGATCGGCACCGCTATCTCCGCTCTCTGGATACTGAGCGTCAACAGCTGGATGCAGACGCCGACCGGCTGGGCGCTGAACGAGGTCGGCCAGTTCGTGCCGGCAGGAAGCTGGTGGGACATCGTCTTCAACCCGAGTTTTCCCTACCGCCTCGTCCACACGGTGATCGCCGCTTATCTGACCACGGCGCTGGTGGTCGGCGGCGTGGGGGCATGGCACCTGCTGAAGGGCGCCCGCGATAACCCGGCCGTCCGCACCAGCTTTTCGATGGCGATGTGGATGGCCGCGCTCGTCGCCCTGGTGCAGATTTTCGTCGGCGATCTTCACGGCCTTAACACGATGGAGCATCAGCCCGCCAAGGTGATGGCGATGGAAGGCCATTTCGAGAGCCATCCAGATGGCGCGCCCCTCATTCTGTTCGGCCTTCCGGACGACGAGGCAGAAAAGACGCATGTGCTGCTCGAAATACCAAAAGCCTCGTCGCTGATCCTGAAGCACGATCCCGATGCACCGCTCGAGGGGCTGAAGACTTTCCCGAAGGAAGACCGCCCGCCGGTCGAGATCGTCTTCTGGTCCTTCCGCATCATGGTGGGGCTTGGCTTCCTGATGTTTGCGCTTGGCCTGTGGAGCCTTCTCGCACGAACGCGGAAGCGCCTCTACGATTGGCCCCTCCTCCAACGCTTCGCGCTTCTGATGGGGCCGTCCGGCTTCGTCGCGGTGATCGCCGGCTGGGTGACGACGGAGGTTGGGCGGCAGCCCTGGGTCATCTACGGCCTGCTGCGGACGAAAGACGCCGTCGCGCCGATCGCCACGCCCGCCGTCGCGACCTCGCTCCTCGCCTTCGTTATCGTCTACTTCATCGTCTTCGGCCTCGGCACCTGGTACATCCTCCGCCTGATGAGCCGCCCGCCGCACCCGGGCGAGCCGCAGCCCGCCGACGCGCCGATCCGCACCGCCGGCATCACGCCCGCGCCTTCGCTCGGCCGCCGCGGCGCTGATCCCACGCCGGATGCCAGCGAGGAGGCGGGCTGATGGACCTCACGATCGTCTGGGCCTTCCTCATCGCATTCGCGGTAGCCGCTTATGTGGTGATGGACGGGTTCGACCTCGGCATCGGCATCCTCTTTCCGGGCTTCAGGGTCGGCAAGGAGCGCGACCAGGCGATGAATGCCATTGCGCCGGTCTGGGACGGCAACGAGACCTGGCTGGTGCTGGGCGGCGGCGGCCTGCTGGCGGCGTTCCCGCTCGCCTACGCGATCGTTCTTCCCGCGCTCTACGCGCCGCTCATTGCGATGCTGCTCGGCCTTGTCTTCCGCGGCGTCGCTTTCGAATTCCGCTGGCGCGATCCCGCGCATCGTCCGGCCTGGGACGCCGCCTTCTGCATTGGATCGGTGGTAGCGACCTTCGCGCAGGGAGTGACGCTCGGCGCGCTTCTTCAAGGGATCACGGTCGAAGGTCGCGCTTATGCGGGCGGCTGGTGGGAATGGCTTTCGCTCTTCAGCCTCCTTACCGGGATCAGCCTCGTCATTGGCTATGCCTTGCTCGGCGCCTGCTGGCTGATCTGGAAGACAAGCGGCGCACTTCAGGAAGATGCCCGCCGCTATGCCAAACGCGCGCTCCTGATGCTGATCGGCGCGATTGCGCTGGTGAGCCTCGCCACGCCGTTCCTGGAAGAGAAATATTACGAGCGCTGGTTCGACTGGCCGGGCCTGCTCGTCGCGGTCCCGATGCCATTACTCGTCGCGGGCGCAGGCTACATGCTCTGGCGCAGCCTTCGGCGGGACGTCGACTGGCATCCCTTTGCCTGGGCGCTCAGTCTCTTCCTGCTGTCGATGATGGGCCTCGCCGTCTCAATGTGGCCCGACGTGATCCCCGGCCGCGTGTCGATCTGGGAAGCCGCCGCGCCGGAAAGCAGCCAGGCCTTCATGCTGGTCGGCGCCGCGATCCTCATCCCGGTGATCCTCGCCTACACCGCCTGGGCCTATTGGGTCTTCCGCGGCAAAGTTGACGAAGAAGGTTATCATTGATGCGCGCAAAGCAGCTCGCCTGGTTCGTCGGGCTATGGGCGGGCGGCGTCCTGATGGTCGCCAGCGTCGCCTATGCACTCCGCTGGTGGCTGAACTGATCGCGGCACCCAGACCCGCAAAACAGCCTTAACTTGATGTTTAGAGCTGTCGTTTCATTTCCCCGCTGCAACGAAAAAGTTTGCTCTTTGGGGGGAACATGATTGGCAGCAACGGTAATCCGGCCGTGAAAGCGGCTTTGATCCTGTCGGTCTGTGTCGCGGCTCTGGCCGTGCAGGGCTGCGGCGGTGGTAGCGGAGCTGGTCCCCAGCCTAACCCGCCCGCGCCCCCTGCGCCCCCTCCTCCTCCGCCGCCTCCTCCGCCTCCTCCGCCACCTCCGCCGCCGCCTCCTCCGCCTCCTCCGCCTCCTCCGCCGCCGCCTTTGCCACCGGCGAACTTTGAGCACGAGGCGGCGCGCTCCAGAGGGTCAAACTCGTCAAAAGCAACAGCGGCTTATCAAGCTGGTGCCACCGGCAAGGGTGTTAAAGTCGCGGTCGTCGACACTGGTATCGATCCCAATCATCCAGAGTTCGCCGGACGCATTGATCCGGCGAGCCGTGACGTGGCCGGCAACAGGGGCCTGTGGAACCCGGATCTTGACCATGGGCTTCTTGTTGCTGGTGCGCTGGCCGCCGCAAAAGATGGCCAGGCGGTATACGGCGTTGCCTATGAAGCGACCATACTTGCGTTGAGGACCGACTGGATTTGCGTACCCGGCGGAAGGCCCTGCAACGGTCTATCCGATAATGATGACGTAGCTCGCGCCATCGATATCGCGCGCGAGCAGGGTGCTAGGGTGATTAATCTCTCGGTAGCAAACGGAAACAGCGACACTGAACTTATGGGCGCGATTTCGCGGGCCGCTGCAGCCGGAATCGTCATGGTATTGTCGGCGGGCAATGAAGGCCTGCCTTACGCTGACAGTTACGTGAGCCAGAATCTCGCGGCCGGTGATGGGCTCCTCATCGTTGCCGGTGCTAATGACGAACAGGGGCAAATCGCCTCCTTTTCGAACCGAGCGGGGTCAACGGCGGCATCGTACCTAAGCGCGCTTGGCGTATATGTTCTCACACCGAACGAAACCCCTGGAAGTTACAGCTCCGTGAGCGGAACTTCTGTTTCGGCGCCGCTCATCAGCGGCGCTGCAGCCTTGTTGGCCGGTGCTTTTCCGAACCTGACCGGGCGACAAATTGTAGAAATTCTCCTGAACAGTGCCGACGACGCCGGCGCTTCTGGTACGGATGAAGTCTACGGTCGCGGAATCCTCAACATCGAAAGAGCATTCCAACCCATGGGAAAGAGCTCGTTGGCAGGAGCCGCTGTGGGCGTTTCTTCGCTCGCTGAAGTAGAGGCATCGCCCGCCATGGGAGACGCCAGCGGAGCCCTAAAAGGGGCGATCATTCTAGATGGCTATTCCCGTGCCTTCACGATGAATTTGGAAAAAACGCTTTCGGCGGCGGCGGCGGAGCAGCCGCTCGGCCAGTCGATAAACAGCTACGATTATTCGACCGGCGGCACCGACCTCGGCGGCATCGCAGTCTCGATCACGACCAGGAACGATCTTCAGGGCCGTCCCGAAATCGCAGTGTCGCAGGCCGGGCTTACCTATGAGGACGTCCGGAAAGCGAAGGCCGTGGCCGGTCTGGCATTAAGCCGGCTTTCGCCGAAAACGGCGCTTGCGCTCGGCTTTTCCGAGAGTGGCAAGGCCCTCGCCCAGAGGCTTGCGGGCCAGAGCGGCGCGTCCTTCCTTGCTGCGCGCGATCCGATGACGCGGACGGGCTTTCAGGCAACGGGCAACAGCAGCCTTGCCATCCGGCACTCGATTGCTGGTCTTGGCTTCACTATGACGGCGGAGCGCGGCGCGGTCGGGCGACCGGGCGCCGCGCGCTTTGACGACGAAGCCTATACGATCAGTTCGCTCACGGCAGACGGAAGGCTCGGTCCCGCCCAGTGGAGCCTCGGCATCTCCCGTCTCAGGGAGGAAAAGACCGTTCTCGGCGGGCGCTTCTCGGAGGCCTATTCAGCAGGCGGATCGACGAGCAACTTCGCGGACGCAAGCCTCCAGCTGCCGCTCGGCGCGGGCTGGGATGCGCTTGCCAGCTACCGCTTCGGGCGTACGGCGATGGGGGGCACAGGCGCGCTTTCAAAGGGCGGGCGCCTCTCCTCAGACGCCTTCTCGTTCGACCTTGTTCGGCGAGGCGCTTTCGATCCCACCGATCAGCTGGCCTTCCGCGTGACGCAGCCGCTTCGGGTCCGCTCGGGCGGATATGCGCTCAATGTGCCGGTTTCCTACGATTACGCGACCGGCGCGGTCGGCTATGAAGCACGGCTCCTGTCGCTCGCGCCGACGGGCCGCGAGATCGATTATGAAGTCGCCTACGGCGTCGCTTTCCTCAATGGCTATCTCGGTCTTAACGCCTTCCTCCGCACCGAGCCCGGTCACGTCGACGCGAACAAGGACGATAAGGGCGCGGCAGTGAAGGTCAGGTTGAGCTTCTAGTCTTCCGGTATCGTGGCTTCCATCCAGACGTCGGGCCGGCGCGCCGCTTCCCATTCGTGCTGGCCAATGACGGTCTCGGGCACGGCTCGTCCGGACGGATCAAGCGCGGGGCGGTAGCGGAAGCGCCGTTCGATCAGGCGGCAGGTGGTGGTGTCGAGGTCGCGGTTGCCGCTCGACCGGGTGACGCGGCAATTGCTCACGCGGCCGTTCGGCTGCACGACAAAGCGCAGGTAAACGGTGCCGCCGATGCCGCGCGCGAATGGGCCCGGCGGATAGTCGCCATCGTAAATGCCGCCCGCTATGTGCCGGGCCCGCGATGCTCGTCCGCCGCCGCCGCCGCCGGTGCCGTTGCCGAAAAGGCCGCTGCCGAGGCCGGTGCCGATCCCGCCGCTTCCGGTCCCCGGCCCCGGGACATTAGCCGCGCCCGCGGCGGGCGCATTGCCTTGCCCCGCAGCCGGCGCCGCAACTACGGGCGGCGGGATGGGAATGACGATCTTCGGTTTCGGCGCCATGATCGGCGACGGCGTGTCTTTGAGGTTCGCGGGCGAGGCAGCGCCTTCCGGATCCTTGGTCTGGCGCTTTTCGGAAGGCGCTTCGTCGGCGGGCGGAGGCTCGGCGGGCGGCGGCGGCGGCTCTTCCGTCACATCGAACATCTTCATCCGTTCCGTCACTTCCGCCGGAAGCTGAAAGCCGAAGCTCGTGATCAGCACATAGCCGAGCGCCGCGTGGAAGAGCCCCACGGCGGTCGCCGAAACCATTCGGTCGCGATTTTGCCGACTGATCTGCATCTGCACCCTTTGCAGCGGCATTTACGCGCCCGAACCTGACTCTAGCCTGTCCGCCTGCCTTGCCCCTGCCGCATTGTCCGGTTAAGGGCGCGGCGACATTTCCCTCATCCTCGAGAGTTTAATCCCATGAGCCTCCGCAACGTGGCGATCATTGCGCACGTCGATCACGGCAAGACGACCTTGGTCGACCAGCTGTTCCGCCAGTCCGGCACCTTCCGCGACAACCAGCGCGTGGAAGAAAGAGCCATGGATTCCAATGACTTGGAGAAAGAGCGGGGAATCACGATCCTGGCCAAGTGCACGTCCGTTGAATGGAACGACACGCGGATCAACATCGTCGACACGCCGGGCCACGCGGACTTCGGCGCGGAGGTGGAACGCATTCTCAGCATGGTCGACGGCGTCATCCTGCTGGTGGACGCGGCCGAAGGGCCGATGCCGCAGACCAAGTTCGTGACCGGCAAGGCGCTCGCGCTCGGCCTTCGCCCCATCGTCGTCGTCAACAAGATCGACCGCCCCGACGCGCGCCCCGCCGAAGTGCTGGACGAATGTTTCGAACTGTTCCTCAGCCTCGATGCGAATGACGACCAGCTCGACTTCCCGGTTCTCTACGCGTCCGGCCGCGCCGGCTATGCGGGCGAGACGGACGACGTCCGCTCGGGCGACCTGACGCCGCTGTTCCAGAAGATCGTCGATCACGTGCCGGAGCCCGGCCTCGACACGTCGGGCGAGTTCAAGATGCTCGCCACCCTGCTCGACCGCGACCCGTTCCTCGGCCGCATCCTCACCGGCCGCGTCGAAAGCGGCAAGCTCGACGTCAACATGCCGATCGCCGCGATCGACGTGGATGGAAATCCCGTGGAATCCGGCCGCGCCACCAAGGTTTTCGCCTTCCGCGGCCTGGAGCGCGTGCCCGTGGACAGCGCGGAGGCGGGCGACATCATCGCCATTGCCGGCCTCACCAAGGCGACCGTGTCCAACACCATCGCCGCGCCCGGCGTCACCGAGCCCGTCGCATCGCGCCCGATCGACCCGCCGACGCTGGCGATGAGCTTCGCGGTCAACGACTCTCCGTACGCGGGCAAGGACGGCGACAAGGTGCAGAGCCGCGTCATCCGCGACCGGCTTGAGCGCGAGGCGGAAACCAATGTCGCGATCCGCGTCACCTCCGCGCACGACAATGACGCGTTCGAAGTGGCCGGCCGCGGCGAATTGCAGCTCGGCGTCCTCATTGAGACGATGCGCCGCGAAGGCTTCGAGCTGTCGATCAGCCGCCCCCGCGTCCTCTTCCGCGACGGCCCCAACGGCCGCGAGGAGCCTTATGAAACGGTCGTCGTCGACGTGGACGACGAATTTTCGGGCACGGTCGTGGAGAAGATGAGCCTCCGCAAGGCCGAGATGACGGACATGCGCCCGTCCGGCGGCGGCAAGACCCGCCTCACCTTCTCCGCGCCCTCACGCGGCCTCATCGGCTATCATGGCGAGTTCCTGTCCGACACGCGCGGCACCGGCATCATGAACCGGCTGTTCGAGAAATACGGCCCCTATAAGGGCCCGATCCAGGGCCGTCAGAACGGCGTCCTCATCTCGATGGAGCAGGGCGAGGCGGTCGCCTATGCCCTCAATGCCCTGGAAGAGCGCGGCATCCTCTTCATCTCGCCCGGCGACAAGCTCTACGAAGGCATGATCATCGGCGAGAATGCGAAGCCCCAGGACCTTGAGGTCAACCCGCTGAAATCGAAGCAGCTCACCAACTTCCGCGCCAGCGGCAAGGACGAAGGCATCCGCCTCACCCCGCCGCGCCGAATGACCCTGGAACAGGCCATCGCCTACATCCAGGACGACGAGCTGGTGGAAGTGACGCCGAAGGTGATCAGGCTGCGGAAGCGGTATTTGGATCCCCATGAGCGAAAGCGGCAAAGCCGCAAGAGCGAGGCCGCGTAGAGACTTTCATCGCTAACGAGAGCGCCCCCTAGCGCGCCTTGATGCGAGTCCTAGCTGTCCGGGGTGGCAACGGCGCGCCTGCTTCGACCCAGGGCAGCTCGTCGAAGGAAGGCTTGTAGCCGCGCCAGCGGTAGAGCTTTTCGCTGATGTTGAACGCGATGCTGCGGTCGTTAACGAAAGCCGTGTGGGTGTGGCCGTCGGCGCCGCGCAGCCGATATTCGCCGGTTCCGTCCATGTTTGTTTCCTCGTTGCGCAGTGCCGCAGCCGAAAGGCCGTGCACGCTTTCCAATCAGGCGGGCCGGATCATCCGGCCGCCGCGTCAATCCGTGCTTTGACCGCTTATGCTCCGGCTCCTGACCCCGTCCTGCAGCAAGGCGGCGAGCTGGTCCGGTGCGTAGGGCTTAGGAAGAAAAGCCCCGTGGTCGGGGATATCCTCCTCCGCCAGGGTCTGGGCACCGGAGGTGATGATCAACTCTACTTCCGGCCGGACTTCGTGGACGAGCTGGGCAAGAGCCAGTCCGTCCATGGTGCCCGGCATGTTGATGTCGGTGAAGAGAATGTTCACCTGCGGATGTTCCTCGAGCACGTCCAGCGCCTCAGCGGCATCGCCCGCCTCGAAGCTTTCGAAGCCGAGATCGGTGACGGTGTCCACCGCCGCCATCCGGGTGAAGGCTTCGTCCTCGACGATGAGAACAGACCGGGCATTGGGCTGGGGTGTCATGGCGGGTCAACATAGGCTAGAGTAGTTCGTTCCACTGCACCTCGGCGGATGGGGTAGGCAGAGGCTGCACGGCAGTCAGGCCAACCCGGACTCTCCCTTGAGAACGCTGGACGCGCAACCAGGCAGACCAGCCTGTGCGCAAGAGGGCCTCACCTTGAACAATTTCGAAGAGAATCTCGCCGACACGCCGGCCCGCACCAGATCCGAGCTCCGGATCGACAATGTGCGGGAGCAAGGCGGCTTTTTCGTCGACGCGGTACGGATCACGCGCATGCCGATGATCGTCACCGACGCCACCCTGCCCGGCAATCCGATCATCTTCGCCAACGAAGCCTTCATCAAGCTGTCCGGGTACACGCCGGAGGAGCTGAACGGGCAGGACCCGCATTTCATGAACGGGGACGGCACCGATCCCGCCTCGATCCGCCAATATGAAGCGGCGATGGAGGCGGGGCGGGACGAAACGCTGGAGCTCGTCCAGTACAAGAAGGACGGCACGCCGTTTCACGCGATGCTGTTCGCCAGTCCCTTGGACGACGGGCAGGGCAAGGTCCTTCACCATTTCATGTCCTATCTCGACATCACCCGCCGGTTCGAGGCGGAAGAGGATCTGCGCCTGCTCACGCGCGAGCTGGAGCACAAGGTCGAGGAGAGGACGCGGGAGCTGCAGCGCGCGAACGATGTGCTGACCCGCCTGGTCGGGGAGAAGGAGATGCTGCTGGCGGAGGTCAATCACCGGGCCAAGAACAGCCTCTCCATCGCCTCATCGCTGCTGGGAATTCAGGGGCGCCGCCAGCAGGACCCTTCCGTCAAGGCTCTGTTCGAAGAAGCGCAGGACCGGCTGATGGCGATGGCGCGCGTCCACGACCTTCTGAGCAAATCCGAAACGTCGCAGCGCGTGGATCTCGCCACCTACCTCGGCGATCTCTGCGAGGCGTTGCGGCCGATCACCGAGCATGACGATTGCATTGAGCTGCGCACGCAGTTGGAGGAAAATATCCTGGTCCATGCCGACGTCGCCATACCGCTCGGGATTGTCGCCACGGAGCTCATCACAAATGCGGTGAAGTACGCCTTCCCACATCCCGATTGTGGCACGATCCTCGTAGAGGCTGCTCGGGAAGGCACATCGCAGGTCCGGATGACGATCTCAGACGATGGAAAAGGGATGTCGGGCGTACGCGAAGGATCGCTTGGCTTTGGCATAGTCGAAGCCCTGGTGCGTCAGATTAGGGGCAAGATGAATGTGGAGAATGATCCTGGCGTGACGGTGACGATCCTGTTCCCCTTGCCTGGGGAACACGCCGCCCAGAATTAGGGGTGGTCGTAATCCAGGACGGAGTTCCTATATTGAGGATATCACCTGATCCCTCAGCAAGCATCTCGTGACAGAGAGACACTCATGTGCTCCCGCTTGCACATCTAAGGTGATTTCCATGGAAAAGGCATTTTGGCTCCGCAGGCAGCAGGAGTCGCTGGATATGGCGCAGGACGCAAGCAGCGCCGAGGCGCGTCTGGTCCACCTCGAGCTGGCCGGCCGCTACAGCATCGAAGCAGCAGCTGGCGGCGGTCATTCGAAAGGTCCGGAGCAAGGACCGGCCCGAGAGCCTGGCGTCGAAGGGGAGCCCCGGCGATGAGATCCTGGTCCAAGACGCGGATTTCAGCTCCACCTCTTTCGCTCGACGAGAAGGTGCGGCAGGGTAAGGCGGTTCGTTCCGCTCAGCTCGCTCTTACATCCACCGACGCGGTTCGCGCTTTCCTCAACACGCACCAGAAGCTCCTTGGCGGAAGGCCTATCGACCTGGCGATTGAAAGCGCTGCAGGGCTGATCCGTGTGGAGCAGTTCCTTGAGGGGCAGGCGGAGATCGAACGAGCCGGTCTGCTAAAATACGTCCACCAGCCGGAAGCTAACGCACCTGCTCAAGCAATGGGAGAACCGAGATGATCACATCGTTTAGTAACTCCCGCCGCAGCGCCGATGAAAGTCCCGAGGCCCACGCGGACCGCATGACGAGCAACTTTTCGGAGCGGGCCTCGGACGGATCATTCTGCGGGCGCCGCGGTCTTTTCGAGCATCATGCTCGAGTGCTTCGGCAGGCACGTGCCGAGCTAGGAGGTACCGCGCAATGACCTCCTCCACCCACGCGCAGCCCAGCGACACTTCGCCGGCCGAGATGGATGCGCAGATGAAGAAGCATGGCATCATACGAGTGCCCGCCGACTACTTCGAATATGGCGGCTACCGCTACACCAACCTCAAGGACGCAGTCGCGGAGGCTCTCCGGCGGCACGCAAAGACCACCTGAGCAGATGCTTCTTTTGACAAGCGCTTTAGCTTCCGCGCTTCCTGTATCCCCGTTCGTTGAACAGCCGTCTCTCGCGGCGGCGATACCAACCTAAGCCGAGGAGAATGGCGGCCACGGCAATGATGGCCGCTATAAGCGAGTAGGCGACGATGAGTCTGGTTTCCATTCCCCCGCAACGTATGTCCGTCCAGAATGGGCCCGCTGAGACGGGACGGTCGGAGGAAGATGCCGTCACGAAGTAATTTCCTGACGTTGGCCGGTTCGGCTAAAGCCAACGCTAGCCGAAACGCCTGCTCTCTCTCTTCGCCCTGCTTCGGCGGCTGCGTTGCAGCCGGGGCGCTGCGCTTGGGCAGCCTTATTTCGGCCTGCCGCTATACCCCGCCGCCTTCCGCAACTCGTCGCCGTCCATCACATAGCCGTCGCTGACCACAGTGAGGACGCGGCGGAGGGCGCCGATTTCCTTTGAGGGGTCGCCGTCCACCAGCACCATGTCGGCTTCCTTGCCGACCGCGATCGATCCGGTGCGCTTGTCGGCGCCGACGACGCGGGCGGGGAGGATGGTGACGCTCTGTAGCGCCTCGGCGGGGGTGAAGCCGGCCTGTTGGTAGATTTCAAGCTCGCGGATCAGCTCGATGCCCCAGCCGTCGGTGCCGCCGAGGATCGGGACCCCGGCCTTGTGCAGCTTGCCGACCAGCTGGACCATCTTCGCATAGCTTGCGCGGTAATCGTCGCGGGTGAAGCCATCGACGAGCGGATAGCCGCCGGAGGTGAATTGCGAGCGCTCCAGAACCGGCGAGATGATGCCCATATAGGGCGCGTAGGCCGGGTGGGGCTTGCCGCCATCCTGCGTCAGGAAGCCTTCGAAGATGACGAGCGTCGGATCGACCAGCGTCTTACGGCGGGCGAGATCCGCGATGAAGTTCGTCATCAGCGGCCCGTCGAGGTCGACGTCCTTGAACAGGCGCGCGGGCCCTTCCATCCGCTGCCGGGTGTTCGCCTTGTCGATCACCTCCTTCGGCATCGATTCCATGACGACGAAATTGAGGTGCGTCAGCTCGTCATAGCCGGCGGCGACGGCTTCGCTGGGCTTCATCGTCGCCGGCACGTGGCCGTGGACGTGGAGGCCCAAGCGATGCGCCTCGGCCGCAGCGGGGGCGATCCAGGCGGGATTCATCGAGGTGTAGAATTTGACGCCCCAGAGGCCCGCATCCTTGATCCTGCGGACGGTGGCGATCGCTTCCTCCTGGCTGCTGACCACTTCCGCGCCCTGGGCGGCGAGCGGGTCCTTCTTGTCGATGATGACCGAGATGAAGGGTTCGCCCATCAGGAGGTCGCCGGAGGCGCGGCGCTTGGTCGCCTCGACAGCGCGGTCGAAGGTGGTGCCGGGGCTCCGGAAGCTGGTGATGCCGTTGGCGACGTTCGACAGCACGCTCCAGTCGTCGCCGATATGAAGGTGGCTGTCCCAGATGCCGGGGACGAGCGTCTTGCCCCGGCCGTCGATGGTGCGCGCCCCGGCCGGCGCCTTCAGCGAGCCCGCGGCGCCGATCGCGGCGATCTTGCCATCCTGCGCGAGCACGGCGCGCGCGGCGAGGAAGACCCCCTTGTCGGCGTCGAACAATTGCACGTTGTCGAACAGCACCGGCGCCTTGGCGGCGGTGGTGAGGAAGCGGGAAGCGACCGATTTCACTTCGGCGGCCGTCGCACGATCCTGCGCGTCGCGAAGCTGCTTCAGAGCGTCCTCGTAGCCGGCAGGGATCGTCGAGATGTAATCGATGCTGGCGAAATAGCGCTTGTTCTCGTCGAGCCAGACCGGGATCGGCGAAGGCAGGATGCCGCGCATGAAGGCAAGCTGGAGCTTCTTCGGCCCGCTGGGTCCCTGAACGGTGACCGTCTCGCCGAAGCTCATCCGCCCCTTGCCGCTGGGCAGGAAGTCGACGCCCGCGTCGCCCGCCGCGGCGAGCTTCTCGATCAACGGCGCATTGGCGATGCCGACGCCGCCCGCGGGGATGTACCAGCCGCCGGCCGACGCTTCGCCGCTGTCGGTCGCCGTCTTCCAGGTCGCGCGGCCGTTTTCGACGCGGAAGGTCTCGGCGGCGTCGCCGGAGAGCGTGACGCCGCGGACTTCGAGCGCCTGAACCGTCCCATCCGGCGCGAGCGTCTGCACCTGGTCCATCTCGGTGATCCAGCCGCGTAGCTCCTGCGACCAGCGATAGGCGGTGCGGCCGTCGGGAAGCTGCCAGCGCCACTGGTCGCCATGCTTCCCCGCCTCGGACACCACCACATAGTGATCGGCGTCGGCGGGCGGCTTCAGCAGTTGCTCCTTAGGGACCGGACTCGATCGGGCGGCAGGCGCCTGCGCCTCATGCGCCTGCACGGCAAGTGGAGCGACAGCGGCAAACATCGCGGCAAGCAGGATCGAGCGCATGGAACATTCCCCCTTTGAAACGGCTTAGTGTGACGAGCCGACATGGAGATAGCAACCCGTATTGAGGCGGGCGGACCATTGGTCTTTCCGATGGGCGCGCGCTGTGGCACGAACTCAAAATTACTTGGAATAGCTTGGATATTGGGGCATTCTCGCCGCGCTATAGGAGGATTATCGATGAGGATGTTGCTCGGTTTCGTCGCATCTGGAGCTTTGCTCGCTCCAAGCCTCCCTCTTCCCGCAGCCGCGGCAGAGACTGGCTCGTCGAATAAGGCAAAGGATCCGAACAAGGTGATCTGCGAAAATCAGACGGTCATCGGTTCGAGATTGGCTGTTAAGAGGAAGTGCCTCACAAGGGCGCAGTGGGAGGAGCATCGCTTAGCTACGAAGGATGCGGTTGACTCCCTACAGCGCGGAGGCAGCACCTGCACTCTTGAGAAGAAGTGTTGAATTGACAATGGAGCCCTAGAAATAATCCCTTTGCAGTTATCTGGCCCGTCAAATCGGACGAAAATGCTTGGAGTAGAGTTTTTAGAAGAATGGGCCGGCAGCCGGAACGGAAGGAGTTTTCATTGAAGAGTGCCCTCCACTTTTTGACGCGTACAGCCTTGCTCACACATGTCCTCACCATGCCCGCCAACGCGGACGAGCCGAAATCTTCTGAGAAAAAGAGCGATGGTGACAAAATCATCTGCGAAAATCAGACTGTTATCGGGTCCCGGCTGGCGACGAAGAGGAAATGTATGACCAAGGCGCAATGGGCCGAGCACCGCCTCTTGACCAAGGATGCAATCGAGGCGGCGCAGCGCACCGGTTTGAAACCTGTACAATAAGGAGAGATTGGCTTCCTTAGCCTGCGGGGCGGGCCGTCGAACGGCAGCGCGCAGGTGCAATCTGGGCCGCGACTAGCGGCTCAGTTCTTTTCGCTGGCGAGTGAGAGTATCTTCTTCCACTCCTCATCCCGCACCAGTGACACTGATAGGCGGGATTGGCGGATGAGCTCCATCCCGGCGAGCTTTGGTTCGGCCTTGATCTCGGCTAACGTGACGGGGCGGGGAAGCGGGCGGACGGGTTCGACGGGGACTTTCACCCAGGCGCCCTCAGGGCCATCGGGTTTGCCCTCGCCCGCGATGCGCATGATGCCGACCACCGCCTTTCCTTCGTTGCTGTGGTAGAAGAAGGCTTCGTCGCCCGGCTTCATCGCGCGGAGGTGGAGGCGGGCGGCATTGTTGCGGACGCCGTCCCAATCGGTGGCGCCGTCGCGGACGAGATCGTCCCAGCTATATTTGTGCGGTTCCGACTTCATCAGCCAATAGGCCATCTTGAGTACGCGCCTTTCGCTTAAGGGTGACGCGGAATGGCTAGGCTGGATTTTGGCAGCCGCGCAAGCCAGAGTGAGGTTATGCGCAGCGCCATCCTCCTCGCCCCCCTCCTTGCCGCCGCCTGCGGCGAGACCGTTCAGGACAATCACTTCGCCGACGACATCAAGGAGGAAAGGCCTGTCTCCGGCCCGGTCCGAAGCGCGGCCGTGCCGGTGCGCGTGGGCGAGCTCGGGCCGAGCTTCCCGGCCTGCGGCGCGGCAGGAACGACGCGGAACGTGCCGGCGGGCGCAGGGCTTCCGGTCCGGGCCGCTCCCTTCGACACGGCCGACGAGGCGGGGTCGGTTCCTGCCGGCAGCCGCTTCTTCATCTGCACGCGAAGCCACGACCAGAAATGGTTCGGCATTGTCTACGACGCGGCGGGCGCGAGCCAGAGCTGCGGCGTTTCCGAGCCTGCCTCCAGCCGCCGCAACTATCAGGGACCCTGCTCCTCCGGCTGGGTCTCGAGCGCCTTCGTACGGCTTACCGCCGGAGTAGATCAGGCGGCTCCTCAGGTGGCCGAAAGTGACGCTGGAAACGCTTCTTAGCCACAGATTCTACAGCATTTATCCACAAGCGAAGTGGTTGAGTTTACTTAGAAAACGCTAAGTTCCATGGATTTTGGAACGTTCATCTCAGGATGCGAACGGCTCATCGACGGACGGGGTGCATTTGCTTGCGTCGAATCGGTGAAAAGGTCATTAACCATGCATCCCAAGAGCGGGGGCCACCCGGGGACTGAAGAGCAGGGTGGCCGCAAAGTCCGGGGGCGATCAGGCGCGGTTCTCGCGCCCTAGAAGATCAGCCGAAGGCATAGACAAGAGAGAGCTGGATGATCAAATTCGCCCGTGCCGGCGGCATTGCCGCGGCTGTGCTTGCCCTTGGCCTGACGACAGGCTTCGCCGGACCTTCCCAAGCCTCCCGTATCGATGTCGCGCCGCAGGGCGCCAGCTACCTCGACCACGCTTCTGCGACGATGGGCGAAGGCGCCCTCAACGAAGCCGGCGACATCGAGGCGATCACCAAGACCGTCATGCAGGCCGCCGAGGCCGCCGTGCCGCGTCCCCGTGCCCTTCCCGAGCTGGTCAGCGCCTATGAGGCGACCGACGTCTCCGACCAGGAGCAGGATTGCCTCGCCAGCGCCGTTTACTTCGAAGCGCGCGGCGAACAGATCGAGGGTCAGCTCGCGGTCGCCGAAGTGGTCCTGAACCGCGTCGCTTCCAAGAAATATCCCGACACCATCTGCGAAGTCGTCGAGCAGCCCTGGCAGTTCTCCTTCGTCAACGAGACGGGCCGCATTCCGGAAGCGAACCGCGCCTCCAAGGCCTGGAAGAAGGCCGTCGCCATCTCCGAAATCGCGCTCAAGAAGGCCGCTGCCGAAGTGAGCGAGGATGTCCTCTGGTACCATGCCGATTACGTCGCGCCGGTATGGCGGAAGAACCTCGACCGCGAAAAGAAGGTCGGCGTTCACATTTTCTACAGCTAAGCCTGAGCGGCATAGCAGGGGCAAGGGACCGGGTCGGGGGCGATCCGGTCCCTTTTCCATGTCGCGATGACGCATATTACCGGACTAAAGGCTTCAATGAAGAAGCTTTTGAACCTTTGGCGCCTCCGGTCGTTAGATAGCCGCGGGACCGTGAAGGTTGCCGCCGCTTCATCTTGGCCGCAGGAAATCTCATGACTAATCAAGAACTCTACCTCGCCCGTGCTGCAGAAGCCCGTGCCGAGGCCGAGATCGCTTCGCTCACCAACGTCCGCGACCGCTGCCTCCGGGCCGAGGCTGCGTGGCTCAGCATGGCCGCCCGCGCCGAGCGTACCGACCGGATGCGCGCCCGGCTGGAAACGGAAAAAGCCGCCAAGGCCGAGCCGCAGCCCCAGCCCGTACTCGCCTAAGCTTCTCTAGGCGCGGCCTTCACCGCCGGGGCTTGCGATCCCGGCCGGCCCCGTGCCGCTGCCGCCGCCGCCAAGGTCGCCTTTGTCACCGGGCGTTCCCGAACCCGTCTCACCGCGGCGCGCGCCCTGTCCGATCGCCTCCGCCCCGGTGGGGCCGCCGCTCAGCCGTTCGGCGCCGCCCTCGCGCTCCGCCGCGTCGGCAAGGCTGCCATGGGCGGTGCCGAGCGCCGCCGCTTCCGCCGCAATGCCGCCGCCGTCGAGCCCCGCCAGCGCGCCGGCGCCCGCGCCCATCGGCGTTTCGCCGCCCAGCATGTCGCCAGGCACGCCGCCTTCCGTTCCGCCGGTGCCGCCAGTCGTGCCGCCGGAGGGCTCGCCGCTGCCGGCGATCGTGCCGCCGCCGCTGGATCCGCCAGCGCCGCCCAGATCTTCCTTCTCCGTGTCCGCGAGCGCGGCTTCGTTGATGCCGCCGCCCTGGTTCTGCTGTGCCATTGCCTCTTTCCTTCCGGCGCTATCAACGCCGGAGGAAAGAGCGCGGTTCAGCGGTCTGTCGGGCCCTCGGCCCCTTTCGCCTTCCTGCCGTCGTCACCCTGGCCGCCGCTTTCGCCGCCTTGGGGCTCGCTGCGGCTGAGCCTCTTTTCGCCGCTATCGTCGTCATAGCGTTCGAGAAGTTCGCGCGCCGCGTCGATCAGCACCTTCTTTACCGCCTTGCCGATGGCCGCGCCCGCAGCCTTCGTGTCTTCGGCGACGTCGCTGGCCTCGCCCCGGACGGCGTTCCGAACCTTGCGGTTGGTGAGGGAAGCTGCGGCAGCCATCAGTGCTGCGGCGACGGCTTCGGCCACGACCGGCTGCTCGGCCAGCTTCTGCGCGGCCTTACCGGCCGTCTTTCCGGCGTCCTTGACCTTCCCGGAAATCTTCGAGCGGCGCTTGCCGCCGCGTCCGGATGTGTTGGCGCCTTCCGCGCCCTCATTCGCTGTTCCTGCCTTCTTTGCCTTTGCCATTCCTGAAAAGCTCCTGCGATTGCGGTCCAGGGGACCTGTTTCGGGCTAGCAACGTGAGCCCAGGCAGAATGTTTCGGCGGCACCCTCAGGTAAAATCGTTTCGCAGCCTCATCTTCGCACCATCTCCTTGCGAAAACTGCTATAATCGCTTCCGACGAACGGCGACTCGCCTCCGGAAGCCCACCCCGATGCGCCTGTCGCCAGCCCCGGCAGGGGAGGCCGGGGCCCCGTCCATCCTAAAGCTTTTCGAGCAGCTCGGCTGCGAACAGCGACAATGTGTCGTCGCGCGCGCCCATGACGATGATGCGGTCGCCGGGCCGGGCAAGTTCGGCAAGCCGCTCGCCGCAGGCCGCGCGTTCGGGAATATGCTCGGCCTGCCGCCCGGCCGCCCTGACGCCTTCGATGATCTGGGCGCTGCCGACGCTCCGGTCCACGGTGCCGCCATAATAGACCGGATCGGGCATCAACAGCACGTCCTCGGCCTTCATCCGCTCCGCAAAGCAGGCGACAAGCTCCCGTCCCATCGTCTTCAGCGGGCCGTAGCCGTGCGGCTGGAACAGGATGAGGAGCCGGCCCGGAAAGGCGTTGAGCGTGTCGAGCGTCGCGGCGATCTTGTCGGGATTGTGCCCGAAATCGTCGATGACGCTGATCCCGCCCTTGGTGCCCACCACTTCGAAGCGGCGGCGAAGTCCCTTGAAGCCGGAGAGGGCCGCGGACGCGGTGGCGAGATCAACGCCGGCTGCGGACGCAGCGGCAAGGGCACCTAGGGCGTTTGAAGCATTGTGCCGCCCCGGCACCTGCAGCCGCACCTCGATCGCTTCACCCGTCGCGCGCCTCGTGGCGGAAAAGGAGATCGCGAGCGGCTCTTCCGTCACGTTGCCGCCGAGAAGGTCCGCCTCCTCGTCCGAGAAGCTGTAGGTCATCAGCCGCTGGGGATCGACCTCTCCGGCTAGCCGCCGCGTCTCCTCATCGTCGAGGTTCAGAACCGCGGTTTCGGCCTTGCCGATGAAGCCGCGGAAGAGGCCGCGAAGCTCGTCCATGCTCTTATGGTCCAGCGTGACATTGCCGAGCACGGCGATGCGCGGCCGGTAAAGCGCGATCGAGCCGTCGCTCTCGTCCACCTCGCTTACGAACGCATCGCCCTTGCCGACGAGGGCGCTTGCGAACGGCGTGTCGGGGGTCACGAAATTCTTCATCACGGCCCCGTTCATGACGATCGGGTCGCGACCGGCTTCGTGCAGGATCCAGCCGATCATCCCGGTCGTAGTCGATTTGCCGCTGGTCCCTCCGCAGGCGATGCTGAGTGGCGCCGCGTTAAACAGTTGGGCGAGCAGCTCCGGCCGCGTCACGCGGCTTGCGCCGACGCGGTTCGCCGCCTGCACGTCCGGCACCGTTTCCTCGATGGCTGCGGAGGTGACGAGCAACTGGTCGGGGCTGGTGACGCCGCTGCCGTCCTGCGGAAACAGGCGGATGCCCTGCCGCTCCAGAAAAGCGAACTTGTCCGCGACGCGCCCCTGGTCGAGCGACCGGTCTGAGCCGGCGACGTCGGCACCCTGCCCGCGCACGATGCAGGCGAGCGGCAACATGCCGCTGCCGCCGATGCCGCAAAAGAAATAGGATTTGGCGCGATTCATGCCGATGCCCTAGGGAGAAGCCTCGGCCATTTCAAAGGCTTTGAGGGGAGCGGACATGCGGATCGGAGTGGTTGCGCCGTCGACGCCGATCACGCGCGACGTGGCGGAGCGGGTTACCGCCCTCGCCGCCGCTCAATTTCCATCCGCCGAGATCGTCTTCCACGCGCAATGTTTCGAGGTGCACAACCACTTCGCCGGCACCGATGCAGTGCGGGCGAAGGCTTTCCTCGAGGTCGCCAACGATCCTGCCTTCGACGCGCTCTGGTTCGCGCGCGGCGGCTACGGCTCCTGCCGCATTGCGGAGGAGGTGCTCGGCCGGCTCGCCCCTGCGGCGCGAGAGAAGCAATATCTCGGCTATAGCGATGCCGGCTATGTGCTCGCCGGCCTCTATGCGGCGGGCTTCGAACGGGTGGCGCATGGGCCGATGCCGAAGGACATCCTCCGTGACGGCGGCGATGCTGCAGTGCTTCGGGCGCTGGCCTGGCTGGTTGAAGCAGATTCCTCCTCGCTAGAGCCGAA
This sequence comes from Allosphingosinicella sp., assembly GCF_036402135.1. Lineage (GTDB taxonomy): Bacteria > Pseudomonadota > Alphaproteobacteria > Sphingomonadales > Sphingomonadaceae > Allosphingosinicella. The sequence continues at coordinate 32,849 of NZ_DASWTN010000032.1, read as the reverse complement.
CCTGTCCGGAACGGACAAGACTGTCGCCTTCAACATCACCGTCTTCAGCCAGCTGCTCGGAACCCCGCTCCAACCGGACGTGACGGACCATGTGCTGATGATCGAGGACGTGTCCGAACATATGTACCGGACCGACCGGTCGATGTTCCACATTACCAGCAATCCCGGCGTCCGGCGCGCGGCGGGCATCCGCCTTGGCCGCTGCACCGACGTTCCGGAAAATGACGTCGACTTCGGCGAGACCGAGGAAGAGGTGGTCCGCCATTGGTGCGAGCGGGCGGGAATAACCTATGTTGGAAGGGCCGATATCGGCCACGATGCGGCCAACAAGGTCGTTCCCTTCGGTCTTACCCACAAATTCTTACGGTAAATGGCGCTGGAAGCCCCTTGCGCGAGGAACGGCTTTGCGCTCTACCGGTAACAAATTTTCAGAGGAGGGCCCAAATGGCAAAAGGAAATAACGCGCTGCAGCAGCCGCTGAAGCCGTCGAACGAACTGGCGGCTGTCACGGGTTCGGGCAACATCGCCCGCGCCGAAGTGGTCAGCAAGATGTGGGACTACATCAAGAAGAACAATCTTCAGAACCCGCAGAACAAGCGCGAAATCATGGCCGACGACAAGCTGAAGCCGATCTTCGGCGGCAAGGACAAGGTCAGCATGTTCGAAATGAACAAGCACCTGTCGAACCACCTCAGCAAGCCCTGAGCTTCCTGAAGGAATGAGATCAAAGGGCCCGGAGGCGATGCTTCCGGGCCCTTTTCATTTGTCTCCAGGGGCGCGGCGGGGATAGGTCAGGTACGATGCTGAAGACCTATCACGGAAGCTGCCACTGCCGCGCCTTGAAGTTCGAAGCGGAGATCGACCTTTCCGAAGGTATCCGCCGCTGCAATTGCAGCTTCTGCCTGAAGACCGGCTACAAAAAGGCGCTGATCCCCTTCGACCGGCTCCGCTTCACCGGAGGCGAGGACGACCTTCGCGATTACAAGGCGCGGCCGTCCGCCTGGCCGCCGGGCGACATCAACCATTATCGCTGCGCCCGCTGCGGCTGTCACACTTTCTCGCGCGGCTATCTCGACAAGATGGGCGGCAATTTCTGGGCCGTGAACGTCTCCTGCCTGGACGATGCCAGCGAAGAAGAACTGGCCGCCGCCCCGATCATCTACGAAGACGGCAAGAACGACCGCCAGGACCGGGCCCCGGCGGTGACGCGGCACCTGTAACGCCTTGCTTTTGAGGGCTCCCGCACCCATCTCCGATGGGCTGCGCCGACTCTGTCAGCCGCACTTGCCACAATAGAACAAATCTGGAACAACTCAGGCTATGCTGACTCATCTTAGCGTCCGCGGCGCGCGCGAGCATAATTTGAAGGGCGTCGACATCGACATCCCGCGCGAGACGCTGACCGTCATCACTGGCCTGTCCGGTTCAGGCAAGTCGTCGCTCGCCTTCGATACCATCTATGCCGAGGGGCAGCGCCGCTACGTGGAGTCGCTCAGCGCCTATGCGCGGCAGTTCCTCGAGATGATGCAGAAGCCCGATGTTGACCACATCGAGGGCCTGTCGCCTGCCATTTCGATCGAGCAGAAGACGACCAGCCGCAATCCGCGCTCCACGGTCGCGACGGTCACTGAGATCTACGATTATATGCGCCTGCTCTGGGCGCGCGTCGGCGTGCCCTATAGCCCCGCCACAGGCCTTCCGATCAGCGCGCAGACGGTCAGCCAGATGGTCGACCGCGTCATGGCGCTCCCGGAAGGCACGCGCCTTTACCTGCTCGCGCCGGTCGTGCGCGGCCGCAAGGGCGAGTATCGTAAGGAGCTGGCCGAGTGGCAGAAGGGCGGCTTCACCCGCGTCCGCATCGACGGCCAGTTCTATGACATCGAAGACGCGCCGGCGCTCGACAAGAAGTACAAGCAAGACATCGAGGTGGTCGTGGACCGCCTCGTCGTCCGCGAAGGCATCGAGACGCGCCTCGCCGACAGCTTAGAGACCGCGCTGAAGCTTGCCGAGGGCCTCGTCTATCTCGATCCCGCCGATGCCGGCGCTCTGACCGACCAGCCGGAGGGCAAGGTCGTGCTCGGCGACAACGCGCCTGAAGGCCGCATCGTCTTCTCCGAGAAATTCGCCTGCCCCGTCTCCGGCTTCACCATTGCCGAGATCGAGCCGCGGCTCTTCTCGTTCAACGCTCCGCAGGGCGCCTGCCCGGCCTGCGACGGCCTTGGCGAAAAGCTGCTGTTCGATCCTGAGCTGGTCGTTCCAAACGAGAATCTGTCAATCAAGAAGGGCGCGGTCGTTCCCTGGGCCAAGTCGAACCCGCCCAGCCCTTATTACATGCAGGTCCTGTCCAGCCTCGCCCGCGAATTCGACTTCAGCCTCGAAACGCCGTGGAACGAACTCTCCGACGAGGTCCGCCGCATCATCCTGTTCGGCACCGAAGGCCGCCCGGTCACGCTCCGCTTCATCGACGGCCGCAAGTCCTACGAGGTGAAGAAGCCGTTCGAAGGCGTTATCGGCAATTTGAACCGCCGCATGCTCCAGACCGAAAGCGCCTGGATGCGCGAGGAGCTCGCCAAATATCAGAGCGCCGCGCCCTGCGAGACCTGCAAGGGCGCCCGCCTCCGCCCGGAGGCACTCAGCGTCAAGATCGCCGGCGAGGACATTTCGATGTCCACCCGCCGCTCCGTCCGCCATGCGCTGGAATGGTTCTCGACACTGGAGGAAAAGCTCTCCCCTCAGCAGCGCGAAATCGCCCGCGCCATCCTGAAGGAGATCAACGAGCGGCTCGGCTTCCTCAACAATGTCGGCCTCGATTACCTGAACCTCGACCGCACCTCCGGCACCCTGTCGGGCGGCGAGAGCCAGCGCATCCGCCTCGCCAGCCAGATCGGCTCCGGCCTTTCCGGCGTCCTCTACGTGCTCGACGAACCCTCGATCGGCCTCCACCAGCGCGATAACGACCGGCTGCTCGTCACGCTGAAGCGCCTCCGCGATCTCGGCAACACCGTGCTGGTCGTCGAGCATGACGAGGACGCGATCCGCAGCGCCGATTACGTCATCGACATGGGCCCCGGCGCCGGCGTCCACGGCGGCGAAGTCGTGGCCCACGGGTCGCTGAGCGACGTCCTTAGTAATGAAGCGTCACTGACTGCGGACTATCTCACAGGCCGCAGAGCCGTTCCCCTCCCTTCCAGTCGCCGCAAGGGGACTGGAAAGAAGCTTACCGTCCGCGGCGCCCGCGCCAACAATCTGAAGCAGGTCAGCGCCTCGATCCCGCTCGGCACCTTCACCTGCATCACCGGCGTGTCGGGCTCGGGCAAGTCGAGCTTCACCATCGACACCCTCTATGCCGGCGCCGCCCGCGCGCTGAACGGTGCCCGCCTCGTCTGCGGCCCGTGCGAGAAGATCGACGGCCTCCAATATCTCGACAAGGTGATCGACATCGATCAGTCGCCGATCGGCCGCACGCCGCGCTCCAACCCCGCCACCTATACCGGCGCCTTCACCAACATCCGCGACTGGTTCGCGGGGCTGCCGGAGGCGCAGGCGCGCGGCTACAAGCCCGGCCGCTTCTCGTTCAACGTCAAGGGCGGCCGGTGCGAGGCGTGCGCGGGCGACGGCCTGATCAAGATCGAGATGCACTTCCTCCCCGACGTCTACGTCACCTGCGACGTCTGCCATGGGCAGCGCTACAATCGCGAGACTTTGGAGGTGAAGTTCAAGGGCAAGTCGATCGCCGACGTGCTCGACATGACGGTCGAGGACGCGGTCGAATTCTTCAAGGCGGTGCCGCCGATCCGCGAGAAGATGGCAATGCTTGCCGAGGTTGGCCTAGGCTACGTCAAGGTCGGCCAGCAGGCAACGACCCTGTCCGGCGGCGAGGCGCAGCGCGTGAAGCTCGCCAAGGAACTCTGCCGCCGCGCCACCGGCCAGACCCTCTACATCCTCGACGAGCCCACCACCGGCCTTCATTTCGAGGATGTGCGAAAGCTCCTGGAGGTTCTTCACGCCCTCGTCGAACAGGGCAACAGCGTCGTCGTGATCGAACACAATCTCGAGGTCATCAAGACCGCCGACTGGATCATTGATTTAGGTCCGGAGGGTGGTGACAAAGGCGGCGAAATTGTCGCTGAGGGCACACCGGAGCAAGTCGCTCAGGAACCCCGCTCATATACCGGCCACTATCTCGCGCCGCTGCTTCAGGGCACGCGAGCGGAGGTGGTTGCGGCGCCGGTCAGGAAGAAGCGGGCGAAGGCGTCAGTGCGGGAGCGTGAGGCGGCGGAGTGATGCCCCTTCGCATGTTGCGAAGTCAGATAAGCTCGCGGATTGCGGCCCGGAGATTCCGCACGTACTGTGCTGTCTATGGACGAACAATCCGAGCCATCTCTAAGCTCTGAAGCGGACGCCGTACGCCTTGAGGCTTTTTCAATTGTTGGATTGCACAAGGCGCAGACGGTCCAACTCATCTTTGCACCGGATCATTCGATCTTCATTGCCGATAACGGTGCGGGTAAAACGACAGCCCTTTTTGTTCTACAGAGTATCCTCGCCGATAATTGGAAGGGCATACTTCGCTATCACTTCGATAAGATAATTCTCCAGTTCTCTTCTGGAGACACCTTTTCGGTTCCACGTCGGGATATTGCAGATCAGCCAAGCTTAGGGCTCTTTCGTCGGCTGGCCGGGGAAGGTCTGCTAACCGAGGGCGAAATCGCCTATCTGGCCAGACGTTCTCGACATACGTCCCTATCCGAGCTTCGGAATGACGCATTATTCCAGCAGATTTACCGACGTAGCAGGATGCCGACGTCGAAATTATACGAACTTCTGGTGCGATATGCGTCATATTATGATGACGACGTTCCCCTATTAGGCTCCGGAATCGACTCAGATTTGAGCCGCCTTAGAGCCTTTCTCAAGGCGGCCTTTCGACATTCCGTTATTTATCTCCCCACTTATCGGCGGGTCGAGCAAGAACTACGCATGCTCATTGAAAAGGCCGATAACGAAGACGTATTTGCCGACGCTATTCGCTTTGGCATGAAAGACGTCGAGAAGCGGATCGAAGCTCTCGGAAAGCGTATCAGGGACCACTTGGCTGTCACGTATGGCAAGGTTAGTGGCGAGATGCTCCACCAACTTGCGCGCTCCACTGATCTGTCCAAAGAGATGCAGAGGGTCCTAGGAAATCGGGACGATATTGCTGCCGTTCTAACTAGATTATCGGATTACGTCTCTGCAGAGGATCGCGATCACATTCTCTCGTTATGCGACGACGGACTGCTGATTGAAAATCAGCACCTAGCATTCTTCTTATACAATCTCATCGCTGCATATGAAGAAATCAGGCATTTGGAGAGGTCGCTTCAGTCTTTTGGAGCCAAGTGCAATCAATACCTGATTCGGAAGGAATTTCGATATGATGCGGCGACTGCTTCGTTAAAACTTTTCCACAGGGCATCTGAAGCTGAGCCACTCAGCCTGAATGCGCTCTCATCAGGAGAAAAGCAGATAGTCGGTGTACTATCCCAGGTATACCTTGGAAAGGAAGCCAGCTATGTCGTGATCTTCGACGAGCCGGAACTATCTCTATCTGTTGAATGGCAACGTAAGATTTTGCCGGACATCATTGCTTCCGATAAATGTTTTTCTCTTATCGCAGCAACGCATTCTCCTTTCATTTTCGACAATGATCTTGACAGCCGCGCTAGAAGCCTGACGAACCTGGAATACAGCTCCGAGCCCGAAGCGAACGATGGCTTCAAATCCTGACGCTTTGCGAGAATTACGAGGCGCGTACGTTGTAACCTACAGGGAGGTGATCAATGTATATGCACGTGACCCAACTACCCTCATCTGCCTAGTCGAAGGGAAGGACGCTGGGTATTATCGCCCAAGAGTTTCACAGTGGATGGTGCAGCGAGCGCTCGTTCATCCTGTGGAGCTCCTGAACTGTGGAGGCAAACGAGCCGTCCTTCTTGTCAGGGACGCTGTAGATCGCAATGATACCTTAGCTAGCGTGAAGTGCATTTTCCTGGTTGACCGGGATTTCGGCGACGAGGCCGATGCACGTGTCGATACATACGTTACTGATGGGTATGCCGTAGAGACGTATTACTTCGGACGCGAATTCGCTCGAAATGTCATTCATGATGTTTTCTTCAATGGAGAGGTGGCGGGAGACAAGAGGGCCACCCTGGACACAGTTGTTGAAACATACGAGAAGATGGAAGCTGCCTATCTCGCGTCAGCGCAATCATTTAACCAGTGGGCATATGCGCTTAGAAGGCGCCGCGGACCAGGCGTCAAATTGGATCCGGTCGACACCATGGGATGCATCGTCCTAGATCTAGCGGCGCAGACCGCATGCTTTGCTTACACTACTGAGGAATTGAACGCGTTGATAGAACCTGCGCCGGCCGTCGAAGGTGATGAGTTGGCTAGCGCAGAAGAATGGATTGGCCAAGCTAACCCCCGCATGGACTACAGAGGCAAGCAGCACCTGATTTTTATGTTAGCCTTTCTCGAAAACTGCGCTTTACGTTGCCGAAAAGGCGAGATGCCGTTTGAGGAAAAGCTGAAGGTAGCCCAGCGCTTCTCGCCAAAGACGGTCCTAAGGGATCTTAGCGCTTTTGCGACTACGCCACACTCGCTGTTGGATTTCCTAAACCGGTATCATGATGAAAAGCTCGCCGCCTAGCGCGAGCGTTGACTCACGTCGGTAAGCCGCACCGCGCCGCAATAACAGCTTCCCTAGACTTCGCTCATCTCTTCCCTCCTCGATCACCGCCGCTGCCACTTCATTCCGTCCTTCCACTGCCGCTCGGTCGGCAGCGGCAGCGGGTCGCCGGTGAGCTTTTCGCGGGTGAGCTCCACCTTCGGGCCGCCGATAATCACGTCCCGTTCCTTGAAGCAGGGCACGCATTTGCCGTAGCGCTTCAGCTCCATCAGGTGATCTGGCTTCCCCTTCAGCGACATCTTAAGCCAAAGCGCCGCCGCGTGCAGCACCCGCACATGCCCGCAATTCCAGCAGGTGAACTTCACGTTCCACCCCAGCCGCGCGGCTTCGAAGATGCTGGTGACGTTCGGCGGCTGCTCGCGAGACTCGGACATGCGGAACAGATAGCGAACATCGGCATTGAAAAATAGGATCGCGCCTGATCTATCCTTGCGGATGAACGAAGCTGCCGCTTTCCCTTGTTCCGGCCAGTCCGCGAGCGGCCCCGCAGGCGTCGCTCACCTTCCGCGGCTCCCGGGCCGGGACGAATGGCATGTGTCAGCTTTGCAAGCTTCACCGCCGCCACGCGCCCCCACCGCGCGTAAAAGCCCCGGTGGAAACACGTTTTGGTGTGACCTTAGTGTGACCTTTCAGGCTACCAACTTGCGCCATCGACCAGCCGCACCTCGACGGCGCCGGAGTCGAACCCGTCCAGCAGCCGCGCGTGGACACCCATCTTGCCGAAATCCTCGCCCAGCGTTTTCCAGTGCGTGCCGCATCCGCAGATTGGGCAATGGTGGATGCCGATCATGCGGTCTCCCCAGACGTACGGCACCGTCTCGCCCTCCACCGTCACCGCATCGTCAGGATAATAAGCCACCAGCCAGCCGGTCTTGGTGCACAGCGAGCAATTGCAGCTCGCCACCCACTCCGGCGCATGCGGCACGCGAAGCCGCACCGCCCCGCAATGACAGCTTCCTTCGACCGCGCCGCCGTCCACCATGCCTTCCCTCCTCGATATAGCTTCGCCGCCCGCGACCTTCGCCTGCACAGGAGTGCCTTAGCGCCAGGCTTGTCTCAATTCCTCTTCCCAATTTTCGGAAAGGCCGAGCGCAGCCCGCTCCTGAGGCGTCTTGGCCGCAAGGCGGGCGATCTGCAGGTCGAGCGAGGCCTGCCTGATCTTCACCGCCTCGGCATCTGCGATCCGCTGCAGCTCTTCGGAATCTGGCTGGTCCAGCCACGCTTCCAGCCATGCCTCAAGGCTCGGCGCCGCCAACGTGAACGACCGCTCCCAGGCTTCGGCGAAGCTCCCGGCCGGGACATAATCCTCATCCTCGTCGCCTTGCGAAGGCGGCCATGCCAGATCCGCATCCCACCGGATTGCTGTCGAACTTCGGAGCCCCTTCATACCTTCACGCCCGCGATACGCTTCCGAGGCTTTCGTCACTTTAGCCCTCTTGCCTCTGCGAGTGTCTTTCCATCTGAAAGACAGAAGCGGCCGGCGCTGATGTTCCTTCAAGCTCGCGGGACGCCGAGACTCGGCGCCAGCCGAAACGGGAGCTAATCTAGATCAGGAGTGTTGCCCCAAAAGTGGGAGAAGCCGATGCTGAAGGATCATGACAGCTCCGCCATCATAGCCGTGTCCGATCTCGCACGCGCCCGCGCCTTTTACGGCGAGGTACTGGGCCTGGAGCTGGACGAGCAAGGCGCGGAGGAGGGCGTGCTCGTCTACCGCACCGGCGCCACTCGCCTCGTCGTCTACCACTCCGAATATTTCGGCACCAACCGTGCCAATGCGGTCGTATGGGGCGTGGGCGAGGACCTCGACGCCATCGTCGCCGCGCTGGAGGCGAAGGGCGCCACATTCGAACATTATCCCGGCATCGGCCGCCTCGAAGGCAACGTCCATGTCGCGGGCGATGCGAAGCTCGTCTGGCTGAAAGACCCCGACGGCAATATCCTCCACATCAACTCGATGTGAAGTTTGCCGGTCACGGGTGTTGTCGATGTAGGTAGCTACACGCCACCTGCCGTTCGTCACTAAACTCCTGCTCTTCGCCCCATAAATCTTCGCCGCCGCTTCTGCGCCCGTCAAAGGCGGAGCGGGTTCAACAGACGGCTGAGGCTATGTCGATCGATCTTGCTCCGGCGCTTCGTGTGCTTGGAATCTGCGCCCTTATCGGCGCGCTCACCACCTTTCTGAATACAATGGCGCCGCCCTTCTACAGCGCCGACAGCTTCGAAAGCAGCATGGCGCTGATCCATAATCCAATCTACGCGATGCGGCAGTGGGTGCTGCTGGTGCATCCGGTCTTCACTTTGATGCTGCCGCTCGGCATGGCGTTCGCGCTGGTGCGACGCGCGCCGGGTCGGGCGGCATCCGGTCTGATCTTTGCGGGTGTCGAGAAGATGACCGAGTTTCTTCTCGGCGTCACGATCCTGTTCGTCGTCAACGGCGTCTGGAAGGTCGACTTCCTCGCCACGATGGGAACGCCCGCCGCGGCCGAGAGCCGCCACCTTATCGAGACGTTCAACCAGTGGCTGAACGGCATCTATTTCCTGCTCTGGGCCATGTTCATCCTCTCGACGGGGCTGCTGGCATCGGCGCTCGACCGGAGGGACCGGCTGGAGCTTTCGGTAATCGTCACCGCTGGCGTCATGATCGTCCTGACGGCGATGATGATCCTCGGAAACTATGCAGGACAGGAAAGCTGGACCACTCCGGTCATCCAGATCGCATACGGGCCGCTGCTTACCCTCCACCGGGCGCTGATCGGCGTCTGGCTCCTGCGCGAAGCCCGCCGCCTGAGGAGCTGAGCATTTCTCGCCAATGTAAAAGGATCGCCGCAGCATCTGATTGGAAGCGCATCCTCTTTCTGATAGCGCCTCCCGGATGCCGACGACCTCTGCAGCCTCCGCTCGCGAGATACTGACCGGCCTTCACGAAGTGATGGCGTCGAAGGGCGGCGCACAGGCGAAGCTCAACAAGGTGGTGAAGATCATCGCGGAGGCGATGGCGAGCGAGGTCTGCTCCATCTACCTGCTCCGCGACGGCGCGCTGGAATTGTTCGCGACGGTCGGCCTCAATCAGAGCGCGGTGCATGTGACGAAGCTCGCGCTTGGCGAAGGCCTGGTCGGCACGATCGCCGAGCAGGTCGAGGTGCTGAACCTCGACGAGGCGTCGCGGCATCCGGAATTCGCCTATCGGCCCGAAACCGGCGAGGAGCTGTTCCACAGCTTCGCAGGCGTCCCGATCGTCCGAAATGAGAGGGCGATCGGCGTCGTCTGCGTCCAGCATGCCGATCCGCGCCCCTATGACGAGCTGGAGATCGAGGCGCTGCAGACGGTGGCGATGGTGCTGTCGGAGCTGATCGCCGGCGCTAAGCTCGTCGACAAGGCGAGCGCGGCCTCCGACAGCCGCGACACGGCGATGACGCGGCTCCCCGGATTCAAGCTCGTCACCGGCATGGCGAAGGGCGTTGCCGTCTATCACCAGCCGCGGGTGATGATCGAGCATACGGTCGCCGAGGATATCGAGGCCGAGCGGCACCGCGTCTATTCCGCCTTCCGCAAGATGCGCGAGCAGATCGATACGATGACCAACCTCGCCGAATTCGGAACGGCGGGGGAGCATCAGGAGATCCTCGAGACCTACAAGATGTTCGCCTATGACGAGGGCTGGTCGCGGCGCATCAACGAGGCGATCGACAGCGGCCTTACCGCCGAAGCGGCAATTGAACGCGTTCGCCAGCGCACGCAGACGCGTATGCGGCAGATTGACGATCCGCTTCTTCAGGAGCGAATGCACGATCTCGACGATCTGTCGAACCGACTGCTCCGTATCGTATCCGGACAGCTCGGCACCGCCGCGCAGGTCGGCCTTCGCGGCGACGCAATCCTGGTCGCGCGCAATTTGGGGCCTGCCGAGCTCCTCGAATATGATCGCCGCCGCCTTAAAGGCGTCATCCTCGAAGAAGGCTCCCTCACCGCCCACGTTACCATTGTCGCCCGCGCGATGGGGGTGCCGGTGCTTGGCCGCGTTCGCGACATCCGCCGGTCGGTGAGCGAAGGGGATTACCTGCTGCTCGACGGCGACGAAGGCGTCGTGCACGTCCGGCCGACGACCGCGGTCGAAGATGCCTTCGAATCCAAGCTGCTTACCAAGCAGAAGAGGCGGGCGGAGTTTGCCGCCTCCAAGAACCTGCCGTCGGTCACGCTGGATGGTGAGCGGCTGACCGTCGCCATCAATGCGGGCCTCCGCGACGATGTCGAAGCGCTGGACGCGACCGGTGCGGACGCGATCGGCCTGTTCCGCACCGAATTCCAGTTCCTCGTCTCGGCAACGCTCCCGCGTCGTGAGGCGCAGCAGAAGCTCTACAAGGCAGTGCTCGATGCCGCGGGCGGCAAGCTCGTCGTATTCCGCACCCTCGACATCGGGGGCGACAAGGCGCTCCCCTACCTCCACGCGGAAGAGCACGAGGAGGAGAACCCCGCCATGGGCTGGCGGGCGCTCCGGTTATCGCTTGATCGTTCGGCGCTGATGAAGGCGCAGGCGCGCGCACTTCTCGAAGCCGGCGGCGGCCGCGAGATCCACATCATGTTCCCGATGGTCTCGGAACCGTGGGAGTTCGATGCCGCCAAGGCTCTGATCGAGGAGCAGCGCGAATGGCTTGCCCAGCGCAAGAAGCTCCTCCCCCATAAGATCAATTACGGCGCGATGCTCGAGGTGCCGGCGCTCGCCGAAACGCTCGACCTGCTCCTGCCGAAGATCGACTTCCTGTCGATCGGCACCAACGACCTTACCCAGTTCCTGTTCGCCGCCGATCGTGCCCACCCGAAGCTTGCCGAGCGCTACGATTGGCTTTCGCCAGCCATCCTCCGCTTCCTGCAACGGGTTATGGACATGGCGAAGGCGCACAAGGTGCCGGTGGCCGTTTGCGGCGAGATGGGCGGGCGCCCGCTCGAAGCCATGGCGCTGATCGGCCTCGGCATACGCCGTCTTTCGATCACGCCTGCCGCCGTAGGTCCGATCAAAGCGATGATCCGGTCCGTGGACCGGTCGAAGCTGATCCCGGTCGTCGAAGACATGCTGCGCGACCCGCCCGCCGATCTGCGATCGGCGTTGGCCGACTGGGCCGAGAAAAACGGCGTCGTTACCGGCTGAACCCACAGGAAAGTCGGGGCCTTCCGGTTGACATTGTCCGCCCGGTGCGATGACATGATCCTAATCAACATAAAGCTCCGGGAGGGGCGGCAGGGGTCAAGTGCATGAGTGATGTGAGCGAGGGCAGCGTCTCTTCCATCGGCGACCGGCTCCGTGCCGCGCGCGAGGCCAAGAAGCTGAGCCTGGACGATCTTGCCGCGCAGACCCGGATTCCGATCCGGCACCTCAAGCATATCGAGGATGAGGAATGGGACGCGCTTCCAGCGCCCACCTACACAGTCGGCTTCGCCCGCTCCTACGCCAATGCCGTCGGGCTGAACGGCAATGAGATCGGCGCCGAGCTTCGCGATCAGATTGGCGCAGCGCGTCCGGTCTATGAGCCGCCGCAATCCTATTACGAGCCTGCGGATCCGGCGCGGGTGCCGCCTAAGTCGCTTGCCCTCATCGCGGGCGCGATCGCCCTTGCCCTGATCCTCGGCTACGTTATCTGGCGCAGCGTGACCGTGGGCGGCGAGGACGTCGACGCGGTCGAGCAGGCCGCCGCCCCGCAGCAGCAAGTCGTCGCTCCGCAGCCCCAGCAGCCACAGCCGGTGAACGCCACCGGTCCCGTAATCCTCACCGCCACGGACGAAATCTGGCTGCGCATCTATGAAGGCGGCACCGGCGCAAACCTTTTCCAGGGCGTGATGCAGGCGGGACAGCGTTACGAGGTCCCTGCCACTGCGCAGCAGCCGCAGATCCGCACCGGCCGCCCGCAGGCGCTCCGCGTCACCGTCGGCTCTACGGAGATTCCGCCGCTGGGCGCTCCCGAAACCACGATTGACGATGTCAGCCTTCGCGCCGCCGACCTTGCAGCGCGTGCACAGGGCGGTGTGGGCCAGCAGCCGCAGCCAGGGGCAGCGCCCGGCTTTACGCCCGGTCCGCAACCTGCGCCTGCCCCTGGCACCGTGGCACCGCCAGCACAGCCGCAGTAAATTTCTTCATCCTGGCGACAGGGACATGCAGGCATGATAAACGCCAGGGAGTTTCAAGGCGGGGAATAATCATGCGTTTTCATGTTGTTGGGCTGATGCTGCTCGGAACTGCGGCGCCGCTTGCCGCGCAGAATGCGGGCTATATCCAGCCTGAAGTCCGTACCGGCATTCAGCAGACGGTCCCCGGCGGAATTCCCGCAAGCAGCGCGGTCGCCGACCTAACGGCCCGGCTCGATGCGATGGAGCGCCAGCTTGCGACCCTCACCGGCCAGGCCGAGGAAAGCCAGCACCGCATCCGTCAGCTGGAAGGCGCGCTCGAACAATATCGCCGCGCCGAGGAAGCCCGCGTTGCCGCCGCTGCAGCGGCGCCCCAGTCGGAGACGCCGCAGGTTGCCGAAGCCGAGCGGCCCGAGCCGAAGCGGCTGGCCGACGCCGCGCCTGCCGCTGCCGCAGAAGCGCCGTCCACCGGCGACCCTGCCGAGGACGCCTACCTCGTTGGTTTTCGCCAATGGGAGGCGGGTCAGTTCGCCGAAGCGCAGAAGTCGCTGGAAGCGATGGCGAAGAAATATCCGAAGCACCGCCGCGCCAGCTACGCGCTGAACCTCGCCGGCCGCGCTTATTTGGACGAGGGCAAGCCAGCCTCCGCCGCGAAGATCCTGCTGTCCAGCTATCAGGCGCATCCGAAGGGCGAGCGCGCCGCGGACAGCCTCTATTTCCTCGGGCAGGCGCTGATGACGCTGAAGAAGCCGGCCGAAGCCTGCAAGGTCTATGAGGAACTGCAGGCGGTCTATCCGACTATGCGCGACTGGGTGAAGCAGCGGCTTCCGAAAGCGCGGCAGGACGCGAAGTGCAGCGCATAGGAAGACGCGCCGCTTGAAGCTACAAGGCGGGAATGACGCCCGCGCCCGAGCTCGTCCAACGCTTCAAGGCTGATCTCGAAAGGCTGATCGGTACGCCCGACCGGCTAGGCATTGCGGTGTCGGGCGGGCCCGATAGCCTCGCCTTGCTGTTGCTGGCGACCGCTGCCGTTCCCGGGCAGGTTGAGGTTGCGACGGTCGATCATAATCTGAGGGCCGAAAGCGCGGGCGAGGCAGCGTTCGTTGCCGACATCTGTGGTGATCTTGGCTGCCCGCACTCGACGCTCGACGTGGTCGTGCCGAACAGAAAAGCCGGGCTACAAGCAGAGGCGCGCCGCGCCCGCTATGCAGCGCTCGCTGGCTGGGCGCTGGAACGCGGCATCAATGTGCTTCTCACCGCCCATCATGCGGACGATCAGACCGAAACCTTGCTGATGCGGCTTCAGCGCGGCTCCGGCATCGGCGGCCTTGCCGGCGTTCGTGCAGTTAGGGCGGAAGGCGCGCTCCGCATCGTCCGGCCTTTGCTCGGTTGGACGAAGGCTGAGCTTGAGGCGGTGGTGGCCGATGCGGGGCTCATCGCCGTCGACGATCCTTCGAACCGCGACACTCGCTTCGACCGCGCAGCCATGCGCGGCTTCCTTGCCGCCAATCCGCAATTCGAGGCGAAGCGGCTTGCCCGAACGGCCGCCGCGCTTGCCGAGGCCGAGGAGGCCCTCGATTGGTACGCTCGACGCCTATTCAACGAACGCTGCCGCAAGGAAGGGGGCGAATGGCGCATCGATCCAGAGGGTCTTCCGCGCGAGCTGAAGCGTAGGCTTCTCCGCCTCGTTATCGCCAGGCTTCACGAGGCGCACAGCCTCACGCCCGCCTGGGCCGGTTCGGAAGATGTGGAAGGCCTGCTGACGGCGCTGGAGAGAGGCGAAGCCGCCACGCTCAGTGGCGTGGCGGCGCGTGGCGGCTCCCTTTGGAGGCTTTACCCGGCACCGCCCCGCCGGAGCGTTTCGAAAGCTAGCTGATGGTTTCGTCTACCACCAGCTCGGCCTGAACGGACTTCGCGGCAGCGGCCTTTTCAAGGTCGGGAAAGACGATGTTGCAGCCGCGATCCTCGGACGTGATGCGGAGCGCCTGATAGTCGCCCTTCAGCTGCGCGAATTCGGCTGCCTTGGTGCCGTTGCCCTTGATGAAGAATAAAGCCGGAAGGAAGATCGTGCTGCCGAGGCCCATCTTCACCGCGTCGCCCTTCGCCCGCTTCCGCAGCGAGTGGTAGAGGATATTGGCGCGATACTCGACGGCGGTCCGCTCGATCGCGAGCTGATCGCAGGTGAAGGCTTGATACTTGATCGGCGACACATAGGCCGCCTCGATATTCTTTGGGCTCGAGGCGCAGGCTGACAAGGCGGCGGTCGCTGCCGAAGCGGCCACGGCTTTCAGGATATTACTCATTACTGCCCCCTTCACGCGCCTAATGACGTCGCACGGGAGAAGCTAGCCGCTCATTTCTGAACGTGCGGCAACCGATCGAGACTTAGCCTGGCATGCGTGCGAGCGGTTGCGTGAGACAATGGACGCCGCCGCCGCAGCGCGTGAACTGGTCGATATCCACGGCGATCACGCGGTAGCCGAGCCGCATCAACTCCATATTGATGCGCACATTGTCGGCGGATGACAGGATCCGGCGCTCGCCGAGGCTCAGGAGGTTGGTACCGAGCCGCTGCACTTCGAACGGCGTCACCGGCAGGATCTCGATGCCGAGCGCCTTCACCTGTCCGATGAAGGCGGGATCGAGCGCCTCGATGCAGGCGACCGCCCGCTTCGCGTCGATCATGGTGAAGAGCGTGTCGAGGTGCAGGAAATAGGAGTCGAAATGGGTGAGGATCGCCTGCCAGCCGCGGCTCTCGAAAACATGCTTCAGCGCCAGCGCGCCTTCCTTGCTGGTGCGCTCTCCCGACCAGCCGATTGCGACCAGGCCGGGACGGAGGAAGCAAACGTCTCCGCCCTCAATAATCCCGGTTTCGATCGCGCCGAGATAGGGAACGCCCCAGCCGCGTGCATGGGCAACGACATGCTCCACTTCGGCGCGGCGATGCTCGGCACCCGGGCGGAGCGCGAGCAGGCCCCAAGGCGTCATCAACACTGCATCGCGGGTGAAGCTGAGATCGGGAAGCTTTTCCGTGGCGGGAACGGTGGCGCAGCGCACACCCTCCTTGCGAAGCGCATCGATCAGCGCCTCATGCTGACGCTCCGCGGTTTCGGCGCAGCATTCCAGGCCGCGGGCAAGCGCGTCCACGGCAACCGAATTGCAGGGCATAATCTCGAGATGCGGCGGCGGCGAGACGAGCACGTCCGTCAGGCGGCCATATTCGGAATCCACCGACCAGCGATGCTTTACGTCCTCGCGGAGCGGCGCTGCTTGGATCAGCGCGTCTTCTGCGCTGGTGTCCGCAACGGAAAAATCGAAAAGCATGGCTGCCCCCCCTAATTGCCGCTGGCGCGGCAGGCTCGAGAAGGCATAACCAAGAAGCAGCGATTATGTTCCGCCGGAACAACAAGATTGATAGGAAGTTCAGCCGCTTAACCATGACAGAAAGGTGACAGCCGACGATGCGCCTCCTTGCCCTTGCCGCTGCGGCAACCTTCCTCGGCCTGTCCAGCCCCGCCTTCGCCAGCGAGATTTTCGGCGGCCTCCTCGTCCATGACGTCGACACGCCGATCACCAGGAGCGGCATCGAACGCGGCCTCGACGTGCAGCTCGGCTGGCGCGGCGACCGGATCGAAGCGCTCGGGTTCATCGGACGGCCATCTCCTTATGTGTTCGGGTCGGTGAACACAGAAGGTGGGGTCAACTTCGCCGCCGCGGGCATTAGCTGGAAGATCGGAGGACGGGCTTACTTCCGCCCCGGCATCGGCCTCGCTATCCATGACGGGCCTGGAGAGGTAGTGCCGGGCGACAACCGCATCGATTTCGGCTCCCGCATTCTGTTCGAGCCGGAGGCGGCGATCGGCTATCAAGTGAACGACCGTTTGTCCGTCGAGGCGGCCTGGGTCCACCTCAGCCACGCCCAGCTGTTCGGCGGGCAAAATCCGGGCATGGACAGTATCGGCCTTCGCGTGAATTACGGTTTCTGATCAATTGGTCTAAAAGAAGTGCTGATGAGAGCGCTGGTGGTCATGATTGTCTTCGCGGCCTCTGCCGCGGTGGAGGCGCGAGCCGCGCGTTGCACGATCACTTCTCCCGAGCAGCCGACCTATCGCGGCCCCTGCGACTTCATCGCCGACAGGAATGGCTCCTTTGGCATACTACCGATTGGACGCGACACCTTCTTCCCGCAAATCATTGGCATCAGTTTTGAAATCACGAAACCCGGTGTTGGCGACGTTCGCGGCCTGACCTCATTCGGCATCAATTCGCGCTGGGGCACCGCAATACGCTCCCGTCGGAACCCGGCCTGCTGGACAGGCGCCGATTTCACTATTTGCGTCTACCGCTGATCACCGCCCGATCATCGTCTCCGGCCGCACCACGCGGTCGAACGTCGCCTCATCCACAAGCCCTAGTTGCAGGCCCGCCTCCTTCAGGGTGAGACCGTTCGCATGCGCGTGCTTGGCGATCTTTGCGGCATTGTCGTAGCCGATCTCCGGCGCCAGCGCCGTTACGAGCATTAACGATCTGCTCATCAGCTCGGCGATGCGGTCTTCGTTGGCTTCGAGGCCATTGAGCGCGCGTTCGGTGAAGCTTTCCATGCCGACGCTGAGCAGGTGGATCGAACGCAGCACCGCCGCTCCGATCAGCGGCTTGAATACGTTGAGCTCGAAATGGCCCTGCATCCCGCCGACGGTGATCGCGACATGATTGCCCATCACCTGCGCCGCCACCATCGTAAGCGCTTCGGCCTGGGTGGGGTTCACCTTGCCGGGCATGATCGAGCTGCCAGGCTCGTTTTCGGGTAGGCTGAGTTCCCCGAGGCCGCTCCGCGGGCCTGAGCCCAGCAGGCGGATGTCGTTCGCAATCTTGGTGAGCGCCGCCGCCAGTGTGTTCAGCGTTCCCGAAAGATGCACCAGCGGATCGTTCGACGCCAGCGCCTCGAACTTGTTCTCGGCGGTACGGAAGGGAATGCCGGTCAGCGCCG
Source organism: Allosphingosinicella sp. (assembly GCF_036402135.1). Lineage (GTDB taxonomy): Bacteria > Pseudomonadota > Alphaproteobacteria > Sphingomonadales > Sphingomonadaceae > Allosphingosinicella. The sequence goes on along the minus strand of NZ_DASWTN010000032.1, from coordinate 15,012 downwards.
CGATCTCGGCTGCAATCGCCTCGCCGAAGCCTTGAGGCGCGTTGAGCCCGGTCCCGACCGCTGTCCCACCCTGCGCCAGAGCAGTCATGCCGTGCATCACAGCTGGTGCGATGCGCCCGCGGCAGCGGTAGAGCTGGTGCGCGTAGCCCGAAAATTCCTGGCCGAGCGTCAGCGGCGTCGCGTCCTGCAGATGGGTGCGCCCAATCTTGATGATCCGGTCCCATTCCTTCGCCTTGGCGTCGAGCGCCGCAAACATCCGGTCGATCGCAGGGAAGAGCCGGTCGTTCACGGCCCGCGCCGCGGCGATGTGGAGCGCCGTCGGGAAGCTGTCGTTCGACGACTGGCTCATGTTGACATGGTCGTTCGGATGGACGGGCGACTTGCCGCCCCGCTTGCCGGTAAGGATCTCGTTGGCGCGCCCGGCGATCACCTCGTTGACGTTCATATTGGATTGGGTGCCGGATCCCGTCTGCCAGATGACGAGCGGGAATTGGTTGTCGAGCTCGCCCGCCACCACTTCCGCCGCCGCCTGCTCGATCGCATCCGCAAGAGCGCCATCGAGGCCATGGGTCCGGTTCACCCGCGCCGCGGCCTGCTTCACGACGGCAAGCGCGTGGATGATGCCGATCGGCATCCGCTCCTCGGGGCCGAACGGGAAGTTCTCGATCGAGCGCTGCGTCTGCGCGCCCCAATAGCAGTCGGCAGGAACCTCGATCGGGCCGAAGCTGTCGGTTTCAGTGCGGGTGGGGCCGGTCATCCTCTACTCCTCGGGTAGGAAGCGGCGCTTACTTCTTGCGGCTGAAGTCCACCGATACGACGTTGGATCCGTCCTCGACCGGCTCCGCAATCGGATGGTCGTTCTCGGCTTCCTCATGCTCCTGCGGGCCGCCTTCCTCACCCTGCGCCTGGAACTGGAGCGCGAAATTGACGGCTGGATCGACGAAGCCGGTGATCGCGGAAAAGGGGATGATGAGCTTGGCTGGCGCCTGGTTGAAGCTGAGGCCCACCTGAAATCCGTCCTTCTCGACCTTGAGATCCCAGAAGCGGTTCTGGATGACGATCGTCATCTCGTCCGGGAAGCGTTCCGTCAGGTGCTTCGGAATATCGACACCCGGAGCGCCAGTCTTGAAGGTGATGTAGAAATGATGGTCGCCGGGCAACGATCCCGTCGCCTCGACCTCGCCCAGAACCCGGCCCACCACCGCGCGCAGTGCTTCCTGCACGATCTCGTCATAGGGAATCAGGCTGTCAGGCGTCTCGTCGCTCATGGCCTGACTCGTAGCGGCGCGAACATTGGGGTCAAGCGCGTTGCGGCGCCACACTGATGAAGGATAAGAGTTTCGCTCCCGAAGGAGTGACGCATGCCGATCGACGCGACGAAGCCCTATGACGAGAGCAACATCTTCGCCCGTATCCTTCGCGGCGAGCTGCCCTGCACGAAGGTCTACGAGAACGAATTCGCGCTCGCTTTCAACGACATAAAGCCGGCCGCGCCGGTCCACATCCTCGTCATTCCGAAGGGGCCTTACGTCTCCTGGGACGATTTCTCCGCCCGCGGCTCCGCCGAGGAAATCGCCGGCTTCGTCAAGGCCGTTGGCCATGTTGCCCGGGAGGCGGGGTTGGTGGAGCCCGGCTACCGGCTCCTCGCCAATGTCGGCATGAACGGCGGCCAGGAAGTGCCGCATCTTCACGTCCATATCTTCGGCGGTGCGGGTCTGGGGCCGATGCTTGCCCGATAGGCCGCTACGGCAAAGCGTTACTAATTTGTTGCGCAACCCTCAGGACAGGCTAGGTTCCCCCTCCGGAACCATTAGACCGCTAGTCGGCAAAAGGAGAGTTTATGGCCAGTGTTGCCCCGGGGGGTAAAAAAGGGCTGCTCGGACAGATGTTCGCGCGCAAGTCCATTGCGCAGGTGCAGCGGGAGACAGAGACGAGCGAGCTGAAGCGAACGCTTGGCAAGTGGAACCTCCTTCTGCTGGGCGTCGGCTGCATCATCGGCGCCGGAATCTTCGTCCGGACCGGCAGCGCCGCGGCGCTTCACGCGGGCCCCGCGGTTCTCCTCGCCTTCGTGGTCGCCGGCATCGTCTGCGCCTTTGCGGGCCTCTGCTATGCGGAGCTTTCCTCGACGCTGCCTGTCTCGGGCTCGGCCTACACCTACGGCTATGCGACCTTGGGCGAGTTCGTCGCCTGGGTCATGGGCGCGCTGCTGCTGCTCGAATACGGCCTCGCCGCTTCGGTGGTGGCCGTCGGTTGGAGCGGTTATGTGGTCAGCCTCCTCGCCGACTTCGGCATCGTTATACCGCCACATCTGACCGGCCCTGCCGGCTATACACTTATGCGCGACGGCGCGCCGGTACTAGTCGATGGCCAGACGGTCACGACGATCTTCAACCTTCCGGCCTTCCTGATCTGCACGGCGCTCGCCGCCCTGCTGGTGATCGGCGTCTCGGAATCGGCGAAGGTCAACAACATCATCGTCGCCATCAAGGTGAGCGTTCTGGTCGCCTTCATCGTCGTCGGCGGCCTCATCGTTCTTTCGAACTTCGGGACGCTCAGCGCCGCCAACTGGACCCCGTTCATTCCGGAAAATCAGGGGCCGGGCCAGTTCGGCGTCGACGGCATCATGCGTGCCGCCTCGATCGTCTTTTTCGCTTATATCGGCTTCGAGGCGGTCTCGACCGCCGGTCAGGAAGCGCGCAATCCGAAGAAGGATATGCCGTTCGGCATCATCGGATCGCTCGTCGTTTGCACCGTCATCTACATGCTGGTTGCGGCGATCATGACGTTGCTCGTTCCCTACAACCAGCTCAACGTTCCGGATCCCGTTGCCGTCGTCGTCGACAATTTCGGCGCCACCTGGGGCTGGCTCGCCAAGATCATCAAGGTCGGCGCCATTATCGGCCTCACCTCGGTGGTTCTCGTGCTGATGTATGCGCAGACCCGCATTTTCTACACGATGGCGCGCGACGGCTTGCTCCCGCGGGTTTTCTCGCGCGTGCACCCGCGTTTCAAGACACCCTACATCAACACCGTTCTCGTCGGCCTGATCACGGCGATTGCCGCCGGCTTCTTCGACATCAACGTGCTGGGCGACATGACCTCGGTCGGAACGCTCGCGGCCTTCGCGATCGTCTGCCTGTCGGTCATCTACCTTCGCAAGAACGCGCCCGAGCTGCCGCGCGGGTTCAAGGTGCCGCTCTATCCGGTGCTTCCGGTGCTCGGCATCCTGTCCTGCCTCTACCTGATCTCGACCGTTCCCTGGAACGTGCTCCAGTTCTTCCTCTGGTACATGGTCGGCGGGATCATCCTCTACTTCGTCTACGGCATGCGCAATTCGAACCTGCAGCATGGCGAGCCGCAGGACGATCTGCCGGACCTTCCGGTCTATCCGGAAGATGCGGACGAGGTTCGCGGCGAGCCCGTGATCCGGCCTTAAAGGCAGAGGTCTCGAACAAGGGAAGGGAGGCTTCGGCCTCCCTTTTCTTTTTGGCAGCCGGGCATCGTTCGCGCCGGGCCGGCGTTGCTCTCCCAAAGGAGAGAAAAGAATGGCTACGCAGCCCCCACCTGAATTGCCGCCTCAGCCTTCTCAGCCCGGCCAGCCGGATGCGCCGCAGCCGGAACTGGTGCCGCCGGGACCGGACATAGACGTGCCCGATCCGGCACCGGATACCAGCCCCGGCACCGCACCGGCATCGCCGACGGCCTAACTTTGCTTAGCCGAGCTTTTCGGCGACCAGCTTCTTGAGGTCCGCTTCCGGCCGCGCGCCGAAATGAGAGATGATCTCCGCCGCGGCGATAGCGCCCATGCGGAGGCTGTCCTCGACCGAGCGGCCCTGCGCCTGACCGGTGAGGAAGCCGGCGGCAAACAAGTCGCCGGCGCCGGTCGTGTCCACGACGCGCTCGACCGGCTCGGCTGGCACCGCGATGCGCTCTCCATTCTGGGTGGCGACGGCGCCATGTTCGCTTCGCGTGACGACGAGCAAGGGCACCTTGTTCTCGATCGCCGTGACCGCCGCTTCCCAGTCGGGGGCCTCTGTCAGCGCGACGATCTCTTCTTCGTTGGCGAAAAGGATGTCGATCAGGCCGTCGTCGATCAGCGCCTGAAAGTCGGCGCGATAGCGAGCGATCACGAACGCGGCCGAAAGCGTGAAGGCGACCCGCCGCCCCGCCTCACGTGCAGTGATGATGGCGGACCGCATCGCCGCACGCGGCTCTTCCGGGTCCCACATATAGCCTTCGAGGTACAGGATGGCGCCGGACGCGATCAGCCCCTTATCGAGCGCGGCCACCGGCAGATAATGCGAAGCGCCGAGGAAGGTGTTCATCGTCCGCTGCCCGTCGGGCGTGACAAGGATCAGGCAGCGCCCCGTCGGCGGCTCGCCCTCGCGCGCCGGCACCTCGAAGGTGACCCCGGTGGCGCGGAGATCGTGGATGAAGACCTGGCCGAGCTGGTCGTTCGCGACCTGGCCGATGAAGCCGCAGCGCGCGCCCATCGCCGCCATCCCGGCAAGCGTGTTCGCCGCAGAACCGCCGCTGATCTCCCGGCCCGGGCCCATCCGTCCATAAAGGCCGGTCGCCTGCTCGGCATCCAGCAACTGCATCGATCCCGCGGTCATTCCTTCGCGCGTGATGAAGTCATGGTCGGCCTGTGCGATCACGTCGACGATGGCATTGCCGATCGCCACCACGTCATAAGTTGCTTCGCTCAAAGGAAAGTCGCTTTCGAATGGAAGGAGAAAGGCGCCGCCTAGCCGCCCGGACCTTCTCCGGTCAACCAGAGGCGATTGACGCTGCCACCTGCTTCGGCGAAGGCTCGATCAAAGTCGGAGGTGCGTATGAGCGGTGTTTCGCGGAAGCTACAGACGTTGGCGCCCCTTCTGCTAGTCGCCGGATGCGCCTCCGCCCCCAAGGCGGCGCCGGTGGTTACCGCCACCTCCAGCACGACGATCTCAGTGGCGGGTCTTCAGGCAGTGATGGGCGCCGACGCCCGCACCCTCATCCAACGGTTCGGCAATCCCGACCTCGACGTGCGAGAAGGAACCGCGCGCAAACTTCAATTCTCGAGCGCCGCTTGCGTGCTAGATGCCTATCTCTATCGACGCACCGCCAATGCGGAGCCAGTCGTCACCCATGTCGACGCACGCTTCCCCGACGGTCGCGACATTGACCGCGCCTCCTGCGTCGCCGCGCTTATCGCACGATCGCAGGCGCGCTGAGCCGCTCCACCGCCCAGCTCGCCGCTTCCGCAACCACCGGATCAGGATCTCGGGTCAGCGCCTCCAGTTGCGGGATCAGCGTCGGCTGGCCACTGTTTCCAGCCGCGATCGCCGCGTTGCGAACCATTCGGTTCCGCCCGATCCGCTTGATCGGCGAACCCGCGAAGATCTTCCGGAAACCGGCATCGTCGAGCGCCAGCAGATCGGCGAGCGCTGGCGCGGTCAGCTCCGCGCGCGGCACGAAGGCCTGGTTCCGCCGCGCGGTATCGGCGAAGCGGTTCCAGGGGCAGACCGCGAGGCAATCGTCGCAGCCGTAGATGCGGTTCCCCATCGCCTGCCGGAACTCATGCGGGATCGGCCCCTTATGCTCGATGGTGAGGTAGGAGATGCAGCGCCGCGCATCGAGCCGAAATGGCGCAGGAAAGGCGTCGGTCGGGCAGGCGGCGAGGCAGGCATTGCAGCTCCCGCAATGGACGCGGTGCGGAACGCCCGGCTCCAGTTCCGGCCCTAATTCCAACGTAGTGTAGATCGCCCCGAGGAACAGCCAGCTGCCGTCATTCCGGCTAACCAGATTGGTATGCTTACCCTGCCAGCCGAGGCCAGCCGCCTCCGCGAGCGGCTTCTCCATCACCGGCGCGGTATCGACGAACACCTTCAGGTCGCATCCTGCCTCCTCCACCAGCCAGCGGGCGAGCGCCTTCAGCGCCTTCTTGATGACGTCGTGATAGTCGGCGCCCTGGGCATAGACTGAGATACGGCCATGCTCCGGCGCACTGCCAAGCGCCAACGGATCGGCGGCAGGGGCATAGCTCATGCCGAGGGAGATCACCGACCGCACCTCCGGCCACAGACCCGCGGGCGAGCGGCGCCGCTCCGCCGTCTCCTCCATCCAGAGCATGTCGCCATGTGCACCGGAGGCGAGCCATTCACGCAGCCGCTCGGCAGTTTTCGGCGCGGCGTCCGCGCGCGCGACTCCGATGGCCGAAAAGCCGAGCTCCCTCGCCTTTTCTTCCAGCCTTTCGCGCAGCTTTGCCTTGCTTTCGGACATTCGCTCTCGTTACCACGTCGGCAGGGTCAGGGGGAAATCGGCGCGTGCAGAACGGCTTAGCTATTGAGGCGCGGGGGCTGTTCAAGGCCTTTGACGGGAAAACCGCAGTCGACGGCATCGATATCGCCGTTCCGCAAGGGAGCATCTACGGCATCCTTGGGCCGAACGGCGCCGGCAAGACGACGACGCTCCGCATCCTGCTCGGCATCATCGATCCCGACGAAGGCGATCGGACGCTGCTCGGGCACCACCGCCCGCTCGAAGCCGCAGGCCTCGTCGGCTATCTGCCGGAGGAGCGCGGCCTCTATCCCGCCATGACAGCGCGGGAATCGATCGCCTTCATGGGGGCGCTCCGCGGCCTGCCGCTCGACATCGGCCGCAGGCGCGCCGAAGGCATGCTCGCGGACAATGGCCTCGGCGATTATGTCAACAAGCCGATCAAGAGCCTGTCCAAGGGCATGGCGCAGACCGTTCAGCTGTTCGGCACCATCGTCCACCGGCCGAAGCTGATCGTCCTCGACGAACCTTTTTCGGGGCTCGACGCAATCAATCAGGGCCGGCTCGAAAACCTAATCCGCGAGGAAGCGGCCGCAGGCGCGACGGTGATTTTCTCGACCCACGTCATCGCCCACGCCGAGCGGCTCTGCGAGCGGATCGCGATCATCGCCGGCGGCAAGGTGCGGTTCGAAGGCAAGGTCTCGGATGCCCGCGACCGTCTCCGCCCGCAGGTCCGCCTCAAGACCCGGAGTGCCGCCGGCCCCTGGCGCGCGGCGCTTCCCGCCGAAGCCGTTATCGAGGACGGCGCCTGGCATTTCGAACTTCCAAAGGAAGGCATCGAGCCCCTGCTCAAGAGCCTGATCGAGGGCGGCGCGGGAATCGAGGAACTGTCGATCGAACGGCCCGGTCTTCACGACGCCTTCGTTGCGATCGCCGGCGCCGCCGCCGCGCGCCAGATGGAAGAAAGCCAAGCGGGAGACGCCGCATGAGGAACATCGCCGCTTCGGCCCTGGTCATTGCCCGCCGCGATTTCGTGGTGACGGTCTTCACCAAGACCTTCCTGCTCTTCCTTCTGGGGCCGCTGCTCATCATCGGAATCTCCATTCTGTTCGGCAATCTCGGCGAACGGATGGCGCAGCAGGATCTAAAGCCGACCGTCGCCGTCATCGCCAGCGAGGCCGATTTCGCGGCCATCGCGACCATCAAGAAGCGGGTCGAACCCGCCTTCGGCGAGCGCGGCATGGCCGAACTCGTCCGCTACGAACCCGATTATGTCATCGACGCGCAGGCGCGGGACCTTCTCGGCGCGCGCGATAAGCGCATCCTCGCCGTGCTCACGGGCGGCATCGACCGGCCGCGCCTCATCGGCGCCGTCAGCGACACCGGAAGCATCAGGGGCCAGCTCACGCTCCTCATCGAAGAAGCGCGGCACCAGCGCGCCCTTGCCGGTGCCGGGGTTCGCAGCGCTCTCCCCGCTGAAATCGAGTTCGTGAAGGTCGAGGAATCGGCTGGCTCCATCGCCTCCGCCCGCGCCCTCACCGCGCGGAGCGGCCAGCTCCTCATCTTCATGCTGACCGTTCTGCTCGCCGGCATGCTGCTTTCGAACCTTGTTGAGGAAAAGACGAACAAGGTCATCGAAGTGCTCGCCGCCGCGCTTCCGGTCGACGCGATCTTCCTCGGCAAGCTGATCGCCATGCTGGGCGTGTCGGTGGTCGGCATCGCCGTCTGGGCGAGCGCCGCCGCAGCGGGCATGGCCCTCTGGTCGCCGGGCTCGATGAACATGCCCGAACCGGCGGTCGGCGGGCCGCTCTTCGTCCTCCTGGTGACGCTCTATTTCGCTGCAAATTATTTGATTCTAGGCGCACTCTTCCTCGGCATCGGCAGCCAGGCGAGCTCCGTCCGCGAAGTGCAGACGCTGTCCATGCCGGTCACCCTCGGCCAGGTGCTCGTCTTCCTGCTCGCCTCGTTCGCAGTTGGACCCTACAATAGCCTGCTCGGCATCGGCGCCGCCGTCTTTCCGCTAAGCTCGCCGCTGGCAATGGTCGCCCGCGCCGCGCAGACGCCCGAACTCTGGCCCCACCTCCTCGCGCTCCTGTGGCAGGCACTCTGGGTCTGGCTGGTCGTGAAGCTGAGCGCAAGCCTGTTCAGGAGCAATGTGCTGAAATCCGGCTCTGGCGGCAGCGCGATGCCTTGGCGGCGGCGCTCGACTGAAGGTTAAACGTCGAGCGCAGGCCCGAGCTGCTCCCAAAGCTCGATCTTAATGCCGTCACAGTCGAGGATCCACGCGAACTTGCCGTAATCCTCATACTGCGTGCCGATTATCTCGATCCCCTTGGCTTTCAGCACCTCCATCATCGCCTCGAGATCGTCGACGCGGAGGTTGATCATGAACCCCGCTAGGCTGGGGTCGAAATAGTCTGACGAAGCCTTGAACGGCGACAGCAGGCTGAACGCCTCGCCCGTCTCATCCTTCTTCCAGGGAAACATCGCTCCCCATTCGCCGCCGACGCCGAGCGTCTCCTCGTACCAGCGGCGGGTCCGGTCCGGGTCCTCGACCTTGTAGAAGATGCCGCCAAGCCCCGTGATCCTCGCCATGTCGCTTTCCTCTTTGGTCGTGAGGAGGGCCTATAGCTCTAGTGGACGAACCGGGCGACGACGTCGCGGTAGGAGCGGCTGACCTTCACTTGGCTGCCGCTGTCGAGAACGAGGAAGCATTCTCCGTTCGTATGCGGCTTTACCTGGCGGACGAGGTCGAGGTTGACGATGGTCGAGCGGTGCACGCGCTGGAAGCGGCGCGGGTCGAGGCGTTTTTCCAGATCCTTCATCGTCTCGCGGAGGATGAGCGTGTTGTCGCCCGTATAGATGCACATATAGTCGCCGGCGGCGTCGATCTTTTCAATGGTGTCGACATCGACCCGGAAGATCTGCCCGCGATCCTTGATGTTGATGAGCTTTTCGTAGCGGCTGGACGAATGGGCGTCGTCGTCCCCGCCCACGTTGTCGACCGCGTCCGGCGCCACTTCGGCAAGCACTTCCTTGAGCTTGCCCGCTTCTTCGGCGCTCCGTTTTTCCGAGAGCCGCTGGCGCACCCGGTCCATCGTGTCGGCGAGGCGGTCTTCCTCGACAGGCTTCATCAGATAATCGATGGCGCCAGTCTCGAACCCGCGAAGCGCGTGGTCGGAATAAGCGGTGACGAAGACGAACAAAGGCGGCTCCACCTCCATCAGACCCTGAATCACCGAAAAGCCGTCGAAGCCCGGCATCTGGATGTCGAGGAAGACGAGATCCGGCTTGTGGGTCTTGATGGCGCGGATCGCCTCGCGCCCATTGAGACAGGTCTCCACGACCTCCACATCCTCATGTTTTTGAAGGCGAAGCTGCAAGCCCTGGGTCGCAAGCGGCTCGTCGTCCACAAGGATGGTGCGGATCGTCATTTGGGCTCCTCGGCTGGTTCCACTGCGTATGGAATTTCGATGATAACGCTAAACCCCCCGTTTATGTTCGTTTGAGTCTCAAAACGATGATCGGCGCCATAGGCCTGCGCCAGACGGTCCCGAATATTCGCCAGACCGACGCCGGTCGATTGCGCCGCCCGCACCGTATAGAGCGCGTCCGATCCCGGCCCGGTATCGACGACGGTGATCAGGACGCGGTCGCCCGCTCGCCGCGCGTCGATGATGATGTCGGCCCCTTCCTCCTTCGGCGTGACCGCATATTTGATCGCGTTCTCGACCAAGGGCTGGAGGAGGAGCGAGGGAAGCCGCGCCTGCGCCGCGCCCGGCTCAATATTGAACTGGGGCCGGAGCCGGTCCTCAAACCGCATCTTCTCGATCTCGAGATAGAGCTTAAGCGTCTCCACCTCCTGCTCGACCGTCACCTGCCCCGTCGGCTCGTTGACCAAAGTGTAGCGAAGAAAGGAGGAAAGCCGGCTCAGCATCGCGTTGGCGCGGTCGGTCTGCTTCAGCAGCACGAGCGTCGAAATGGAATTCAGCGTGTTGAACAGGAAGTGCGGATTGAGCTGGTAGCGGAGCATCGCAAGCTGCGCCGCGCTCGCCTGATGCTCCAGCCGAAGCAGCCGGTCGGTCTGCTCTTCCAGCAGCAGATAGTAGTTGATGCCGTAATAGAGCGCCGACCAGAAACCGAGCAGCGAGAAACTGAGCAGGATCGCGCCGAGGAACGCCAGCCCTTCGGGCCTCAACCCTGGATTGACAAAGGTCGCGTGGCTCCACGTTTCGATCGCCGAGAAAGCGGCCGAAGAGATCAGCACGATGAAGATGGACGTCGCCCAGGTGATGATCGGCTTTAGCTTGATGAGCCGCCGGTAGGCCGCGGCCATCAGCAGGGTCAGCGAATAGCCGGCCGCCGTCAGCAGCAGGGTATGGATGACGAAGCTGAAACCCATGCCGTTGGCGATGCCGCCGAGGGTGCGGAGCACGAAATAGCCCGCCCAGCCCGCCGATTGCAGGTACCAGAAGGCGCGGTTCTTGTCGTCAAAGAAGGGCTGCTGCTGCAGCTTCGGCCGGGGCGCAGGGGTCTGCGGCTCCGGGGCGGTAGAGGGCGTTATCGTTGCAGCGTTAGTCGACACCGCTCCCGCCCTTAGCGGGAAGAACGAGCATCGACCAGTCGCCAGCGTCCGTCACATATTTCGCGACCGCCGCGCGGACGTCTTCCGGCGTCAGGCCGCGATAGTCGGCGAGGTAGGACCGCACTTCCCCGATCTTGGCCGGCCGCCGCGTCCAGTCTTCGAGCGCGCCCATCCAATAGCCATTAGTGCGGACGGTGCGCTGGATGCCGCTGATGACGGGGTTCTGCGCGCGCTCGAACTCGTCGGCCTCGACCGGCTTTGCCGCGAGGTCGGCGGCGATCTCCCGAGCGGCGCGGAGGAAGGCGTCCGTGCTTTCCGGCCGAAGCTCGGACGAGGCATAGAAGATGCCCCAGTCCGGGAACTCGTCGGAAATGCTGGACCGCGCGCTCGGCGAATAGCTGGCACCCTCGGCCTCGCGGAAACGGTCGAACAGCCGCACCTGGAAAATGTTGGCGGCAAGGCTCAGCGCCCTCTTGTCCTTGATGTTACCGCTGCCGCCGAATGTGCTCCATCCAATCACGGCGAAGGCCTGATTGGCATCGCCATTATGGGTGTGGACCACTGGCTTCGGATTCGGCGCGGGCGGACGCACCTGCCGCGATCCCGCCGCTTCCGGCGCTGCGGCGCGCGGGGGCAAAGCGGCGACTGTCTTGCGCATCGCCGCCACCGCTGTCTGCAGATCAACGTCGCCGACGATGACTGCCTCGATGGGGCCGCTCGCCAGCAGCGGGTCGAACAGGGCCTGCACCTCGGCAAGACTGGTCCTTGCGATCACGTCCTTCTCCAGCGGCTGCCAGCGCCGGTCGCCGGGCCGTGCAAGGCCCGGAAATTCGCGCCCGCCGCGCGACGACGCCGAGGCGAAGGCGAGGTCGTAGCTTTGCAGCGTCGCCGTCTTGGCGCGGGCGAAAAGCGCCGGATCCCAGCGCGGATGCGCGACCTTGGTGGCCAGCAGCCGAAGCTGATCCTCCAGCTGTGTGCCGTTGGTCTGGCCGCGAAGCACGAAACTGTCCTCGCTGGTCGTGAAGCTGAGGCTGATCCGGCGGCCGGTCAGCAGCCGCTCCATAGCGTCGAGGTCGAGGTCGGCAAGCCCCGACTGGCCGATCACCGCCCCCATCTGATGGATCGACGTGCGGTCCGGCGCGAGGCCGGCAATGCCGCTGCCGAAGCGAAGCTGCACGCCGACGGAACCCTTCTCGAAATCCGTCTGCTTGAAGGTGAGGGTGGAGCCGTTGGCGAAGCGAACGATGGTGGCGTCCAGATCCTCGATCCGCTGGCGCGACACTTCGCGGCCTTCTGGCCCCAGCTTCGGAAGCACATCGAAGCTTACGGTCCGCTCGGCCGCTCTCGTCGCCGGAGCCGCCTTTTCCGCGGCGGCTAGCGCCGCACCGGCATCCGCGGTCGTGATCGCTTCCGGCGCCAGCAGCACCATGCGCGGCCCCGATCCCTTGAACAGGGTCTTCATCGTCTCGCCGATCAGCGCTGGCGTCATCTGCGGCGCAAAGCCTTCGATCAGGGCAAGGCCGGTCTCCGCCGTCGTCACCACGCTATTCCCATCGATCGCGGCGACCATCAGCTGCGCCCGCTGCTGCGAACGGACCGTGGACTCGCCAGCGACCGCGGCGGTGGCGGCGGTGCGGAGGTTGCTGATCTCACGCGTAATCTCGCTCTCGCTGGGCGGGCTTCGAAGCGCATCGGCGATGATCGCAAAGCTTTCGCTCAGCGCCTCGCGCCACTTGCCGTCCTTCGCCGTCACCGAAAGCTGAGTATAATCGGCGATCTCCCTCTCCTCGGTCTCGCCCACCCCGGCGCCGACATAAGCGGCATCGCCCCGCGCCCGCGCCTCAAGGCGGCGGTTGATGATGCGCATGGCGAGCGAGCGGGCGAGGTCCTCCTTCTCCCGCGCTCGCGTATCGGCTTCCTGCCGATAGGGCCGCAGCCACATCACCGACGCGCTGTGCGGAGCGCCAGGATAGGAAAGGGTGGCGGTCCGCTCAGCTACTTCGGCGATCCTCCCGATGTCCGGCTCGGCGGGCGCCGGGCCGCTCGCGCGCCAATTGCCGAAATGTTTGGCGACCAGCTCCTCCATCATCTTGGGATCAGCATCGCCGACCAGGATCACGGTCGCGCGGTCGGGCCGGTACCAGCGCTCATAAAAGGCGCGGAGCCCCTCGGCATTGGCGCCGTTCAGCGTCGCATCGGTGCCGATCGTGTTGCGGTCACGGAGCTTCAGGCCGGCATAAAAAAGCGGCGCGCTCACATCCCACATCTTGGTCGAAAGCTCGCTCCGGCGGCCCTTTTCCTGAAGCACGATCTTCTTTTCCGCATCGACCGCGGCCGGCGCGAACAGCGCGCTGTCCATCATCTCGGCAACCACCTTGAGGCTGGTGTCGAGATCGGCGCGGTCGGCGTCCGGAAGGTCGAGCTGATAGACGGTCTGGGTGGAGGTGGTGCTGGCATTGCTGTCGCTGCCGAAGCTTGCGCCGAGCCGCTCCCAAATATGCCGCGCCTCGCGGTCGCCGAAGCTCGCCGTGCCGCGGAAGACGAGATGCTCGACCAGGTGCGCCCAGCCCTGCTCCCGATCCTCTTCGTGAAGCGCGCCGGCGGCGATCCGGACGCGGATCGATACCTGCCCCTTGGGCATCGCATTCTGCCGCACGGCGTAGCGGACGCCGTTCGGCAGCGTGCCGAATACCCAGGCCGGATCGGGCGGAATGTCGCTTCCCCGGTAGAGCCAGCCGCTGTCCCCGATCTGTGCGGCGGCGGAAACGGGCGTCAGGAGGATGAGGAGCGCTGGCAGGCAGCTGCGAAGGAAGGCCATGGCACCTTAGCTAGTGAAGAAGCGCCGCAATGGGAACGGCAGGAACGCGCCTGCCTTCGCGCGAGGGCGATTGACTCTGCATGAATGTCTGCGGAACATAAAGAGAACAGAAGAGTCGTGAGTCGTATGTCCGCTGCCCCGCCTTCCAATGCCGAACGCCTTGCCGCCTTGCGGGCGGAGGTGCGCGCCATTGAGGCTACGGGCGCTTCGGCGGAGCGCTTATGCCTGCCCTTCGGTATCGACGAAATGGACCGGCGGCTGGCGGGTGGTGGCCTTCCCGTCGCGGCGTTGCACGAAGTTTCGGGCGAAAGGCCGCTTCTCGGCGACGACGGCGCGGCCCTGCTGTTCCTCGCCGGCATTGCCGCCCGGCGGCAGGGGGAGGTGCTCTGGGCGCTGGCGCGGCGGGACCTGTTCGCGCCCGCTCTGGCGCAGGCGGGGCTCGCGCCCAGCCGCATCCTCTACGCCGAATGCCGAAGCGACGAGGAAGTGCTTGCGGTGATGGAGGAAGGGCTTCGCCACGGCTGCCTCGGCGCCGTCATCGGCGAAGTCGTCCGGGCGGACATGACCGCCACCCGGCGGCTCCAGCTCGCGGCGGAGACGAGCGGCACCACCGCTTTCCTCCTCAAGCGCGGGCGGAAGAAGGAAGCGGATCCGATCGACTCCCCTTCCGCCGCCGTCACCCGCTGGCGGATCGGCTGCGTGCCTTCGGGCGCGCTTCCGGAGGTGGGCGACGAAGGCATCGGCCGCGCCCGCTGGCGCCTCACCCTCGCCCGCCAGCGCGGCGGCGCCCCCTTCACCTGGATCATGGAGGCATCAGATGCCGAGGGTCGCCTCGCTCTACCTGCCCAGCCTCGCCATCGACCGGCTGCCGTGGAGTTCGGCTGGACGTCATCAATCAATGGCCTGCGATATGCGAAAGCCTGAATTCTATCGCTATTTTCTTGGCTTCAGACCCTGTCTCGACCTGTGTCGTCAGCTTGCAGCGATCGGGGCACAAGCGGGCCAGCTGGTTTCACTCGAACTTTTGCATCTTACGCTCTGCGTTATCGCCGAGCCGGATGAACGCGATCATTTCCTGCTGCCGCGCGTTCGATCGGCATTGGCCGGCTACCCGCTCAGTTCCTTTCCAGTGCATCTCGGCAAAGTGGAATGTGGGCCGAAAGGAGCGATGCTCAACGCCTTAGGGCGCCAGCGCGAGGTCCAGGATTTTTATCGCGCTTTGATTTCATTGCTGGCGAGGCGAGACATTACCCCGCTGCACCGCAAGTCCGGGCTGCGGGCGCATGTCACGCTTGGGCATAGATCTTGCCTCTTTAGGCAGTTCAAGGCTCCAATCGAGTGGTTTCCC
>NZ_DASWTN010000031.1:0-39923 GCF_036402135.1 Allosphingosinicella sp. | reverse complement strand
ACGTGCGCCGACATCGCTGAAGCTCTTCCTCACCACAGTCGCCATCGTCGATGATATGGGTGCGGTCGCAATCATTGCGGTCGCCTACACGGCCTCCATCAACACGCTCGCGCTCGGCATCGCGGCGGGCCTTTTCACGCTCATGTACATCCTGGGGAAGAGCGGCGTCCGCAGCTTGCCCGTGTTCCTGCTGCTGGGCCTCGGCCTCTGGTACGCCGTGCTCCTCTCCGGCGTGCATGCGACGATTGCGGGCGTGCTCACCGCAGCCGCCATTCCAGTCATTCGAACGCCCGGGTCGCCGGACGCGGAAGAGTCGCCTCTCCACCGGCTGGAGCATAGGCTTGCGCCCTGGGTTGCGTTCCTGATCGTGCCGCTGTTCGGCTTCGCCAATGCGGGCGTGTCGCTTCAGGAAATCGGCGCCGAGCAGGTCCTTGCGCCGCTCCCGCTAGGCATTGCCGCCGGGCTCTTCGTTGGCAAGCAATTCAGCATCTTCGGCGCCGTCTGGTTGTCGGTGCGGTTCGGCCTTTCGGTTAAACTACAGGGGGCCAGCTGGATGCAGATCTACGCGGTGTCGATGCTGTGCGCATCGGCTTCACGATGAGCCTGTTCATCGGAGCTCTCGCCTTCCCCGACGATCCACTCCTGGTCGAAGAGGCGAAGCTCGGCACTTTGCTGGGGTCGCTTGCGTCGGCAACTGTCGGCTACGCGATCCTGCGTCTAGCAAAACCTTCGGTCGCGCGAGACGAACCCTAAGCGGCTTCTCCTAGCTGGACGCTGCGCGTGTGAAGATGAAGGCGCGACATAAAAAACCCGTAGTCACCTTCGAAGCCCGTAACATCTAAGGGTGCGGAAACCCAGAGAGGTAACGGTGACAAGCGCGTTTGAACGGGGATTGTTTGTTAGCGCTTTCGTGTGGCTGAGCGCGTGCGGTTCGCCGGCGGAACCTGAGACGAAGGCGGCGGCGTCTGATATCGATCGGGCCGTAACGCATGCGGAAGAAGCAGCAGAGCGCCAAGAACAAGCAACAGCCGAGGTCCGGGCAAGGCGAACCGAGAGCCGGTGATGAGGCATATTCAATGCGCGCCGATCACCTTCATTTTTCTGTTATGCTCCTCGTGCAACTCCGCGCGATCCAGTGGTGAGTGGGTGGAGATCGGCTCGGCTACGAACGGCACGAAGGCGTTCGTGGACACCTCCTCGATCAGGGCTCAACCAGACAGGAACGAGGTGGAGGTCTTTCAGCGGTTTATCATGCCGTCCGACGGAGGAACTGGTCTCAGGCGGGCTGAGCAGCGGGTCGTCTACTCCTGCCGGGAAGGAACGATGAAGGTCTTGAGGGATGTCGGGTACGGGCCGGCGAACACGCTTCTCTACGACGAACGGCTGCGAACGGCAGCTACTCCGGTACGTGAAGGCTCGCTGCCCGAGCTGATACGCGAAGCCATCTGCTAGATCACGATCACGGCACCAGCCGGTAGCCGACCCCGGGTTCGGTGAGGAGGATCCGGGGTTCGGCCGGGTCCTCCTCCAGCTTCTGCCTCAACAGCGCCACGTAGCTCCTGAGATACTGGTTGTCGGCTCCCGGGTCCCCCCAGCCGGCCAGAAGCAGGCGACGGTGCGTCACGACCTGCCCCGCATTTTCGACGAGAATGCGAAGAAGGTCATATTCCTTCGGCGACAGCTTAACCTCATCGCCCATCAGGCGGACGGCGCGGCGCCCCAGATCGACCTCGAGATCGCCAACCTTGAACCGCGCGTCCTGCTTAGCCGAGCCAAGCTTTCGCTGAGAGGCCCGGATGCGAGCCATGAGCTCGTCTATATTGAAGGGTTTGTCGACGTAATCGTCCGCCCCCGCATCCAGCGCCGCGACCTTCTCCGCCTCCTGATGCCTGGCTGAGATGATGATGATCGCAACCTCGCCCAAAGCCTTGAGGTGCGAGATCAATTCCTTGCCGTCGGTATCGGGCAATCCCAGGTCGAGCAGAACCACGTCGACCGCGTTCTCCCTGGCCGAACGAAGCCCCTCCACTCCGGTGGCGCTACTGAAGACCGCGGCGCCGGTAGCGGACAGGACCGGCTGAAGGACCCGGCTAATGGCAGGTTCGTCGTCGATAATGAGAATGCGTGAACTCATTGGTCCTCTGGGGATGTATGGAGGGGCAGTTTGATCGTCACGGTTGTCCCGCCGATTAAAGGGTCGGTGGACGTGAGCTCGATCGAGCCGCCGAAGGCGTCCGTGAAGCCGCGCGCAATGGAAAGGCCGAGGCCGCTCCCCTCGTATTTCTGGTTTGCCCGGCCGCGGTAGAAGCGTTCGAAAACGCGATCGCGATCCTCTTCTGGGACGCCGCAGCCTTCGTCCATGATCCGAACGCTGATCATGCCGTCATCGGCCGAGGCTGCGACAATGATCGGAGAATGTGGAGGGCTGTACTTCAGCGCGTTTTCGATAACGTTGTAGAAGACCTGCTCCAGCATCACCGGATCGGCTCGGACGGGCGCCTGCTGGAGGGTGTAAGCTTTTCGGAGGTCGGCGTCGGGCTGCAGCTTCCGTGCCTCACCGATAGCCGATCCGAGTGCTTCAAGGGCGTCGCATGTGGTAAGCGGCTGGCCGTGCAGGCCCGCCTGTATGCTCCCGAGGCTGAGAAGGTTGGAGGTGTAGCGGTCGAGACGCGCGCACTGCTCCTCAATCACCTGTATGAAATCGTCTCGGACGTCTTCGGCAAGATTGCTGCCATAACTCCGGAGGCTGCTCGCCGCCGCCGCGATGGCGCTGAGTGGGGTTCTGAGATCATGGGAAACGGACGATAGAAGGGCTGTCTTGAACTCCTCCGACTTCTTGACCAGCTCTGCCTTGGCAAGCTCTTCGAGGGCGAGGCAGCGCTGAAAGGCGAGATTAATCAGGCTCACCAGAGCATCGTGATCCCGGGTGTCAGACGCTTCCTCTTCCGGTTCCAGGACGAGAACGCCGGACGTCCTCTCGCCGTCGCGGAGCAGAAAGGCCTCCACTGCGCCATATTTCCAGGACTCGGCCGGGTGCCCGAGAAGATCCACCGCTGCCGCCCGGTGATGTTCTCGGCCGCCAACCGAAACCGGCTCTCCGTCTCTTACGGCATAAAGTTCCATATTCCTCAGAACGCTCGCACCTGTTTCCTCAACGGCGGCCTGCACATCCGGCAACGACACCGCGCGTTGAAGCCGCTCGCTGACGTTCATGAGAAGCTGGATGCGCTGGCTCGCCCGCTCCGCCGCAAGCGCCCGGTCCCGCAGTCTGCCCGCAACCAGCGCTGAAGCAATGGCGTTGATGTTGAAGGCCAAGAGGGGCACGAGCTCGTCAGCTGAGCTGAGGCTGAAGCGATAGACCGGGTCGCTGAGAAAGAAATTGTAGACAAGGGATGCTGCAATGGCGCCGGCAAGGCCGCCCTTGATCCCTTCAAGCGCGCCGACGAGCGTCACCCCAAATAGAAAGACGATGGCGGACGTGATTGGCCGATCGGTCTGGGCGGCCAGCGCAGCCAGTGCCGCAGCCGCAAGGAAAGCGCCTGCAGCTGCGGAATGTGAGCCGCTTCGGCCGTCGATCTTCCGGCTATCGGCGGTCGTCATATTCATTTGCTCACCTGGATCTGCTCCAGGCAGTTTTTGAAAGGTCCGCCGGCCGCTCCCACGAGGACACCGCGATTTCCATCGTGGATGAAGGTTACCTCTTCCGACACGAACTTCTGTCCGATCGAAGACCTGGACGCCAGGAGCTCATAGGGTTCAGCAACTGTCCTCACGAGCACGCGTCCGTCCAAATATTCCACCGTAAAGCGCTTCGCGTCTCGGCAACGGAATTCCGCCACTCCCGGCCGCTCCAGCAACGCGTCCACCGGCGTGCAGGAGGCGAACGGTATCAGGACGGCGATGGCCAGCAGATGAAGGCCTCTTCGGACGGAGTTTCTCACGGCGCCGCGGTACAGCCGCCTGACGACGATGGTTACAACGCTCTTTATACATGAGCACCTCTCCTGTGCGCATCCATTCGTATAGGAAATCCGTTGTAACACTACGGTCGCGGGACGGCTTAAATGCTTAAGGATGCTAAAGAACGATCGGAGCAAACTTCATCGCACCCACGGCTTCCGGCTTGAAGAAGCCGATCTTCTGCTGGAATTTTTGTGCTGGTTCGCGGCTCTCGTGCTGCTGCCCGTCGCCATGGGCTTCAGAGGCAGCACGGCTGGTTCGTTCCTGATCTATAGCTGCGGAGCGGCGGCTCTCCTGACGTTCGGCACTTTCCTCGGCAGGTCCTTCGCAGCGACCGGCTGGCGCGACTACCGCGACGTCGCGATTGCCGCCTTTCTGGCTATATTCTCGATCGGCGGAGCGGCGCTGCTATCGGCGCGGCTGCTAAAGCAGCTACTCGGCCTCTCGCCGGGCGGCACGGACACTATCTTTCCCTAATTCGTCCGACCAGATTTCGTCACCGGACGGAAGAAAAGCCTGGCGGATGTCGATCCCCTTATAGTTCACCAGCTGGGCGTCCGGCCCACTTTCCAGGAGCAGGGTCGAACCGCTCCGAAGCGTCCCGCAACCAGCCGGAAGTGGGTGAAGCGGGTTCCCAGCGAGCAGCTTGTCGATGGTTTCATTGAAATCGGAAGCACCGGGGCAGAACCGGACGTCGCGCCTGACCGCAAAACGCTCGACACTCTTTTCTTCTCGTGACGGGGAAGGCGCGGCACGGTTTTCCTGGTGCAGCGACGTATCGGCAGGCTCGGTTCTGCCGCATCCCAGTAATAACAGCGGGAGGAGCAAGGACAGCTTACAGCTGCTCACGGTGCGTACCCGCGGTAGGCGCCGTACTCAGGAGCCTGGAGGCGCCGCCATCGCTGGTGCTGATATGATCTCCACGCCGCTTTCGCCCCGCGGCTCAGCCTTTCATCGGCTCCGCACTCCGCCAGCCGGCGGGCGAGTTCCTCCCACGAGTGAATGGCACGCAGACGCTGCTCTCCCTTGGCGCGCAGGATGAACAGCCATGCATCGCGGCTGCCCCGGCCAGAATTATACCCCCGCTCCAGCACATATTGCTCGAATGATCTGGTCATCAAAGGCGGATTAGCGATCAACGCTCGAAGCGATTAGCACGGCTTTTTCACACCCTCGGCCCCGCGCCGCGGCGCGCGTAAAAATCACGTGGTAACGGTGGAGGTCGGGGCCGCTCTAGTCTCTGCCCATGAACGCACCGGCGCAGACTCAGAAACGCAGGGGAGCTCCCATCAAGGTCAAGGAGCGCGACGCCATCATCGCCGCTCTGCAGGCCGATCCCCACGACATCGAGGGCGTGGCAGCCAAATTCAATCGAGGAATTTCGACGATCCTGAAGCTTAGGCAGAGAGGGCGAGCGACGCGGGTTACGAGGCGCGATGATCTTCGTGCAAACACCTTTGGCTAGTCAGCCATTTGGACCGGAGACCGCTCTCCACCGGCATTGCACGGAGCGACAGCCCGCCGTCCACCCGACGCGCCAACCTGCCCTTCGCGACCACCCACTAGAAACCCTCGCAGTTGTCGGGTTTCGCGCTCCGGGATGAATCAGCAAAGAATGCCAGAGCTGCGGCGCGACCGCAGGGCGTGCTGCGCACTGTCCCATGCCCCGCGCCAGGAACCACAAGTACTCGCGCCATTGAGCCAAGCCTGCGCGCCGTTTCATGAGCGAAGCTGACGGGGGTAATCGGGTCGGTGCTTCCGGTGACAATGAGCGCAGGTAAAATGCCTGGTTCAGGCATTCGCGCTGGTGCAGCCGAGCGTTTGGACCACCAAGGGCACACGGTGGAAAGATCGATGAGTTCGACGCCGGTAAACTGCCGTTCCCTACGCTCGTAGTAACGCGACCGGTCGGCGCACTCGCCAGATACGAACACCGCACTATGGGGCCCTGCGACAAGGCGGCTCAGCGGGCCTTCGACAAGCCGAGCGGCAAGGACCGGCTCCCGCGCCTCGACCGCCGCAATCAGCGCCGGTGCCAGGGCATGTGGCGTAGCCTCGGCCATCACAGCTTGCGCTACTCCAGGATAAAGTGCGTTCTGTACAAGCAGCGTGAAGTCGTCCGCGTTGAGGATCATTTGGCCAAGCGACCGAGTCTTCAGCACCAACGGCTCCCGCTGTAGGGCAGCGTAGGCCCGCTCATAAGTTGCGGAAAGGTCGTCGCCTGCCGGTCCGCAGGTCTTCAGCTTGCGGCAGGCCAGCGCCGCGCCGGCCAAGCCCTCGCGGAAAGTAGCTGTCAGAGTTTTGGGCGTGGGATCCGGTGGATATGCGCCATCGAGGAGTAGAGCTTCGACACGCGCGGGATAAGTCGCTGCGAAGCTGTTGGCGATTACTGTCCCGTGCGACGCACCGAACAGGAGAAGCCGTTCATAGCCTAGGCTTGCGCGCAGCTGCTCTAAGTCGCCGACGATCCGATCGGTACTATAGATGTCCGCCGGTACGTTTGCAGAGCGAAGCTCCTCACGGCATGAGCGCAGAGGAGCGAAAAAGGCACTCTCGAGCGACCTTCCGTTCAAATCTTTTGCGAGGGCAGACGCTTGGGCACGGCGGGTCGTGTCGCAGAGGGCGAGGCCGCTTCCGTCTTTGCCCCGTGTGTCGACAAAGACGATGTCCTATCGGTGGGATATGGCGGGGCAGATCCGTTGGTCGCCCACCGAACGGAGCCCGAGCCCGACCCGGCCAGGACC
The DNA here is from genome assembly GCF_036402135.1 of Allosphingosinicella sp. GTDB lineage: Bacteria > Pseudomonadota > Alphaproteobacteria > Sphingomonadales > Sphingomonadaceae > Allosphingosinicella. The sequence goes on along the minus strand of NZ_DASWTN010000031.1, from coordinate 33,219 downwards.
AAAACGGGGGGGCGGGTGCTCGGCTGCTCCGCCCTGCGGACCACAAATGACATATTGATCGAGCGGCCCGCAGGCTTCGCCCGATCGAGCGGAACGCTGAGCCTGCCGCAACGCAAACGTTCTCGCTCGGCCACTGATCTTTCGGAAAAGCCCGGCAGTCCATCGCAACTCACCTCGGTAAGCTTATCGCTGGACGACGCAACCGCCGCCTGAGTTGGGGATAAGGACAATTGGTTGGAAAAGATCGCGACAGCTGCAAAGCACGCCCGTAAGCCGTATCTCACATGTAATCCCCTCAGGACGGCGCCAGACCGGCACCCAACAGGTGTAGACTGAATAATTCAGTAAAAGTGGAGATTCCTAGATGCGGCTGGTAGTGCTTCAGGAGGCTGCCGCTTTGGCGGCCGTTGGTAGTCCGCCGTAGGTCGCGGAGCGCCAGAGTGCTTCGGCTGGACCTTGCTCATGTCTAGCAAGCCACCAGCGGGAGAAAACAACCTGACAGGCGAATATCAATAAGCTCACCGCATAGAAGGTTGCCGGCTGCATTGTGCCTGCCAGTCCGAAGCCGATCCCATAGAAAAAGATAAGTCCTATGAGGGAGTGGGTGAGATAGTTTGTCAGCGCCATTCTGCCCACCGGTGAGAAGTGCCGCAGTAGCGCCCGAGCCTTCGGCCACGCCAAAGCAAAGCCTGCAGCATAGGCAAGCGCCATCGGGACAGTGCCGAGAAGCGACGGCCAGTCTTGCTGATCAAGATCAGGGATAAGGGCGTAAGCTGCGCTAGCAGGGAGGCCGATTGCTAGGCCTGCTACGAGGACATTGAGTAGCAATTTGCGGTCGTCGAACAGAGTGCCTGCCGCAAGGCGGCGGCCCACAACGATGCCGAGCAGCATGATCCCTAGAACTTTTGGAATGCGCCAGCTTTCTAGCCGCAGAGCCCAGGAGATAGGAGTGCCTGACAACACCCAAGCAAGCCATCCGGTAAAATCGCTCCGGCGCATCCATTCGAGCGACTTGTCAGGAGAGGTATCGACACCGAGGCTTTCGGCCAGAGCCATGCCGAACGAGAAGATTTGATCCTGTGGTGCCCAGCCAGCCCAAGAAAACAGCGCCATTCCCAGAGGAGGTATGACGAAGATTAGAAGAGCCGCCGCTATGACGAGATTCCGGTCACGCCAGTCGCAGAACAGAGGCAACACCAGCCCTAGCAGCGCGTAGAGGGTGAGGATGTCGCCGTCCCAGATTAGCCACGAGTGCACGAGGCCGATTGCCAGCAGAACGAGGACCCGGCGCTTGTAGATATGCATTCCCGCCAACCCACGGCCGTTCAGTCGCGCGAGCTGGAGTGAAAAACCGGCACCAAACAGAAGTGAGAAGAGGGTGTAGAACTTTCCATCCACGAAGAAGTGGTGGAAGCGATACTGCCATGTGAATGCATCTTGACCAGAGAAGGCGATGCGCTGCTCCTCGGTCATCATAATCCAGCCCGACCAGTAGAGCATATTGGCGAGTAGTATGCCTAGTAGCGCGAAACCTCGCAGCGCATCCAGAAGCTCTAGACGCTCGGCCTGACCCGTCGCAGCTCTCATCGTGGCCTCCCCCGGCTACTTTATAGCCGCTGTTCAGCCTGCCTACAAATGTCCGCTTTCGACCCATTGCGGACATTCAGACGATGGCCCATCACATCGAATCTGATCAGGTCATTTGCTGGGGTAAGATCGGGAAATTGCGCGTCGGATTTCCGGTGAGGGACGTGTGTGCATTGCCGATTGCGCCTATGACGGTCGCAGTGATTGCTTCGCCGAGGCCGCTCGGGGATCGGTCACTATCCACAAAGATGATGTCGATCTGAGGCGTGTCTGCCAGTCGCGGCACGGGGAAGTCGGCATAGGTGCGCTGGCGCACAATCCCGCCCTCAATCTCGATCTGCTGCCACAGGGCCGCGCCGAGCGCGAAGAGCGCGTTGCTGAGCACCTGAGCCTCGGCGCCCCGAGGATCCACCAGTACACCGCAGTCGACGGCGATCGTGATCCGATCGACCTTCGCTATCCCGTTTACGTTCGTCATGGAGACAATTGCCGCCGAATAGGTGTCCGGACAATCGTAGAAGCCGGCGGCGAGGCCAAGCGACGTAGATCGCCCGTGACGGCCGAACCAGCCGGCCTGCGAAGCGACGGTAGTCAGCACCCTTCGCATGAGATCGGTCTTGAACGGTGCTTCGTTGCCCTCCGCTATCTGGTAGACGGAGGTGCGGCCCGGCGTCAGGTGCGCAAGCCGGAAATCTAGCGGATCCTGTCCGGCGGCTGCCGCGAGTTCGTCCATGAAGCATTCGGCTATTGGTTGGACGGCTGTGGTGTAGGTTCCCCGCCACCAGGCGCAGGGAATGGTCGGCTTGATCGTACGATGCTCCAGCCGCAGGTTGGGAACATCGTAAAAGAAGGTCGAAAGCGGTGTACCGATCGACCAATCATAGCCGTTCGCGCCAAGTTGATCCGGCAATTGCTGCTTAAATACGGATTCTGCGACGACCTTGTGCGTCAGTCCGACAATGCGTCCGAAACTGTCCACGTGCCCCTGCAGCCGGTGAGCCGAAGCTGATCGAAAGAGGCCGGCCCGGAAATCGTCGGCGCGAGTCCATAGGATCTGAACGGGGCGCCCCAGCTTCTTCGCGAGGATCGCTGCCTCGAGGCCGTAATCCACTTCAAGACGGCGCCCGAAGCTTCCACCCAGAAGCGGCGTATAAACAAGGACCTTGTCGTTCGCGAAGCCGAGTTCCCGCACCACCGCGTCGTGCAGGCGACGCTGCCGCTGCGTGCCCGTCCAGACCTCGATCACGTCACCGGTCACCCGGGCGGTCGCGCTGAGCGGCTCGAGTTGTGCGTGCGAGAGATAGGACGTGGTGAAATCGGCAGAAATGCGCCGCAGATCACCCTCGCTCGGTTTTGACAGATCGCCCTGCTCGCGACAGACGAGGCCAGGCAGATCGAGCGCGGCAACCATGGCTCGAACGGCTACCGCGCTTTCGGCACGGCTGCCGTCGCTCGCCCAATCTACTTTTATCTGCTCACGGGCTTTTTGCGCAGTCCAAGTGTCGCGGGCGATCACGGCGACGCCGGCGCGCACGTGATCCAAGGAAGGCCATGCGTTTCCCTCAATTAAAACACAGCCAAGATAGCCTGGGATCGAGCGGGCGTTAGCGTCGGAATAGCCGCGCACCTTCATTCCCATTGCGGGAGCACGCTCGATCGAGGCGTAAACCATTCCGTCGATCCGCACATCGGCGCCGTAAACCGGGGCTCCACTGACGATGCCTTGGTGATGACGAGCCGGCCCTTGCTGGCCGAGCGGCGCAAAATGCTCGCCCGGCTTCATTTGCAGGCTCTCCTCGCTCGGTATCGGGATCTGCGATGCGGCACGAACGAGTGACTTGTACGCAGCGCTTCGGTTGCTTGGTGCGTGAATCACCATTCCTGCTTCTGTGCGGCATTCCTCCGGGCTCACTTTCCATAGCTTCGCTGCGGCCTCGACGAGCATCGTACGAAGGGTGGCGGCCGCCCGGCGTGTAGGGAGCCAGTTGCCCGCGACGGAGAAGCTGCCTCCGGTTTGAATCTCCCCGTATTTCGGATCGGAGCTTGCCTGCCGTACCTCTATTGCGGAGGGGACAATATCGAGTTCGCCAGCAACCATGGTGGCAAGCGCCGCGTGGATGCCCTGTCCCATCTCGGCTTTGCGAACGGTTAGCGAAACCTTTCCGTTGGTATCAATTACTAACCAGGGACCAGGCTGAAGCTGGTAAAGTGTCTCCGAGACTTCGGAGAAGGCTTGCGCCGATCTGGCCCATGTGAATGCCAGCCCCGTGCCCGCGAGAGTTGTCGCCTGCAGGAAATGTCTTCGCGTCCAGGAAAGGCTCGCTTCCGTCATCGAGCGGACGCACGGGCAATGGCTGCGCGAACGCGTGTATAGGTGCCGCAGCGACAGACATTGGTGATCGCGGCATCCACCTCCGCATCCGAAGGATTTGGTTTTTCGGCAAGGAGTGCTGCCGCGGCCATGATCATCCCAGGCTGGCAATATCCGCATTGCGCGACGCGCTCATCAAGCCATGCCTGCTTAACCCTGTCGGAACCCTTGTCGCGGAGCCCTTCAATGGTCGTGACCTCGCGGCCGGCTGCTTCCGCCACCGTGACGATGCAAGCTCGAACTGCGCGCCCCGAGACGTGCACGGTGCAGGCCCCGCACACTCCCACGCCGCACCCGTACTTGGTGCCAAGCAGATGAAGCCGGTCGCGCAGCACCCAAAGCAAGGGCATCTCCGGATCCGCCGTTACGCGCTGCGAGCCGCCGTTCACACGCAATTCGAAATTCGGCATCGAGGGTTACTCGCCGATTGAGAAGAACGGCGCCGATGCTAGTTCACGCTGCGTGAGTTCACTATCTCTTTGAGGCAGAGGGACCAAAAGCAGGACGGAGGGACGGTTTAGCGCTTCAATGCTTCGCCAAGACCCGCCCTATAAGTCGGCCCAATCTGGTGTTTGCTACCATCCGCCATCTGCACCCAGCCTGCCCGACCGCCACCTGTCGCAACGATCTTCTCGCGCTTGACGATCGTCGACCTATGGATCCGGATAAAGGCGCATCCTCGCAACGCTCGCTCGACCTCTCGCAACGTGGCGCGATGCACGTAGGAGCGACCGCCGCCATAGACTTCTACATAATTTCCGGAGGCCCTTACCCAATCGATCTCATCGGCTCCCATGACGAGCGCTCGGGTGAACTCGTCAGACCCGTCCGACGATGCTGCACCACTCGGATCGATGCCGTTCCTCCACGACCGCGCCATCCTTGCCTGAAAAAAGGCAAGAGCGATCGCGACCAGCGCGAGCGTGGGTATCCTTTGAAAGAAATGAAGGGCGATGGCCATGACATCGATATGGCCGCTGCTCAACACCAGCCGTTCGCCGAGGGTTGAGACGATCAGCGTTCCTAGAAGGACCATCGGCACTGCGATACGGCGCATAAGCGACCTATCTTCGGCGCCAAGCAGTCTAAGGCAGATTTCAATGGCGACATACCAAGGGGCGACGGCCATCAAGGCCCATGACACTGAACGAAACGGCACAAGCGGCGTCTGCGTCAGCAATGTATGAAGAACGCAATAAGCGACGGCCCCCACTATGACTATAGCCGCGCGATTGACGAACTGCTGGGGGTTGCGGACAGGGGCAAGAAAGCTTCCCGTTCGGATGGCCTGCATCATGGTAGGTCCTGTTTATCTGATGAAGCCTTTAGCGGGGGGTCGGTACTGCGCCCGGCGCATGCTTTCCGGAAACTTCTGGAAGAGTCTCCACCCATGTCTCTACCGCTGAGTCGTCTGCAGCGCTCACCGAGAAAGGCCGCGCAGGTGAATAGGGGCCAAGCCGCTGCCCAGGTAGACCATCATAAGCCTGCATGGTCGAGAAGTCGGAAAGCCCAGAGGGCAATACGATCTGGCGGATCTCATTGTGCTTAGGGCCGCCGTTCGTCTCCTCGCCAACGTGAAGCGCGCCCAATGCTCGGAAGAGGGCCGTTGCGCGCAGACAGGAGCTGAAGCAGAAGCGGTCGGTGATGAGGATGACTTGCGGCGGGCGTGCCACGCGATCCGACAATCCGCTAGAACGATCTGTCCAAGGGCTTCTTGAGCGCGAAAGAGCCTGCCCCTGACCGAGCGCAGCGCGCATAGCGTCACGCTCTGCAATGAGCCCCGTCACAACGGAATCGTTTGCTCCGAGTTCGCGGGTGAAGCGCTCGACATAGCTCTCCAATGTCGCAAGATTGGCAGGAGACACACGCCAGACGGACAGGTCCTCGTCCGTTCCCGCGATCTTAGTTTTTGCCCTCTGCACACGGTCCGACCCATACAACGTCTTCGCGAGACGATCGCTGTAGGTCGAAGCCCCGCCTCCATTGCCTCGCAAGTCAACGACCACGAAGGGCGCTGCTCGTAGCTCTGCGCGCCGCGCTTGCGCTTCGTCGATGACCGGCCGCGCACGGTCGTTGAGTGTTCCGAGGCGAACCCACCAACCCTTTCGAAAGGAGCGCAAACCTACGTCTTGCGCAGGCATCCTGCTCGCGCGCTGAAGCTGCGCGGACGCGTCTGCTAAGCCGATCGGCCGCCAGGATAAGTGGTGGGTGACGCGCGCTCCAGCGGGGGTCTCGAAGGTGCATGACGTCGCGCGGGGTTGTGACGATGTGCCGGTATCAAGCAGCAAACGCGGCGAAGCCATCAGCCGCTCCGCGCGGATCGACCAGTTGGGTGTGAACTGCCCAAACCGCTGCTCAGCGAGATCGTTGGGATTTCGGCCGTCACAATCTAGCAGCCTGCTATCAAGAGGGGGCGCATTTTCGTCCTCGCGCGTAACAATGCGCCATCCATTATACCCGTCGGCTGCGAGAAAGCCGGGCCAAAAGAAGCGGCTGCTGGAAAGCAATGCATTTGATCGAAGGTGTCGATCGCCAAGAGCACCGGCGAAACGTTGGAGCGTTGCGCGATAGTCGTTATAGTTCGTCGCCCGTTGCGCAAGCGCACGCGCCTCTTCATACCCACGACGGAAGCTGGCTCGAAAGGCTTGATCTCCAGCCTCGGGGACGGCGGCTGGGTGGTTTTCGGCAATAAGGGCGTAAGCGGCCGCCAGATCTTCTTCGGCCATACGCGCCCAGAGCGAGGTTTCTGCTAAGGCTGCTGATGGGGAGGCTAGGCCGAGGGCCAAAGCTATAACCGGTAGTCTGAGAAGGTTCATGTGTCCGCCCCTCGCTCGCTTTCCAATCGCCATGAGTTTAGCCCGTGTAGACAGGGCAAGCCAAGGATCATCCGACTTCGGTCAAAGCAGCAGCTCTTGTATACTCTATGGCTGCGTGAAGCTGCACAGGCGCCGTTACTTTGCAGTGTCCAAATGATTCATCGCAAGAAAGATTAGGGTAGGCGCACTACGTGCGCCGCTATCGCGCGCCACCTACCATCCTCACGGACATAGATGTCCGCATAGCGACTGCGGCCTACTGTTTCGGCCCCATTCTGCACGGCCGTCAAAGTGGAGACCGCCGTCACCACTGCGGTATCGCCGTTCACATAGATTTGCAGATCTTCCCACTCAATCTTCTTCACCTTCCGATTAGGGTCGCGAAGCCCTTCTATCATTGCCGCTTTGGAGAGGCCCCGGTTCCCATACACACCAACAAAGCTGTCACTGAGAATTCGAGATAAAGCGGCAGCGTCCTTACTCTCGTAAGATTTGAGCCAATCAGCGTTAAGCTGTTCCAGCACGGTTCGATCCTCGGCTGATCCGCTGGAAGATTGAGCTATCAGGCTCTGTGGCGCACCAAACGCAAGGAGGGTGGCGGCTCCGAGCACGAGCGTCCGCTTTAGCATAAGTAGATTCCCCTATTCAGAGTGGTGAGCTTAGCCGAAGGGGCCGGCGGCGTTCCATCGACCCCTTTGGAAGGAAGTCCCGAGACAGTCGTTCCGCGTCCGCTGCAGCGATGCCACTCCGAAGTAAGGCTTCAACAAGTGCGCGTTCAGCTGGCACCTCCACGTGGGGCCGGATACCGGCACCTTCCCAACCACGACCGGTGTCCGGATCGAAAGTGCGGCCAATCGGCACGAGAGCGGCATACCCGTTACCAAGATCTATTCTGGGACTGATGTGACCGGCTCCGGCCGTTATCTCGCCGATCAATGTCGCTCGCCCCGTTCGTTTCAATGCAAGCGCGAAATGCTCCGCGGCTGACGCGGTTCGGCCGGCCGTCAGGACAAGGATCTTAGCATCACCTAGGCTGCTAGGCTCACTAGCGGGCAGGACGACGTGCTCTCTTCGAACGATCTCTTCTGGGCCAGGCAAGCGAAAGACCGTCGGCCCGTCCACGAACACGCCGCCGCCGGCCTCATCCACACTTCTGCGGGTGTCCATTTGAAGCAGCGGAGTAGGACGAGAAAAAAATGAGAGAACATAACATCCATCTCGGCAAGGCCGCCGCCGGCGTGGGCTCATCGAAGGTGCGCATTTCGAAGCCATGGCTCTGGAGCCGATCCCAGCTGGCGAGGCAGACACGCACGTCACCCGGAACATCATTGGGATCGTGCCAGTAGCGCACCAAAATTCGCGGTGTCTGGGACGAGAAGGCAGGTATCACGGCATCAGCCTCACCCGACTGGCAGAGCATTAGCCGTCGGAGAAAGGCAGAACGCAGAGCGTCGTCCTCCTCGAACCCGGAAGGAGGCGCCTGTTCAAAGGTATTCGGCTGCCTATCAATGCCGTTCCCCGTCTTCACATCGACGGGTTGCAGGTTGGGTGGATCAGCTTCTGGCACGAGGAGCGTCTTCCGTTTGAAGCGAGCGCGCCCGTTCTACGTATAGTTGGTATCGCTCGGACGCCTTCAGTAGGTAAACATGGCCCTCAACGACGAAACCGTCCAGGCCATGCTCAACTGCGTACGTGTCGAGATCGGCGATGTTGTTGATAAAGCCCTTCCCGCTGAAATTCAGAGAGGTGTTACACAGGACGCCATAGCCCGTGCTCCGCCTGAACGCGACAAGGAGGTCGTGAAGGGGGCCATTGGATGTCGCCGTAACGGTCTGCAGACGAGCGGTGCCATTGACGTGGGTCACGGCCGCGAGCGCCGTGGTGGTTGCGCGATAAGTGAATAGCATATGGGGGCTGTCGTGCATGCAGCCGAACCATCGTGCAGCGTCCTCGCGCAGGCAAACGGGAGCTATGGGTCTAAACTGTTCTCGTTGTTTTATGTCGTTTAGCCTGACCCTAGTTGCTTCGGCGAAGGGTGCGGCAAGGATTGAACGATTTCCGAGCGCTCGCGGACCGATTTCCCATCGTCCGTTGACCCATCCCAGAATCAAATCGTTTACTAGCAGTTCAGCGACGAGGTCGGGACCGGCCTCTAGTACGTCGTAGCGGTCACTCTCGAAAGCCCTGTTGGCATCGAATTCTAGCCCGGAATAGACATCCCATTCGATCGTTGCGTCACCCGTGAAGCGGAGCTGGGCGTCGATCGCAGTACCAAGCGCCGACCCCGAGTCGTTGGCGACAGGCGGGACGAACACATGTTCAAAAAGGCCAGTCTCGACCCATTTAGAGTTCCAATCGCAATTCAACCCGCATCCGCCGGCTATGATGAGCGGCAGCCCCTTGCGCATGTTGGCACGCGCAAAGGCATGAAAGGCCTCAAAAATGCGGTCGCTGTAGATACCCGCGAAGTCACGAAAGTCGGCATCTTCAACTCCGACATTGAAGTAGGGCGAATCCGTCAGCCTCTCGTACATGTCGAGCCGCACGTCGGGGGTTGAGAGCAGAAAATTTATCAGTTCTTCTTCCGCCGGCGTGGCGGCGCTACGCCTCGAAAACGATGCCAGCGCCATGAGCTTGCCAGCGTCGGAAAAACGCGAGAAGGGTGCGTTCTTTGGAAAAGTCGGATCTGCTAGCCCGTAAATTGAGCAGTAGCGGTTCCCAGGCTGATTCATCACATTGCCGAGCAACGTGATATTTGTATCGACATTAATCTCGTAGAACGCGCCGATCGCGCCTTCCCAAACCAAGGCATAACAGGGGGTACCGTTGGGAAGGCCCGACATGCCGTAAGCGCAGAGCAAATGGGAGCGCTCGTGGGACGACGAGAAATTCCAGATATTCTGCCCGAACATCCGGCGTCGCTCTACAAATATGCAAGAAGGCTCAATCCCGCGATAGCAAGCGTGCGGGGCTGATCCCATCGGTCGCGCCTCGCGAGGCCACCAACCGCCGACGCAAACCGCGTCAGGGACTTCGTCGATCTGTCCGAGCGCGGCGAGCAAGTCGCGTGGAGACGCCGGCATGTACCGGTAGTTCGAGTCCTTCTCAGCCTCGATCGAGAACACGAGGCGGCCGTCCCGCACGTATGCGACAGCCCCGTCGTGGCCTGGATTATACGACAAGATCCTCACTGTTGGAGCGAGCCCCTGAAGCTGCTCGCCTTTGAGGGGAATATTTGCATGTCGTTACTTCGTTTTAGCTGGGCCTTTCGTGACCCTATCGTTTTTTATTCCGGAGGAAAGCGCGGACTGATCCAACTTCGCTGATGAGCTAGACTGACTACGATCGATCGGCATCCAAGCCACTCAGGCACTGATGAACCGACGTCTGCATTTGAGATGCGCCACTAGAGGCGGATGGCACAAGGTGACCTTAGCTGCTTCGCACTCATCTTGAATGGCCGGCCGCTTGATCGCCCGAAGCGGGCAGCCGACCAGTTTCTGCCGTTTTAGCACCGCATGCAGTCCGGGACTATTCCGGGACTCCTGTGTCTCAAAGACGCTTTCTGAGGCTCACTGTTGCCCACTGTAAGCTTGACCCGATCCGCAAAAACCCTAGAGAAACGGGCACTTCCTGCGGGAAGGGCGCTTAGCTCAGTTGGTAGAGCATCTCGTTTACACCGAGAGGGTCGGCGGTTCGAGCCCGTCAGCGCCCACCATTCCTCCCGAACATCAAAGCCAGCCGAGCAGGGCGAGCAGGATGAGGCTGCCGACGACGGTGATCAGGATCGAGCCGAGGCAGCCGAGGCGGTTTGAAAAGAAGAAGAACAAGGGCGTGGCTCCATAGGCAAGTACTGCTTGCAGAACGCCCTCAGCGGCGAAGGTTCCGCCTAAAGGCTCCGGATCAGCTTCACTGCCATCGCCGCCCAAGGCGGATCGGCGATCACCATCTGGCGCTGGCCGGCGCCCAGGGGGAGGACGTGGAGCTTGCCTTCCTCGCGGCCGATTAGGCGGCCGAACAGGAAGCGGCCGGCGGGGCGGGGGAGCAGCACGTCCCGGTTAAGCGCCCTGCCGAACTCCTCCGGCGCTATGCGGGAAAGCCAGATCTCGTCGCCGCTCCGATAGTCGCCGATACCCGAGGATACGGTGACGGCGACGAGGCCCGGTGCCGGCTGCGGCGGGATGACCACGCCTTCGCGCCGAGGCGCATGCGCGCCTTCGTGGCCGAGGGTGGCGGCGATTGGGGCGTCTTCGCGATCCGGAAGCTGGACGAGATCGGCTGCTTCCACGCCCAAGGCCTTAGCAATGCGGTTGAGCCAGCCGACCGAGACGGTACGGGTGCCCGTTTCTAAGCGCCCGATTGTCTGCGGCGTGGTCGGAGGATCGCAGCGGTCCGCCACATCCTGAAGCGTCATCTTCTTGGCACGGCGCACGTCCCGGATGCGGGTGATCATCGGCCCATCCTGCTAACCTTCCTGGTTATTCTCTTTCCTACAGATCAGCCAGTCCGGCAAGAGCTTTCTTTCACGATTCGGAGATGAAGATGGCACGAGCGGGAAACAGATTGCTGGCGGAGCGGCCGCTGCCGCGTGACGGCAAGGAGCGGCAGACCGAGGGGCTAAAGGTGGGAAAGCCGCGCCTGAGTCGCTCTGTTACAGTCAACCTAGTCGAATCTCCGCTCGGCTGGCTGAAGGCGCGGGGGCTGGTGAGCGACCGGCAATTTGATGCCGGCGAGCGGCTTCGCCACGATTGGGAACGGGCGCAGCTGGCGCCAAGCGTCACAATGCGCTGGGATGCGCCGCCCACCGCGCGCGTCGCACGCGGAGCGCCCGACCTCCCTGACGCGACCTGTGTACAGTTGGCGGCGAAGCTGCGCTTCGAAGCCGCAGTGGCAGAGGCGGGGCCGGGGCTGGGGGATATCCTCTGGCGGATCGTCTGCGCAGGCGAGGGGATGCGCGATGCGGAGCAGGCGCTGGGATGGCCCGCGCGCGCGGGAAGGCTGGTGCTAGGGATGGCGCTCGACCGGGTCGCCGACTTCTACCGGATCAGCTGAACTCAATGGCGGAGGAGGCCAAGCGCCTCCCGCCGCGTCCAGCGCGTCACCATCAGCGCCGCCACAACGGCCAGGCCGACGGCGAGACCCGTCCAGATGCCGACGCCTTCCCAGTCGAGGCCAAAGCCGAGGCCGACTGCGACGCCGAGGCCGATCACCCAATAGCCGATACCAGCATAGACCATTGGAACGGTCGTATCGTGAAGGCCGCGAAGCATGCCCGCGCCGACCGCCTGGGCGCCGTCGAATATCTGGAAGAGGGCGGCAATGAAGAGGAAGGAGATCGCAAGCGGAATGACGGCGGCATTGGCGGGATCGTTCATGTCTAGGAATAGGTCGATGAGCTGACGGGGAAAGGCAATCATGAGAAGCGCCATCGCCGCCATGAAGGCAACGCCGAGGACGAAGGCCGTCCAGCCGGCACGGGCAATCCCCTCCGCATCGCGGCGGCCGTAAGCCAGACCGACCCGCACCGTGACTGCCTGCGACAGGCCGAGCGGGACCATGAAGGAGAGGGCAGCGAGCTGCAGGGCGATGGCGTGGGCGGCGAGCGATGCGGTGCCGATCAGGCCCATCAGGAAAACGGCCGCATTGAAGATGGTGATTTCGAGACCGAGCGTGACGGCGATCGGTAGGCCTAGGCTCCAGACGGCGCGGAATCGCTCCCAATCGGGGCGCCAGAAGCGGCCGAACAGATGGTAGCGGCGGAAGCGGGGATGAAGGCTCGCAACCGCAGCCATGCCGAGGAACATGAGGAGGTTGGTGAGGGCGCTGCCGATTCCGGCGCCGAGCAGGCCGAGCGCCGGCAAGCCGCCCTTGCCGAAGATGAGGCCATAATTGACGAGGGCGTTGAAGATGACGGCCGCCCCGCCGATCAGAAGCGACCAGGAAGGCCGCTCCAGCGCCGCGATGAAGGACCGCAAAATGATGTAGAAGAGAAAGGGGAGGAGGCCCCATTGCAGCGCCTGCACGAACTCGGCGGCATCCGCTGCGAGCTGCGGTTCCTGACCGAGGAGGAGAAGGAGCGCCTCGCTGTTCCAGAGGAGCAGCCAGATGGGCAGAGTGATGGAGATTGCGGCCCACATGGCCTGGCGTACGGTGCGGCGAACCTCGCGGACGCTGTTCCGTTTCCGCCCAAGCTCGCGCGCCATCATCGGCGAGGCAGCGGTCACAAGCCCCATGCCGAAGATCATGAAGGCTGTGTAGATGTTAACGCCGAGGGTCGCCGCGGCGAGCGTGCGCGGCCCCGCCCAGCCGAGCAGCACCACGTCGGTCGCGTGGATGAGGGCCCCCGCCATGTTGGTGAGGATCAGCGGATAGGCGAGCAACATCGTCGCGCGCATTTCGGCACGCCAAAGGGTGCGGCTTGCTGCCGACGAGGCTGACGCACGGGTAAGCATTCCTCGCTCCTAAAGCGAAGCCGGTCGTTGCGAAAGAGAGGGTTTAAGTCAGCAGCAGGTAGAGGATGGGATAGAAGGCGAAGCCGGCGAGGAAGGCGAAAGGCGCCCAGCGCGGACAGTCCGCGGACGGCAGGAACAAGCCCTCGTCGAGCGGCTCTTCGGGAACGGGATGGATCCGGTCCGGCTTCATCTTTATGTTCAAACGAGGGACGGCGTCTGCGGTTCCTCCGCTTGGCGCAGGGAACGCTTGTCCGCTGCATCGGTTGGGCGTAGGAAGGTTTCATAAGAAAACGAAACGGGAGCAACAGATGATCGTCTACGGCTCGTCCATGTCGCCCTTCGTGCGGAAGGTGTTGGCTTTCGGAGCGGAAAAGGGGCTTGAGCTGGAGTCGAAGCCCTTGGGACTGGGTTCGGCGGACCCCGATTTCATGGAGGCGAGCCCGTTCAAGAAGATTCCCGGTTTTCGCGACGGCGACTTCGCCATATCCGACAGCAGCGCAATCCTCGCTTATCTGGACGCGATCAAGCCCGAGCCAAACTTGATCCCGCTGGAGCCGAAGGCGCGGGCGCGGACAATCTGGTATGATGAGTTCGGGGACACGATCCTCTGCGCCTGCGGAACCAAGATGTTCTTCAATCGGATCGTGGCGCCGCGCTTCATGGGCCGCGACGGCGACATGGCTGTGGCCGACAAAGCGCAGGAGGAGGAGTTGCCGCCCCTGCTCGATTATCTGGAAGGGGTGCTGCCGGAGAGCGGCTATCTGGTGGAGGATCGGCTGACCTTGGCCGATATTGCGGTAGCGAGCCCCTTTGTAAATCTTCGCCATATGGACGTGAGCATCGAGCCCGAGAAGCGTCCGAAGCTGGCGGCCTTTGCCGATCGCATGCTTAGCAGGCCGAGCTTCAAACGCTGGGTGGATAGGGAGGCGGCTTTCCTCGCACGCACCGCCGCTTAGGCTTAAACGGGGCGCCTAGTGCGACTGCTCCCATTCTCTCGCGAGTTTACTGGCGCGCTCGATGTCGGCTGTGCTCATGTCAATTGTGACGCTGGCGATGTTCCGCCGGACAAGCTCTGGATCCTCCGTTTCGCGCGAAGAGGCGAGTAGATACCATTTAAGCGCCTGGATTGGGTCCTTCGGTACGCCTTGGCCTGTCTCGTAGGCGCGGCCGAGATTGTTCATCGCCTCGGACCAACCCTTTTCCGCGGCGAGGCTATACCATTTCACCGCCGCCGCGGGATCGGCAGGGACGCCGTGCCCGACCGAGTAGAGGCCGCCGAGAAACTGGTGCGCGCCGCTGTCGCCTTGGGCCGCAGCTGATTGCCCGAGTTCGGCTGCGGCCGCGAAGTCGCCTTTCTCATATGCCTCAAGCGCCTTCAGGAGGTTTTCGGTCGGCTGATATGCGGTGGGGCCGTTCTCCTCGCTGGATGGAGCGGGCGTTTGAGGCGCCACCGCCGGTGGCGGTTCAGCTGCGGCTTGAATGCTGGTCGTTTCAACAGTCGGCACATTGCAAGCCGCAGTCGCTCGGTTGAGCTCCTGCGGTACGGCGGGATCGTTTACGTGGGAGGCTACCCAGAGCAGGTCGCGGACCGTCAGCTCGGCTGAATACATGTTGCCAGGCGTTGCACCCTGCGCCTTCATCGCGAGGAGCCGCATCTGCCAGGCCGACAGCTTGCTGGCGAGTTCACCGCCGACACATTGCACCTGTTCCGGCGAGAGGCCGAACCGGGCAAGCTGCGGATTGACGAGGAAGGTCTTCGGCCGCAGCCGGTCGACGGAATAACCCTTGCCGCAGGCGGAAAGCAGTGGAACCACCAATAGTAGGGCCAAATTAGGCCGGTATCTTAGCTTCACTCGAACCTTCCATGTGCACGGCTTGCGCGGCTGTCCCACTAAAAGCTGCAGATTTCAACGCTGCGGAGGCGGGAGCTTCATTCGCAACGAGGGGTTCTCCCTTCAGGAGAAAAACGATGAATGAAGCTGAGATTGCGATCCTGCGAGCGGAGGTGGTTGCGCTCCAGGCGGTGCTGATGTCAGTTTTCAGGCGCTTGGCGACCGATCAGCCGGAACTTCAGCCCGCCTTTTGCCAAGCGTTCGACGAGGCGGAGACGATCCTGGCAGGCGTCGCTGAAAAGATGGGGCTTGAGGCACCTGTAGAGTCCACCATTGGCGCCCTCCAGGTAATCGAGGAGCTTCGTCGCGCTGTGATCCGGGACGAACGGGTTTGTCGGTAAGCAGTAAGTAGAACGCCCGGGCAAAGCCCGGGCGTTGGATATCGAACCTGATTGATCGATCAGGGGCTGTCGGGATCGTCGTCATCATCGTCGAGAAGAAGCCAGGCAAGAGCGCCGAGAGCTGCAAGGCCAGCGATGATCGGCAAAATGCCGAGGCCACCGGTCTCGACTTCATCGACAATGACCGGAGCCGGCGCCGACGTCGTAGTGGTCGTCACCGCTTCCTGAACCGGCAGCACGCATCCCTGAAGGCTCAAAGCACATGCCGACGAGGGGCTGGCGACGGCCGGGACCGAGCTTACCGCGAGAGCTACGCTCGCCACGGCTGCCAGAGGTTTGGAGAATAACATCATAGACACTCCCTTTAAGTTCTTTTCTCCGCAAGCCTCACAAGAGGCCTGCCTCAGGTGATTAGCCGCGTTCGCCGCTCCGCTGCGTAACCGGCGGTTCGTTGGTCGAAAGCGCCGTCCAGCGCGACGTGGCGTTGCAGTTGCTGGTGAGGGTCACAGCCTGGCCGGTGCGGAAGGCCGACGTGTAAGGCCAGCATTCGCTGACGCCTGCGCCGGTTTCGAGGCAGATCGACTGACCTTGCACCGCCCAGCGAGCCGGTGTTTCGCGGCCGGACGCGCTGACGATACGAGCGGCACCGCCAGCATCGAAATAAACGGTGTTCATCACACCATTGGTTTCAACCTGAACGGCATGGCCGGTAATTTCGTTACCCGGCACCCATTGGGCGGCGGCACCGCTCAAAGGCATGATCGTCAAACAAACGCCGCCAAGTGCGACGGCAAGCGAGGTTTTCTTCATCTGCATCCTCCTGTGGTCCCGCGGCGCTAACTATCCCGCTCCGCACTGGTTCCGGCCTCAGAACGTAATTCTTGCCTTTATGTTTCCGTCTGCGCCAAAATGATGATTGCAAGCGGCGAAAAACTTAATCGAGAGCTCCACTTCCGGCCGATGCCATCCGGTAGCTGGCAAGGCTGTCGCGACCGTAGAAATCGTCGCGCAGTGCCAACCTGCCACCATCCCACTCCGCGGTCAGATAGGTGATGTAGACCGGCACTGGGTCTTTCAGCGCCACCGCCTGTTCGGGGGCATCCGACGCGGCACGCGGGGTCTGGCCATAGAGCCAGCGGGCGAGCCGAGGCGCATCCTCGAGCCGGACGCAGCCCGAACTCAGCGTACGCTGAGCCTCGGAGAACAGGGACTTGTCGGGCGTATCGTGGAGATAGACCCCGAATTCATTGGGAAACATGAACTTGACGTCACCCATGAAATTGTCGCCGCCCGGAAGCTGACGGACGCGGAGCTCCTTCGAGCCGGAAGCGACAGCTTGCCAGTCAACGGATTCCGGGTCGAGCGTACGGGCGTCATCGGTCCAGCCGGAAAGGACTTCATACCCCTTCGAGCGCAAATAGCTTGCACCCTGATCGAGGACATTCGGCGCGATATTTTTTCGCACGAGATCCGGGGGGACGTTCCAGTAGGGGTTGAGCACCGAGAAGCGGATAAGGCCGGCGAGCATCGGCGTCTGCGTCTGCCGTTCGGGTTTGCCGACGACGACACGCATGGAATCGCGCGCCTCGCCATTCTCGTACATCCACAGCGTCTGCGTTGCCGCGTCGACGAGGACATATTTGCCCTGGTAATCGGCTGCCGGAAGTACGCGGGCGCGGTCCATGTTGAGGCGCAGGCGCTGTTCGAGCCGCGCATCCGCGCCACGGGGCGATCCGCCGGTACGATCGAGGAGGTCCGCAAGGCCCTGCCGAAGCTGCGCATATTGCGCATTATGATTAGACACGATGTCGATATGGCGGCCGAGCGAGGGCGCCTCTGCCGCAGCCCGGAGGATCGACTCTTCGGACAGCTGCCGCGGCTTCAGGGACGCATCGATATAGGTCATGCCGACGTCCACCGGCCGGCGAAGCGTCTGAACGTAGTCCACCCAGGCGCTGGACAGCATCAGCTCGGCGCGGGCGAGATCCTGCGGCTCGCCAGACTCCGCGCGGGCGATCGTCTCCTCAAGGCGTTCGGCGAGTTCAGGGCCATTCCGCATACCGTCGAGGTCGGCTCGGCGGAGAATGTCCACCAGGCGATGCGCGTCGGCGAGGACGAGACCGCTACGGATCCAGATCGGACGATTGTCCCGGCTGCTGTAGAACGCGCGGACGCCGGAGTCCGAAGACTGCAGCATCGCCTCCATCGGAGAGGCGAGAGGGGTAGACGCGGCGGCGGGCACAGCCGCCATCCCCAGCAGCGGCACGACGGCCGCGCTGATGGCCAGCTTTACGATACGCGACATTTTAAAAAACTCTTTACAAATTGCTTTTGCCATCAAACGCACTGAATTCGAATCGGGTCCAAACTAAATTCCCAAGAGGAAGAACAAGGTGAGCGGCAGCGTCAGAGCGACGGGCTGAGCGTCGGAAACGGAGGAGCCGGCGTTGAACTCGCAAACGCATCTTCCCCTGACTTGCGTTAGCGCCCCGGTGTCAAAGCCGGGGCGCTTTTCGTTTATGCGAGCGATTAGTGAGCGGCGTCACTGAGCGGCGAAGTTCATGATGCAGATTGGGAGCGGCAGTCATTTCGCACCCGTTGCATCTTTCTTAACCAAATGCGGCTTACCCACTGCGGCGCCGGTCGTGGGGACCGCGCGAGTTACATGTGTCGTCGGCAGGGGCTGACGGTGTGGGGACCATGAACCGAGCCGAAGAGGCTCCGGCTCAGCTGTTTCTGCTGGCGGCACATCTTTCTCCCGCTCATGCCGCGCATCCCGCGAAAATCATTTCAAATCAGGAACTAGGTATTCACCGCAGGGTGCCTGTTAAGGTTGCGGTAACCGTGACTTTCTAAACGGGGTTCAGGCGGAACCCCACTCCGCTTGAATTAGGACCCGTCGCTCTGATCAAGCGGCGGGTCATTTCATTTCTGGCACTGGACATTTGGCGCCGAGCCCGAGACTGGCCGTTCCAATGTCCCGCATCAATCAGCTGCTGACCAAGGCGTGGCGCAAGGGCCTGCTGCCCGAGCCTGTGCTCGAGCGCGCGGTGCTGGAAAAGGCCGCCGGTTACACCTTGAGGGAACATCGGCTGCAGGAGGCGCTGGAGCGGCTGCTGTGGAGCCTTCGCGAAGAGGCCGCGCTCAACCCGATCGGCAAGGCCATGGCACATGGGCAGATCGTGCGGCTGCTGCGGGAGCGGGCGCGGGCGGAGCGGCTGTGGGCGCAGCATCCGGAGATCTTGGAGTGGCCGATGTCGGCGCCTATCGTCGTCCTCGGCCAGATGCGGTCCGGTACGACCCGGCTTCAGCGCCTCCTCGCCTGCGACCGGCGCCTTGCCCATACGCGTCTCTTCGAAACGATGAGCCCGGTGCCGCGGCACGGGCGGCGGCTGGAAACCTATGCGGGCCTCAAAATCATGGCCGCGCTCAATCCGGAGCTTGCCCGCATCCATCCTGCCGCGCCGAACCATCCTGAGGAGGAGTTCGGGCTGTTCAGCCTGTCCTTGTTCGGTGCGCAGATCGAGGCGCAGTGGCGGGTGCCGAGCTTCGCCCGCTGGTGGGAAGGCGAGGACCGGCGGCCGGTCTACCGCGATTTCCGGCGGCTGATGCAGACCATCGCCTGGAGCCGGCGGGACAAGCGCCCGCGGGTGATGAAGGCGCCGCAATTCATGGAGGATCTCGATCTTCTGCTGGAGGCGTTTCCCGATGCCCGGCTCATTCGCCTTCGCCGCGACGCGGCCGCGGTGGTTGCTTCGTCGGCCTCTCTGGTGTGGAACCAGATGCGGGTGCAGTCGGACGACGCCGACAAAGCCTGGATCGGCGCCGAATGGCTAAGGAAGACCCAGCGGCGGGAAGAGGCGGCCGCAAAGGTGCTGTCGGCGCGGCCGGAACTGCCGCAGATCAAGGTGGAGTTCGACGCGGTGAGCCGCGACTGGCAAGGCGAGATGCGGCGCATCTATGCCTTTCTCGACATGGAGTTGACTGAAGAGGTGGAGGGCCGGATGCGGCGCTATTTGGAGCGTGCCGAACGAAGCGGCTTTCGGGGCCATTCCTATAACCCACAGGAATTCGGCCTCTCCGGCGCCTTCTGACGACCAACGGCTTGCGCTTCGTCGCGCAATATTGTCATGAAAGTGTCACAATCCACCACCGACAGCTGAAAGCGTCCGCCATCCGTCAGATCGCAGCCTTGCCGTACCGGACCCGCGGGAACGCCGTCGATGCGCCCGTGAGCATCATGCTGGTCACGTCGCGGGAGACGAAGCGCTGGGTGATCCCCAAAGGAAACCCCAGCGGCAACCTTGCGCCGCATGCGGCAGCCGCGATGGAGGCCGAAGAAGAAGCTGGCGTGCGCGGCGCGATCTGCCCGACGCCGCTCGGTTCCTACCGTTATCGGAAAAGGCGCGGCAACGGCGCCTCGCTGATGTTCGATGTCGAGGTATTCCCGCTCGCGGTGACGCAGGAGCTCGATGCCTGGAAAGAACAGGGCCAGCGCACCCGCCGGTGGTTCCCGCTCGCCGAAGCCGCCGATGCGGTCGAGGAGGCGGACCTCGCAAACCTCATCCGGTCGTTCGGAGCATCGGAATTCAACCGGGCCGCCCGTCAGACCGGCCTCATCAACGTCGTCGCCGAAAAATCGAAAGTGGGTCCCATGTTCGCCTGGTTCCAGCGCCTCCTTCCCAAGACCGGAAATTTCTTCGAACTGTTCGAGGCGCATGCGGCAACGCTGGTCGCCGCCGCCGCCGCCGTCGGCCGGCTGCTCGACGGCGGCCCCGGCATGAAAGACCATATACGCGAAATCCACGAGCGTGAGCATGAGGCGGACGACATCATCCGCGAAGTGCTGACCACCGTCCGCCGCACTTTCCTGACGCCGTTCGACCGCGGCGCGATCACCAGCCTGATCGCCGCCATGGACGATGCGGTGGACGAGATGCATTCGGCGGCGTCGGCCATCGAACTGTATGAGTTCACCGAGTTCGACCCGGAGATGAAGGACATGGCCGCGATCATCGTCGATGCAGCGCGGCTGGCCGCAGAGGCGATGCCGCTGCTCCGCGACGTCGGCCGCAACGGCGGACGCCTCCACGAACTCACGTCACGGCTGGTCCGAATGGAGGGCCATGCCGACGAGATCCACGCCGCCGGGCTCAAGAAAGCCTATCAGCGGGATGGCGCATCGAACACGCTCCGCTTCATCGTGGCGCGGGAAATCTACAAGCACCTCGAACGGATTACCGATTCCTTCGAAGACGTCGCGAACGAGATCGACGGCATCGTGATCGACCACTCCTGAGCTCCGGCCCGTGCACGAACTCGCCTTTCCGCTGCTGGTCGGCCTCATCATCATCGCACTGGCGTTCGATTTCCTGAACGGCCTTCACGATGCGGCGAACTCCATCGCCACCGTGGTCGCCACGCGTCTGCTGGGCCCGGTCCAGGCGGTCGTCTTCGCCGCCTTCTTCAACTTCGCCGCCTATTTCCTGTCGCTAGCCTTCCCCAGCCTTCACAAGGTGGCGGAGACGATCGGGAAGGGCCTGATCGATCAGGACGTCATCACGCCGGCCGTGGTGTTCGGCGCGCTGATCGGAGCGATGTTCTGGAACGTGGTCACGTGGCTGAAGGGCATTCCCTCGTCCTCGAGCCACGCGCTGGTTGGCGGCCTTGTGGGCGCGGGCGTCGCCCATGCCGGCCTCACCGGCGTGCAATGGACAGGGCTCAACAAGACGCTGATCGCCATCGTCCTTTCGCCGACCATCGGCATGCTTCTCGCCATGCTGATCATGCTTGCGACGAGCTGGATGCTGAAGGATGCGACCGCGAGGACGGCGGAGCGGAGCTTCCGCGTCCTCCACCTCATTTCCTCCGCCACCTATTCGGTCGGTCACGGCCTCAACGATGCGCAGAAGACGATGGGGATCATCACGGTGCTTCTCTATTCGACCGGCTATCTGACGGGCGATTTCGAAGTGCCGCACTGGGTGGCGATCAGCTGCTATATCGCGATCGGCCTTGGCACATTGTCGGGCGGGTGGCGGATCATCGAGACGATGGGGTCGCGGATCACCAAATTATCCCAGCATCAGGGCTTCAGCGCCTCGCTGGGCGGATCGGTGATGCTGTTTTCCGCATCGTCCCTCGGCATTCCCGTGTCGACCACGCACACGATCACCGGCTGCATCATCGGCGCGGGCACCGCCCGCCGCGCTTCCGCCGTCCGCTGGGGCGTGGCGCGGAGCGTGATCACCGCCTGGGTCATCACCATCCCCGCCTCCGCCGCAGTCGGGGCGCTTTTTTACAGCCTGACGCTGCTGTTCTGAGGCGTGCGGCAGGCCTGCCTTAATGGCAGGCCTTGAGGTTGCGTTTGAGGAGCCAGTAATTGACCGGCCAGGCGGCGAGGAAGCCGGCGGGGATGGCGATCAGAAGGCCGCGGAGGAACATCCAGCTGAAGATGGAGCCGGCGGTCATGCCGCCCATATGGTAGTCGGCGAAGTTCATCGCGAATTCCATGACACCGATCGAGATCACTTCGCCGATCCAGATGATGCGGAGTGCGGGGAGGAAGGCGAGGCGGCGGTCGCGCATGACCGGAAGCACGCCGAGGGTGATGCCTGAAAGATAGGCAAGGGTCGTTGCAAGGACGATCGTCTGCCATGCGGGCAGGCCGAGGCTGACGCCGATGGCGAGGCCCGCCACTTCGCCGATCACGCAGCCGGTAAGGCAGTGAAGCGTCGAATGGGCCGCGGTGCGCCAGGTGCCGCCGCCGCCATGGCCGTGATGGGCAGGGGCGGCCGCGCCGCCATTGCCGGAATGGCAGTGATGATCCCCATGTGCTGCATGATCGTGAGAGGTCATGATCGATCCTTGTTTCTAATACCCTATGGGGGTATATGTACGTTCATCGAAAAAGGATTGCAATTACCCGGAGGGGGTATATCGGCGCGGTGATGGATCGGAAGAACAAGACAGGGCTGCAGAACCGCCTGAAGCGGATCGAGGGCCAGGTGCGCGGGGTCGCGCGGATGGTCGAGGAAGACCGTTACTGCATCGACGTGCTGACGCAGATCCAGGCGGTGCGCGCGGCTTTGGTGCGGGTCGAGACGGAGATGCTGAAGGACCATCTCGGCCATTGCATCGAAGCGGCGATCACCGGCGGCGACGCGGACGATCAAAGGCAGAAGGCGAGCGAGCTCATTCAGTTGCTGGAGCGGAGCGCGCGGTGACCAGCGCGGCCGAGAGCGGCGACCTGTGGGGCTGGTGGAGCGGCACCGCCCAGCGCCGCCGCACGCTCGGCAAGGACGAAGCCCTGTTCCACCGCGGCGACGAGGTCGCGGCGATGTACCGGGTCGAGGAAGGGCTGGTGCGGCTCGAACGGCGGACGATCGACGGGCGGCTGCTGGTGCTCCACAAGGTTCGGCCGGGCGAGCTGGTGGCCGAGGCGTCGCTGTTCGCCGCAGCCTATCATTGCGACGCCGTGGCGGCCGAGGCATCGGTCGTCAGCCTGTGCCGCCGCGACGAGCTGGCCGCTGCGATGGCGGAGGACGGCGCGATGGCGCTCAGCTTCGCGCGGGTGATTGCCGGGCAGCTCCAGAGCGTCCGCCACCGGCTGGAGTTCCGGGAGGTGCGGTCGGCGACGGAGCGCATCCTGCTGTATGTCGGCCTAAACGCCGATGCGGGGAGCGGCGAGCTTCGAGTGCGGGGCGCGCTGCAGGACATTGCCGCCGAGGTCGGGCTGTCTCGCGAAGCATTTTACCGCGGCATGGCTTCGCTGGAGCGGGACGGACTGCTTGCGCGGCGCGGCGATATAATTGCGTTGAGGACCGGCGCATGATCCGGATCATATCACCGTCTCCGCAGCCTTCTATGCTTCTCTGCGAAGGAGAAGCGAAATGAAGAGACTGATTCTGACGGCTTTATTGTTCGGCGCGGCGCAGCAGGCGGCGGCGCAGGATCACACCGGTCATGGGGAGCAGGGCAGCGGCCAGGCGGCGACGGCGTCGGCCGCATCGACGCTCGGCTACAGCGCCGAGGAGCGGGCGGCAGGGCTTCGCGAGGGGCGCGGCATGGGCCTTGCGCTGCCGGCGGAAGGCAATGGCTATCCGGGGCCGCGCCACGTGCTGGAAATGGCGGGCGAGCTTTCGCTGTCCGCCGACCAGCGGGCGAAGACGCAAGGCCTATTCGACCAGATGCTGGCGGGGGCCAAGGGGCTCGGCCACCAGCTGCTTGCCGAGGAAGGCGAGCTGGAGGCGCTGTTCAGGGACAAAAGGGCGACGCCTGCGTCGCTTGAAGCCGCGGCGCGCCGGATCGGGGAGACGGAAGCGGCGCTGAAGGTGGTGCACCTTCGCACCCACCTGGCGATGATGGATATCCTGACGCCGGCGCAGGTCGCGCGTTACGTCGCGCTTCGCCGGTCGGGAGCCGGAACGGGACGGGCCCGCCCTGCCGCCGACGCCCAGAAGCCCGCCGGACACAATCACTAGTAGATGCTTTCGATGGAGACCCAATGAAGACGATCATCACCGCCGCCGCCGCTCTTGCCGCCGCCGCGCCCGCCGCTGCCCAGCATGCGGGCCATGGCAGCACGCCCGCGCCTGCCGCGCAGCCCGCGGAGGACCATCAGGCGCACCAGCATGGGACGGCACCGGAGGCGGCGGAGGCGCCGGCGGCGGATCACAGCCAGCATCAGGGCATGGATCATAGCCAGCATGGCGCCGCCGAGGCTGCTCCGGCGGAGGAGCATGGCGATCATGGCGGCGGCCATCAGATGACGGGGGCGCTCGGGCCCTATCCGATGAGCCGCGAAGCCTCCGGCACCGCATGGCAGCCGGATACTTCGGAGCATATGGGCCTCCACCTCACCTCCGGCGACTGGACCCTGATGGGCCATGCGCTTCTGAACGGCGTCTATAGCTGGCAGGAGGGGCCACGCGGCGACGACAAGGCCTTCGTGTCCGGCATGGTGATGGGCATGGCGCGGCGCGACTTCGCAAACGGCAATGCGCTCCAGTTCCGGGCGATGCTGAGCCCCGACCCGTTCATGGGAAAGAGGGGCTATCCGCTGCACCTCGCGTCCGGCGAAACGGCGGACGGCGAAACCGTGCTGGTCGACCGGCAGCATCCGCACGATTTCTTCATGGAATTGTCGGCGAGCTACAGCGTGGCGTTGAGCGAGAAGAGCAGCGTCTATCTTTACGGCGGGCTTCCGGGCGAGCCGGCGTTCGGGCCGCCGGCCTTCATGCACCGCATGTCGATCATGGATTCCCCCGAAGCGCCGATTAGCCACCACTGGCTCGATTCCACGCACATCACGTTCGGCGTGGTGACGGCGGGGCTGGTGCTCGACCAGTTCAAGGTGGAGGCGTCGCGCTTCAACGGGCGGGAGCCGGACGAGAAGCGCTACAATATCGAGACCGGGCCGCTGGATTCGACGGCGGTACGGCTGTCGTGGAACCCGACCGATACTTTGTCGCTGCAGGCGAGCTGGGCGGATCTGAAGGAGCCCGAGCAACTGGAGCCAGGCGAGGACCAGGAGAAATGGTCGGCGAGCGCGATTTATACGAAGCCGATCGCGGGCGGCTGGTGGTCCTCGACCTTGGCCTGGGGGCGCAGGTCGGGCGATCATAGCGAGTGGTTCGATGCCTGGGTGCTTGAGAGCGCGGTGAACCAGGGGCCGTGGACATTCTTCGGCCGGGCCGAGGCGACCGAGAATAACGAGCTTCTGAGCGGCGATCACGGCCATCATGGGCCGACCTTCGACGTCGCGAAGATTTCGGTCGGCGCGCTGCACGATTTCACGCTTTCGGAGAATGTGAAGCTGGGCGTCGGCGGGCTTTATGCGTTCAACTTCGTGCCGGCCGCTCTGGAGACGGTGTACGGCGGCGATCCGCGCGGGGCGATGGCGTTCGTGCGGCTGAAGATCGACTGAGCGACGGGCGCCCTTAGGGAACTTTCCCGGCGCGGCAGGCGTCACTGCCGCGTTATGCGAGGTATATGGCTCTCTATTCCGGCCGCTGCGGCCGCGGCCCTCACCGGCTGTGCGACGATCTACGACCTCGACAATCGGCGGCCGGACGGGCGGTATGTGAGCCAGCGTTCGATGGCGGAGCTGGCGGGATGCGTTTCGTCCGGCATGCGGAACCTGGGCCCGGTCGATACCGAGCGCGGGGACGGCTTCACCCGGCTGATCCTTCGCACGCAGGCCGGCAACCCGGCGGCGATCGCGACGGTGCGGGCGACTGCGGGCGGAAGCAACGTGTCGGTGCGGCAGACGATCAATTACAGCCTTGGGCCCGTCATTCAGCGCTGTCTTTAGCGAAATGAGCGGCAGCCCGTTGCGGTGACGCAACGTTCCTTCAACCTTTTGCGTTAGGAGGGGCTATGGCGTCCCCGCTTCGCCTTGTGCCCCTGAGTCTCGTCGCGGTTCTTGCCGCCTGCAAGACCGCGCCTGCGCCTGAGCCCGACGCGCCGGAGCCGGTGGTGGTGGTCGAGGACGAGCCCGCCTGGCGGCAGGCGGCGGCCGACGAGGATGTCGACCGGATCGAACGGCTGCCCATGGCCTGGACGGAGGCGCTCAATGAGGCGCGGCGGGCGGGCTTTACCCGCGCGGTCGCGGTCGAGGAGGCGCTGCTTCGACCCGGCGCCGCGCTGGCTCGGCCGGCGCCGGCGCCCGGATCCTATCAGTGCCGGGTGCTGAAGCTGGGCGGCAAGGGTCGGGCGCGGGCCTTTCAGCGGTTCAACAGCCAGTTCTGCTATATCGGCGTCGACGGGGAGCAGCTGACCCTCACCAAGCAGACGGGGAGCGACCTTCCGGGCGGATTCCTGCTGGACGACAAGGGGCCGCGCATGATCTTCCTCGGCGCCAACCAGGCGGCGGGCGAGGATGCGCCACCGGCTTATGGAGAGAAGCCGGAGCGGAATGTGGCGGGTGTCATCGAGCGGATCGGGCCCTTGCGCTTTCGGCTGCTCATTCCGTTCCCGCGGGAGGAGGCGAAGCTGATCGTGATGGAGATGACGCCGTCTCCGGTGCAGCCGGAGGACTAAAGCGTCAGCCGAGCGGTTCGGCCAGCAGGTCGTGCGTTTCCGGATGCCGTTCCATGTAGGAGCGGACGAAGGAGCAGAGCGGGCGGACCTTGAGGCCGCGGCTGCGGACATCGTCGAGCGCGCCCTTGATGAGGCGGCTGCCTATGCCCTGGCCTTCGAGCGCCTGCGGGACTTCGGTATGGGTGAAGCTCACGATGCCGTTCTTCGGCGCGTAGGCGGCGAGGGCGAGGCCGGCGTCGGTCTCAAGCTCGTAGCGGGTTTCGTCCTCGTTGTTGCGAACCTCGGTCATCATTCGGCCACCACGAACAGGCGGCCGGGGAGGATCTCGAAGGTCGGATCGAATTCGGCATAGTTGCAGGTGAGCTCCTCGCCTGCCTTGATCGCGCGGCGGGTGAAACCTGCGTCCGGATCGTCGAAGCGGGTGTTGGGATGTTCCGAATGGTTCATGAAGCGGCCATTGTCGATCTCGACGATGAGTTGGTCCGGATCGTGCGGATAGGGGTAGGAATAGCGCTCGACGAAATCCTGGAGCGGCGGCGGAAGGCCCGCAACCTCATCCTTGTGGATGAGGCGGTCGAGGCTGGGCGCCAGCTCCCAAATCTGCGCGCCTTCGGACACGTCCTCGGCCGCGAACACGCCCACCCCCTCGATCTTCGAAGGCGCGACATAGGTGGGGATGAGCATCATCTTGCGAAACTTCCCTGTTCGTTCGAGGGCCGTAACGCATTGATCGGCTTATTTATCCGCCGCCGTTCGAAAGGCCGGGGCACGGCTATGCGGCGGCGAGCGCGGCCCCGCTTTCGAACGCCATGAGGTTCATCTTGGCGACCTTGGCCGCGGCTTCGTCCGTCCGCGCCTCGATCTCTTCGGGATCGTCGGTCTCGCCCTTCGAAAGAACGATCTGGCTCACCATCTGGAAATCGCGTTCGAGCTGTTCGTCGAGGCTTGTGCGGCGGAGCTTCGGCCCTTCCGGCTCCTCGACCAGTCCGCCTCCGTACCAAGCGCCGATGCGTACGCCGATATAGAGGATGGTCGCATCCCACCAGTTGCAGCCGCCGGCGCGGCAGGCCTGGTAGAACATCTTGTCCGCGCGCTTCCGTGCCGCATCGTCGCCCTCTGCCTCTACGCAGGCAATGTCGTGCACGATGGAGGCGCGGCGATATTCGCCCGTGTAAGGGGAGCCCACGAGCACCCAGAGCGCCCGCGGAATCGAGGCGCCGTCGACGACGCTGCCCTGCTTCGCGTGCCAGCGCGTGCCGGTGCGGTCGTCGAACCAGAAATCCTCGACCAGCTTCATCCTGCGATCCGCGCCGCCTTCGGTCAGCCAGATCGTCTTCGGTTCTCCGGAAAATTGAGCAGCCATGATGTCCTCCCTGCCGCCACCATAACGGCACGGCAGCAGCCGAGAATAGGATTTCCATCCGTTCCGCAGCGTAAAAGCGGTTTGATTTCCGATTTCAGTGGGATAGCAGGTTGCAGGGAATACCGGTCATTCGAACCGGAAAAGGGGGGGCATCGTGAGAAAACAGGCACTGGCCGCTGCTGCGGGCTGCATGCTGCTTCAGGCGTGCGCTGCGCAGCTGGAGGGACCGCCGCGGATCATTGAGACCTCGGGCATCGTCGGCGATGGCAAGGGAACGGCCGTCGAGGTGGTAGAAAAGACCGAGCGGGTCGAGGCAGGCAACGCCCGGAACATCGTCACCACCAGGCGTACCACCACCACGAACCTTAATTTCCGCGACCGGTTCAAGCATTTCGCGACGCTCGCCGCAGCAAGCCCGACCCAGACCGCGGCGCTCGGCGAAATGAGGAGCAGCGGTTTCCTGCTGGTCCGCACCAATTGCGACGGCTTCTTCCGCGAGATGGCGATCCTGCAGCGGGATTCGGATGTCGGCCGTGACATGATCGCGCCGATCCTGACAGCGCTCACGGGGATCGTGGCGCTCGCCAATCTGAGCAGTTCCAAGGCCGACGATTATCTCGAGGGCTTCTCGCTCGCGTCGGGAGCCGCGCTGGCGGGGATCAGCACGATCGACGCCCATTTCCTGTTCGGCGCGGACAATATCCACGAAGTGCGCGAGCTGACCTTCCGGGCGCTGGCCGCGCATGAAGAGGCGCTGACGGACATGGGCGCGGCGCATTTCGACGACGTCGTAACCCAGCTGGTCGAGCATCAGGTCGTCTGCTCCCCCGCCAACATCCTTCGCCTGACGAAGGATGCGATTCAGGCGGGCGACGTTGTGGCGGACACGACGGGCTCCAGAAGCGAGGACGAAGAGGCACTGTCGGAGCTTGCCTCCCAACTGGACTTGATGGGGTCCGCCAGGACGTCACAGGCCGCGGCGCTCTGGGCGCTCTACAAGGGCGGGATTTCGGGGACCGCCGTTCCCGATACGCTCGTGCAGGAGCTGGGGAAGGTCCAGCTTGGCCACCTCGTGACCAGCGGAAGCGGCGGCGCCGCCGCCCAGCTTTCCGAGACGGGATCGGCGAAGCGGGAGGAAATCACCGAAATCCTCGACAGCTTCTCGAAAGGCACGCGCGACGCGTTGCAGGAGCAAGCGGAAGCGCTGCTTCAAGGCCGTACCGAAATCGTTTCGCAGCCTATCCGTCTAGGATCGTCGCCGGGGTCCAAGAAGAAGGTCAACCTCATCGTCAGGTAAGGGACGGGAAATGACAGCCACTTCATGGGGCAAGGCCGCACTGGCCATCCTCCTGTCTGCCGCGGCTTCGTGCGGCACGAGCGAAGGCGGACCGGCGCCGCTCATCTCCTCCCGGGAGGCGGGCCTTGCGCCCGGCGCGGGGGAGCAGGTCTCGCTGAACGGCGAGCTGATCGAGCAGCTCACGCGGCTTCGGGTGGACGACCCGGACTATCCCGAGCGCATCCCGCTCAACATGTTCGAGGACAAGAGTTTCGTCGGCATCGTCGAGACGGTCAGCGAGCGGACGCCGGAGACGCGGGTGGTGAAGGGGAGCCTCGAAGGCATAGCCGAAGGCCGCTTCACCATGGTCGTCCACAAAGGGCTGGTGGCGCTTTACCTGATCGGCGACGACGGCATGTACCTGCTTCACCCGGTGCCGGAAGGCCATGTGGTGAAACGCGGAGGCGCGGAGCCCGACCTGATCGAAGAAGCGATCGCCGACGAGGCCGGCGAGGCGGCGGAAGGCGAGGCAGGGTTCGTCCAGCCGAACAGCGAGGACGGAAGCCGGGTCGATGTCGCGATCCTCTATACGCCGTCGGCAGCGCGCGAATGGGGCGATGCGGCGAAGGTCGAAACCTCAGCCTACCTCAACGAGGAATTTTCGAACGACGCGCTGGCGGCGAGCGGCACGAGCATCCGCATCACCGCGATCCGGCAGGTTCCGGATCAAACGCCGGCGAGGCTCGGCAGCGCGATGGCTTCGGAGACGGTGCGCGCGGAACGCGGGGCCGCCACAGCGGACCTCGTCCTTCTGTTCCACCATAGGTACAACAGCGCGCACGGCGTCGCTTATTGCTATAAGCCACGTCTCCGCTTCGAATATAATCGGGACGGCCGCTACCTCGGCCTCGTCAGTGCGGATTCGCTGCAGATTTACATGACGCCTTCACATGAGCTGGGCCATTTGTTCGGCGCCGGCCACACCGACCTCGGCAGCTGCATGTCGCGGGGCTATTCGTTCAGATCGGGCGGAAGCCGGTGGGGGGACATGATGGATTACGACGGCGCCGACAACAGGCTGCCGCTCTTTTCCAACCCGCAGCTGAGATTCCGCGGAGTGCCGGTCGGCACCGAACGAGCCAATAATGCCGAAGCCATTCGGCAAAGCCGCGCTGCGATCGCCAATTATGTGGAGGCGCCCTGAGCTGGCCTAGACTGGGCAGTGGGCGTAAGGCGGCGGACCGTCATTGGCGATTTGCGCCTTTAGATCGGCCCGGGCGGATTTGAGGCCGGCATCTACCCTGCCGAACTGCGGATCGGTGATCGGGCCGCCGAAACGCCGGTAATTATAGACCTCCCAGGCCGTGAGCGTAACCTCAGCCTGGGGATCACCCTGCGCCGCCACCCATTCCTGCTGGAGCATCGGCCCGTCGGCCTTGATCGAGGGATCGAACACCACCGGTACGGCGGCGCCCGTTTGCGGATGGAGCGCCGTGACGAGAGGCGCGACATGCCAGCCCCAGAAGACCTTGCACTGGGGATCGTTGCGCGTCGCGGCCTTGAGGCTGCCCCTGATCCAGATCTTCTGCGGTTCGGCGCCATGGTTCTGCCGCATGAACCGGACCATTGCGTGGGCGCGGACCCAGCACCAGTCGGTCGGGTAATCGAAGGGAATGCAGGGCGGGGCCACGGCCGAGACGGGGCAGTCCATGGCCGCGATCTGAGTGAAGATCTGAACCGCCCTTTCCCATTCCAGAGCCGCGGCGGGAACGAAGTTTTCAGCAAGGGCATGGCTGCCGTCGGGCGGCGCCACTTCCGCTTCTTCGCCTAGGAACTTCTCCGAAGCCGGAGCGAGGCGGACATCGATTATGCCCTGGTGATCGGTCACCGCAATCGCCAGGTCGCCTGCCTCCGCCTCGCGCAGAATGGCGGCGAACTGGGTGAAGTTCGGATTGTCGCGGCGGAGCAGGTGCCGCGAATGGGAGTTGGTCATGAGGAGGACGAGGCCGTCGGCCGTTTCCTCGAGCGAGAGGATGTGGCCGACGCGCGCGGTGTGAAGCCGCACCAGCCGGTCCTGATCGGCCTCCATGTAGAGCGGAAGGCGGGCCTCGCGCGCCTCCTCCAGAACTTCCGCATAGATGGCGGCTTTCTCGCCGCCCGAAGCGAGGGTCAGGCGTTCTCCGCCTTCCAACGCAACCTTAAGAGGCGCGTCCTCGTCGGCCGATTTCGTAATGGCTTCTAATATGGATGAGCGCGATGTTTCTACGCTCTCCACCAGGTCCACGATTGTCCGCATGTCCTTCTCCCTTCCGCCCGCTTGTCGGTCAATTTCAAGCGTCTGGCAAAGCGAAACTCATCCAAACGAGCGAAAGTCACAGTATAATGGTTTAACCTATATGGCGATATATCCTTGACAGCGTGACGCTGTTCAGGTGCCAATAAGGCATGCTCCAGACGTGCGAGTCACTTCTGGAGGCGAAGGAAAGGCCGGGCGGCGGGAGTCGTGCCGGCCTTTTGTTTGGCTGGAGGAGCGGCGGATGAGGCGGGAGTTGGCTGTGGCCGGTCGGGGGAGGGCGCGGATGCGGCCGGTGCGGGCGCATGAGTGGACCGCGGAGAAGAAGAGGCGGTTCCTGGAGGAGCTGGCGTCGACCTGCAACGTGGCGGCCTCGCTTCGGGCGGTGAAGATGGGATCGGGGAGCCTCTATACGCTCCAGAAGCGGGATGCTGGCTTTCGCGCGGAGTGGTCGGCGGCGCTTCGGGAAGGCTATGCGAAGCTTGAGGTGATGCTGCTCGACCGGGCGCTGAACGGGACGGTGAAGACCGTCACCCGCGCCGACGGATCGGTCGACAAGACCCACGAATATCCGAACGCAATCGCGCTCTCGCTCCTAAAGATGCACCGGGAGACGGCGATCGAGGCCGACGTCGAGTATCATCCCGAGGAGATAGAGGCGGCGCGGCGGCGGATCATGCGGAAGGTGAAAGCGGTGCAGAAGCGGCTGGATGCGGCTGCGCCGGCGCCGGGCCAGGACGGCGAAGAGGCTGGAAAGAGGGCGGAAATCGGCGTATAAGTCGCGGCTGGGCGCCGCCGGTGCTGCGGCGGAAGCGGGGCGGCCTTTGTAAGGAGGCGACCGATGGAAAACCGGTCCCAGTCCATGCCGCTGGAGCATGACGAATATCATAGCAGCCTGGAATTCGACGACTCGAGCGGCTGGCGCGTCTTCATCGTGCCCGCATTGCTCGCGGTCTTCGTGATTGGGGCGCTGCTGTTCACCTTCCTCTATTGAGGGAGGGCAGGGAGCGTTCGGCGCCGGGCGTGCGGCGCCGCCGATCTAGCTAAGTTGCAGGCGGGATTGACTTATTCCTTCCGCCGGTGGAAGTCATGCATGTTATAACATGACTTATTCCGGGAGGATTGCCATGCGTTTCGTTGCCGCCGCTGCTGCCTTAGCTACCCTTGCCGCCTGTTCGGACACGGCGCCCGATCCGCGTGGGGTGGACAAGGACGAGACGTTGCTGACCGTGGCGGCAAGCGGGCGGGCCGATACGCGGCCGGACGAGGCGCGGCTGCAGCTCGGGGTCCAGTCGATGGCGGCAAGCGCGGGCGAGGCGAGCGCGGC
Source organism: Allosphingosinicella sp. (assembly GCF_036402135.1). Classification (GTDB taxonomy): domain Bacteria; phylum Pseudomonadota; class Alphaproteobacteria; order Sphingomonadales; family Sphingomonadaceae; genus Allosphingosinicella. The sequence goes on along the minus strand of NZ_DASWTN010000031.1, from coordinate 458 downwards.
CAACCGGCGGAAGATGGAGCAGGTGACGGCGGCGCTGACCAGGCTCGGCGTCAAGCCCGACGATCTTCAGACCCGGAACCTCAGCCTGCAGCGTATAGATCACGGGCCGGAGCGGGGCCGCTTCCGCGCCGACAATATCGTCGAGGTAAGGCTTCGCGACATGAGCAAGGTGGGCGATGCGGTGACCGGTGTGACCGAGGCGGGCGCCAACGTCCTGTCGGGCCCGGACCTCCGCGTGTCGGACCGGGAGAGCGCCAACCGTTCAGCCTATGCGGCAGCCTATCGCGCCGCCCGATCCCGCGCCGACGCCTATGCGGGCGCTGCGGGCCTGAAGGTAAAGCGCGTGCTCGGCATTTATGACGGCGGCGAATATCAGGTGCCGCATCATTATGGGCGGAGCTACGACGTGCAGATGTCCGCGCCGGTGGTCTCTCCGCCGCCGCCGCCGGAATCGGGCG
>NZ_DASWTN010000030.1:0-87792 GCF_036402135.1 Allosphingosinicella sp. | reverse complement strand
CGTCTTCTCCAACGCCTCGCTCGTTGAGATGTACAGCCTCCTGGCCGACACCACCGATGTCACCGAGCTTAATCAGAGCGTCGGCGGCCGCCTTCGCACCGCCTATGCCGCACGCGACGCCAATGCACGCCTCGATGCCATTCGCGGCCTCTGGGACGAGGCGGGCAACCCCGAGGGCCGCTATGCCCGCCAGATCCTCACCGCCGTCGCGGCGAGCCGGATCGAACCATCGGCAGAGTTGGGCGGCGCTATTCCGAACCTTATTGCGTCGATGCTCTCCGCCGGCATGGACCGTGAGGCGGCGCGCTGGTCCGATGCGGTCGGCGACATGGACAATGGCGGCGCGCGCGACCGCGCTTTGGCTCTTCTCGCCGTTGGCCTGGCCGAGCCGGAGGGCATCAGCACCGGCATGATCGGCAGCTTCGAGGATAATGACGACAGCCCCGGCAACTATAAGTCGAAGCTTCTGGTCGCTGCGCTGGCCGGCCTCGGCCGCATCAGCGAAGGGCAGGGGGAAAGCCTGGCCGGCGATATGGACTTCACCCTGGAAGGCGAAAGCCGCTGGAGCCGGATGCTGGATGCTGCCGCGCGCAGCCGCCAGCAGGGCACCGTGGCTTTGCTTGCCGCTGCGGGCATGCAGACGCCGACCTGGCGCGGCGTGCCGCCCGCCCATTTCTACCGGATTATTCGGGCGATGCGGGCCGCTGGCCTCGAATATGAAGCGCGCATGATGGCGGCCGAGGCGCTGTCCCGGGCGTGACCGCGCCCGGCGAGGACCGGCAGCTCATTGCAGCCTTCCTCGAAATGATGGCGGCGGAAGCCGGCGCGGCGCGCAACACCTTGCTCGCCTACGAGCGCGATCTTCGCGGCGCGTCGGAACTGATGGGCGGCCGCCTCGCCTCCGCAAGCAGCGAAAAGCTGAAGCAGCTGGGCGAAGCCTGGATGCCGCTGAAACGGGCGACGGTCGCCCGCAAGGCCGCGGCGCTCCGGCGCTTCTTCGCCTTCCTTGCCGACGAAGGCGTCCGCGAGGATGATCCGTCGGGAACGCTGCCGCGCCCGGCAAGCGAGCGGCCGCTTCCGAAGGTGCTGGATCACAGCTCGGTAGACGCGCTCTTTCGTGAGATTGAGCGCCGAAGGGCGGAGAAGGGTGACTCCGCCTCCTTCCGCATGGCTGCTCTCCTGGAGCTTCTCTACGGCTCCGGCCTGCGGGCTACCGAGCTTGTCTCGCTCCCACGCAACGCCGTCTCTCCGGACAAGCCCTTCCTGATCCTGAAGGGGAAGGGCGGCCGCGAAAGGCTGGTACCGATTTCCGACAAGGCGCGTGCGGCCGTCGCAGAATGGGGGGCGATGGTGCCGAAGGATACGCTCTGGCTCTTCCCATCAGGCAAGAAGCATTTGAGCCGCGTCCGCCTCTACCAGCTCCTCAAGGAGCTCGCCGCCGACGCGGGCATTCCGCCCGACCGGATCAGTCCGCACGTGCTCCGCCACGCCTTTGCGACGCATCTGCTGGAAGGCGGCGCCGACCTACGTGCGCTGCAGATGCTGCTCGGCCACGCCGACATAGCGACGACGCAAATCTACACCCATGTCGACAGCCGCCGGCTGATCGATCTCGTCAACAGCCGGCACCCGCTCGTTGACGTAAGGGCCAAGGGGTCCTAACCGCCGCTACTTCTATGGCGACCTTTCTCGATTTCGAAAAACCGATTGCGGAGCTTGAAGCGCGTGTGGCGGATCTTCGCCAGACGGCGCAGGCGGGCGACCTCAACATCGACGCGGAGATCGAGCGGCTTCAGGCGAAGTCCGAAAAGCTTCTCCGCGAAACCTATGGCCGTCTGACGCCCTGGCAGAAGACGCAGGTGGCGCGCCATCCGGAGCGGCCGCACTTCAAGGATTATGTGGCGGGTCTCGTGGAGGATTTCGTGCCGTTGGCGGGAGACCGCGCCTTTGCCGACGATCAGGCGATCATGGGCGGCCTCGGCCGTCTGGGCGGTCGCCGCGTGATGCTGATCGGCCATGAAAAAGGCGACGACACGGCAAGCCGCCTCCGTCACAATTTCGGCATGGCGAAACCGGAAGGGTACCGGAAGGCGATCCGCCTGATGCGCCTCGCCGGCCGTTTCGGCATCCCGGTCGTGACCTTGGTCGATCCGCCGGGCGCTTTCCCGGGCGTGCAGGCGGAGGAGCGTGGGCAGGCGGAGGCCATCGCCCGCTCCACGGAGGAATGCCTTGAGCTTTCCGTGCCCCTTATCGCCGCGATCGTGGGCGAAGGCGGTTCCGGCGGCGCGATTGCGCTTGCCGCCGCAAACAAGGTGCTGATGCTGGAGCACAGCGTCTACGCCGTCATCTCTCCGGAAGGCTGCGCCTCGATTCTTTGGCGCACCGCCGAGAAGGCTGCGGAAGCCGCCGAGGCGATGCGGGTCACCGCTGAGGACCTTCGCCAGCTTGGCGTGATCGACCGCGTCGTGCCGGAACCGCTCGGCGGCGCGCATCGCAATCAGGCGGAGGCGATCGCCTCGCTCGGGCAGGCGATCGGAGAGGAGCTTGGCCGCTATGCCGGCATGTCTCCGAGCGAAATCAAGGCCGAGCGCCGCCGGAAGTTCCTCAGCATCGGCTAGGGGGGGCCAGAGGAACCATAAACGCGGCTCCTGTGTTCATTTCGGGAAGATATCTTCCTCTTTTGTAACCAGGAGTACCGGTCTCATGAAGATCAAGGCGTTAATCGCGCTGTCGGCGTCTCTCGCCGCCATCGCCGCCCCTAGCGTCGTGCAGGGGCAGAGCAGGTCTTTAGCCCAGAATGATGTGCGGCAGGCCGCGCAGCAGCATCCGGAAGTGGTCGCCGAATTTGGTGGTCAAATTGATGCAACCCGCAATTCCTACGTCGCAGCCGTCGGCAACCGCGTCGGCGCCCAGACCGGCGTCGCCGGCGGAGGCAGCGGCGCCTACCGCTTCACCGCGCTTAATTCCCCGGTGATGAACGCCTTCGCCGTCCCCGGCGGCTACATCTACATCACCCGCCAGCTTATGGGCCTTATGAACGACGAGGCCGAACTTGCCTCAGTCCTAGGCCACGAGGTGGGTCACGTCGCCGCCCGGCACTCGCAGGGTCGCCAGCAGCAGGGCCTCCTCTCCCAGATCCTCTCGGTAGGCGCGGCGATTCTCACCGGGTCGAGCCAGATCGGCCAACTAATCGGCCAAGTGAGCCAGCTCCGCTTGCTAAGCTATTCCCGCAACCAGGAATTCCAGGCCGACCAACTGGGTATCAACTACATCACCCGCGCCGGCTACGATCCCAACGGCGCGGTCAGCCTGCTGGCCTCGCTGGGTGCAGCCACTTCTCTCGAAGCACGAGCATCTGGGCGCGACGACGAACGCGCGACACCGAGCTGGGCGCGCACCCACCCGTTGAGCGCGGACCGCGTTTCACGCGCGCAGCGGGAGGCGCAGCGTACCGGTGCAGCAGGCCGCGGTCTCCGCAACCGCGAGCAATATCTCAACATGATCGACGGCATTTTCGTGGACGACGATCCCGCACAGGGGGTGGTGGACGGCCGCACCTTCTCCCACCCCGACCTCCGCCTCCGCTTCGTTGTGCCGCAGGGCTACGGCATCCAGAACGGCACCCGCGCCGTCTCGATCAGCGGTTCAAACGGGCAGGCGCAGTTTTCGGGCGGCAGTTATACCGGTGATCTCGGTACCTACATCGCGCAGGTGTTCCGCAGCCTCGGCGGCAATCAGGCACAAATCCCCTTCACGCAGCCGCAATCAACTACCGTCAATGGCATTCCCGCCGCTTACTCTACTGCCCGGGTAAACTCGCAGCAGGGGCAAGTCGACGTAAGCGTCTTCGCCTATCGCTGGGACTCGAATACGGTCTATCATTTCGCCACGATCACGCGGGCAGGGCAAGGTCTCGGGCCCTTTGCCTCGATGGTGCAGTCAATCTCAAGGCTTACCGCCGCTCAGGCGTCCGCTATTCGGCCGCGAGTGATCGACGTGGTGACTGTAAGAGCAGGCGACACAATTCAGAGCCTGGCCAGCCGCATGGCCTACTCTGACCTGAAGACGGAGCGATTCCTGACGCTGAACGGCCTGCAGGCGAATAGCCGCCTCGCACCGGGGCAGCGGGTTAAGGTCGTCGTCTACGGCACCCGCTAGAGCATAGAAAAAGGCGGCGAAACCAGGTTCCGCCGCCTCTTCCTAAGTCTAATCCGAAGATTAGCTGTTAGCAGCCTCAAGCTCGGTGCTAACGGTATTGAAGGTGTTGTCGAGCGCATTGCCGACCGAAGTCACAGTGGCAACGATGCCGATCGCGATAAGCGCAGCAATCAGGCCGTATTCGATAGCCGTGGCGCCCTTAACATTCTTGAAAATCTTGCGAAACATTTCCGGTCTCCTTGTTCCAACTCGGGATTACTCTTCCCGTCGCCCCCGTTCCTGAGCGAGGCATCCTCGGTTGTACGGTTCAGAAGTTGCCAAATATTTAATGGGAGGATCAGCTATTGACGGCGTTGCTAAGAGAGTTGGAGATGAAGCCCCAGGTATTGTCGACTTCACCTCCAAGGGAGGTGACGCTTCCGATCACCGCAATTCCGATCAGTGTCGCAATGAGCGCGTATTCGATGGCGGTCGCGCCGCGATCGTCGGTGATCAGCCGGAGGAATCTGGTCATTCCGTGCTCCTTCAATCAGGCGCAATTATCCACTAACCGCTCTCAATAGGTTCGCCGTCGTTAATGAATTGCTATCGGGAAGCCGTGCCTTGGAAAAAATTCCGACATTGACTGTCGTCGCCGCAGCGCTTGTCGATGCGAGCGGGCGGATTCTTCTTCAGAAACGCTCGGCGCACCGGCAGATGGCCGGTCTCTGGGAGTTTCCCGGCGGAAAGGTAGAGGATGGAGAGCGGCCAGAGCAGGCGCTAGTGCGGGAGCTCGAGGAAGAGCTTGGCATCTTTTGCGATCCCTCGCACCTCTCGCCCGTCACGTTCGCGAGCGCTGACGTTGGTCCGCGTCATCTGCTTCTACTGCTTTACGTCTGTCGTGAGTGGAGAGGCACGCCGGAGCCGAGGGATGCGGAAGCGTTGCAATGGCTTCAGCCGCGCGACATGAGCGGGATCGAGATGCCGCCCGCCGACAAGCCGCTGATCCCTATTCTTGAGGCGCTTATCTAATCGGCTCCGGCGCTGACGGCGCCCAGCCGGTCATATAGATGAGGTCGAAGCGTTCGGCTGTTCTGCCGTCCCCCTCCGCGGCCACAGCGAAGAAATGTGCGGCTGCTGCAAACCCTTTCCTGCCGATCGGCGCTCGCGCACGCTGCACCATCATGTTGGTCGCCGCCATTCCCCTCAAATCGGACAGCAGGCGAGGCAGCATGCTGAATCGTACAATTGTCGTCTCAGTGTCGGCAGCAGAGAGGACGAAGCCTGCGCGGGTCAGCAGGTCTCCGGCGGCGCGGACATCGATCTGCGGGTGAATGCGGGGCGAAGCCGTACCCCTCGTGGCGTCGGCATCGAGCATGGCCTTCCTAAGCTGCGGCAGGCTTCCCGCACCTGCGAAAGCGGCGAGAAACAGGCCGTCGGGCCGCAAAGCTCTTCGAACCAACCTGAGCGCCCCCGGAAGGTCATTAACGCTGTCGAGCGTGCCGACCGAGACCACGAGGTCGAACGAGGCATCTGCAAAGGGGAGGCGGTCCTCGTCGCACTGAACGCCTCCCGCAGCAAAGCGGCGCCCAGGGTCGGCGGCAGTGACGACCAGCCCCATCTCCTCCAGTCTTCCCCTGAGAAGATCGGGAAATCCGAGCAGTAGGGCGTCCGACAAGCTCCATCGCACCAGCGACAGCCGCTCGACCAACTCGTCAGCCGCGAGGCGGTGCAGATAATCCGCATCGTGAAAGCGAAGAGCGGCTCGATCGCGGCGGATGCGGCGCAAATTCTTGTCGAAAGGGAGTTCGGTACTCACGCGCGGGCTTGTGCCGCCGCGCCTCGCGGGGAACAAGAGGAACATGGCATCGGCGGCACTGCTTGCGCGCGGCGCGGTACGGCACATCGTGGATTTTGCGCTGCCGCCGCGCTGTCTCGGTTGCGGCGCCGTGACGGCGGAGCAGCACAGTTTCTGCCTCACCTGCTGGCAGTCGCTCACCTTCCTTGGTGAGCCATGCTGCCACCATTGCGGGCTGCCGTTCGAGTACGAAGTCGGCGAGAGTGTCGAATGCGCCGGCTGCATCGCCGATCCGCCGGAGTTCGATACCGTGCGAACGGCGGTTGCCTATGGGGAGATCGCGCGAAAGGTGGCGCTGACGCTCAAATATGGCGGTCGCCCCGCCGCAGCCGCAACTATTGCGCACTTCCTGCAGCGCCACCTCCTAGGAGAGCAGGATGCGATACTTGCGCCGGTGCCCCTTCACCGCTCGCGTATCTGGAGGCGTGGCTACAACCAGTCAGCCTTAATCGCGCAGGCACTTTCCAGAGCCTCCGGGCTACCAGTGCAGCTGGATCTTATCCGCCGCGTGAAATCCACGCCTCCGTTGAAGGGAATGAGCCGTCGCCAGCGCGCAGAGACGGTACGCGGCGCTTTCCACCTAGCGCCCGGAGCGAAGCCCCTGATTGCGGGGCGTAGCGTGACGCTGATCGACGACGTCTATACGACGGGCGCGACGGTGCGCGCCTGCGCGAAGCTCCTGAAGCGGGAAGGCGCGGCGCAGGTGAACATTCTCTGCTGGGCGCGGGTTGTGACTGGTAAGGATGATTGACAAGAGTGGCGGCCGATTCCACCTCGGCCCCAAAGCCGGGAGCTGACCAGAGATGCCACGCGTCGAAATCTACACTAAATTCCTCTGCCCCTATTGCGCCCGCGCGAAGAAGCTCCTCGACGGGAAAGGCATTCAATATGATGAATATGAGATCAGCATGGACACTGAGAAACGTGCCGAAATGATGCAGCGCGCGAACGGCCGCCACACCGTCCCGCAGATATTCATCGGTGACCGCCATATCGGCGGGTCCGACGACCTTGCCGAGCTGGAGCGGAACGGTCAGCTCGATCCGCTGCTCGCGGATTGAATGCGCTTAGCAGTCTACCAAGCACAGACAGGGATCGATCCTCGCCGCAACGCTGGGGATCTGGTTCGCGCGATCGATAAAGCGGCTGACGGCGGCGCTGCCATCCTGTTCACGCCCGAGATGAGCGGGTTGCTCGACAAGGACCGGCAGCGCGCCGAAGCCAGTCTGACAGGCGAAAGGGGCGATCCCGTTCTCACATCCGTTCGTGAAGCGGCTGCCCGCAGAGGGGTTTGGCTTCATCTGGGTTCGCTTGCTCTGGCGGGGGAGCGGGAGGACGGCCGGCTCGTCAACCGCGGCTTCTTGATCGACAATCGGGGCGTCATCCGCGCACGATACGACAAAATGCATCTCTTTGACGTCGATCTGCCGACCGGAGAAAGCTGGCGCGAATCGGCTGTCTACGGAGGCGGAGAGCGCCCGATCGTGGCGGATACTCCGGCGGGGCGGCTCGGCCTTTCCATTTGCTACGACCTTCGCTTCCCGGACCTTTACCGCGCGCTGACCGGCGCGGGCGCTTCGATCATCGCCGTTCCTGCCGCCTTCACCGTCCCGACGGGGGAGGCGCATTGGCATGTGCTGCTACGCGCCAGGGCAATAGAGGCCGGGGTGTTTGTCGTTGCGGCGGCACAGGTCGGTCGCCATGAGGACGGCCGCGAAACCTACGGCCATTCCCTGGTGGTGAGCCCCTGGGGCAAGGTGCTGCTCGACATGGGTGGCGAGGGACCAGGAGTAGGCTTCGTAGACATCGATCTCGCTGAGGTGGAGGAGGTACGCGGACGCGTGCCGGCGATTCTTCACCGCCGCCCAATCCCCGAGCCTGAGATCGTCCGCTGATCGTCTTCGACCTCATCTGCCGCCCTGAGGGGCACGTCTTCGAAGCGTGGTTCGGATCCAGCGAAGACTATGAAGGCCAACGTGGGCGCGGTCTGGTGCAATGCCCGCTGTGTGGCGCCGATGAGGTCGAAAAGGCAGTGATGGCGCCCCGCGTGGGAGCCAAGGGCAACCAGCGTCTGCCGGGCGCCCGCGCCACTTCAGAAATGGTCTCTTCCGATCCGGATGGGATCAAGCGCATGCTGGCGGCAATGGCCGCGGCGCAGAAGAAAATTCTGGAGCAATCCGATTATGTCGGCGACCGCTTCGCCGACGAAGCACGGGCAATTCACGTCGGAGAAGCAAGCGACCGCCCGATCCACGGACGCGCAACGCCCGAACAGACTGAAAGCCTTATCGAAGAGGGTATCGCCGTGGCTCCGCTGCCCTTTCCCGTCATCGAGCCGGGGGAGGAGAATTAAACCTCAAGCGGCCGAAAATCGGCGTCGCATGAGTAAAAATGAAGACCAGTTGGCTTGCTGCGCCCACCCTACGACCTTCCAGATTCCCAAGGTTGACCCAATCGAGAAGTAACCGTCTATCGCGTAGTGCCAGCCTAGATGCACTGAGCCGAGCAGGATGACCGCTCCATAGGCCGCGAAGACGTAGCCGAAGATCGGCCTAATCCCCCAAGCGTACAGGGTGAACAGTGTGACCATCGATAGATGCATGCTCGGGAAGGCCGATATGCCGCTCGCCGGGCCTACTGACTGCTCGCTGTAGGCAGTCCAGAGCCGAGCTTGAATATTGTAGGCTGACAGCGGACCGTCGAACTGGGCGAGATAATTGGTCAGGTCTGTGAAGCGATGTGATCCAGTCACCTTTGCGTAATAGGCAGGACCGGCGGCGAGTATCAGGCTTGAGACGAGGTTACCGAGGACGGTCCAGCATAGAAAGAACGTCCAGCCATAGCGCGACTTCCGGGCTGGATCGCCGCTCGAGGTGCACACGAGAGCCGTGAATAGCGCGACGAGCAGCAGCCAAACCGCCGAGTAGAGCGGCTCAATGATTGAGGTGAAAGGATCCAGCCACGTCAGCAGTCGCCAGGGATCGATGCCTCCGTGAACAGCGGCATCGAGATCCGCCAGGGCGATATCGTAGCTGAACGGAAGAACCTCGGGGATGATCGTTTTGATCGATGTGTAGCTGCCATGTAGCAGCGCCAATGCGAAGCAAAGCAGCGCACCGGCTGCGAAGGTCGGAAGATCCTCCTTAAGAAACTGGTACAGGCGAAGGAGTGGGCGTGCAGACCCGAAGGTCTTCAGCAGGAGCCAGAAAAACCTAAGCGCTCCCAGCAGGCACAGGAACAGCACCCATCGTTCGATGTACATCAGGGGACGAAACTTGTCAGCTAGGCCTAAAGCGGTGCTGGTCGCGGCGCTGCCGAGCAGGTAGATCGTGATCGCCAGGAACAGAAGGCGGTCGCGCCAGAGGGTGGAGGCGAAAGCTTTCATCGCCGCTCACATTAGACAATGGTGGTTAACAGAACGCTGAGATTGCCGTCGGATTGACCGTGCGCGGTGCTGCGCCTAACCAGCGAGGAGGCTGGCCCCGTAGCTCAGCAGGATAGAGCATCAGATTCCTAATCTGAGGGTCACAGGTTCGAATCCTGTCGGGGTCACCATCTTTTTACAAGCGGGGAGCCGGATGAGCCGTTTTGATGAGCCGACCGATCGCGACCTGGTGCAGCCGCCGGAGAAACTCGCGGTGCCCGACGAGGTTCGCGATGCCGTGAAGACGCTCATCCGCTGGGCGGGAGACGATCCCGATCGGGAGGGGCTGCTGGACACGCCTGCGCGGGTTGCCCGCGCGTGGAAGGAATATGCCAAGGGTTATGAGGAAGACCCGTCGCATCACCTTAGCCGGACCTTCGACGAGGTGGGAGGATATGATGAGATCGTCCTCCTGAGGGACATCCCATTTCAGTCCCACTGCGAGCATCACATGGCGCCGATTATCGGCAAGGCCGCTATCGCTTATCTTCCGCACGAGCGCGTGGTCGGCATTTCCAAGCTTGCGCGGGTCCTTCACGGCTTTGCTCGCCGTCTTCAGGTGCAGGAGCGCCTTACTGCGCAGGTGGCCGACTGTATCTGGGAGCACCTCCACCCGCAGGGCGTTGCCGTCGTCATCGAGGCGAGCCATGCTTGCATGACCGCGCGGGGCGTCAACACGCCGGGCGTGATGATGACGACCAGCCGGATGATGGGCACTTTCCGCAAGGACGAACGCAGCCGCCGCGAGGTGCTGGCGCTGATGGGCTATTAGCTCAAGAAAAAGGCCGCAGCTCCTGGGAGCCGCGGCCTTTCTTTTACACTCTAAAGCCGAATTAGGCTTCGCTGGCAGCTTCGCCTTCGCCAGCAGCGCTTTCCTCAGCTTCCGGAATGGTGCCCGGCTCCGCGTTCGGATCGAAATCCTCGGTGAAGCTGGCGGTGTCCTTTTCGAACATTTCGGCCATAACGTCCACGCCCTGCGCCTGAAGCTCGGCCTCTTCGGGCGAGCGGGCGACGTTGACGTGGATGGTGACCGAAACTTCGGGGTGAAGCGCGACCTTCACGTCCTGCATGCCGATCGCCTTGATCGGGCGGTCGAGGACGATCTGGTTCTTGGCGACCTTGTGGCCCTGGGCTTCGAGAGCCTCGGCGAGGTCGCGGGCGGAAACCGATCCGTAAAGCTGGCCGGTGTTGGAGGCCTGACGGATCAACTGGATCGTCGCGCCTTCAATGCCCTTCGAGTCCTTCTCGGCAGCCGAGCGGCGCTCGGCATTGTCGGCTTCAATCTTCTCGCGATTGGCCTCGAAAACCTTGCGGTTGGATTCGTTGGCGCGAAGCGCCTTGCCGCGCGGCAGGAGGAAGTTACGGGCATAGCCGTTCTTCACCTTCACCACGTCGCCGATGGCACCGAGCTTCTCGATCCGTTCGAGCAGAATAACGTCCATTGTCGCTGCTCCTTATTTCACGACGTAGGGGAGAAGCCCGAGGTGACGGGCGCGCTTCACGGCCTTGGCCAGTTCACGCTGCTTCTTGGCGGATACGGCGGTGATGCGCGAAGGCACGATCTTGCCGCGTTCGGAGACAAAGCCCTGGAGAAGGCGTACGTCCTTGTAATCGATCTTCGGCGCGTCGTTGCCCGAGAAGGGGCAGCTCTTGCGGCGGCGGAAAAATGGGCGTCCCATGTTCGTCTATCCCTTCTTAGCCGTCGAAGCCGGCGTCATCGTCGTCGCGGTCGCGGCGCGGGCCACGATCGCGGTCGCCGTCGCCCCGGCGGGGACGATCGCGGTCGCGCTCGCCGCGGCGCATCATGGCCGACGGGCCCTGCTCATGCGCATCGACGCGGATGGTCATGTAGCGGATGACGTCTTCGTTGATCTGGGTCTGGCGCTCGAGCTCGGCCACGACCGGCGCCGGAGCGTCGACGTCGAGCATTACGTAATGCGCCTTGCGGTTCTTGGCGATGCGGTAGGCGAGGGAGCGAAGGCCCCACGTCTCGGTCTTCACGACCTTGCCGCCATTGTCCTCAATGATCTTGGTGGCGTTTTCCGCCAGCGCATCGACCTGGGCCTGGGCCAGATCCTGACGCGCGAGAAATACATGCTCGTAAAGCGGCATGCTCGTGCATTCCTTGTTTTGGCCGATCGCTGACGCCGCCCAATGCGAACGCCCCTCCGGCTGTCGTCTCAAAATTGAAACCGGGGCTGGAAGCATGGCCTCCGCCCCGGATGCCGCGCCTATTGGCGGAAAAGGGCGGAAAAGGCAAGCCCCGCTTGCACTTTGCCGCGCCGCTGGCTTACCAGCCCCGCCAACAGGAGGACACAAGATGCGGGCATTCATCTTCCCCGGCCAGGGAAGCCAGTCGGTCGGCATGGGCAAGGCGCTTGCCGAAGCAAGCCCGGTCGCCCGCGCCCTCTTCGAGGAAGTGGACGATGCGCTGGGGCAGAATCTCGCCCGGCTGATGGCCGAAGGGCCGCAGGAGGAACTGACCCTCACCGAAAATGCGCAGCCGGCGATCATGGCCAATGCCGTGGCGACGCTTCGCGTGCTTGAACAGGAAGCGGGGCTGAAGCTTGCCGACAGGGCGGATTTCGTCGCCGGCCACAGCCTTGGCGAATATAGTGCGCTCTGCGCTGTCGGTGCGTTCGATGTCGCCACTACCGCAAGGCTTCTGAAGCTTCGCGGGCAGGCGATGCAGGCGGCGGTGCCGGTGGGAGAAGGGGCTATGGCGGCTCTTCTCGGCGCGAACCTTGAAGTAGCGCAGGCGGTAGCCGATGCAGCTGCGCAAGGGGAAGTCTGCACCGTAGCTAACGACAATGATCCAACGCAGGTCGTGATCTCCGGACACAAGGGCGCAGTCGAACGCGCGCTGGACATCGCCAAGGAGAAAGGCGCGAAGCGGGCGATATTGCTGCCAGTATCCGCGCCGTTCCATTGTCCGCTGATGCAGCCTGCTGCCGATGCTATGGACGAAGCGTTGGGCAAGGCCGACATCCGGCCGCCGGTGGTGCCAGTTTATGCCAACGTGACCGCCGCTCCGGCAGACGATCCGGCGGAGATCCGCCGCCTGCTGGTCGAGCAGGTGACCGGAATGGTCCGCTGGCGGGAGAGCGTCGCCGCTATGTTCGAAGGCGGCGTCACCCATTTCGTCGAGTTCGGCGGCAAGGTGCTGGGCCCGATGGTGAAGCGCATCGCCCCCGATGCGACGGTGACGAGCGTCGTCACCATGGACGATATCGAAGCGCTGACGAAGGAGATTTGAGGGCATGTTCGACCTAACAGGCATGACTGCGCTCGTAACCGGCGCGTCGGGCGGCATCGGATCGGCAGTGGCGAAGGCGCTCGCGGCGCAGGGGGCGCGGGTGGCGCTTTCCGGCACCAGGGAAGAGGCGCTTAAGGGCGTTCAGAGCGAAGTGGGCGGCGAAAGCGTCATTCTGCCCTGTAACCTGTCGGATGCGGCCGCCGTGGATGCCCTCGTGCCGCAGGCGGTCGAGGCGCTGGGGCAGCTCGACATCCTCGTCAATAATGCGGGCGTGACCCGCGACAATCTCGCCATGCGGATGAAGGACGAGGAGTGGGATCAGGTGATCCGCGTCAATCTGGAAGCCGCGTTCCGCCTCGCACGCGCCGCGCTGAAGCCGATGATGCGCGCGAAGTTCGGGCGGATCATCTCCGTGACCTCAGTCGTCGGCGCGACCGGCAATCCGGGGCAGGCCAATTATGCCGCATCCAAGGCTGGCCTGGTGGGTATGTCGAAGGCGCTGGCGCAGGAAGTTGCCAGCCGCGGCATAACCATCAACTGCATTGCCCCAGGCTTCATCACATCGCCGATGACGGAGGTGCTTCCGGATGCGCAGAAGGAGGCGCTGCTCGGCCGAATTCCGATCGGGAAACTGGGCGAAGGGAGCGATATCGGCGCTGCGGCCGTTTATCTCGCCAGCCGAGAGGCTGCTTACGTCACCGGCCAGACGCTGCACGTCAACGGCGGCATGGCGATGTTGTAATCCGGCGGGCAGCCGCCACTTCATGTACGGACCACTTGCCAGCGGGCGCTGGGAGCGGCTAGGGCGTCACAAAATAAAACTAGGGAAGGTTCAAATATGAGCGAGACCGCCGACCGCGTTAAGAAGATCGTTGTGGAGCATCTTGGGGTCGAAGCCGAGAAGGTCACCGAAGAAGCGAGCTTCATCGACGATCTGGGCGCAGACAGCCTCGACATCGTCGAGCTGGTGATGGCTTTCGAGGAAGAGTTCGGGGTCGAAATCCCTGACGATGCCGCCGAGAAGATCACCACCGTCAAGGACGCGATCGACTATATCGACCAGAACAAGGCCTGAGGGCGATCCCGCCGGCCCGGCGGCGCCGAGCCGATGATTGAAACGGCTCCCCGCCACTGGCCGGGGGGCCGTTTTGCCTTTGTGGAACAGGAGTTTTCTTGATGCGCCGCGTAGTTGTGACTGGGCTTGGGCTGGTAACGCCCGTCGGGGGCGACGTCGAAACCAGCTGGAAGAACATCATCGGGTCGAAGAGCGGGGCGACGCGGATCACGCGTTTCGACCCGTCCGATCAAGCCTGCCAGATCGCCTGCGAAGTGAAGCCGCCGGAGCATGAATATGGCTTCGATCCGGCCAAGCGCGTCGATCACAAGGTGCAGCGGCAGGTCGACCCCTTCATCGTCTACGGTATCGATGCCGCAGGCCAGGCGATCGAGGATGCGGGTCTCACCGATATGTCGGAGGCCGAGCGCTTCCGCGCCGGTGTTTCTATCGGCTCCGGCATCGGCGGCCTTCCGGGCATCGAAAAGGAATCGCTGGTCCTGCATGAAAAGGGGCCGCGGCGCGTCAGCCCGCACTTCGTGCATGGCCGCCTCATCAACCTCGTGTCGGGGCAGGTTTCGATCAAATACGGCCTGATGGGGCCGAACCACGCGGTGGTGACCGCCTGCTCGACGGGCGCGCACTCGATCGGCGATGCGGCCCGCATGATCATGCTCGACGATGCGGACGTGATGCTTGCCGGCGGCGCGGAAAGCGCGCTTTGCCCGCTCGGCATTGCCGGCTTCGCGCAGGCGAAAGCGCTGTCGACCCGCAACGACGAGCCGGAAAAGGCCAGCCGCCCCTATGATAAAGACCGCGACGGCTTTGTCATGGGCGAGGGCGCGGGCGTGGTCGTGCTCGAGGAATACGAGCGGGCGAAGAAGCGCGGCGCCAAGATCTATGCGGAAATCGTCGGCTACGGCATGTCTGGCGACGCCTATCACGTCACCGCCCCGCACCCGGAAGGTGCAGGCGGCTACCGTGCGATGGAAGTCGCGATGAAGCGCTCTGGCCTCGATCTTTCGGACATCGACTATATCAACGCGCATGGCACCTCGACGCCGCTAGGCGACGAGCTGGAGCTTGGCGCCGTCCGGAAGCTGTTCGGCAACAATGTCGGCAGGCTGTCGATGAGCTCGACCAAGTCCGCCATCGGCCACCTGCTCGGCGGCGCCGGCGCGGTGGAGGCGATCTTCTGCATCCTCGCCATGCGCGACCAAATCGTCCCGCCGACGCTCAACCTCGACAATCCCAGCGAGGGAACGGCGGGCGTGGATCTCGTGCCGCATGTCGCTAAGGAGCGGCAGGTGAAGGCCGTGCTCAACAACAGTTTCGGCTTCGGCGGCACCAATGCCAGCCTGGTGATGCGCGCAATCTAAGCGGCCATGAAACGGCTGCTGCTGATCCTTGCGGCCCTCGGGCTCGTCCTTGCCGGCTTCCTCTACTGGAGCCTGTGGGCCGCGCCGGGGCCGAAGGAAGGGCCGCATAGTTTGATCGTCGAGGAAGGCTCCTCACTCGGCAGCGTCGCTCGGCAGCTTGAAGAGATCGGCGCCATTCCGGGCTCCGCCACGACCTACCGGGCGATGGCGCGGGTGTTCGGCTCCGGCGATCCGGTGCAGGCCGGCGAGTTCGAGATACCGGCGGGCGCAGGCGGAGCCGAAGTGCTCGACCTCCTCCAGCACGGCCAGCCGGTGCAAAGGCTTGTGACCATCCCGGAGGGGACGCCGTCGATCCTCGTCTACGAAAGGCTGATGGCGCAGGAGCTGCTCACCGGCTCCATCCAGGTGCCGGCGGAGGGTTCGGTGCTTCCGAACAGCTACAGCTTCAAGCGCGGCGAAAGCCGGGCGGCGGTGCTGAAGCGGATGCAGGACGCGATGACGAAGACGCTTGCGGAGCTTTGGCCGAAGAGGCAGCCGCACAGCGTGGTCAATTCGAAGGAAGAGGCGATCATCCTCGCCTCCGTCGTGGAGAAAGAAACCGGCAAGGCGTCCGAGCGGCCGATGGTGGCGGGCGTCTACAGCAACCGCGTCCGCATCGGGATGAAGCTCGATGCCGATCCCACGGTCATCTACCCGATCACCAAGGGCAAGCCGCTCGGCCGCCGCATCCGCAAGTCAGAGCTGCAGGCCGACAACGGCTACAACACCTACGCCCGCCCAGGTCTTCCGGCGGGGCCGATCGCCAATCCCGGCCGCGAGTCCATCGCGGCGGTGCTGAACCCGGCCAAGACGCAGGCGCTCTACTTCGTCGCCGACGGAACCGGCGGCCACGTCTTCGCGAACACGCTCGCCGAGCACAACGCCAACGTGCAGAAATGGTACGCCATCCGCCGCGCCCGCGGCGAGATGTAGGCTTTAGGCCGCCAGCGGGAGCTGCGCTTCTTCCATCACTAGCGAGGCTTTGGCCGACGCCGCTTCCTCGTCCTGAACGATGGGTTGAACCGGAACAGGGAACAGGAGCCGGGTCAGCAGCACGAGCATCCCGGCGGCCAGATAGGCGCCGACCGTAGCGACCGGATAGAAGAAGAGGGGCAAAGTTAGCGCGAGACGGAAGATATTCGGATGTATCCGCAGGTCGCTGCCGAGCCCCTCGCACACGCCCAGGAAGGTGTCGTCGCGGGTGAAGAGGGAAGGTTGAACAGTCTGCATCGTCGGCTCCTTTGAACTTCAATCTCCGTTCCTTCAGCACAAGCCGTGCCAAAATCGGAAAATGGAAAAACTCCAACAGTTTGGATGAGATAAGTTGGAGCAATTCGTTCGGCGAAGGAGGAGCGTGGCGCCAAGTATTGGGAAAAGCCGCCAACGATGAAGGCGAAAAAATTTCAAGACAAAACCGGGCAACATGATCTTTCGTCACGCGCGGAACCCCGAGAGGCCGCAACTGGTTGGGCGGGCATGGAATATTTGCTGATCCCGATCCTTGTGGTCGGCATGCTGGGCTACATGTTCTGGCGGGTGGTCGCGCATCTGAGACGCGACCGGGTGCTGAACGAGCGCGAGCAGACTCGCGGCCGCCACGCCTTCACGCCGAAGCACCGCCTCCGCTTCCTCTTAGGCCGCGCCTTTAGGCCGCCGCCCGAGGATGAGCCGCAATGGCAGGCGGAGCTGAAATCGAGCCTGGATCGGGTGCCGAAGACGCCGGAGGAGCAGGCGGGGCGCTAGTTCCTGAACGGCTTCAGGCCAGCCGCCGCGCTTCCTTGGCGGAGTCGAGCGGTTCGTCGGCGACGATTACGATCGAGCGGTAATTGGTGATCTTGTACAGCTTCTGCGCGAACGCCTTTGGCAGGCGGATGCAGCCGTGCGAGGCAGGGTAGCCCGGCACACGCCCGGCGTGGAGCGCCACGCCGTCCCAGGTAAGCCGCTGCATGTAGGGCATGGGCGCGTCGTCATAGAGGTTGGAGCGGTGATCGACCTTCTTCTGGAGGATCGGGAAGACGCCTTCGGGCGTGTCGTTGCCGGGCTTGCCGGTCGACACGTTCGAAGTGTCCCAGAGCTCACCCTTACGGAAGACGAACATCTTTTGAGAAGGTATGCTGACAACGATCAGCACGCTCTCCTTCAGTGCCTCTTCAGGGGTTGGAGGCGGCGGAGGAGGGGGTGGGGGAGGAGGGGGAGGCGGCTCGTGTTTAACGGGCGAAGGGGCGATCAAAACGGGCAACGGGTCGGGCGCCGGTGGCGGCGCTGCGCTGCCGAGCAGGAGCAAGCCGATCCCGGAGAAAGCTACACCAACCAACCTGTCCATGGTATATATCCGCAAGTGCTTGAGCCGAAACGCTTCGGTGTGTCCGCGGGTCCTGCGGCGCGACAAGAAAAGTCGGTCTGCGGGCGGCTTGCGCGCCTCAGCTTTGAGCGTTTGTGAAGACCGCCAGTTGGGCGGCGAAAGCTCGCCCATAGGCCGGCCGCGCCTTGGCCCGGGCGACATAGGCGGAGAGGTTCGGATAATCGTTCAGGAAGCCGGAACTCTCCAACCGCCGCAGTACGAGTACCATCAGGAGATCTCCGGCGCTGAAGTCGCCATCGAGCCATTCGCGCTCGCCAAGCCGGGCGGAGAGCTCGCCGAGCCGCACGCGGATTCGATCTTCGAGGATCGGCAGGCGCTCCTTGGTCCACGGCTTGTCGCCCTCGAGATAGAGAGCGGCTTCGCGCTCGACGATCGGCTGCTGCACCGTCGTCAGCGCGGCGAACATCCAGGTGATCGCCCGCGCCCGCGCATTGGCATCGTTCGGCAGCAGGCCCGGATGACGCTCGGCGATGTGGAGCACGATCGCGCCGGACTCGAACAGGGCCAGGTCGCCTTCTTCATAAGTCGGGATCTGTCCGAAAGGGTGACGCGCGCGATGCGCGGGCTCCTTCATCTCGCGGAACGACACCAGCCGCACATCATAGGGCTGGCCCACCTCCTCAAGCGCCCAGCGCACCGGCATGTCCCGTGCCAGGCCCTTGCCGCGGTCAGGCGAGCTTTCGAAAGCGGTTAGTATGGGCTTCATGGCGAGTTCCCCGGCCTTTGAGTTTTGGAACGGCGGGGATGAGATACATTTCGGAAGCCCGGCTAACCAGTCGGCACGTGCTGGATCTGTGGTTTCAGCGCAGCTGACTGTCCTTGCTGCCCCGGCGGTTGAAGCCTGCCGAGGAGGTGCGGGCGTCGCGGGTCGACTGGCAGGGGACGCAGGTGCGGGCGCCGGGGAGGGCGCGGCGGCGGGCTTCCGGGATTTCCTCGCCGCATTCGACGCAGTAGGTTTCGCCCTCGCTGGCTGCGAGCCGGGCACGGGCCGCGAGCACCGCATCCTTCACAGTGTCGTCGATCTGATCCTGCACCGCGCCGTCGCGCGTCCAGCCGCCTGCCATGGCCGAATCCTTTCTTCCGTTCAGTAGCTTAACGGGCGAACGCCGTTTTGGTTCGCATCCGTCAGGAGTGACGAACATCGCTCCTTTGTCACGGCTCGTCCCGCTGCCTGCCATGTTCAGGCCCGTGCAACCTTCGCGGTGCAGAGGCTTTGTCCACTTTCCGGAAACAGAGGCGCAGTTGCAGCCAAACATGATGAAAAAGCTGATTCTTTCCTTCGGGGCGGCCGCGATGGTGTTGTCGTCGCCGGTCGTTGCGGCCCCGCGCGGCGACGAGCCGATTGCGGTTCCGCGGACGATCAAGCAGGGCGTCGACTTCGTCTATGTCGATCCCGACATGAGCAAGGTCGCCAAGAAGCGGCAGCGCCCGCAAAACTGGCTGAAGCGCGTGCTGAACTTCGACTTTGGCGGCAGCAGCCGCGACAAGAGCGCGCCCAACCCTCTGTTTGCTGAGCTTGGCCGCGGGCTGCAGCAATATCAGGCGAGCTGGGGCAGCCTGCCGCAGGTGCGCATCCCCGCGGGCGCGGCGCTGAAGCGCGGCTCTACCGGCAAGCGCGTCGAGCTGCTGCGCACCCGCCTCGGCCTCGCGCCGACGGGCGGCTACGACCAGGCGCTGTTCCAGCGGGTCAGCGACTATCAGCGCGTCCACGGCCTCGGCCCGGTCGACGGCATCGCGGGCAAGGGAACGATCGCGTCCCTCAACCGGGGCGCCCATCATTATGCCAGCCGCATCGCGATCAACGTCGAGCGGGCCTACCGCCTACCGCCGACCCGCACCTTCGACCGCTACGTGGTCGTCGATTCCGGCGCGGCCGAGGCCTATCTGCTGACTGGCGACCAAGTGACGGACAAGATGCGCGTCATCGTCGGCGCGCCCGAGACGAAGACGCCGATGATGGCCGTGCTGATGCGCAACGCGAAGGCCAATCCCTATTGGAACGTGCCGCCCGACCTGATCCAGAGCATGACTGCCAAGAAGGTGCGCCAGCAGGGCGTCTCGTACCTCAAGCAATTCCATTACGAAGTGCTGTCCGACTGGGGTCCTTCCGCGCAGCGGGTGGACCCGAAGACGATCAACTGGAAGCAAGTGTCCGCCGGCAAGAGCCCGATCCGCGTCCGCCAGCTTCCGGGGCCGTGGAATTCGATGGGCGCCATGAAGTTCGAGATGCCGAACGATTTCGGCATCTACCTTCACGACACGCCGCTTAAGGAGAATTTCGCCAAGACCGACCGGTGGATCAGCAACGGCTGCGTGCGCCTGGAAGATTATCGCCGCTTTGCGACCTGGGTGTTCGGGCGCATGCCGACCCCGTCCTCGCAGCTGGAGCAGAATATCGACCTGCCGCGCCCGGTGCCGATCTACATGACCTATCTGACGGTCGCACCGACCAGCAACGGCGTCCTCTTCCGTCCCGACCCCTACGGCTTCGACGCGCTCGCGATGCCGCAAATGGCGGCGGCGACGAGCTGAGCGGCCTGAGGCATTCAGGGCCGGTCGCATACACTGCGGCCGGCCCGGATGATGAAAGGTCACACTAAGGTCACACCGAAATGATCTCTGCCGCGGCCACGCAAAGGTGACGAAGGTAACGTGCCCTGCAGTGGAAATGCGGTGAACGGAGGCGTCCGGCCGTGACGGCGGCTGAAGGCGGAGAACGCATTGCAGAAAGGATTGTCGAGGGCTGACTCGCTCATCTGCCAGGATGTGGCGAAGAGGAGGGGCTGTAGGAAAGTTAATTTTCGACGCGCGGGGCAAGTCGCCGAAACAGCTTCCAAACGTCTGCTCTCGACCCAAAGCAGGGATTCACTTGCCCTCAGCGTCCGTACAAGTAGCCACTCCGACAGCTTCAGCACGGCCGACGTGCGGCAGGTTCGTTTTGTATGAGGCGTTTTAACCGAGTGTGCAGCTTAGAGGACCTGAGCACGTCCTTGGCATGATGGCTCGCCCCCGTTTGCAGGGGCTTCCGCAGCCTTACGGCTAAAAATATCCGCCAGTTGAGCATGGGCGCGTTTTGCAGTCAGTGAGACTGCCTTCTCAGCGCGACCAGCCTCTTCGGCAGCCCGGCGTGCGTAATAGGCGCGATCGTCAGCGCGGTCGGATTGATTGTAGTAAGACATACGCCTCCCCCTGCTATGCGGGAGCGCTGCCTCGTCTCCCGTCGCTACCCGCTATTTGAAATGCTCCGAAGCGCCTGTATAACATGGCGTGCGGCGAGCAAGTTGACGTAGGTCAGTGTTTTAAAACAAAATTCTCTCATAGTAGCAGAATCCGGAGCCGGGCGGCCCGGCCTGTCCTCAGGCTACCTGCCGCGAGCGGCGATGAAGGTAGCTTTCGTCGAACCCGGCGATCTGCGCCAACTTTCCGGGATCTGTAATTGTAAGGCTGCCACGCTGAAGTGTCATAGCATTGTCTAAACGCAGCTTCTTCAGCACGCGGTTGAGGTGGACTGCGGTCATGCCTAGTGAGTCTGCCAGCATCGGCTGCGACAGCGGCAATTCCAACCGGTCTTCTTCGGTAAGGCCGATATTCCTCGCTCGAAGATAAAGCTCGCACATTAGGTGCGCGACACGTTCGATGCTCGCGCGCCGACCCATGCTGGTGATCCAGGCCCGCATGGTGCCTTCGTCCACAAGCTGGCTGATATACATCGCCTTGGCGATGGCGGGATAACGCTCCAACATCACGTCCATCAGGTGCCGGTCGATCGTCGCGACGTAAGCCCTAGTGGTGGTTTGGATGCTATGATTCATCTCGTCGAGCAGACCGATGTGAAGGTCGCAGCAATCACCAGGCATAAGATGTGCCAATACCTGTCGAGTGCCGCTCGGCAGGATCTTATATCGAAATGCCCAACCCTCCAGGATTACGAAAACGACACCCGGCCGGTCTCCCTCTCGTATCAGGTCGTGCCGGCGCCCAACCCATCGTGCGTTGGCTGTGGCTTGGGTGAGCGCAGCAACATCGGCCTGATGTAGCGTCGCGAAGCGCTCCAGCTTTCTTATAAATCGATTTGCCACGGGCGGTTATCCCACGTCCGGCAAAGACTAGATATTGCCCAAAGATATTGTCCAAAGTTGATCTAGATGACGAATCTTGTCCAGCTTCCTGATAGAATGGCCAACATCGTCGGCTCGTGAACAGGCTCCGGCGGCTGAGAGACCAAGCGCTCTCGCCTCGTGAGGAGCTAACGCGAATGGCACATACGACCCACGATAATGATGAGTATTCGGCGGCCCGCCGAGGAGCCGAGCCGGATGCACACGGTCAGGCGGCGATGCTGCTAACAGAAAGTCTAATTTTCGGCTTGATCGAACGCTCAGTCATCAGTGTTGCGGACGCTATCGGCATTGTCGAAGCAGCCGCTGATGTAAAAGTGGATGTCGCTACAGAGGTCGGCGAGTCCTCAGAGACAATGCAACACTCGCTTAATTTACTGACTGCGATCAGCGACAGCCTGAAATTAGACGAGCCAAGTGGATGATCGCGGAACCATGACCTGCGTGCCGGAACATCGGACCCGGTAATCGGGTTTTAACAACGTCTCTGATCTGAAGGCGGTCGGCCCACGCGCGATCTCTCCATGCCGGAATTCCGCTCCCACTGTTCAGGGCTCCGCATGCCAACTCTCGACGCCATCGAAATTTCCCGGAAGATCGCTCCCTATGCCCAGCCGCAAGCCGGAAGAAGCATTTGGGAGATCCTAATCACTGCAATTCCCTTCCTGCTTCTCTGGGTGATGGCCTTTGTCGCTTTCTCCCGCGGGAGCTTGCTGGGGGTCCTCCCATCTATCCTTGCGGGCGGGTTGCTGCTCCGCCTCTTCCTGATCCAGCACGATTGCGGTCACGGAGCTATGTTCCGGCGTCGCAGAACTAACGACATGGTCGGCCGCGCAATCAGCGTGCTGACGCTGACCCCCTACGACTTCTGGCGTCGTGCACATGCGGTGCATCACGCCACTTCAGGCAATCTGAGCAAGCGCGGGACCGGCGATATCGACACTCTCACCGTGGAAGAATATCGCAAGCTCGGCCGCTGGCGGCGCCTCGTCTATCGCTTTTATCGAAGCCCGGTTGGGATGCTGGGTGTCGGCCCCTCCTATCTCTTTCTGTTGCGACACCGCCTCCCGGTTGGCTTCATGCGAAGCGGCTGGCGTCCGTGGGCGAGCGCTCTTGGCACTAATGCCGCCATCGGCTGCCTCGCGGGTGTGATGATCTGGCAGATTGGGCTTTGGCCCTTTCTCGCAGTCCATTTGCCGATCACTCTCATCGCAGCTTCGGCCGGCGTATGGCTATTCTACGTCCAGCATCAGTTCGAGCGCACATCGTGGGATGAGGATGAGGATTGGTCGTTTCATCATGCCGCCATTTATGGAAGCTCTCATTATGACCTGCCGCCGGTTTTGCGCTGGTTCACCGCCAACATTGGCATTCATCACCTCCACCACCTCTCAAGCCGCATACCCTTCTACCGCCTGCCCGAGGCCATGCGAGCGCACCCGGAGCTGGAAGGCGTCAGCCGGATTACGATAGGTGAGAGTCTTCGAACGCTACGCTTGCGGCTGTGGGACGAAGAGGCTCGACGGTTAGTCCCACTGCGGTAGGGCTTTAACGTTCCACAAAAGGAGACGAGCGTAACCAACCCCAACTAGAACTGACGGCTACCCAGGCTAGTCGTGCAGGGGCAACATGGCTGTTGGTCGCATTCCAGTGCTCGCCGTGCCCCGGCATGGTGCCCGCTTCGTTCTTAGCGCTACTTCGGCGGCTGCGTCGGCGGCGGGGCTACGCTTCGGGCGCCCGTCACTGGTCCAAGAACGACCGCATCTTCCGCGAGCGGCTCGGATGCTTCAGCTTCCGCAGCGCCTTCGCCTCAATCTGGCGGATACGCTCGCGGGTGACGCTGAACTGCTGACCGACTTCCTCGAGCGTGTGATCGGTGTTCATGCCGATGCCGAAGCGCATGCGGAGGACGCGTTCTTCGCGGGGGGTGAGGCTCGCGAGGACGCGGGTGACGGTTTCCTTGAGGTTCGCCTGGATCGCGGCATCGACCGGGATGACGGCGTTCTTGTCCTCGATGAAGTCGCCGAGGTGGCTGTCTTCCTCGTCGCCGATCGGGGTTTCGAGGCTGATCGGTTCCTTGGCGATCTTCATCACCTTGCGGACCTTTTCGAGCGGCATGGAGAGGCGCTCGGCAAGCTCTTCCGGGGTCGGCTCGCGGCCGATTTCGTGGAGGATCTGGCGGCTCGTGCGGACGAGCTTGTTGATCGTTTCGATCATATGGACCGGGATGCGGATGGTCCGCGCCTGATCGGCGATCGAGCGGGTGATCGCCTGCCTGATCCACCAGGTGGCGTAGGTGCTGAATTTGTAGCCGCGGCGATACTCGAACTTATCGACCGCCTTCATGAGGCCGATATTGCCCTCCTGGATGAGGTCCAGGAACTGAAGGCCGCGGTTCGTATATTTCTTGGCGATAGAGATGACGAGGCGGAGGTTCGCTTCCACCATCTCCTTCTTGGCGATACGCGCCTCGCGCTCGCCCTTCTGCACCTGGTTCACGATGCGGCGGAATTCGGCGAGGCTCATGCCGGTCGCCTGCGCGATTTCGTTGATCTCAGTGCGGATGCGCTCGATGGCGTCGGCTTCCTGCGTGCAGAAGGCGTTCCATTTCTTGTCGAGGTTGCAGACGCGCTCCGACCAATTCTCGTCGAGCTCGTGGCCCATATAGGCATCGAGGAAGGCCTTGCGCGGCACCTTGTGGCGCTCGGCGAGGCGGAGCATCTGGCCGCCCAATGCGGTCAGGCGGCGGTTGTAGCTGTAGAGCTGATCGACGAGATATTCGATCTTCTGACCGTGGAACTGGACGCTCTCCACCTCGGCGGTGAGCTGCTCGCGAAGCTTCTGATATTTGTTCTCGTCGGCCTTGAGGAATTCCTGGCCGGCCGACAGCGCCTCCATGCGGGACGCCTGGAGTTTCGAGAATTTCTTGAAGATGGAGGTGATGTTCGCGAACCGCTCGAGCGCCTGCGGCTTCAGCGTCTCTTCCATCTGGGCGAGGGAGAGGGTGTTGTCTTCATCATCGTCGTCGGTCGGGCGGGGCGCGCGGCGTTCGACGAGGCTGTCCTCATCCTCGTCCTCGGCGACGACTTCCTCCGGCTCTTCCTCTTCCTTGAAGGAGGGGCCGGCGGTCTTTTCGGAAATGTCGTCGGCGCTGTCTTCCTCTGCACCCTCGACCTGCTCCGGCGTCGGGCCCTTGGAGAGCATGGCGTCGAGATCGAGGATCTCGCGAAGCTGCATGTCGCCGTTGTTGAGAGCGTTCGACCAGTCGATGATGGCGTTGAAGGTGATCGGGCTTTCGCAAAGGCCCCAGATCATGATGTCGCGGCCCGCCTCGATGCGCTTCGCGATCGCGATCTCGCCCTCGCGGCTGAGCAGCTCCACCGCGCCCATTTCGCGGAGGTACATGCGAACGGGGTCGTCGGTGCGGTCGACGGTTTCCTTCTTCTTTTCGATGACGAAGCGTTCGCCTTCGCCGTCGCCGCCGTCTTCGGCAGCGTCGAGCTCGGGCTCGGAGGCGCGCTCGTCGCCGCCATCCTCGTCCGCTTCCTCATTCTCGACGATGTTGACGCCCATTTCGGAAAGGGCGGACATGACGTCCTCGATCTGCTCGGACGACATCTGGTCCTGCGGCAGGGCGTCGTTCAGCTCGTCATAGGTGATGTAGCCGCGCTTCTTGGCGCGAGCGATCAGCTTCTTGAGAGAGGCCTCGTTGAGGTCGATGAGCGGCGCATCGCCATTTTCGTTCTTATCACCCTGGTCGGCCGTATTCGTCTTCGCCATGCGCACGCCTTAATCCGTATCGGCCTGCGTCGCTTCGAGAAGCGCCGCAAGCTGCCTATCTGCCTCATCCCGCGCGGTCCGGAGCCGTTGCTGCTCCTGGAACGCGGCTTCGTCGCCTGTTTCCTTCAACCGGGCGGTCGCAGCCTCCATAGCTGCATCCAGGCCGGGCCGTGCTGCCAATGTCTCAATGACCAGAACGAGGTCGCGTCGGGCGCGTTCCGGGTCGGCATCACGTCGGGTAAAGGAAAAGGCCAGTCCTTGCTTGAGACGCAGCTCCTCTATCAGAGCAGCCCCGCCGTCCCGCGCCAATATGGTATTTAGCTGCTCCTGATCAAGTTCGGCGTGGATCATGGCCGATTCGAGGAGAAGATCGCGTAAACGAATCGCCGCTTTTTCCCGAAGCGGGAGGGCGGCGATCGTCTCGGCATGGGAGGCGATCACCTCCGGATGGGCGATGAGGCCCTGGAGCGCGCCGCGGGCGACCTGCGGGTCCGGGCCGCCGGCTGCCATCGCCCGCGCCTGCGGCGAGGCGGGGCGGCGGGGCGGCTGGCCCCATTTCTGCGGCCGGCCCTGATATTGCGGCTTTGGCGGGCGGGTGAGGGCATTGAACCGGTCCAGAAGCTCGGCGCGATACTGGTCGCGCACGTCCGGATCGGAGATGGCCGAGACATGGTCGAGCAGGCGGCGGCGGAGGCCGGCCTTCTGTTCGGGGGTGGCGAGGGGTTCCGCGGTGCTTTCGTGCCGCCAGAGGCGCTCGACGAGGGGCTCTGGCTTTTCGAGCAAAGCCTCTAGCGCGGCGCGGCCCTTGGCGCGGATGAGGTCGTCCGGGTCCTGCCCCTGCGGGAGGGTGACGAAGCCGAGCGAACGGCCTGGGCCGACATGCGGCAACGCCCTTAGCGCGCCGCGCACCGCCGCTTTCTGCCCGGGCGCATCGCCGTCGAAGCAGAGGATGGGGGAGGGCGACATGCGCCAGAGGAGGCTGAGCTGCGTTTCGGTGAGCGCGGTGCCGAGCGGCGCGATCGCTTCGCTAATGCCTGCCTGATCGAGGGCAATCACGTCCATCTGTCCCTCGACCACGATCACGCGTTTTGCTTCCCGGCTCGCGGGCGCTGCAAGGTCGATGTTGAACAGGGTGCGGCCCTTGTCGAACAAAGGCGTATCGGGGGAGTTCAGATATTTGGGCTCGCCAGCGCCGAGGATGCGCGCGCTGAAGGCGATGACGCGGCCGCGCTGGTCGCGGATCGGAAAGGTGAGCCGGCCGCGGAAGCGGTCGTAAGGCTCCTTGTCGCCTTCGGGGGCAATGAGGAGGCCTGCCTCGACCAGCTTCTCGTTTCCGAAATCTCGAAGCGCGACCCGCAACTTGTTTCGAGCGTCGGGCGCGAAGCCGAAGCCGAACCGGCGCCTGGTCGAATCGCTTATCCCACGCTTTTCCAGATAGGCGCGGGCGTCTCCGCCCTCGATACCTCCCAGCTGCTCCTCAAACCAATGTTGAGCCGCTTCCATAACATCGTAGAGGTCCTTTGCCCGCTCCGCCTTCGCCTGGGAACGGGGATCCGGAGCCGGCACCTCCATGCCAGCCGCATCGGCAAGCTCCTTCACCGCGTCCATGAAGGGCAGGCCGCGCGCGTCGGTCAGGAACCGGATCGCATCGCCATGCGCCGAGCAGCCGAAGCAATGATAGAAGCCCTTTTCGTCGTTGACGGTGAAGGAGGGCGTCTTCTCGTTATGAAACGGGCAGCAGGCCTTCCACTCCCGCCCCGCCCGCTGCAGCTTCACCTGCTTGCCGACCACCGCCGACAGGAGGGTGCGGGCGCGGAGTTCGTCGAGGAATTGCGGGCTGAGCGACATCCCTCCGGATCAGGCCGAAAGCCGTGCCTTTACGAGGCCGCTGACCTTCGACATGTCGAGCTGAGCGGCGTGGCGTTCCTTGAGGACGGCCATGACGCGGCCCATGTCCTTGACGGAGCTGGCGCCGACTTCCGCGACGATGGCGTCGATGGCGGCGTTCGTTTCTTCCTCGCTCATCTGCGCCGGCAGGAAGCCTTCGATGACGGCGACTTCCTTCTTCTCGGCTTCGGCCAGCTCGGCGCGGCCGCCAGCCTCGTACATCTGGATCGATTCGCGGCGCTGCTTGATCATTTTCTGCAGCACTTCGGTGACCAGCGCATCGTCGTCCGGCGTGCTTTCGGAGGTCCGAAGCTCGATATCGCGGTTCTTGATCGCGGACTGGATGAGGCGGATGGCTGCCACCCGGTCCTTGTCGCCGCTCTTCATGGCGGCGATCTGCGCGGCTTTGATATCGTCGCGAATCATGCGTGTCTCTCAGGTGTCGAAGGAAAGCGGAAACGATAGCCGCCCGCCGCCGCTTTTAATAGATTGACGCTGTCCGGCGCGCCCTATAGCGGACGAGCCTTAGCGACATCGCCGAACCCCGCTTTAGGAGTGCCCGCCAAATGGCCCACGCCAGACATATGCCCGCGCCTGAAGGAGCGACGGGCGTATTGGTTCTGGCGGACGGCAGCGTGATCTGGGGCAGGGGCTTCGGCGCCGAGGGCGATGCGGTGGGCGAGGTCTGCTTCAACACCGCGATGACCGGATATCAGGAGGTGATGACCGATCCCTCCTATGCGGCGCAGATCATCACCTTCACCTTCCCGCATATCGGCAATGTCGGCACCAATTACGACGATGTGGAGGCGGACAATCCGCATGCATTGGGCTGCATCGTCCGGGAGGATGTGACCGCGCCCTCCAATTTCCGGTCGGGGCAGGATTTCGGCACCTGGCTGAAGCGGAACGGCCGCATCGGGCTTTCGGGTGTCGATACGCGGGCGCTGACGCGGCTGATCCGGGAGAAGGGTGCGCCGAACGGCGTCATTGCGCACCGCGCCGACGGAAAGTTCGATATCGACGCGCTGCTTCAGAAGGCGCGGGACTGGCCGGGCCTCGAAGGCATGGATCTAGCCAAGGAAGTCACCACCCATCAGATGAAGCGCTGGTGGGACGGTGGTTGGGACCGGACCAGCGGCTACCGCAAATATGCGGAGCAGGACGATCTGCCGCATGTCGTCGCGATCGATTACGGATCGAAGCGCAACATTTTCCGCAACCTCGCCGATGCAGGCGCGCGTGTGACCGTGCTTCCCGCCACCGCTTCCTATGACGAGGTGATGGCGCACGAGCCCGACGGTATCTTCCTGTCGAACGGCCCCGGTGATCCCGCCGCCACGGGCGAATATGCTGTACCGGTGATCCAGAAGCTGCTCGAGACCAACAAGCCGCTCTTCGGCATCTGCCTCGGCCACCAGCTTCTGGGGCTGGCGGTGGGCGCCAAGACGGTGAAAATGCACCAGGGCCACCGCGGCGCCAACCATCCAGTCAAGCGCCTCAGCGACGGCAAGGTCGAAATCACCAGCATGAACCACGGCTTTGCGGTCGAGACGCAGACGCTGCCGGACAACGCGAAGCCGACGCACATTTCGCTGTTCGATGGCAGCCTAGCAGGCTTGGAGCTGACCGACCGGCCTGCCTTCAGCGTGCAATACCACCCTGAGGCGAGCCCCGGCCCGCAGGACAGCGTCTATCTGTTTGGTAAGTTTGTGAAGCAGCTGGGGAAGAGTCAGTGACGGCAATCCTGGCGCTGCTTGCTGCCGCATCCGTGGGAAGCACAGCCCCGGCGCGAGCGCCTGGCTTTACCCCCGCAAAATATCAGAAAAAGGGATGGGTGGCGCGCTGCCACGCCGCGGACGACGGCTTTGCAGCCAATTGCGAAGCTCGAAAGACTGACGGCGGCTTCACCTTCCGCCTCCTCACCGCCGACGCGCACTTTTACGTTTTCCTGGAGCATCCCGCCTGCTCGGTAGAGCCACGCGGTTTTTCGCGAGAGGAAATGGTCGGCCTCCGCGCCCGCGATAGGCGCAAGCAGATCATCAACACCTTTGACCTTCTGGACCTCGACTTGCACCAAGCCTGCCCAAAGCTTCCCCCCGTGCCGCGATCCTTCGTGACCTCGCCCGATATTGCTATCGCCGGCGAGGAGGCGCTGCGCTGATGCCCCGCCGCACCGACATCTCCTCGATCCTCATCATTGGCGCCGGCCCGATCGTCATCGGGCAGGCGGCGGAGTTCGATTACTCGGGGACGCAGGCCGCCAAGGCGCTGAAGGCGGAGGGCTACCGGATCATCCTGGTGAACTCCAACCCGGCGACGATCATGACCGATCCGGAGCTTGCCGACGCCACCTATGTCGAGCCGATCACGCCGGAAATGGTCGCGAAGATCATCGAGAAGGAGCGGCCCGACGCGGTGCTTCCGACCATGGGTGGGCAGACGGCGCTCAACACGGCGCTTGCGCTGTTCAAGGACGGGACGCTTGAGAAATTCGGCTGCACGATGATCGGCGCTGACGCGGCAGCGATCGAGAAGGCCGAGGATCGCCTCAAGTTCCGCGAGGCAATGGACAAGATTGGCCTCGAAAGCCCGCGTTCGCAGATCGCGCACAATATCGACGATGCGGTGAAGGCGCTCGATGTCGTCGGTTTGCCGGCGATCATTCGCCCGAGCTTCACGCTCGGCGGCACGGGCGGCGGCATCGCCTATAATCGCGAAGAGTTCATCGAGATCGTCACCAGCGGCCTCGACGCGTCGCCCACCACCGAAGTGCTGATCGAGGAGTCGGTGCTCGGATGGAAGGAATATGAGATGGAGGTCGTCCGCGACAAAGCGGACAATTGCATCATCATCTGCTCGATCGAAAACGTGGACCCGATGGGCGTCCATACCGGCGACAGCATCACGGTCGCGCCGGCGCTGACGCTGACCGACAAGGAATATCAGGTCATGCGCAACGCCAGCATCGCTGTGCTGCGCGAGATCGGGGTGGAGACGGGCGGCTCCAACGTCCAGTTCGCCGTCAATCCCAAGGACGGGCGCCTCGTCGTCATCGAAATGAACCCGCGCGTGTCGCGTTCGTCCGCGCTCGCCTCCAAGGCGACAGGCTTTCCCATTGCCAAGGTCGCGGCGAAGCTGGCGGTTGGCTATACGCTGGACGAGATCGACAACGACATCACCGGCGCAACGCCGGCAAGCTTCGAGCCGACGATCGATTATGTGGTGACCAAAATCCCGCGCTTCACCTTCGAAAAGTTCAGGGGGTCGGAGGCGCTTCTTTCCACCGCAATGAAGTCGGTGGGCGAAGTGATGGCGATTGGGCGCAACATTCACGAGAGCCTGCAAAAGGCGCTCCGGGGGCTTGAGACGGGCCTTATCGGCCTCGATGGGGTGAAGGCGCTTTACGGCGCGCCGCGTGCGGAGATCGAGGCGGCGCTGGCGCGGCCGACGCCGGACCGGCTGCTGGTGGCGGCGCAGGCGCTGCGCGAAGGCTTCACCGTCGATGAAGTCCACGCCATCGCCAAATATGATCCCTGGTTCCTGGAGCGGATCAGGGAGATCGTGGTCGCCGAGGAAGCGCTGATGATCGACGGCGTCCCGGCGGATGCGGCGGGGATGCGGCGGTTCAAGGCGATGGGCTTTTCGGACCGGCGCATTGCCGAGCTTGCGTTGAAATCGGTGAAGCTCCGGGGCGGGGCTCAGAAAACTCGCATGCGCGGCAGCGGCCTTATCCACGATGCGGTGAAGGCAATGATCGGCGCCACCACCGAGGATGAGGTGCGGGCGCTCCGGCACAAGCTCGGCGTCCGGCCTGTTTTCAAGCGGATCGACACCTGCGCCGCCGAATTCGAGGCGAAGACGCCTTATATGTATTCGACCTACGAGGCGCCGAGCTTCGGCGAGCCCGAGGACGAGAGCCAGCCTTCCGACCGGCGGAAGATCGTGATCCTGGGCGGGGGGCCGAACCGGATCGGGCAGGGGATCGAGTTCGATTATTGCTGCTGCCACGCCTGCTACGCGCTGGGCGACGCTGGCTTCGAAACGATCATGATCAACTGCAATCCGGAGACGGTATCGACCGATTACGACACGTCGGACCGGCTCTATTTCGAGCCGCTGACCGTCGAGGATGTGCTTGAGATCCTGCATGTCGAGCAGACCCGAGGCGAACTGGTCGGCGTCATCGTTCAGTTCGGCGGGCAAACGCCCCTGAAACTTGCAGCCGCCTTGGCGAAGGAGGGGATTCCGATCCTCGGCACCTCACCCGATGCCATCGACCTTGCCGAGGACCGGGAGCGGTTTGCAGGGCTGGTCGACAAGCTGAAGCTGAAGCAGCCCGCCAACGGCATCGCCCGGAGCCGGGAGGAGGCGCTCAGCGTTGCGGAGCGCATCGGCTACCCGGTGCTGACGCGGCCAAGCTACGTTCTCGGCGGGCGCGCAATGGAGGTGGTCGACGGCCCCGCCCAGCTCGAAGATTATATCGTCACCGCCGTGCAGGTGTCGGGAGACAGCCCCGTCCTGATCGACCAGTATCTCCGCGACGCCATCGAGGTGGACGTGGACGCCATTTCGGACGGCACCGAAGTCGTCATCGCCGGCGTCATGCAGCATATCGAGGAGGCGGGCGTCCATTCGGGCGACAGCGCGTGCTCTCTGCCGCCCTATAGCCTTGACCCCGCCATTGTGATTGAGATCGAGCGGCAGGCGAAGGAGCTTGCGCTGGCGCTCGGCGTCGTCGGCCTGATGAACGTCCAGTTCGCGGTGAAGGAGGGGCAGGTCTACCTCATCGAGGTGAACCCGCGCGCCAGCCGTACCGTGCCGTTCGTCGCCAAGGCGATCGGCACGCCCATCGCCAAGATCGCGGCGAGGGTAATGGCGGGCGAGCCGCTCGCTACCTTCCTGCCGATCAAGCGTGACGTTCCGCATATGGCGGTGAAAGAAGCTGTCTTCCCGTTTGCGCGCTTCCCGGGCGTCGATCCGGTGCTCTCACCGGAAATGAAGTCCACCGGCGAAGTCATGGGAATATCAGGCGATTTCGCTACCGCGTTCCTGAAGTCACAGATGGGCGGCGGCATCGAACTTCCGACTGCAGGCACATTGTTCGTGTCGGTGAAAGACAGCGACAAAACCTATATCGTGCCGCCGGTGCGTGCGCTTATGGAGTTCGGCTTCCGTGTCGTCGCCACGGGCGGAACCGCCGATTATCTTGAGGCTGAAGGGCTGGAGGTCGAGCGGGTCAACAAGGTCGCGCAGGGCCGCCCGCACATCGTCGACAAGATTAAAGACGGCGAGATCGACCTTATCTTCAACACGACCGAAGGGTGGCAGAGCCACAAGGATTCGGCGTCCATCCGCGCCTCGGCGCTGATGGCGAAGGTGCCTTATTTCACCACCGCCGCGTCCAGCGCCGCGGTCGTCCGTGCGATCGGAGCCCTCCGGAAGCACAGCCTTGAAGTCCGATCGCTTCAGGACTATTATTCCGCCTCCAGGGCATAATCTCACCACAACCTAATCGAGATTGAGTTGTCTTAGTAAAAGGCAGCTAAAACAGGGTTTTGACGAAAGGCGTAAGTTATGGCGACGGTAGACAAGATGCCGATGCTGGCTGAAGGCTATGAGAGGCTTCAGAACGAAGTGCGGCACCTGAAAACCGTTGAGCGGCCGTCGATCATCGACGCGATCGAGGAAGCGCGCGCCCATGGCGACCTTTCCGAAAACGCTGAATATCACGCCGCCAAGGAGCGCCAGGGCCAGGTCGAGGCGCAGATCGCCGACCTTGAGGACCGCCTCAGCCGCGCGATGATCATCGACCCGACGACCTTATCGGGCGACAAGGTGGTGTTCGGCGCCACCGTTCATCTGCTCGATGAGAATGACAAGAAGATCAAATATCAGATCGTCGGCCAGACCGAGGCGGACGCGAAGATCGGGCGCATCAGCTATTCCTCGCCGCTCGGCCGCGCCCTCATCGGCCGCAGCGTCGGCGATGAGGTCGAGGTGTCGGCGCCGTCGGGTGACAAATATTACGAGATTGAAAAGATCGAGTTCATCTAAGCTCCGGCTGCGATGAGGCCTCCGGAGAGCTGGCGCCGTGCCCGGGCGACGCTTGTCATCGCCGCAATTATCGCCGTCGCCTGGACCATAGCGGCGGCACTGGGCATCAATGATTATTTCGCGATTGGCGGCGGGTTCATTCCGGCGCGTGCGAGCGGCCTTGGGGTGGATTTTCCCGCCGCGCCGGTTTTCCTGACGCCGCTTACAGCCACCTTCGTGCATGCCGGGTTCGTGCACTTGGCCTTTAATCTTCTGATACTGCTGTTCTGCGGCAGGGCGGTGGAGAATATCCTTGGACCGGCGGCTTTGGTTGTCCTGTTCGTCACCGGAGCCTATGCGGCCGCCGCCGCGCAATATCTGGTCGGACCGCAGGACGTGACCCCGATGGTGGGGGCGAGCGGCGCCATCTCGGCGATCATCGGCACCTATGCGATCCTGTTCGGCCGCAACCGGGTGAAGATCGCCAATCCGAAACTTGCTCTATGGGTGAATGCGCTCTGGCTTGCTGCCGCCTGGGTGGCGCTGCAACTGCTGATCGGCCTGACGCTTGGAGACGGCGTGGAGCGCATAGCCTATGCAGCCCATATCGGCGGCTTCCTGTCGGGATTGCTGCTGGCCAAGCCGCTGCTGATCTTCCGCTACCGGAAGGCTTAAGCCTTCTTCTCGGCCAGTTCCGGCTCGAGGAGGCGGTGGAGGTGGACGACGACATATTTCATCTCGGCGTCGTCGACCGTGCGCTGCGCATTGGCGCGCCACGCATCAAGCGCGCTCGCATAATTGGGGTACACGCCGACGAGATCGATGGTAGAAAGATCGAAGTCGGTTCCCTGCGGATCCTTCACCCGCCCGCCGAAAACGAGATGCAGTCTGCTCATGCCGTGCCTCTGAAAGGAAAGTGGCGACCGCACCTAGCACGGTCGCCACTTGAGGCAAGGCCGCGAAGCCCTGCCAAGCCGAAGCTTATTGCTGAGAGGTGCTCTTCGCTTCCTGAGCGGCAGCGCTCGCCACCTCACGTGCGTCTCCCTTCAGTCGCTGGGCGGCAGCGCCGGCGATGTCGGCAAAGTCGCTGCGAAGCGTTTCGAATTTCTGCTTGGCGTTTTCCTTGTTGTAGCCAAGCTCGTCGAGCTTGCTGG
Organism: Allosphingosinicella sp.; assembly: GCF_036402135.1. Lineage (GTDB taxonomy): Bacteria > Pseudomonadota > Alphaproteobacteria > Sphingomonadales > Sphingomonadaceae > Allosphingosinicella. The sequence continues at coordinate 53,308 of NZ_DASWTN010000030.1, read as the reverse complement.
TGCCGGCTTCCTTTGCGGCACGGGCCGCTTCGCGGGCGCGGCTGTTGATCTGCCGGCTATAGTCGCCGAGCATTTCTTCCTCGCGCCGCGTCTTCGGCAGGATCGCTGCAAGCAGGCCGCCGAGGGCGAGGCCGCCGATCAGCGCCGCCACCGGATTGGCGTCGATCCCTTCCGACGTCTTCTGGCGGGCGCGGCTCGCGCCGTCGCGGGCGCTGCCATAGGCCGAGCTGGTCCGTTCGCGGGCAGCATAATAAGCATCGCTCGCCTTGGTGCGGGCGCCGCTGAGGCGGCCACCACGGCCGTCGGTGCTGCTGCCCGTGCCGGTGTAGTTGTCCGTTTCCGTCATCGTCATGCGCTCACTCCTTCTTTCACGGACCTCGAGACCGTCGGAGCGGCGAGGTCGTAATTTTCGTCTTTCTTGTGGATCTTCGTCTTGACGAGGTCACTGTCGTCCTCGCCGCGGATCAGCTTGGAAATCGCGGTCCAGAGCGAATCCCGGGCGAGGAAGATCACGATCGCGGCGATCACGCCCGACACTGTGAGCCGCCTGTCCTTCACGGTCTGAAGGGCGCTGTCCGTCATGGTGCCCGTCTTGTCCTTGACCCCGGTCCAGGCATCGTTGGCGAGCGTTCCAGGCTTCAGCCGGTACTGAAGCGTGTGAAGCGTTGTAGTGAAGCGCTGGCGGGCCAGCTCCTGCTCGCGCTTCGCGCGCTCCAGCGCTTCGGCGTCGGGATGGGGCTTGTTCTTGCTCATAACCTCGTCTCCCCGGCAGCGAGCGCCTGACGCTCTTCATTGTCGCCCGACAAAGCCGCCATCTTGCCCGAGCCCCAGCGGACCAGGAGGAAGGCGATGATGCCCGTGACTGCAAAGACGATCAGGCCCGCCGCGACGCCGCCGACCAAGTCGGTGAGGCCGATCACAAAGCCGACTAGGAGGGCGATGAGACCGGCAAAGGCGAGCAAGCCGCCCGCCACCAGCGCGGCGACGCCGAGCTTCGCCTTGTTCGCCCGGTAAACAGCGATCTGCTTGTAAAGCCCGACCTCGGCACGGACGAGCGCGCGGCCGTCATCGGCGAGGCGCCCGAACAGCTCGCCTATCGAGCTGTCGGTTGGGTTCTGAACCCGCGCATCCATGATCAGATCTCCGAGCCGCTGGTACCGGTGCCGCCGACCGTGGTAGTGCCGGTGGTCGTGCCGGCGCTCCCGCCGGTCGAACCGGTGCCCGTGCCGGTGCTTCCGGTGGCGCCAAGACCGCTCGTACCGGTAGTGCCGTAACCGGTGGACCCGGTGGAGCCGAGCTGCGCGTCGGGCTGGAACTCAATCTCGCGTTCGCCGCGGCTTCCGCCGCCGCCATTGCTGTCCATGCCGGCCTTGATCAGCCGGACGAGCGAGAAGCCGACCACCGCCGCGACGCCGAGCGCGACGCCCGGACTTTTGCGGACGAGGTTGCGGCCGTCGTCGAAGAGCTCGTCCACTTCCTTGTTGCGGAGCGTGTCGGCAAAGCCTGCAACCGCATCGGCCGCGCGGCGCGCATATTCACCATATTCGGAGCCGAGCTTTTCATCGATCGTGCCTGCGGCCTCGTCGACGATCTGCCGGAGGTCGTCGAGCGCGCTTGTCGCACGGTCCTTGCCGGTTTCGGCATAAGCGCGGATCTGCTCGCCCGCCTTGTTCTGCAGGTTGCCGACGCCGTCGCGAAGCTGCGCCTTGATGTTGCCGCCGCTCATTCCGCCGGAGGAGCCGGAGCCGCCCGTGGAGCCGCTGCCGAAGCCGCCGCTGCCGCCGCTGCCGCCGCTGCCGCCGCCGAAATCGCCTCCGCCCGAGCCGCCAAGGCCCGAAGATCCAGTCGTTCCGCCCATATTGCCACCTCCCGTGCCAGTGCTCATGCCGCCCGTATCGTCGCCGCTTCCCGTGCCGACGAAGCCGGAACTGGCGCCGCCGCTGCCAAGGTCATCCATGTTGCTTCCTTCCGTCTCCATCGCGCCGTTGATGATGTGATCGGTACCTTCGGGAAGTTCCGGATTGCGAGGGGGCATGGCTGTTATCTCCATCGTTTGAGGGGGACGTAATTCGTTGATGCGCAAACACATGTCGCGTGCCTTCCGTTCCGTTCCCGGAAAGGAAAGTTGCGTCTGCGCACCCGCCCAGATAAGCGGCCTCATCAACCCCAATATAGATCATAACGAGGCCGTAACAATGACCGCCATTCTCGACGTCCACGCGCGCCAGATCCTCGACAGCCGCGGCAATCCGACGGTGGAGGTGGAAGTCTATCTGGAGGATGGCAGCTCGGGCCGCGCGGCAGTGCCTTCGGGCGCTTCGACCGGCGCCCATGAAGCGGTCGAAAAACGCGACGGAGACAAGGGCATCTATCTCGGCAAGGGTGTCATTCAGGCGGTCGAGGCGGTGAAGGGCGAGATATTCGAGGCGCTGGTCGGCCTCGAAGCGGAAGAGCAGGGCGAGATCGACCGGCTGCTGATCGACCTCGACGGCACGCCCAACAAGTCGCGGCTCGGCGCCAATGCGATCCTCGGCGTCAGCCTTGCCGTGGCGAAGGCAGCAGCGGATGCCCGCGGCCTGCCGCTCTACCGCTATGTCGGCGGCGTCGCGGCCAACGTTCTGCCGGTGCCGATGATGAACATCATCAATGGCGGCGAACATGCCGACAACCCGATCGACTTCCAGGAATTCATGGTGATGCCGGTCGGCGCGGAAAGCCTCGCTGAGGCGGTCCGCTGCGGCGCCGAGATCTTCCATACGCTGAAGAAGAATTTGCACGACGCCGGCCTTGCCACGGCCGTTGGCGACGAAGGCGGCTTCGCGCCGAACCTCGCCTCGACGCGCGATGCATTGGACTTCATCATGAAGTCGGTCGAGCAGGCCGGCTACAAGCCCGGCGACGATGTGGTGCTCGCGCTCGATTGCGCGGCGACCGAATTCTTCCGCGACGGCGCCTATCACATCCCCGGCGAGGGCAAGGTTCTGAGCCCCGGTGAAATGGCCGAATATCTCGCCGCGCTTACCCGAGACTATCCGATCCTTTCGATCGAGGACGGGATGAGCGAGGACGATTTTGAAGGCTGGAAGGCGCTGACCGACCTCGTCGGAAACAAGGTGCAGCTGGTCGGCGACGACCTCTTCGTCACCAATCCGAAGCGACTTGCCGAGGGCATCGAACGCGGCCTCGCCAACTCGCTGCTCGTGAAGGTCAACCAGATCGGAACGCTCACCGAGACGCTGGATGCGGTCAACATGGCGCATCGCGCCCGCTATACTGCCGTCATGTCGCACCGTTCCGGCGAGACCGAGGACACGACCATCGCCGACCTCGCCGTCGCCACCAATTGCGGGCAAATCAAGACCGGCAGCCTCGCCCGCTCGGACCGGCTCGCCAAGTACAACCAGCTCATCCGGATCGAAGAGGAACTGGGCGATCAGGCGAAATATGCGGGCCGGGTGATCTTTTCTTCAAAAACCGCTTGATTCCGGGGCCTTTTCCTGATTCTGTTAACCACATGGCCGGGGCAACGCGAAATTCGCTGGAATTGATCAAACGGGCGGCGCTGCCAGCGATCGCCGTGCTGATCATCGCGAACTTCCTCGGCTATGCGATCTTCGGCTCGAACGGCATCCTCTCTCTCGGCGATTACAAGCGGCAGAAGGAAGATCGGGCGGTGCAGCTCGCGGCGCTGAGCGAAGAGCGGGCGCGGCTCCAGCACCGGGCCCAGTTGCTCGACCCGCGCAAGGCCGATCCCGATCTCGCCGACGAGATGGTACGGAGCGAACTCGGCCTCGTCCGCCCGGACGAAGTGATCATCCCGCTCGAGGAATAATCCTCCCGCATTTCCGGCGTGCAGCCATGTTGCGCGTCCCGGCGTTTGCCGCCATAGAGCCGCCACTTTAGAGACGTGAAGGAAGGGCCGTTACCTTGGCCAAGGCATCCGCGCCGAAGCGCTCCGAATCCAAATCCGCCGCACCGCCGGCCACGCCAAACCGGGAACGTCCGCCCGAGCCGCAGCGGCATTCGGCCGACAAGGCGGAACTGCTCGAATATTATCGGCAGATGCTGCTCATCCGTCGCTTCGAGGAAAGGGCGGGGCAGCTTTACGGCCTCGGCCTGATCGGCGGCTTCTGTCACCTCTATATCGGCCAGGAAGCGGTCGCCGTGGGCCTTCAATCGGCGCTCGATCCTGACAAGGACAGCGTCATCACCGGCTACCGCGACCACGGCCATATGCTCGCCTACGGCATCGATCCGAAGGTGATCATGGCCGAGCTGACGGGACGCCAGGCCGGCATCTCCAAGGGCAAGGGCGGCTCGATGCACATGTTCAGCGTCGAGCATAAATTTTACGGCGGCCACGGCATCGTCGGCGCGCAGGTGAGCCTCGGCACCGGCCTTGCCTTCAAGCACAAATATGCGAACGACGGCGGCGTCTGCATGGCCTATTTCGGCGACGGCGCCGCGAACCAGGGCCAGGTTTACGAGAGCTTCAACATGGCCGAGCTCTGGAAGCTGCCGATCATCTTCGTGATCGAGAACAACCAGTACGCCATGGGCACCAGCGTCAACCGCGCCTCGGCCGAGGACCAGCTTTACAAGCGCGGCGAAAGCTTCCGCATCCCGGGCCTGCAGGTGGACGGGATGGACGTGCTCGCGGTCCGCGGCGCCGCCACGACTGCGCTTGAATGGGTGCGGGCGGGCAAGGGCCCCATCCTGCTCGAGCTCAAGACCTACCGCTATCGCGGCCATTCGATGTCGGACCCCGCCAAGTACCGAAGCCGCGAGGAGGTGCAGGCGGTGCGCGACAAGTCCGACCCCATCGAGCTTGTGAAGCGGGAGCTTGCTGCGCTCGGCGTCGGCGAGGAAGAGGTCAAGAAGATCGACAACGAAATCAAGCGGATCGTCGTCGAAGCTGCGGACTTCTCCGAACAGTCGCCCGAGCCCGATCCTTCCGAACTTTACACCGATGTTCTGGTCGAGACTTACTGATGCCCATCGAACTCAAGATGCCCGCTCTCTCTCCGACGATGGAGGAAGGCACGCTCGCCAAATGGCTGGTGAAGGAAGGCGACACCGTCGCGTCCGGCGACATCCTCGCCGAGATCGAGACCGACAAGGCGACGATGGAGTTCGAGGCTGTCGACGAGGGCACTGTCGCCAAGATCCTGGTTGCCGAGGGCACTGACGAAGTGAAGGTGGGCACCGTCATCGCCATCCTTGCCGGCGACGGTGAGGAGGCGAACAGGGCCGGGGCGGCGCACGAGGTCGCCTCGAACGAAGATAACGGCCAGGCCATCGCCGCTTCACCCGCCGAGGAGGAGCAGGCGCAGCAATCGACGGTCAATTTCTCCGCTAAGGAAGAGCATCGGCCCGAAAGCCTTCGCGTCGAGCCGGACGTTCCGGAAGGCACGGAGATGGTCCGCACTACTGTGCGTGAAGCGCTCCGCGACGCCATGGCGGAAGAGATGCGCGCCGACGACCGGGTCTTCGTGATGGGCGAGGAAGTCGCCGAATATCAGGGCGCCTATAAGGTGACGCAGGGGCTGCTGGAGGAATTCGGCGCCCGCCGCGTGATCGACACGCCGATCACCGAATATGGCTTTGCCGGCGTCGGCACCGGCGCAGCGATGGGCGGTCTGAAGCCCATCGTCGAGTTCATGACCTTCAACTTCGCCATGCAGGCGATCGACCACATCATCAATTCGGCGGCCAAGACCAATTATATGTCTGGCGGCCAGATGCGCTGCCCGATCGTGTTCCGCGGCCCGAACGGCGCCGCGTCGCGGGTGGCCGCACAGCACAGCCAGAATTTCGGTCCTTGGTACGCCAGCGTCCCGGGCCTGATCGTGGTCGCGCCTTACTCGGCGGCAGACGCGAAGGGGCTGCTCAAGGCCGCGATCCGGTCCGAAGACCCGGTCGTGTTCCTCGAAAACGAATTGCTCTACGGCCAGAGCTTCGACGTTCCGAAGCTGGACGATTACGTCCTGCCGATCGGCAAGGCGAACGTGGTGCGTGAAGGCCGCGATGTGACTTTGGTCAGCTATTCGATCGGCGTCGGCGTTGCGCTTGATGCGGCGACCCAGCTTGCCGAGCAGGGGATCGAGGCGGAGGTCGTTGACCTTCGCACGCTCCGCCCGCTCGACAAGGAGACGGTGCTGAAGAGCCTTACCAAGACGAACCGCCTCGTCTGCGTCGAGGAAGGCTGGCCGGTCTGCTCCGTCTCGTCCGAGATCATGGCCATCTGCATGGAGGAAGGCTTCGACGATCTCGACGCGCCGGTGATGCGCGTCACCAATGAGGACGTGCCGCTGCCTTATGCCGCCAATCTCGAGAAGATGGCGCTGATCAAGGTCGCCGACGTGGTCGAGGCCGCCAAGAAGGTCACGTACCGCTGAGGCTTTGGCAGGTAGAGTGACTCCGCTCGACCCCGACCGAACGCTCGCCCTTTCATATGTGCCGGCGCGGCATCGGCCTGCCATAGAAGCATTGTGGCGGCTCGATGCGGCGCTGGGGGCGGTGCTCGCCGCCGGTCGAGAGCCGATGATCAGCCGCATCAAGCTGGTCTGGTGGCGCGATGCGCTCGTCAAGCTCGACATCGACAAGGCACCTTCCGAGCCCGTCCTTCAGGCACTCGGCGAGCGTGTCCTGCCGCGCGGCGTCACCGGCATCGAGCTCAGCGCCATGGAGGAGGGCTGGGCGCAGCTCCTTACCGAAGGTGCGCTGGAGCCGGATGAGTTGCACGCTTATGCAAGGCAGCGGGGTGGTGTCCTGTTCCGTCTGTCGGCGCGGCTGATTGGTGGCACCGCTACGACCCAAGAAGAGTTAGCAGGGGAAGTCTGGGCTCTGTCCGATCTCGGCCGTCACAGCGGAGAGCCGGATGCGTCTGCCGCCTTCGAAGCGGCCCGGGCGATAGAACTGCCAGCGCGTTGGCCGACCGCCCTACGGCCGATCGGTATGCTGGCGGTACTTGCCCGCCGGGATGCCGCGGGACCGCCGCCGGAGCCGCAGGGCTCGCCGGGCCGAATGCTCCGCATGCTGCGGCACCGGATCACCGGGCGCTGATCGCGCTTGGCTCGACAGAGGCAGTCGGTTAGCCTCGGTGCCAAACAGGAGGGGGCATGCTGAAATTCGTGTACGGCGCCGTGTCGGCGATGCTGCTGATGGCTGCCGGCTTCTTCATCTGGAAGAGCCAGGCCCAGAGCGACAATCCCGTTCCACCCGCGCCGCCGCCTGCCGCCAATTATGTGACGCCGCTCCAGCAGCCCGTGCCGATGCCGCCTTCGGCGCCTGCCAAGTCGAAAGAAGAGAAGCGCTTCGCCCGCGCCGACAAGGATGACGATGGGCGCATCACCCGCGCCGAGCTGATGCAGCCGCGCCAGAAGGCCTTCGCCAAGCTCGACAAGAACGGCAATGGCAGCCTCAGCTTCGAGGAATGGGCGGTGAAGACGGGCGAGAAGTTCGCCGGCGCCGACAAGGACCGCTCAGGTTGGCTCACGCCCGCCGAATATCAGACCACGGCGCCCAAGCCTGCGAAGCCGAAACGCTGCGCCTGCTAAACGCGGCCTGCCACTCCTTCAGCGCGTCACGGGCGCGCGAGGTGTAGGCCGCCTTACGGTCCGATTTTTTCTTTCCTTCCACCGGCGGGAAAAGGCCGAAATTGACGTTCATCGGCTGATAGCTGTCGGCCTCCGCTCCGCCGGTGATATGACCCAGCAGGGCCCCAAGCGCCGTCTCGGGCGGGGGCGGGGCGATGTCGAAGCCGAGGATCTCGGCGGCTGCGAAGCGCCCCGCCAGCAGGCCGATCGCCGCGCTCTCGACATAGCCTTCGCAGCCGGTGATCTGGCCTGCGAAGCGGATGTGCGGTGCAGCCTTCAGGCGTAGCGTGCGGTCGAGCAGCTGGGGCGAATTGATGAAGGTGTTGCGGTGGAGGCCGCCGAGCCGCGCGAACTCGGCATTTTCGAGGCCGGGAATGGTGCGGAAGATGCGGACCTGCTCGGCATATTTCAGCTTGGTCTGGAAGCCGACCATGTTCCAGAGCGTGCCGAGCGCATTGTCCTGGCGGAGCTGCACGACGGCATAAGGCCAGCGCCCGGTGCGCGGGTCGTCGAGGCCGACCGGCTTCATCGGTCCGTAGCGGAGTGTATCGACGCCGCGCTCCGCCATCACTTCGATCGGCATGCAGCCTTCGAAATAAGGCGTGTCCTTCTCCCACTCGCGAAACTCGGTCTTCTCCCCGTCCATCAGCGCCTGGTGAAAGGCGAGATACTGCTCCTTCGTCATCGGGCAGTTAATGTAATCCTTGGTCTCGCCCTTATCCCAGCGCGAGGCCATCCAGCAGACGTCCATGTCGATGCTGTCGCGATAGACGATGGGCGCGATGGCATCGAAGAAGGCGAGGGCGTCGCTGCCTGTCGCCGCGCCTATCGAGCCCGCGAGATTGGCGGCAGTAAGCGGGCCGGTTGCCACGATGGTGGAGCCGGACGAGGGGAGGGCGTCCACCCGCTCCCGCACCAGTTCGATGTTCGGGTGCGCCGCAAGTTTCGCGGTCACCGCTTCCGAAAAGCCGTCCCGGTCCACGGCCAGCGCCGAACCTGCAGGAACCTTATGTGCGTCGGCCGAAGCCATAATGATGGAGCCGAGCGCCCGCATCTCAGCGTGGAGCAAGCCGACGGCGTTGCTCACCGCGTCGTCCGAACGGAAGCTGTTTGAGCAAACCAACTCGGCAAGCCCGTCAGTCTGATGCGCGGGAGTCATCTCGCCCGACCCGCGCATTTCGCTGAGCCGCACCTTCACGCCTGCCTCGGCAAGCTGCCACGCCGCTTCCGAGCCTGCGAGACCGCCGCCGATGATGTGTACCTGATGACTCATGGCCTCGAAATGCACGGTTCTGCGTCGAAGTGCACGATGTGCATGGGGTGAGGCGCCTTTTCCGTGAACTTTGCGGCGATTGAAGATGAGCCCGAGACACTTGGCTGCAGATATGAAGCTTTTATGTGAGTTCCGGTGCGCATCATATTGAAATAAATAGCAAATCCATTCTGAACCATGTAACAGCCTAACGCACAGCCCTCCTGTAGGAAAGCCGGGCTACCGGCTTCCTGCAGGGGGTGGCGCGTTACAGCCGGAGGTTCAGCCTTCCTCGTCGCCGCTGATGACCGCATCGCTCGCGGCAAGCGTCTGATCCTCGACATCGACCACGGCTTCGGCTTCGTCCTCGCTCTCCTCGATCCGGGCGGCGGAGACGACATGCTCGTTCTCGGCGACGCGGAAGAGGGTGACGCCCTGCGTGTTGCGGCCCGCAATGCGAATGTCGCCGACAGTGGTGCGGATGAGCTTCGCCTGATCGGTGACCAGCATCAGCTGCTGCCCGTTATGGGCGGGGAAGCTTGCCACTACGCAGCCGTTCCTGGCCGATGTTTCAATATTGGTAATGCCCTGCCCGCCGCGATTGGTGCGGCGATATTCATAGGCCGAGGTGCGCTTGCCGTAGCCGTTGGCAGTGACGGTGAGGATGAACTCCTCCGCTTCCTGGAACTCGGCCATGCGCTCGGGCGAGAGGGTGGGGGCGTTCTCATTCTCCTTCCACGGCGCGGCGCGGAGATAGGCGTCGCGCTCCTCGGTCGTCGCGGGGAAGCCCTTGAGGATCGAGAGCGAGATCACCTCGTCGCCGTCGCGGAGGGTGATGCCGCGGACGCCGGTCGAGGTGCGGCTCTGGAATTCGCGTACCGCAGTCGCCTCGAAACGGATCGCCCGGCCCTGCTTGGTCGCGAGCAGGACATCGTCCTCCTCGGTCAGGAGCGCGACGCCGATCAGGCAGTCGGTCGCATCCTCGTCGAACCGCATCGCGAACTTGCCGTTCGACGGCACGTTGGCGAAGGCGTCCATGCTGTTGCGACGGACGCCGCCATGCGCGGTGGCGAAGATGACGTGGAGATTCTTCCACTCCTCCTCATTCTCCGGAAGCGGAAGCACGGTTGAAATCGTCTCGCCCTCGGCCAGAGGCAGAAGGTTCACCATCGGCCGCCCGCGGGCCTGCGGATTGCCTTCGGGCAGGCGCCAGACCTTCAGGCGATAAACCTTGCCGTGGGTCGAGAAGAACAGGACCGGCGTGTGCGTCGAGGTCACGAACAGGTTGGTGACCGCATCCTCGTCCTTCGTGTTCATGCCGGCGCGGCCCTTGCCGCCGCGGCGCTGGGCGCGGAAGGCGTCGAGCGGCGTGCGCTTGATGTAGCCCGACATGGTGACGGTCACGACCATGTCCTCGCGCTCGATCAGATCCTCATCCTCGATCCCGTCCCAAGCCGGCGCGATCTCGGTGAGGCGCGGGGTCGCATATTGCTCCGCAATCTCGTCGAACTCCTGCAGCATGACCTCATAAAGTTTCTGCCGGTCGCCGAGGATTTCGAGCAGCTCTCCGATCGAGGTCGCAAGCTCTTGAAGCTCGCCGCCGATCTCGTCGCGTCCGAGTGCCGTCAGGCGGTGGAGGCGGAGTTCTAGGATGGCGCGGACTTGCGCATCGGAGAGAGTATAGCTGTCGCCTTCGACCTCATGTTCGACCGCTTCGACGAGGCGAATGTAGGGCGCGATCTCCGCCACCGGCCAAGCGCGAGCGAGAAGGGAGGCGCGTGCCTCCGCGGGCGAGGCCGAGGCGCGGATCATCCGCACCACTTCGTCGAGATTGGTGACGGCAATGACGAGACCGAGCAAGATATGGGCGCGGTCGCGCGCTTTGTTCAGCTCGAACTTCGTCCGGCGGGTGATCACTTCCTCGCGGAATTTGACAAAGCTTTCGATGATGTCGCGGAGGTTCAGCGTTTCAGGGCGGCCGCCGCGAATGGCGAGCATGTTGGCCGGAAAGCTTGATTGCGCCGGCGTGTGCCGCCAGAGCTGGTTCAGCACCACTTCCGGCGTGGCGTCGCGCTTTAGGTCGATGACGACGCGGACGCCTTCCCGGTTGGACTCGTCGCGAATGTCGGCGACACCCTCGATGCGCTTGTCCTTGGCCGCCTCGGCGATCTTCTCGACGAGGCCGTTCTTGCCGACCTGATAGGGGATGGCGGTCAGCACGATCGAGCGGCGGTCGTTCCGCCCTTCCTCGACAATGTGGCGCGAGCGCATGATGATGGAGCCGCGGCCCGTATGATAGGCGCTGCGCGCACCCGCCTGGCCGAGGATCAGCGGTCCGGTCGGGAAGTCAGGGCCCGGCACGATCTCGATCAGCTCTTCGATCGTGATGCCGGGATTGGCGATATAGGCCCTGCAGGCGGCGATCACCTCGCCGAGATTGTGCGGCGGGATATTGGTCGCCATGCCGACGGCGATGCCACCGGCACCGTTGACGAGGAGGTTGGGGAAGCGGGCGGGGAGCACCTGCGGCTCTTCGCGGCTGCCGTCATAGTTGGGCGTGAAGTCGACCGTATCCTTGTCGAGATCGTCGAGTAGGGTCATGGCGACCTTGGCGAGCCGCGCCTCAGTGTAACGCATGGAGGCTGGCGGATCGGGATCCATCGAACCGAAATTGCCCTGGCCATCGATCAGCGCCACCCGCATCGACCAGTCCTGCGTCATGCGCGCAAGTGCGTCGTAGATCGCGCTGTCGCCGTGCGGGTGGTAGTTGCCCATCACGTCGCCGACGATCTTGGCCGACTTGCGGTAGGGACGTCCGGGGACGAAGCCGCCTTCCTGACAGGCGAAGAGGATGCGGCGATGCACCGGCTTCAGGCCGTCGCGCACGTCCGGAAGCGCGCGGGCGACGATCACCGACATCGCATAGTCGAGATAGGAGGTCTTCATCTCGTCGACGATGGAGACGGGCGTGATGTCGCTGGGTTCGATGGTCGGCGGTGCGCTGGCCAATGTCTGTTCCTAAGGCTTTCTTGAATAGGAGGCGCTTGGCGCCGGATAGAGGCTGGAGCCTAGCCGATGCCTCGGCCCGGCGCCACCCCACGCGCGTACGCGCGCGAGAATTTCTGGGGACAAAAAGCGGCGGCAGGGGCCGGGTAGAGGCCCCCGTCATTCGGGTCAAACGGGCGGGATTTTTCCCGCTTTTCCGGCTGCTTGCGGTTCAAGCGGGGTTCAGCGCCTTTCGGATAGCAAGCCCATGCGATTGGCGATAGAAGCAGCCCCGTCCTCAAGGAGGCGTGACTCGCCAGGGGCATCGGAGAGAGAAAGACATGAAGCTGGGTAAGCGCGCTGCTTTCTGCGCCGCATTGTTCGTAGGTGCCGCGACGTTCGCAGGCCAGTCCGCAACGGCGCAGCAGGGCCGCACCTTCACCCTCAACGCGCAGGAGCGGGCGGCAATCTTGCCGCTTCAGAACGCGATCCTCACCAACAATTTCGCAGCGGCGGCGGCGGCGCTTCCCGCGGCGCGTTCGGCAGCGCAGGGCGCCGATGCACGCTATATGGTCGGCCAGTATCAGCTCCGCACAGGCATCGCGACGGCGAACCTCCAGATGCAGGCGCATGCCATTGAGATCATGCTGAGCAGCGGTGTTGTGCCCGCCGCCGACCTTCCGCAGCTGGTCGCCAATCAGGCGGCGCTTGCGATCCGCAATAACGATATCAAGAGAGCCGAAGCGGCTTATGCACGCTATGTCGAGTTGGCTCCGAATGATGCCAATGCGGTTATGGCGCTCGCCGAGATCCGGCACGACATGGGCAATGTCGCGGCGTCGGTACCGCTAATGGAGCGGGCAATCGACCTTCGCCAGGCGTCAGGCCAGCCGGTGCCGGAAAGCTGGTATAAGCGTGCGCTGAAGACCGCGTTCGACGCCAAGGTGGCGCCTCAGAGCCTGAAGTTCAGCCGCGCGCTGGTCGCGACCTATCCGAGCGACGAGAATATCCGTGACGCGGCGCTGGTCCACCGGGACCTAGGCGGGTTCGACAATGATGCCCGGCTCGACCTCTATCGCCTGCTTCGTGCATCGAAGTCGATGGCGGGGGAGCGGGATTATTTCGAGAGCGCGCAGGCGTTCACGGCTGCGGGCCTCGGCAACGAAGCCAAGTCCGTGCTGGACGAGGGCGTTTCGCAGCGCATGGTCGACGCCAGCAAGGGTGCGGCCAAGGATCTGCTGGCGGCCTCTGCGAAGCGCGCGACCGGCAAGGCCGCGCTTACGGGACTCCAGACCAAGGCCATGGCCTCGGCGACCGGCACGGCCGCCCTTTCGGCGGGCGACACCTTCTTCGGAAGCGGTGACTATGCCGCTGCGGCTTCGCTCTATCAAGCGGCGCTGCAGAAGGGGTCAGTGGACCCCAACGTGGCCAACACCCGCCTCGGCATCGCTCTTGCAATGGCCGGGCAGCGGGCGGAGGCGGAGACCGCCTTCCGCGCCGTCACCGGCCCCCGCGCCAACCTCGCTTCGCTCTGGCTTGCCTGGCTTAGCCGCCGCGCCTGACGCTCAAGTCCAAACAGGAGAAAAGTTCTCATGAAGTCGATCTCGACCCTCGCCCTCGCGGCTGCCCTTGCCGCCGCCGGTGCCTCGGTTCCCGCAGCCGCCCAGAACAAAGCGGCAGCGCCCGCCGAAGCGCCAACGCGCAAGTTCGACCTGAGCGCTGAAGGGCGTAAGGCGATTGCCCCGCTTCAGGCGGCGGTGAACGCCAAGGATGCAGCAGCCTATGTGGCGGCGCTTCCGGCGGCCCAGGCGGCGGCGAAGACGGCGGACGATCGCTACGTTATTGCTCAGCTTCAGCTCAGCCAGGCGATCAACATCAATGACGATGCGGCCAAGCTCGCCGCCCTCGAGGCTCTCCTTGCTAGCGGCGGTGCGACGGCTGCGGAGCTTCCCCGCCTCTACCGGAACATCGGCGCTCTGAGCTACAACGCCAAGAATTTCGACCGTTCGGCGACGGCCTTGGAGAAGGCTATCGAGCTCGAGCCGAACCACACGGATTCGGTATTGCAGTTGGCGGAAGTCCGGGCTCAGCAAAAGCGGCCTGCGGATGCAGTCGCTCTGATCGATCGCGCGATCGGCCTCAAGAAGGCTGCGGGTGAGACTGTTCCTGAGACCTGGTACAAGCGCGGCCTGAAGTTCGCTTATGAAGGCAGGCTTGCGCCGCAGAGCCAGAGCTTCAGCCGGAGCCTCGTTCAGGCTTACCCGACTGCAGACAACTGGCACGATGCGCTGCTGATCTTCCGTCAGGCCGGGGGCCTCGATGCCGAGGCGGAGCTGGACCTGCTTCGCCTGTCTCGCGCGACCAAGTCGCTCCGGTCCGAAAACGATTATTACGTCCTTGCCAGCACGCTTGACCGCGGCAGCTATTTTGGCGAGCTGCAGGACCTTGTCCGTGAGGGAACTGCCGCCGGTAAGGTCAAGGCAAGCAATCCGAGTTTCGGCGAACTGACGAAGAGAGCGTCGGCAAGAGCGGCGGAAGACAAGGCGGCGCTTGCGGGTCTCGTCGCCAAGGCGCAGGCGGATGGCTCCGGCCGCACCGCCCTTCGCGTTGCCGACGGTTATTTTGGCCATGGCGACTATGCGAAGGCGGCGGAGCTTTATCGCACTGCTGCCGCCAAGGGATCGATCGACACCGATCTCGCAAAGACGCGGCTCGGCATCTCGCTCGCTATGCTCGGACAAAAGGCTGAGGCCGAGGCCGCCTTCAAGTCGGTCGGAGGCAAGCGGGCCGATCTCGCTGGGTTGTGGTCGCTCTGGCTCGCCCAGAAGAGCTGATCTTCCTTCAGATTTGACGAGGGGCGCCTGCGGCAAGCGGGCGCCCCTTTCTTTTGCTTGCCGTCCCAAAACGTTACGGTCCGTTTTGCGGGCTTCCGCATGGGTGAACGCAGCGCTAACCAACGCCTTTACAAGCGGGGGATGGGGTGCGTTTCGACGACAGGATCGCGACGGTGCTTGCGCAGCCGGAAGGCGGCGAGGCAATCGTTCGCGCCAAATGGCACCAGCTCGTCGATCTTCTCGCACAGCGCCCGGACAGCGCCGGCGGTCCCCAAGTCGATCAGGCGCTCGCCTATATCCAGTCGCAGCGCGCATATATTCCGGTAGAACAGCGCCGGCGTATCGCTGCCTCTTTCGTCGGCAGGATCTCGCCGGAGCTCGACAGGATACTGAAAGACGAGGAAGAGAAGGCGACGCCTGAGCCTGCCGCTCCTTGGCCTATACCGGCTCCGGCGTCGCCGGAGCCAGCTCTCAGCCCTGCAGCCGCCAAGAGCGAAGCACATATCAGGGACTTGCTCGCCCGCATCGAAGCGGTTCGAAAGCGAAAGCATGAGGCAGACGCTCCGCCGCAGGGGCCGCTGAAGAGCTTCCGCTGGGAAACGGGTGCGGACGGCGTTCTCCTTTGGGTCGATGGCGCGCCGCGGGAGCCGCTGGTGGGGCAGAGCATCGCCAGCGCCGCGGCCCCTGGCGAATTCGGCGTGGACGGGCAGGCGGTCGGCGCCTTCAAGCAACGGTCTCCCTTCCGGGATGCGCGCTTCACCGTGGCGGGGGAGGGGCCGGCTTCCGGCGATTGGCGCCTGTCGGGCGTGCCCTTCTTCGATGCCGCGCAGGGCCATTTCGTCGGTTATCGCGGCAGCGCCCGAAGGCCTCGCCTGGACGAAGTCGCCGCCCCCGTCGCACCGCTCGCCGCTCGGGCGGAAGGCATGTTTGGAACGAAGATGGAGCCAGACGCGCTTCGGCAGCTGGTGCACGAACTTCGCACCCCGCTCAACGCTATCATGGGCTTTGCCGAGATGATCGACAGGCAGTTCCTTGGACCCGCCGCTGAAAATTACCGCGCCCGCGCCGCCGCTATTCGGGAAGAGGCTGCGCGTCTTCTATCTTCAGTCGACGATCTAGACACGGCTGCCCGGATCGAGACGCATCGACTGCCGCTTGACGAGAGCGCGGTCGATGCCGTGGTGCTGCTCTTCTGCCTCTACGACGATTATGAGCGGGTGGCGACGCAGCGGAACGCGACGCTGCAGATCGACTTCGCGCCGGACCTGCCGCCGGCGAAGATCGAAGCTTCGGCCGCCGAGCGGATGTTCGCCCGGCTTCTCGCCGCCACGATCGGCCTTGCAGGCGAAGGCGAGACGTTGCTCGCCAACCTGGCCTGCGAGAACACCGCGAAGGGGCCGATGCTCTGCCTCTCCATCGCCCGTCCGCGCGCCATTTCCGGGCTGTTCGAGGCGGAGTTGCTCGACCCCGGCTACACCCCGGAAGGCGATTGGCCAGAGGCGCCGTCGCTGGGGCTCGGCTTCGCGCTTCGACTTGTCCGGAGCCTTGCCGAGGCGGTGGGTGGAAGCCTCGACATCGGCCCCGACCGCTTCAATCTTTATCTGCCACCATTGCTGCCGGCCAACGGGAGCGCCAGCCGGAGCGGCTGAGCCTTGCCAAGTACCGCCGGCCCTCCTATCCGCCCTATTCCTTCGCCTTTGGGCCTGTAGCTCAACGGTAGAGCCGGCCGCTCATAACGGCTAGGTTGGGGGTTCGAATCCCTCCGGGCCCACCAGGCGGCGAGGGAGGTTGATGTCGGGGAGTAGCGCAGCCTGGTAGCGCATCTGCTTTGGGAGCAGAGGGTCGCAGGTTCGAATCCTGTCTCCCCGACCATCACGCATCAGCGAACAGTCCGAGGGACTGTTCGCGCGTGATGATCCGCCGGCTGGTGGTCCGTGTAGGAAGAGATTTACTGCCCCGCAGCCGCTACCCGCCCGATTTCCTCGGGCGCGTTGGCGACCGTTGCAAGCATAGTTGTCCAGGCAGCGACATTCTGCCGGAGCTGTTCCTGGTCGATCTTGTCGAGCGTGTCGTCGGGCGTGTGGTGGTAGTCGAAATAGCGGATGCCGTCCTGGCTGAGGTCGATCGCGGCGCGGCCGTTCCGCACCCAGATGCCGGTGTCGGGGCCCCCGCCAGCGTCCCCGGGCGCGACGGCGATGCCGAGCGGCGCCAGCAGGTCGGCTACACGAACGCCGATGGCGCGCGCTGGCTCGGCGAAGCGGGTCCGCATCCGCCAGATGCGGTCGGCGCCAAAATCCGATTCCGCAACCATGACGATATTTTCGTCCTTGTGCCGTTCGTAATAAGCGTTGCTGCCAAAGAGGCCCACTTCTTCTGCCCCGAACAGGACGACGCGGATGGTGCGCCGAGGCCTTCCCGCATCCATGATCCGCTTAGCCGCGGCAGTAGTGATTGCGACGCCTGACGCATTGTCGAACGCGCCGGTGCCAAGATCCCAGCTGTCGAGATGGCCGCCGATCAGGATGATCCCGGCATTGGGATCAGTGCCCGGCACTTCGGCGACGACATTGCCCGACGGCTGCATGCCGATCTGACGGGGGGTCATGGTGAGGTGCATGGTCACCGGGCGGTTGCCGGCCCGCTCCAGGATGCGTTCAAGCTGCTCGGCATCGGGAATGGACAGCGCGCCAGCCGGGATCGGCGCGACGCCTTCGGCGAAATTCTGGACGCCGGTATGCGGATTACGGTGATAGTCGGTACCGATCGATCGGATCACGATCGCGGCTGCGCCCTTACGGCTGGCAACGGTCGGCCCGGCACGGCGCGGCGCTCCAAACTGACCGTAGTGAAGCCCGTCCTGGCCGCGCATCATCCGATGTGTGATGAAGACAATCTTACCTCGGATTGCCGCGTCGGGTGCAGCTTCCAGTGCGGCGACGCTGTCGAAGCCAACAACTTCTGCGGTCACCCCTTGAGCAGGGGTAGCGCCGCTGTTGCCGAGCGCCGTAATCACAAGCGGCTGCGGGAAAGGCGCAATGATTTCTGCCTTCTCCACGCCGCGGACCCATGTGGGCATCTGATAATCTTCGATGCGGACGTTCTGAAAGCCGAGCGCTCGCAGTCGCTCCGCAGCCCATTGCCGCGCGCGCGCTTCGGCCGGAGTGCCGGCGGGCCGAGGTCCGACCTCGGTCGTGAGGTCTTCGATCATGTCGAAGGCAAGATCGTCCTTCAGTGCGGCATCGCGCAGGCGCTCGACATTTGCCTGAGCAGCGATCGTCGAGGGGAGGGAGAGGAGGGCGGCAGCGAGGAGGAGCTTCTTCATGGGTTGTCGGCTTAAGCGGCTATTGGCGGTTTGCCAATGCTTCTCCGGCGCTCTAGAGGAGCCGCAAATCCACTCACATTCCTGGAGCGAAGCGCCGCCATGGCCGCACAATATAGTTTCGTCATGAAGGGCATGACCAAGTCCTTCCCCGGCGCCCCCAAGCCGATCCTCAATAACATCAACCTGCAATTCTATCCTGACGCGAAGATCGCGATCATTGGGCCTAACGGGTCGGGCAAGTCGACCCTGATGAAGATCATGGCCGGCCGTGACACCGAATTTCAGGGCGAGGCATGGCCGGGCGAGGGGATTCGCGTCGGCTATCTGGAGCAGGAGCCGCATCTCGACCCGTCCAAGACGGTGAAGGAGAATGTCATGGACGGCGTCCGCCCGGTCGCCGACATGATGGACCGCTTCAACGAAATCTCGACCATCATGGCCGACCCGCCCGAAGACGCCGACTTCGACGCGCTGATGACGGAGATGGGCGAGCTTCAGGAGAAGATCGACGCGGTCGACGGATGGACCCTCGATAACCAACTGGAGATCGCCATGGACGCGCTTCGCTGCCCGCCGGGCGATGCGTCCGTCACTAATCTGTCCGGCGGTGAGAAGCGCCGCGTCGCCTTGACCCGGCTGCTGCTCGAAAAGCCGGAAATCCTGCTGCTCGACGAGCCGACCAACCATCTGGATGCCGAGAGCGTCCATTGGCTCGAAAAGCACCTCATTGATTATCCCGGGAACGTCATTCTCGTCACCCACGACCGTTACTTCCTCGACAATGTCGTGAACTGGGTGCTCGAGCTAGATCGCGGCCGCTACTACATCTATGAATCTAACTATTCCGGATACTTGGAGAAGAAAGCCAAGAGGCTGGAGCAGGAGGAGCGAGAGGAAGAAGGCCGCCAGAAGGCCATCCAGGAGGAGCTGGACTGGATCCGGCGCAGCCCGAAGGCGCGGCAGACCAAGTCGAAGGCCCGTATCCGCGCATTCGACGAACTGGTCGAGGCGCAGGAGAACCGCACGCCCGGCAAGGCGCAGATCCTCATCCAGGTGCCGGAGCGTTTGGGCGGCAAGGTGATCGAGGCGAAGGGCCTCACCAAGGCCTATGGCGACAAGCTGCTGTTCGAGAACCTCTCATTCTCGCTTCCGCCGGGCGGCATCGTCGGCGTGATCGGGCCGAACGGCGCCGGTAAGACGACTTTGTTCAAGCTCATCACGGGCGCTGAGCAGCCGGATGCCGGGGCGATCGACATCGGCGATACCGTGCATCTCGGCTACGTCGACCAGAGCCGCGATGCGCTCGACCCGAAGAAGAACGTTTGGGAGGAAATCTCCGACGGCTTAGACGTCTTCAAGCTCGGCAAGCACGAAGTTGCGACCCGCGCCTATGTCGGCGCGTTCAATTTCCGTGGGTCTGACCAGCAGAAGAAGGTGGGGCAGCTTTCCGGCGGCGAGCGCAACCGCGTTCACATGGCGAAGATGCTGCAGAAGGGCGGCAACGTGCTCCTGCTCGACGAGCCGACCAACGACCTCGACGTGGAAACGCTACGCGCTCTCGAAGAGGCGCTTGAGAATTTCGCTGGCTGCGCCGTGGTGATCAGCCACGACCGCTTCTTCCTCGATCGCCTCGCCACCCACATTCTCGCCTTCGAAGGCGACAGTCACGTCGAGTGGTTCGAAGGCAATTTCGAAGCTTATGAGGAGGATAAGCTTCGTCGTCTGGGCCCTGAGGCGGATAGGCCGCACCGGGTTACGTACCGCAAGCTGACCCGCTAGGAACCTCCGTCAGGACAGCCGGTCCTGACGGAATGGCTGCTCGTTCGCTCCTGTGCGTTGCCGCTGTTCTAGGCGTCGCTGCTTGCACCGCTCCCAGGCCGCCCTGGCCCGACGGCGCAGTCGTTACCGAACGGCGAGCAGCGGGTGAGCAGGACTTATCGAGCTTTGCTGAGCGAACGCTTGCGGCACATAATGTCGAGCGGCAGCGGGTCGGCCCGTCGCCGCTGCGCTGGGACCCTGCGCTCGCCTCAGCGGCTGCCGCTTATGCAGCGGTGCCGCTTATGCAGCGGAATTGGCATCCTCTGGCAGCTTCCGACACGCACCGCGCGAGGCGCGGCCGGGGCAGGGCGAAAATCTCTGGATGGGGACGCGCGGCGCTTATTCGCTTGAGGACATGATCGGCGGCTGGTCGGGCGAGCGACGCTACTTCCGATCCGGCTTTTTCCCCGACGTCAGCACGAGCGGCAATTGGAGCGATGTCGCCCACTACACGCAGATGATCTGGCGGAGCACGACCAATGTCGGTTGCGCGCTTCATCAAGGCCGAAGCGACGATTACCTCGTCTGCCGCTATTCGCCACCGGGCAATGTGACAGGGCAGCCGGTGCCTTAGACGGCGCTAAACTCGCCAGTTTGCTCATCCAGTAAATGGAGTACGCCTTCCGCGATTGAGAAGAACGCGCCGTGGAGGGCCAGTTGGCCGCTGTCCTCGCGGTCCTTGAGCCATGGGAAGGTGCGAAGGTTATTGAGGGAGGTGCGGACGCCTTCCTGCTCCATCGCGCGGAAGGCGGGGCGGTCGAAGGGTTCCGAATGTTCGGCGCGCACATGGGCTCGCGCTTCATCCAGAAGATCGATCCAGTGGGCGATGAAATGGCCTTCGCCATGATCGGCAAGATCGAATTGACCGGTGAGCGCCGCGGCGCAGCCGCCGCAAAAGCCGTGACCCATTACGATAATCTCCTCGACGAGGAGTTGAGTCACGGCGAACTCTAGCGCGGCTGAAACGCCATGGTAACCGCCGCCCGTCTCGAAAGGTGGAACGAGCGCCGCGACGTTTCGAACGACGAACATCTCGCCAGGTCTCGCGTCAAATATCTGGGCCGGTTCGACGCGGCTGTCGGAGCAGGCGATCACCATCACCTTTGGACTTTGGCCCTCCGCGAGTTCGGACCAGCGCTGCCGCTCCTTTGCCCAGCCGTCCGCCCGGAAACGGCGGTATCCGTCGATCAGCGCATTGAAGTCGGCCATAATGCTCCCCTTGCAAGTGCGCGCCGGTTAAACGCAGGCAGGGAGGGGTGGCAAGAGCGGCGTGAGGTCGCTATCTGCGCCTCATGAACGAGATCGCGCCGATCGTGCAGCCGAAGCAGCGCAAGCCCGACTGGATTCGCGTGAAGGCGCCGACCAGTGTGGGCTTTGCCGAAACCAAGAAGCTGATGCGCAGCCTGAACCTCGCAACGGTGTGCGAGGAGGCGGCCTGTCCGAATATCGGCGAGTGCTGGACGAAGAAGCACGCGACGGTGATGATCCTCGGAGACACCTGCACCCGGGCCTGCGCCTTCTGCAACGTGAAGACCGGAATGCCGCGCGCGGTCGACCCGCTCGAGCCCGAGCACGTGGCCGTAGCCGCCGCCGAGCTGGGGCTCGAGCATATCGTGGTTACCAGCGTCGACCGCGACGACCTGCCGGACGGCGGCGCGGGGCAGTTCGTGAAGGTGATCGAGGCGCTCCGGCGGAACACGCCCTCCACCACGATCGAAATCCTGACGCCCGATTTTCGCAACAAGGCGGAAGCGGCGGTGGAGAAGATCATCGAGGCACGGCCCGACGTCTACAATCACAATCTGGAGACGGTGCCCAGGCTTTACCCGACCATTCGCCCTGGCGCACGTTATTATGCCTCGCTCCGCCTGCTGGAGAGCGTGAAGCGGCATGACCCGTCGATCTTCACCAAGTCCGGCGTGATGGTAGGACTCGGCGAGGAACGGCTCGAGGTTCATCAGGTGATGGACGACATGCGCTCGGCCGACATCGATTTCCTCACCATGGGTCAGTATCTGCAGCCGACACCGCGCCATGCGAAGGTTGCGGAGTTCGTCACCCCGCAGGCATTCAGCGCTTATGCGGCGATTGCACGAGCGAAGGGCTTCTTGCTCGTGGCCGCGTCCCCGCTCACCCGGTCCAGCTACCATGCGGGCGACGACTTCGCGAAGATGAAGGCGGCGCGTGAAGCAAAGCTGGCGGCGGCGCGTTAGTTAAGGGCGATGCCCCGCCACAGCGAAACCAGGAATCTTCCTTACACTCCCGAGCAGATGTTCGATCTGGTCGCGGACGTGAAGCGTTATCAGGAATTTCTGCCGTGGGTCGCGGCGACCCGCATCCGGTCGGACAGCGAGACGGCGATGATCGCGGACCTGGTGGTCGGCTTCAAGTCCATCAAGGAGACCTTCACATCGAAGGTGAACAAGCGCCGGCCTGAGAGCATCGTCATCGACTATGTCGAAGGGCCGCTTAAATATCTGCACAATAGCTGGACGTTTGAGGCGGACGGCAAGGGGGGTACGAACGTCGGCTTCTGCGTGGATTTCGCCTTCCGTTCTCGCATCTTCGAGGCTTTGGCCGGGCAGGTGTTCGACCGGGCGCTTCGCAAGATGACGAGCGCCTTCGAGGAACGGGCGCACCAGCTTTACGGCGACGGCGCCACCGGCATCAGCAGTTCGAGCGCGCAGAGCGCCGCCTGAAGGCGGACACCGCCGCGGCCGAGGTCGCCGAAATCCTTGCGGTCGGCGACGATTTCTTCGGGATCCGCGCCGCGCCTTGCCCGAGCGAAAACGACCGTACCGACGGGTTTACCGGGTGTTCCGCCCTCCGGGCCGGCAATGCCGGTGACGGCGACGGCAGTGTCCGCGCGGGTGCGGGCGAGGGTGCCCTGCGCCATGCTCCACGCGACGGCGATGGAGACAGCGCCGAAGGTCTCAAGCACGTCGAGGCTGATGCCGAGCAGGTCCATCTTGGCTTCGTTGGAGTAGGTGACGAAGCCCGCCTCGAACACGTCGGAGGAGCCGGGGATCTCGGTGAGCGCTGCGGCGACGAGGCCGGCGGTGCAGCTTTCGGCGACGGCGATGCGCTTGCCGCGGGCGCGGTTCGCCTCGATCACCTGCCGGGCCATGTCGACCAGCTCCGGGGGGAGGGTGGTGTCGCGCTTGTCGGTCATTGGTCCTCCGGCATCCGGACGGTGGCGATCGCCTGGGCAGCGATGCCTTCGCCGCGGCCTGTGAAGCCGAGCCGTTCCGTCGTGGTGGCCTTAACGCTGATGCGGGAGATTGGGAGCCCAAGGATGTTGGCGAAGTTGCCGCGCATCGCATCTTTGTGAGGACCGATCTTGGGGGCCTCGCAGATTATGGTGACGTCTATGTGATCGACCCTTCCGCCTTTTTCTTCAATAAGTTGAGCAGCATGTTTGAGAAATAGTGTTGAGGATGCGCCGCGCCATTGGGGGTCGGAGGGCGGAAAATGGTCGCCGATATCGCCCGCGCCGAGAATGCCCAGCAGCGCATCCGTTACGGCGTGGAAGACGACATCGGCGTCGCTGTGGCCTTTGAGGCCCTTTTCGTGCGGGATGAGGAGGCCGCCGAGCCAGAGCTCCTCGCCCTCGGCGAAGGCGTGAACGTCGAAGCCGAGGCCAGTGCGGGTGACGAGCAGGGCTTCGTCCATGCGGCGGAAATCCTCCGGGAAGGTGAGCTTTTCGAGGGCGGGGTCGCCTGGAACGGTGGCGACGTCGATGCTGGCGGCGCGGGCGACCTGGGCATCGTCGGTCGCTTCGCCCGTGAAGCTGCGATGTGCGCCGAGAATGGTGTCGAAGCGGAAGGCTTGCGGCGTCTGAACCCGCACGATTTCGTCGCGCGCTACGGTTTCACCGAGGGTTTCAGACGCCTTAGCCAGAGTGTCGGTCACTGGTAACACGGGTACAGCGGCCTCTGACGCTTCCAGCGCATCAAGCAGTCGGTCGATGACTGCCGCGGGGAGGAAAGCGCGGGCGGCGTCGTGAATGAGGACGTGGGTCGCACCGCCCTCGGCGGCAATCGCTTCGAGGCCGTTGCGGACCGATTGCTGGCGCGTCTCGCCGCCGGTGATGGGGGAGGGAAGGGCGCGGTCGCCGATCGCCTCGCGG
This sequence comes from Allosphingosinicella sp., assembly GCF_036402135.1. Classification (GTDB taxonomy): domain Bacteria; phylum Pseudomonadota; class Alphaproteobacteria; order Sphingomonadales; family Sphingomonadaceae; genus Allosphingosinicella. The sequence continues at coordinate 29,370 of NZ_DASWTN010000030.1, read as the reverse complement.
TAAAGATCTTCCTGGCCGGGGCCGATCACGACGCGGATTTCGTCGATGCTCGGGTGTCGGAGACGGTCGACGGCATGGGCGAGGAGCGGCCTCCCGCCGACGTGGCGATATTGCTTGGCCAGGTCGCCGCCCACGCGGCTGCCGCTGCCAGCGGCAACCACCAAAACCACCGTCTTTCCGTTCGTCCCCATGCAGGGGCCCCTTAGCCGGGCGAAACCTTGCCCGCCAGCGCATTTCCCTCTATGTGCGCGCCTTCCCATGCAGCAGCTGAAGCCCATAGACATCGGCCCCGTCCGCATCGACGCGCCCGTCATCCTGGCGCCGATGACCGGCGTCACCGACCGGCCGTTCCGGCGGATCGTGAAGCGCTACGGCGCGGGCCTTACCGTCACCGAGATGATCGCCAGCCAGGCGATGATCCGGGAGACGCGTCAGTCGATCCAGAAGGCCGCCTGGGACCCGATCGAGGATCCGGTATCGATGCAGCTTGCCGGCTGCACGCCAAGCGAGATGGCGGAAGCGGCCAAACTCAACGAGGATCGCGGAGCGGCGATCATCGACATCAATATGGGCTGCCCGGTTAAGAAGGTGGTGAACGGCGATGCGGGCTCTGCGTTGATGCGCGACCTGCCGCTTGCCGCGTCGCTGATCGACGCGACGGTGAAGGCGGTGAAGGTGCCGGTCACCGTCAAGATGCGGATGGGCTGGGACCATTCGAGCCTCAACGCGCCTGAGCTTGCTCGGATCGCAGAAGATCTCGGCGCGAGGATGATCACCGTTCACGGCCGCACCCGGAACCAGATGTACAAGGGCGAGGCCGACTGGCGCTTCATCCGCAAGGTGAAGGAGGCGGTGAGTCTGCCCGTCATCGCCAATGGCGACATCAATTCGATCGACGATGCGATAGCGGCGCTGGAGCAATCGGGCGCGGACGGCGTGATGATCGGCCGCGGCGCTTACGGCAAGCCGTGGCTGCTGGGGCAGGTCATGCATTGGCTCCGCACCGGCGAGCGGCTGCCGGACCCCAGCATCGACGAGCAATATTGCATCATCATCGAGCAATATGAGGCGATGCTGGAGCATTACGGTCCGGTGATCGGCGCCAATTGCGCACGTAAGCATATCGGCTGGTACACACGCGGCCTTCATGGATCGGCCGAGTTCCGGAACGCCTTCAACAAGGAAGCCGACCCGAAGGCGGCGAAGGCGATGCTTCGCGACTTCTATTCGCCGTGGCTCACCAAGGCTGCAGCCTGACGACCGCCTGCGCGGTGAAAGCAACAATCCTAGCGCCGAGCCGCTGAAAATAGCGAAAAATTACTGTGTTCTTTATGCCACATCCTGTGGTACCCGAAGATGTGAACGCTGAAGCGCCGATCACCCTTCCTCGCAGACCCCGCTGGCGGCGCAGGCTTTCGGTCGCGCTGAGGCGGAGCCCGTTCATTCCGCTTATCGAGATCGGCGCAGTCGTGGTGCTGATCGCCATGGCTACGATCAGCTACTTCATCATCACCGGCGCAGGCGATGGGGAATCATTCCTGTCGCCCTCGGCGGCGGCGATGCTTCTGGTCGCGAACCTAGTTCCCGCGATGCTGCTGATGGTGTTGGTTGCCCGCCGCGTCGCCATCCGCCGCGCCGCCCAGTCGCCAGCGAGGGGCCGGGGACGGCTGCACCTCCGCCTCGTCGCCGTCTTCTCAGTGTTGGCCAGTGTTCCGACCCTGCTTGTGGTCATCTTCGCGTCTTTGCTTTTTCAAAGCGGCGTCCAATTCTGGTATTCCGACCGGGCGCGGACGGTGCTCGAGAATGCTGAGAGCGCCGCGAGTGCTTATGCCGAGGAAAATCTCGCCCGCATCCAGCGCGACGCCAATGCGATGGGCGCCGATATCGTCACCATCATCAACGATGTCGGCATCGACGGCCCGGCCTTCGAGGAGCAGCTTTTCCTCCAGACGGTCTACCGCGACCTCAGCGAAGCGGCGATCGTCACGATCGGCGAGGATAATGCACCCCGGCTGCAGGCCTTCGTCAATCTCGACGAGCGGCCGCTCGAGCAGCGCATCAACCCCGGTGTGCTCCGCAATTTGAGGGAAGGGGGCGACAGCCGCGTCGCGATCAATGCCGGCGACCGGGTGGAGGGGATCATCCGGCTCGACCCGCAGGAGGAGGTCTATCTCTATATTTCGCGCAAGGTGAATGCGGGCGTCATCCGCCAGATCGAGGAAGCGCGCACCGCTGCCAGCGACTATCAGAAGACGCTGACCCGGTCGCGGACGCTGCAATTCCGCTTCAACGCCTTCCTTTTGCTCATCTCGCTGCTGATCGTGGCTATCGCGATTTGGGTCGCGCTGACTTTGGCCGACAGGCTGGTGCGCCCGGTGGGGGAGTTGGTGGATGCGGCCAAGCGCGTCACTGCCGGCGACCTTTCCGCCCGCGTGCCGCGATCATTGGTGCAGGACGAGGTCGCCACCCTGGGCAACGCCTTCAACCGCATGACGCGCCGGCTGCAGCAACAGACCGACGAGCTTGTCACTGCCAACCGGCAGGCAGACAGCCGCCGCGCGCTCATCGAGGCGGTGCTTTCGGGCGTCACGGCCGGCGTGATCTCGGTCGACAAAGACCGGCGGGTGCGCCTGATCAACAGCTCCGCCGAAACCCTTCTGAAGACGCCCGACAATAGCGCCGTCGGGCGAACGCTGGCCGAGATTGCGCCGGAGCTCGACGAGCAGCTTGGCGACGAGGAAAGGGAAGGGATCATCCAGTTCGCGTCCGGCGGTGATCCGCGGACGCTTGCGGTGAAGAGGGTCACGACCGAGAATGGCCATGTCATCACGTTCGACGACATTACCGACCAGCTGATGGACCAGCGGAGGGCCGCCTGGTCCGACGTCGCGCGGCGCATCGCACATGAGATCAAAAACCCGCTGACGCCGATTCAGCTTGCCGCCGAGCGGCTGCAGCGCCGCTACGGCGCGGAAATCAGCTCCGATCCTTCCACCTTCGAGCGGCTGACCGGCACCATCGTCCGGCAGGTCGGCGACCTGAGGCGCATGGTGGACGAATTCTCCTCCTTCGCGCGGATGCCGAAGCCGGTGTTCCGAGAGGAGGCGATTGCCGAGGTTGGACGCCAAGCCCTGTTCCTGCACGAGGTCGCCCATCCCGACGTCAAATTCGTGCTCGATGCGCCGGAGCCGTCGCCGACCCTGGTCTGCGATCGGCGGCAGCTCGGCCAGGCGCTTACCAACGTCGTCAAGAATGCGGTGGAGGCAATCCAGCAGAAAAGAGACGGTGGCTCCGGCGGCGCGGAAGAGCGCGTTTCGATGCGGATCGCGGAAGATGCGGGGCGGCTCGTGATCGAGGTCTCCGATACCGGCATCGGCCTGCCGAGCGAGCGCGGGCGGCTTACCGAACCCTATATGACGACGCGCGCCAAGGGCACCGGCCTCGGCCTCGCCATCGTCAAAAAGATCGTAGAGGAACATATGGGCCGAATGGAGTTTGAAGACGCGCCGGGCGGGGGAAGCATCGTCCGCATGATCTTCGATTCCGAGGCGCTTGGGCGGCTCGACACGGGGGGAATGATTTTCACTGAAGACATGAAGGCAAGCGGCTGATGGCATTGGATATTCTCGTCGTCGACGACGAACAGGACATTCGCGAGCTGGTCGCAGGCGTCCTAGAGGATGAGGGCTATTCGACGCGATCGGCAGCCAACAGCAGCGAGGCGATCGACGCGCTTGCCGACCGGCGGCCGTCATTGGTGCTGCTCGACGTGTGGCTGCAGGGATCGAAGCTCGACGGGCTTCAGCTTCTGGAGGAGATCAAGCGCCGCGACCCGACCCTGCCGGTGCTGATGATTTCCGGCCACGGCAATCTCGATACGGCGGTGGCGGCGATCCGGCAGGGCGCGGTCGATTTCATCGAAAAGCCGTTCGAGGCCGGGCATCTGCTCCACCTCGTCGCGCGGGCGACGGAGACGGACCGCTTGCGGCGCGAGAATGAGACGCTTCGCGCCCAGATCGGGCAGGAGACGGAGCTGACGGGATCGAGCGCCGGGATCAACAATGTGCGCGCGACGCTGAAGCGGGTTGCGGGCACCGGAAGCCGGGTGCTGATCACCGGGCCGGCAGGCGTCGGCAAGGAAGTGGCGGCGCGCCTCCTCCACAATTGGAGCCCGCGGGTGCAGGCGCCCTTCATCGTCGTGTCCGCGGCGCGGATGACGCCTGAGCGGGTCGAAGAGGAATTGTTCGGCGTGGAGGAGGGGGGCGAGCTCGTCCGCCCGGGCCTCCTCGAACAGGCGCATGGCGGCACCCTGTTCCTCGACGAGATCGCCGATATGCCGATCCCGGCCCAGGCCAAGATCCTGCGCGTGCTGACCGACCAGAGCTTTACCCGCGTCGGCGGGCAAAGGATGGTGAAGGTCGACATGCGGGTCGTGTCCTCGACCGCGCGGCAATTGCCGGAAGAGATTGCGGCGGGGCGCTTCCGCGAGGACCTCTTCTACCGCCTCAACGTCGTTCCGGTGCACCTTCCGGCGCTTGCCGAGCGGCGCGAGGATATTCCGGAGCTGGTGAACCATTTTGCAGCGCGTTACGCCGCCGAGCAGCGTGTGCAGACGCCGAGCATCAGCGACGATGCGCTAGCCGCGCTCCAGGCCTATGACTGGCCGGGCAATGTTCGGCAGTTGAGGAATGTGGTCGAACGCACCATCATCCTTGCGCCGAGCGAGCGGCTCGGCTGTATCGAGATCGACATGCTGCCGCCAGAGATCCTGAACGAGCAGGCGCAACTCAGCCCCGGACAGGCGGTCAAGGCCATCATGGGCGCTCCGCTTCGCGAGGCGCGGGAAAGCTTCGAGCGGGAGTATCTCAGGGTTCAGATCAGGCGTTTCTCGGGCAATATCTCGCGCACCGCGACCTTTATCGGCATGGAGCGGTCGGCGCTCCACCGAAAGCTGAAGGCGCTTGGGCTCGGCGAGACGCGGGGAGGGGATGAGGGCGAGCAATAGCCGCGAACCATCATCCATGATATTGAAAGTGGGCGCGCCGCCTTTACCTTGAAGCCAAGACGCCGAGCCACGGCGCTCACGCGGGAAGCGCCCGCCAATAAGGAGAACGCGCCATGAGCGAGCGGGTCAACAACCTCCAGGACATGTTCCTGAACAGCCTTCGCAAATCGAAGACGCCGGTTACCATGTTCCTGGTGAAGGGCGTGAAGCTGCAGGGCATCATCACCTGGTTCGACAATTTTTCGGTACTGCTGCGGAGGGACGGACAGGCGCAGCTTATCTATAAGCACGCCATCTCGACGATCATGCCCGCGCAGCCGGTCGACCTTGCCGATATCGAGAAGGCGTTTGCTGAGGCGCAGGAGAAGAAGAAGCCGTCGGGCCTTCAGGAAGTGTTTCTGGGCGCGGTGCGGAAGGCGGAGGAGCCGGTCACCATGTTCCTGGTGAACGGCGTCATGCTGCAGGGGCAGGTGGCGGCGTTCGACCTTTTCTGCCTGCTGCTCCAGCGCGAGGGCATGGTCCAGCTCGTCTACAAGCATGCCATTTCGACGGTGCAGCCCGACAATCCGGTGAGCCTCGTTGAAGGGGAGGAGGGCGCCTGAGCGTTTTCAACCGGGACGCGGACGCCGACGTCGCGCGCGGCGCCCGGGCCGTGATCGCCCTCCCCGAAATGGGCGGCGAGGCGCGGCGCGATGCGGGTGCACGGCTTGAGGAGGCGGCGGGATTGGCCGAGGCGATCGGCGTGGTCGTGGCCGAGAAGCTGCACTTCAAGGTGCGGCAGCCGAAGCCTGCGACCCTGTTCGGATCGGGGCAGGTGGAGCAGATTGCGGCTGCGGCTTCCGAGGCCGAGGCCGAGCTCATCATCGTGGATTCGCCGATCAGCCCGATCCAGCAGAAGAATTTGGAGAGTGCGACCAAGGCAAAGGTGATCGACCGCACGGGTCTGATCCTCGAGATATTCGGGGAGCGGGCGGCGACGGCGGAAGGCCGGCTGCAGGTGGAACTGGCGCATCTCGATTATCAGGCAGGGCGGCTCGTCAGGAGTTGGACCCACCTTGAGCGGCAGCGCGGCGGCTTCGGCTTCCTTGGCGGGCCCGGTGAAACGCAGATCGAGGCGGACAGGCGGCTGATCCGCGACCGGATGGCGAAGCTCCGCAAGGAATTGGAGCAGGTGACGCGGACGCGGGGGCTCCACCGCGCGCGGCGGCAGCGGGCGCCGTGGCCGGTGATTGCGCTGGTCGGCTATACCAATGCGGGCAAGTCGACTTTGTTCAACCGGCTGACCAATGCCGACGTGATGGCGGAGGACCTGCTGTTCGCCACGCTCGATCCGACCATGCGCGAGATTGGCATGCCGGGCATTGAGAAGGCAATATTGTCCGACACGGTGGGGTTCATCTCGGACCTGCCGACCCAGCTGGTGGCGGCCTTCCGGGCGACGCTCGAAGAGGTGATCTCGGCCGATCTCATCGTCCATGTCCGCGACATTTCGCATCCTGACAGCGAGGCTCAGCGGCTCGACGTCGAGCAGGTGCTCGAGGAGATCGGCGCGCGTGGGGAAGGGGGCGCTCCCCTGATCGAGGCTTGGAACAAGATCGACGCTCTAGAAGGCGAAGAGGGCGAGCGGGTGCGCGCGGAGGCGGCGCGGCGCGATGATGTCGTGGTGATTTCGGCGCTCAATGGCGAGAATGTCGAGGGGCTGCTTAACTGCGCCGCCGAGAAGCTGCGGGCGGGGACGCGGGTGCGGACGGTGACCTTGCCGGCGGAAGCGGGCGAGGCGATCGCCTGGCTCTATGCCAATGGCGAGGTGGTCGAGCAAAGGCCGGACGGGCTTCAGACCGAATATGAAGTGCGGATCGCCGACGCCGATTGGGCGCGGTTTTGCGCCCATTTCGGAGAGCTGGTCTAAACCTCCCGTTTGGCACGCTGCCAGTGTGTCTCCAACTCGTCGATATTCATTTGGTCGAGCGGGCGTTCGGCGATTTCCTCGACTTTGCGAAAGCGCGTTTCGAAGCGCTGGGCTGCTTCGCGCAGGGCGGCTTCAGGGTCGATATCGAGATGGCGGGCGTAATTGACAACGGAGAAGAGAAGGTCACCGAGTTCGGCCGCGCGCTCTTCCTGCGTCATCGCCTGATCGATTTCGGCCAGTTCCTCATCGATCTTGGCGCGCGGGCCCGAGGCGTCGGGCCAGTCGAAACCGACGCGGGCTGCTCGTTTCTGCAGCTTTTCCGCGCGCTTCAGCGCCGGGAGCGCCTTTGCGACATGGGCCAGCGCGCTCTTGTCCTCACGTTCGCCGCGTTCGGCGGCCTTCAAGGCTTCCCAGCCGGGGCTTTCCTTTTCCTCGCCGAAGATGTGCGGGTGGCGGCGGATCATCTTGGCGGAAATGCCTTCCAGCACGTCCTCGATGGAGAAAGCGCCACGCTCTTCAGCGATACGCGCGTGGTAGACGACTTGAAGCTGGAGATCGCCGAGTTCGTCCTTCAGCTCCGCCATATCACCCCGTTCGATGGCGTCAGCGACTTCATAGGCTTCTTCGATCGTGTACGGCGCGATAGTTTCGAACGTCTGCTCCTTGTCCCAGGCGCAGCCGCTGTCCGGATCGCGTAGAGCGCGCATGATGGCGACGAGGCGGGAGAGGCCCCTCAGCGGCAGATCATGCTGCATCTATAAGTCCGATAATATACATTATGTAAAATACATCCATGTCTCAGGGGGTGAGGATCAGGTTGCGCCCCTCAACCCTCCAGCCGGACAGCGACGATAGAAAATTCATGCCCAGCACATTCATGTCGCCGAACGCGTCCGACATGTGAAGCGCCAGATCCTCGCGAACGATATGCCCGACCTTCAGCCGCTCGGCACGGCCGCGCTGTACCTCGACAAGGCCGTTGGCGGTCTGCACCACCGCCGGAAAACGACTCGACTGGGTTATGCCGGCGCGGCGCGCGGTATCGGCCGAAATGCTGGTCGTGGTGGCGCCGCTGTCTACCAGAAAGCGCACATTCTGGCCGTTAAGTTCGGCATCGACCCAGAAATGGCCGTCCAGCGACTGCTTGATGCGCAGTTCGCCGCCTTGGGTGACGCCGGTGCTTTCGGCCCGGCGCTCGTCCATCACCTGCTGCGCAAAGCCGACGATATCGTCCTTCAGCGTGAATGCGACAAAGGCGGCCAGGAAGATGATGACCCAGCCGGCGAACATCTTCAGCCCCTGCCCGATCGGCACCCGCCGCACCATGAAGGCGCTGGCGACGAACACTAGTATGGCAATAAGATAAATGAATTCAGCGGATTGCTCGCCGTTCATAAGATGATTTCCAAGCCGTCATAGCCGGGCTCCACATGCTCGGGAAGCTCGGCGCGCAGACCATCATAGTCCATGCTGTTGTCCATGTGCGTCAGGATAGCACGGCCCGGCTTAACCGCATCGATCCATTCCAGCGCCTGGGCCAGATGCGGATGCGTCGGGTGCGGACGCCGCCGGAGCGCATCCACGACCCACACCTCCACATCGGCGAACAAGGCCGCCATGTTTTCCGTGAAGATGTTGAAGTCGGTCGAATAGCCGACCGAGCGGCCGCCCGCGTCGAAGCGAATGCCCGCAGAGGTGATGTTGCCATGCGGCTGATCGACGATGCGGATGCGGACGCCCTCAACCTGGAGGTCGTCGGGCAGCAGATTGCCAGTGACGACCGGCGGGTAGCCGTCCTTGCCCTCGAACGCATAGCCGAAGCGGGCCTGAAGCACCTTGAGCGTCTCGGCGCGAGCATAGCCGGTGATGGGCGCGCCGCGCGCGTGGAAGAGCTGCCTGAGGTCGTCGATGCCGTGACAGTGATCGGCATGATCGTGCGTCCAGATAACGGCGGTCACATCCGATACATTGGCGTCAAGCAGTTGCTCACGAAGATCCGGCCCGGTATCGACCAGGATACGCGCGTTTTCGTGCTCGACCAGGATCGAGACGCGGCGGCGGCGGTTCTTCGGATTGGCAGGATCGCAGGCGCCCCAGTCGTTCCCGACCCGCGGCACGCCTGAAGAAGTCCCGCAGCCGAGGATGCGGAGCTTCATTCAGGCCGCCTTCGAAAACAGCTTCTGGAAGTTGGCGGACGTATATTCGGCCAGCGCCTCGACGCTTTCGCCACGGAGGTCGGCGAGGAAGCGGGCGGTATCGGCGACGAAGGCGGGTTCGCAGGGCTTTCCCCGGTGCGGCACGGGCGCGAGGAAGGGGGCGTCGGTCTCGATGAGCAGGCGATCGGCAGGAAGCGCCCTCGCGGTTTCCTGCAGATCCTTCGCATTCTTGAATGTCACAATGCCGGAAATGGAAATGTAGAGGCCGAGTTCCAGCGCCTTCGCCGCAAAATCGGCGCTGGCGGTGAAGCAGTGGATAACGCCGGTGAACGCCCCCTTCCCCATCTCCTCGCTGAGGATGTTGTGCGTGTCCTCCTCCGCATCGCGGGTGTGAACGATGATCGGAAGACTGGTTTCACGCGCTGCGGCGATATGGGCGCGGAAGCTCGCCCGCTGCCGGTCGCGGTCGGAGCGGTCGTAGTAGAAATCGAGGCCGCTTTCGCCGATGCCGACGACGCGCGGATGCCGGGCCCGCGCGACCAGAGTCTCCGCCTCCACGTCCGGGTGAATGTCCGCTTCATGTGGATGGATGCCGACCGACGCCCAGACATCCGGCTCCCGCTCCGCGACGCCAAGTACCTCATCCCACTCGCTGGCGCGGGTGGAGATGTTCAGCATCTTGGCAACGCCCGCCTCGCGCGCGCGGGCGATCACCGCCCCCTGCTCCTCCACAAGGCCTTTGTAGTTCAGGTGGCAATGACTATCGACGAACATGCTCCGCCTCTAGCGGCTGCTTCCTGGCTCGTCATCCCCGAGTCCAGGTAACCTGCTTTGAACTCCCTCCGCAGTTCAGCGACGCTGACCACCTGCTTGAATTCGACTGACTGCTTCTTCAGCGGCGTCCTTGACGCGATCGCCAAAGCGGTCGGTGTCACTATCCGACCGAAGTGCTTCAAGTGCGTTGAGAGCTTCCTTGCTTTGAAGCGCTCCCAGAGCGCTTGCTGCCGTTGAACGCACAGTCGCGTCATCATCATCAAGCGCCTCGATCAATGCCGAGACGCTTTCCGGATTGCGTATCTGGGCAAGCGCATGAGCCGCCGATGCACGGTCCTCGGCATCTGCAGTACGAAGCTGCGCAAGCAATACCGTAATTGCAGCCGGATCGCCGAATCCCGCAAGGCTGTTCGCCGCCACTGCCCGCACCGTATCGTCCGCATCGCTGAGCGCAGCTTTGAGTGCCGTGCGCACTGCCAACGTATCGGCACGCTCCAACGCGCCGGCAGCATTGATCCGGTCCCAGACGCCGCCGACGCTCAGCAGGTCGATAAGGATGTGCACGCCGGTATCACCGGTGGCGGCGAGAAGTTCCGCTGCCTCTCCTGTCTCGCCCACGAGCGCGCGGAGCCTCTCGAATGGCGGCTTGCCTAGCGCACACAATGCGCGAGCGGCACTGAGCCGGACTTGGATTTGATTGTCATCGAGCGCCGCCTCAATTGCCGCTGCGGCTTCCGGTGCGTGGTGGGTCGCGATACGCGCAATCAGCTCCGCTTTTACCTCACCGTCTTGTTCGGCGGCCGAGCGGGCCAGGAGAGTCTCGAGGATGTCGCCGCGCTCGCCCTTGCCCAACGCTTGTGCGGCGGCTCGCCTCACTTGCGGCTTCTCGTCACAAAGTGCGCGCAGCAACGCCTCGGTCGAGGTCGGATCGTCGATCCCGCCAAGCTGCTCCGCTGCAACCATGCGGGCAGTGGGGTTCCGGTCCTGTAATTCGCGACAAAGCTCATCAACGAGCCCGCTACGGCGGCTACTCATGCCACCGAAGAGCTTGCCTATCTGGCCGAGGATGCCGAAGCCGCGCCCCGGGTCCAGATCGGCATAATGATCGTTGCTTTTGCGGATCACGTCGAGTCGCGTGGAGACTTCACCGAACGACTGCATCACCAGCCCGAGTGACTTCACCGGATCGCGAGACGCGAGCAGCACGACCGCAAAGCTGCGGACGTCGAAATGTCGGCTACGGGACGCTTTCTGGATCAGCTGCAGTGCCTCGGGGCTTTCCATGCGCGAAAGCTGAGTGATCGCGCCGCCGCGAACTCCGCGGTCATCGTCCTCCAACTCACGTGCGATGATCTCCAAACGGACGGATTCCGGCTGATCCAGCGCCAGAACGCTCTCGGGAACATGTTCATTATCGCCAATGGCGAGGAGGGCCAGTTCGGCGCCCTTGTCTCCCTGTTCCGCCAAAGCTGCGTAGATCCCTTTACGGACCTCTGGATTCGGTCCGTTCTTCAGCTTTGTCAGCGTTGCTTGAGCTCTCGGCATGTCGAGTTTGAGCAACGTCTGCGAAGCGTGAAAGGCCGTGTGGTAATCATGCTTCGGAAGAACCTCGACGATCGCTTCGAAAAGGCCTTCGGTGTTCGGAAATGCCGAGAGGGCCGCCATTGCGGCCCAGCGAGCGCGCTCTTCATTCGAACGCGCAACGTCGAGCAGCGGGGCAACGCTCTCCGGCGCGCGCAAACAGGCCAGCGCCGCGGCTGCCGCATATTCCGGCGTAGAGTTGATCACCGAACCATCCGGTCGCTCGTATCGGTGCAAGCCCTCCACTTCGCGGGCCAGTTCATCGATCAGGATCGGCACGGCACGCGGATCGCTCAGAGCGCCCAGCGCCCCGACAGTTTTCGTGTGGACTTCCCAATCGGGGTCATCAAGCAGCGCCACCAGCGGCTTGAAGGCCTCCTTGTCGCCAATCCCGCCCAAGGCCTCGGCGGCACTCCGGCGGACCGCCGCCCGCGGGTTCGACAGCAGCTGGAGCAAAGGCGTTACAGCAGATTTGTCCTTGCGCTTGCCAAGGGCTGAGGCAGCACTGCGCCGCTGACTACCTTTGCCATTCGCCAGCTGTTCAATCAGTTCGTCCGTCGACTTAGCCATCGCCCACTCCCCTTCGAACGCGTTAGGAGTTCAGGCTCAAAGATTCGTAAACAGTACCTAGAGCCGGCGAGGGAACTTCGTTGACGTGTTGAGCAAGAACATGCTCAGCTCGACCAAACCTCTCCTTCTGGCGCCCCTCGCATGAGCTTGTCGGGAAGCGGTTCGCCTTCTGGAGTGAAGTCCAGCGAGACCGAGTTGATGCAGTAGCGCTTGCCGGTGGGCGGCGGGCCGTCGGGGAAGACGTGGCCCTGGTGGCCGCCACAGCGGGCGCAGACGATTTCGGTGCGGACCATGCCGTAACTGGTGTCGCGGATGTAGCGGAGATGCTCCTCGGCAAAGGGCGCGGCGAAGCTCGGCCAGCCGGTGCCGCTTTCGAACTTTGAGCCGCCGTTGAACAAAGGCAGGCCGCAGAGCTTGCAGGTGAAGACGCCCTTGCGCTTTTCATCCAGGAAGGTCCCGCAGAAGGGCGCCTCGGTGCCGTGCTGGAGAAGGACCTGCCGTTCGTCAGCGTCGAGTTCGGCCGACAGCGTCTGGAATTGCTCCTCGCTCGGCGGGGTAATGTCGAAGCCGGTGTCGGTTGGCGCGTCCGTGGCCATGTGAATTCTCCGGTTGTGGAGCCTCAGCCGTCCGCCGGCAGCTCCAGCCTGGGGAATATGGGGGCGGGCGGGGCAAGCTTGAAGCCCGAGGCGGTCTGGCGGCTGTAGCTTTCCGCATCTTCGAGTGCGGTGAAGCTCCGTTCTTCCGCTGGAATCCCCATCTGATCAAGCAACTTGCCGGCCGAGGTTGGGATGACGGGCTGGATAGCGATCGCGAGGTCTCGGATCGCCACATAAAGGGTGGCGAGGACGGCGATCATCCGATCGGGGTCCGTCTTTCGCAGCGTCCAGGGCGCCTGCGCGTCGATATATTGATTGCAGGCGAAGACAGCGCGGAGCCAGGCCTCTATCCCTTGGCTTAGTTCGAGATTTCTGAAATGATTGGGAAGCTCATGGCGTGTGGCGATAGCAACAGCGGCTAGCAGCTCTCCATCTGCCTCATCGTCTCTTCCGCCCCAGGGCAGCACGCCGTCGCAATTCTTGGCGATGAAGGAGAGCGTGCGCTGCGCGAGGTTGCCGAAGCTGTTGGCGAGGTCGGCGTTGACCCGTGTGACGATCGCCTCGGCGCTGTAGCTGCCGTCCTGGCCAAAGGTGACGTCGCGGAGGAGGAAGTAGCGGAGCTGGTCGACGCCGAATGCCTCGGCAAGCTCCAGCGGATCGACGACGTTGCCGAGCGACTTCGACATCTTCTCGCCGCGGTGGAGCAGAAAGCCGTGTCCGAACACCTGTTTGGGGAGCGGAATGCCGGCCGACATCAGGAAAGCGGGCCAGTAAACAGCGTGGAAGCGGATGATGTCCTTGCCGATGATGTGGACGTCGGCGGGCCAGTAGCGCTGCCAGCTATCCGCCTCCGTGTCCGGATAGCCGACGCCGGTGATGTAGTTGGTGAGCGCGTCGACCCAGACGTACATGACATGGTTGTCGCTGCCCGGGACCTTCACCCCCCAATCGAAGCTGGTGCGGGAGACCGAGAGGTCGGACAGGCCGCCCTCAACGAAGCGCATGACTTCGTTGCGGCGCGTTTCCGGGCGGATGAAGTCCGGATTGGCATTGTAATGGTCGAGAAGCGGCTGCTGATACTTTGAAAGGCGGAAGAACCAGCTTTCCTCGACGGTCCATTCGACCTCAGTGCCCTGCGGCGACAGGCGCTCGCCGCTGTCCGCGGTGACGAGTTCCTTTTCATCGTAATAGGCTTCGTCACGGACCGAGTACCAGCCTTCGTAGCGGCCGAGATAGATGTCGCCATTGTCGACCATCGCCTGCCAGATCGCCTGGCTCGAACGGTGGTGAGCGGGCTCTGTGGTGCGGATGAAGCGGTCATAGCTGATATTAAGATGATCAGCCATTTCCTTGAAATAGGATGACATTTCCTCCGCCAGCGCGGCAGGCTCCATGCCCCGCTCCCGCGCCGTCTGGGCCATTTTCAGGCCGTGCTCGTCGGTGCCGGTGAGGAAGAAGACGTCGCGGCCCATCTGCCGCTGGAAGCGGGCGATGGCGTCGGTCGCGATGTCCTCGTAAGCGTGCCCAATATGCGGGCGGCCATTTGGGTAGCTGATCGCGGTGGTGATGTAGAACGGGTCAGCCACGCCTCGCATTCGCCTCTTTGGGTGCAAGCGCCGCGAGCATCCCGGCAAGCTCGACGACGACGCTCTGTGGATCGAGCGAGAGGCGCGTCGCGCTCCCGGCCAGGTCGTGCGCCCTTTCCCATAGCGCAAGCGCCTCGGCAAGGGGGGCGCCCCTCCTCTCCTTGGCCGTGGCGGCGATGAAGGAGGGCGCGCGCTGGAGAAAGGCTTCGTAGCGGGGCTGCGCGGCCTTGAGGGCGAGACTCTGGGCGAGTTCGACGCGGCGGGCGTTGGTCGGGTCGCCCTTGCCGGCAAGGTCCCGCATAGCCTTGTCCAGAGCATCTATTTCGAGGCCGCGGAAGCCGATGGCGCGGCCGGGGGAGCCCTGCCCCACTTCGCGCAAAGCGCTGATTTCCGGGGTGCTTGCCTCTGGAAGCGCGGCTTCGAGCGCCGACGTCATGGCGTCATGATCCAGGCCTGAGAGGCGGAGGTGGCGGCAACGCGAGCGGATGGTGGGAAGGAGGCGCTCCGGCGCGTGGCTGACGAGGAGGAAGAGGCTGTTGGCCGGCGGCTCCTCCAGATTCTTGAGAAGCGCATTGGCGGCGGGGCGTTCGAGATCGTCGATGGCGTCGATGATGACCGCCCGCCAAGGCGACATGGACGGCGTGGTGGCGAACAGGCGCTGGAGGCTGCGCACTTGATCTACGGTGATCGAGCGAGCGAGATCGGTGCCGCTGTCCTTCGGCAGGCGCTGGAGGCGCATGAGATCGGGATGGCTTCCTGCCTCAACGAGCTTGGCGGTGGGGTGATCGTCGGGGACGTCGAGGTTCGGCGCGGCAATGGGCGGGCCGGCGCCTTCCGCGAGGAGGCGAAGCGCGGCCTTATCCGCGAACAGAGCCTTGCCGATGCCTTCCGGGCCGCTGAGCAGCCAAGCATGATGAAGGCGGCCGCTGGCGAGGCCATCGCGGAAGACGCCGATTGCTTCTGAGTGGCCATAGAGCGGCTTCACAGCAGATCCTCGATCGCGGCGAGCAATCGTGACGTCACGTCTTCGGGCGTACCGGAAGCGTCGATGGTGCGGCAGCGCTCCGGCTCGGCGGCGGCGATCTCCTCGAACGCGGCGGCCACCTTGGCATGATAGGCAGCGTCGCGGCCGCCGATGCGGTCGGCGCCTTCCGTGTCGCGGGCGCGGGCGCGGTCGGGAGCGTCCGGGAGCGTCAGGAGCAGGGTGCGGTCTGGGAGAAATCCGCGGCTGCCGAATTCGTGCAGCGCGCGGACTTGGGCGATGCCGAGGCCCCAAGCGCCGCCTTGGTAGGCGAGCGAGCTGTCGAGAAAGCGGTCCGAGAGGACCCAGGCGCCGCGTTCGAGCGCTGGCTTGATGGTCTTGGCGACATGGTCGGCACGGGCGGCAGCAAAGAGCAACGCCTCGGCCTCAGGCGTCCAGCGGTCGTCCTCGCCCTGCAGGAGGAGCGCGCGGATCGCCTCGGCGCCCGGGCTTCCGCCGGGTTCGCGTGTCTCGATGACGTCAAGACCGCGGGCACGCAGAGCCTCTGCCAGCCTCTTGAGCTGGGTAGACTTGCCGGCCCCCTCCCCGCCTTCGAGGCTGATGAAGCGCCCCCGCACGCGTGTTTACGCGAAGAGCGAGCGCAAACCCGCCATCATACGTCCGAAGAAACCCGCCTCGCCTACATCGTCCGCAGCGACGAGCGGCATGATCTGCGGCTGCGTGTCGCCGGTTTCGATAACGAGCTGGGCGACCTGCTGTCCCTTTTTAATCGGCGCCTTCAGCGGCCCGTCATAGACGACCTTGACCCGCATATTGCCGGTCATGAGGCCGGCGGGGAGCGTCACCGCCATGTTGCGCGGGGCAAGGAGGCCGACCTTGTCGTCGGAGCCGAGCTGAACCTGCGCGTCAGCGACCTTTTCCCCCTGATTGAACAGCTGCTGCGACTTCCAGCTGAGGAAGCCCCAATTCATGAACTTGACGCTCTCTTCGATGCGCTGGTTGAAACTTCCAAGCCCCGCAACCACCATCACGAGGCGGCGGCCATTCTGCTCGGCCGAGCCGGTGAAGCCGTAGCCAGCCTCCGCAGTGTGGCCGGTCTTGAGACCGTCCGCGCCCGGGACTTTGCCGAGAAGCGGGTTGCGGTTCCCCTGCGTGATCGGCTGTCCTGACCCCAGCGTCTTGCCCCAAGTGAAGCTCTCTTTCTGGTAGAAGGCCTTGTAGAGGTCGGGCGTCTCCAGAATTGTCGCTTCGGCAAGGCGGGCGAGGTCGCGGGCGGTGGTGAAGGTCCTCCCCTCGTCCGGCCAGCCGTTGGAATTGCCGAAATTGGAGTTCGTCATGCCGAGGCGCTTCGCCTCCTGATTCATCTGTGCGACGAAGGCAGGCTCCGTCCCTGCAATGCATTCGGCAAGAACGACGCTGGCGTCATTGCCGGAGAGCGTAACGATGCCGTGCAGGAGGTTTTCAACACTCACATTTTCGCCCGGCGAGAGAAACATAGTCGAGCCCGCCTGCGGCCCATGCCATTGCTGCCACGTTTCCGGGCGCACCTGACACATCTGGTTGAGCTTGATCTGCCCCTGCTTCACGAGGTGGAAGGCAAGGTGCGTCGTCATCATCTTCGCCATCGATGCGGGCGGGATGCGGCGGTCCGCGTCTTTGGCATAGAGGATGGCGCCGGAGGAGAGATCTTTAAGGAAGGCGACGGGCGCGGGCGTATCGAAAGGCGGTGCTGCAGCGGTCGCTGGAAGTGAAATGGCAATGCCGGAGGCAAGTATTATCAGCGCCTTACGCTTCATAGCTACAAATCATCCTCAAATGCGTGAGCTTCGGTCCGACGTCATTCTTAACGTCTATGACCGGCCTGTTCCACCCGCTTTAGCGGGCGATCTGGTCGGCGAGCAGCCCCACCGTCAGCGCGTAGAAGTTCGAGCAATTATAGTCGAGGATCGCGCGGTAATTGTTGGTGAGGAGATACGCGGTGCGGCCTGGCCCGTCCGGCTCGAGCAAGGTCGCCATTTCATTGTCGGCAGGCCAGCGCCCGTTCTGCGCCACGAAACCCATCCGTCGCCATTCCCCCATCGTCCGCCACTGGCTGTGACGTTCGAACACGCGCGTGCAGCGGGGCGAGACGAGCCGCGTGGTCAGGCTGTTGCGATTGAAGCCCGAAGGGACGCTCACCGGAACGCCCCAGGGCACGTTCGGCTTCCAGCCCGCATTGCTGAGATAGTTGGCTATGGAGGCGAGCGCATCTGTCTGGCTGGTCCAGATGTTGGAGCGGCCGTCGCCGTCGCCATCGACGCCGAGGCGGAGGAAGACGGACGGCAGGAATTGCGGATAGCCGGTAGCTCCGGCCCAACTGCCCTTCAGTTGGCTGCGCGAATAGCCGCGATCAACGAGCTTAAGCGTGGCGATGAACTCTTCGGTGAAGAGTTGGCGGCGGCGGCCTTCATAAGCGAGGCTGGCGAGACTGTTCAGGAGATCGAAGTCGCCGGTGATGCTACCGTAGCTCGTTTCCTTGCCCCAGATTGCTACGAGAACCGAGGGCTGAACGCCGTAACGGCGGCCGATCTCGTTGAGGCGGGAGATGTTGCCGGCATAGCGGTCCCTCCCGCGGCTGATCAGCGAGGAGGTAACGTGCCGCTGATAGTAAGGTTGAAAGGGCTCGATATAGCGGCTGCCGCTCGCGGAGGGCGCCTGAGGGCGGTCGAGCTCGATGGTCCGGCGGCTGAACTGAAGCGTCGGGAAGATGCGGTTGATCGTGCCTTCGCTGACGCCAGCGCTCCGCGCCTGCGCCCGCAGCGTGGGAAGATAGGCCTGGAAGCCGGCTTCGCTGACATAGGAACCCTGCGCGAGAGCTGCGCTCCCGGTAACGGCAGGCGGAGGCAGCCAGGCGGCCGTCATGATCGCAACGATCTGGCTCACCATACGCATACGCAACCCCATGCTTTACCCGCGAACCTTTCTATAGCGCGCAAGCTGGCCGGCCGGTTCCGGCGCTTGCGCCGAAACGCGAATGCCGCGTAAGGCGGGCCCGCGCAAGGACAGGTGGCCGAGTGGTTTAAGGCAGCGGTCTTGAAAACCGCCGTGGGTGCAAGCCCACCGTGGGTTCGAATCCCACCCTGTCCGCCACCTCACTGCTCCCGCAGCGCCGTGTCCTTGAGGCGGGTGATCGGGCTGAAGATATAGTCTAGCACGGTGCGCTTGTCGCCGAGGAGGCTGACGTCGGCAATCATGCCCGGGCCGATGGCGAGCGGCCTTCCCGCCTTGTCGAGCAGGCGGTCGCTGGTGGCGACGCGGACGGTGTAGAAGCTTTCGCCGGTCTTCTCGTTGACGGTCGCGTCGGGGGAGATGGTCACGACTTTGCCGTCGAGGGCACCGTAGACCGACGGATCGTACGCAGTGATGTTTATCTTGGCGTCTTGATCGAGGCGAACCCAAGCAATGTCGGCGGGGCGGACCTGAACTTCGACGAGCAGGCTTTCTTCGCTTGGGACGATTTCCACCAATGGGCCGCCGGGGGCAACGGAGCCGCCGACCGTGGTCACCAGCACGCGGTTGACGCGCCCAGGGAGCGGCGACCGGACTTCAGTCCTTGCGACCCGCTCGGACAGAGCCGGAAGCGAGCGGCGGAGCGCCACCATCTCGGCCTGAGCGGCGGCAAGGTCCTGCGCGGCGCGCGAGCGCCAGTCCTGACGCTGCTGGGCGAGCGAGGCTTGCGCCTCGGCCACCTGCGACTGGGCGCGTGTGATCGCTGCTGCTGCTGCGGCGGCTTCGCTGCCTGCGACGGCAGCCTGGTTCTCCGCCTGGACGAGCGAAAGGCGCGGCTCGATGCCACGCTCCACCAGCGGGCGGATGAGGTTGAGCTCGGTCTGCGCGGCGCGATAAGCGGATTGACGTGCCGCGTGAGCAGCTTGCGCTTCGCTGACGCTTCTCTGAGCCTGGGCGACGCGCGCCTGCGCGGCGGCAAGGAGACTATTGAGGTCGGCTATGCGCGAGGCATGGAGCGCGCGCTCGATCGCGATCTGCTCGGCAAGGGCGGGGTCGGTCGCGGCGGGAAAAGCCGGAGGGCGGCCTTGCACCTCGCCTTCCAGACGAGCGATGCGGGCGCGAAGAGCATTGAATTGCGATTGGTTGCTGGAAAACTCAGAGCCGCTGGCGGTGGGATCCAAGCGGACGAGCGGCTGGCCGCGGCGGACCATGTCGCCAGTCCTGACTAGAATCTGTTCGACGATGCCGCCTTCGAGGTTTGAGACGACCTGCAGCTGCGAGCTTGGGATCACCCTTCCCTGCCCCCGCACCGAACGGTCGAGCTCGGTCAGCGCCGCCCAGATGAAGAAGAGGACGACGAAGCCCAAGATGATCCAGAGCAGGATGTTGGACGCGGTCGCCGGGCGGACGCGGTCGACATAATCCTCAAGCGCGGTGTCGGTCATGCGGTTGCCGCCCTTGGGCGATTGAGCTGGGCCAGGATTTTGTCGCGCGGACCGTCGGCGACGATCTTGCCGCGATCCACGATGATGACCCGGTCCACGAGCCGGAGGAACGGCGTGCGATGGGTGATCACGATGAAGGTCCGGCCCTTCAGCTCGCCTTCGAGTCGGTTTAGAAGTCCGGTCTCCGTCTGCTGGTCCATCGCGCTTGACGGCTCGTCGAAGACGAGCACGGGCGGCTTGCCGGCGAGGGCGCGGGCGATGGCGATCGACTGGCGCTGGCCGCCGGAGAGCCCCTCCCCGCGGTCGGCGAGCTTCAGATCGTAGCCGTTCACGACCTGGCCCATGAACTGGTGCGTTCCCGACAATTCGGTGGCGCGGAGCATCTCCTGATCGTCGATCCCGGCGCGGCCGAGCACGATATTCTCGCGCACGGAGCCGGACAGGAGCAGGCTTTCCTGCATCGAGCTGCCGATGCGGCGGCGGAGATCGAGCGGATCGAGCTGACGGATGTCGGTGCCGTCGAGCAGGATTACGCCTTCTTCGGGCTCGTAGAGGTTGAGGAGCAGGCGGGCGATGGTGGATTTGCCCGAGCCGACGCGGCCGAGGATGGCGAGGTGCTGGCCGGGCTCAAGCGTGAAGTTGATGCCCTCGAGCGCCTTTTCGGAAGCGCCGGGATAGCGGAAGTGGATATTCCGGAATTCGATGCGGCCCTCGGTGGTGGCGGGAACCAGCGCATCGCCCTCGGGGCCTTCGGAGCGGGCGCTCATCATGGCGTCGATTTGGCGATAGGCGGTGCGGGTGGCCGTGACGCGGGAGAGCAGGGTCGCGATTTGTCCCAGCGGAGCGACGGCACGGCCGCCGAGGATGGAGCAGGCGATGAGGCCGCCCATAGTAAGCTCCTGCGCCGCGATCATGCCGACGCCCGCGACGACGACGCCGGCATAGGAGATCATCTGGGCGCTGCCGGCGATGGTGACGCTGATATTGGAGACGAGCCGCTGGCGGAGCGAAACCTGGCTGTGATCCTCGATGGCGCCGATCCAGCGGTCCGAGAGGATGGGCGCCGCGCCGGAGGTCTTCACGGTTTCGAGGCCGCCGATGGTTTCGACCAGCACGGATTGCTTGAGGAGGCCCTGCGACATGGACTTGGCCGAAAGCCTGTCCAGCGCGGGCTGAGTTACTACGCCAGAGATGATGACGAGCGGGATCATGGCGAGCGGCACGAACACCAGAGGTCCGCCAATTAGCGCGATGACTGCGAGCGTGATGATGATGAAGGGCACGTCGACGATTGCGGTCAGCGTCGCCGAGGCGAAGAAGTCGCGGAGCGTCTCCAGCTCGCGGATCACTCCTGCAAGGGCGCCGGTCGAGCCCTTCTTCTCATCCAGGCGGAGTGCGAGGAGCTTGGCGAACACCGTCTCGCCGACCTCCCGGTCGATCCGGGCGCCGGCTACGTCAACGAAATAAGCGCGGAGCGTCTTCAGCGCGAAGTCGAAGATGAGGACGATAGCGAGGCCGATGGTGAGCGCCACCAAAGATGAGGTGGCGTTGTTCGGAAGCACCATGTCGTAGACGACCATGGTGAAGAGCGACGTCACCAAAGCGAAGATGTTGATCACCACCGCGGCGAGCGAGACCTTGGTGTAGATGCCCTTGTTGCGGCGCATCGGCTCCATGAGCCAAGGCGCAAAGCGCTCGCGCGGCTGCACGATCAGCTTGTCGTCGCTCATTTCGTCTCCAGTACCGGCGGTGCGATCGACAAGGTGTCGAGCAGCTGCCCCGTGCGGGAGAGCAGCACGTAGCGCGCCGCGTCAAGCTCCGTTACCGCGCGAATATAGCTGGCGGCAACGTTGAAATAGGCGCTTTCGGATTCGAGGAGGTCGAACAGGGTGCCGCGCGCGACGCGAAAGCGTTCGGCAAGAACGTCGCGCGACTGGCGGCTGGCGATATAGCTGTTCTGAAGCGCGGCGAGCTGCTGCTGAAGCGCCTGGACGTCCGCCCAGGCGACGGCGGCGTCGCGTTCCGCCTCGGTGCGGATTCGGACTGCCCGGGCATCGGCGGCGTCGGCACGCGCTTCCGCCTGATGCGTGCGGGCCTCGCCGCCACCGAAAAGGCGATAATTGACGACGACGCGACCGCGGACATCGTAGTCGATTTCGCGGACGCCATATTTGCCGGCGTCGATGGCGGCGCTGACCCGCGGAAGCTCATCCGCCTTTTGCGCCCTCGCCTCCTGCCGGGTGGCGCGGGCGATGGCGTTTGCGCTTTCGACCTCGGGGATCACGCGGGCCAGAGCCTGCGCCATATCCTTGCTGATGAACGGGCCGTTGGGCCCGGGCGCACGGCCGAGGTCGGCGGGGGGTGGAACGCCAAACATCTCTTCGAACCGCGCTTCCGCATTGGCGAGAAGCCGGCGGTAGCGGGCGAGATCAGCCTCCGAGGAGGCGATGTAGCTTTCGACGCGCGGGAGATCGCCTTCGGCCGAAACGCCCTGCGAAATGCGGGTCCTCACCGCCTCGCGGAGTTCGCCCTGGTTTTCCGAGAAAGCGAGGCCGAGCGTCACCAGCGCGCGATAGGCAAAGACATCGTACCAGGCGGCGATCGCCCGGAGCGCGGTTTCGTCGGCAGCGGCTTCGGCGCGGTTGCTGGCGGCCCGAAGCCGAGCGCCTGCTGCTGCAATGCGCGCGGTGGTTGCGCCGAAATCGAAGAGGGTCTGCTGGACGCGGACGGTGGCGTCGGTTCGCCCCTCCGGCCGCGATCTTTCTATCAGGTCATCGAAGACGCCGGACGATTCGAATTCGCGCGAGATGGTCCGGTTGGAGTCCACACTCAGATCGACCACCGGATAGAGGCCGGAGCGGGCCTCGTCTTCGGCGGCTTCCGCCTCGGCAATGCCAGCCGCGACTTCGTCCACGCCAGGGTTGCGCTCCACCGCTCTCTGCACGAGCGCGACGAATTCGGCGGGCGACACGCTTCCGCGGGCCAATTGCAGGATCGGATCCGATGCGGTGTCGATATCGAGAGGCGCCTGCACCGGCCGCGGCAGCTCGGAAGGCACCGCCTGTGGCTGTGCCTGAGCAAGTGCAGCGATGGCCGCAGCCAGATGCGAAACAGAAATGCTCAATTCCCCTCACAAAGCGGGTCTCCCCGCCGCCGGTTCTCCTTGCCGAATTCTTGCAGGGCTTCAAGGTGTTATCGCCGCAGGAAGCCGGCTCTGCACCCTGAAAATCGCCTTGGAAGAGCCTTTGGCTCCGCTCCCTACTTGATGTTCCGGCACAAAATGGACATCGGACAAGCATAAGGGCAGCGCCGCCCGAAGGGAATGAACATGCTGGAATCCAAGATTACGAGCTTCGACTGGGCGGACCCGTTTGGGCTGGACGAGCAGCTGACGGATGAGGAGCGGCTCGTTCGGGACACGGCGCGCGGCTATGCGCAGGAGCGGCTGCTGCCGCGGGTTACGGAAGCTTATCTGGCTGAGGATTTCGACCGCTCGATCATGGACGAGATGGGCGAGCTCGGTCTGCTCGGCGCGACCATTCCGGTGGAATATGGCGGCGCGGGGCTCAATTATGTGAGCTACGGCCTTGTCGCGCGCGAAGTTGAGCGGGTGGACAGCGGCTACCGGTCCGCCATGTCGGTCCAGTCGTCGCTCGTCATGTACCCGATCTATGCCTACGGCTCCGAAGAGCAGCGGAAGAAGTATCTGCCTAAGCTCGCGCGCGGCGAATGGGTCGGTTGCTTCGGCCTGACCGAGCCTGACGCGGGGTCGGACCCGGCAGGCATGCGGACCCGGGCGGAAAAGGTGGACGGCGGCTACCGCCTCACTGGCTCAAAGATGTGGATCACCAATTCGCCGATCGCTGACGTGTTCGTTGTGTGGGCGAAGTCCGAAGCGCATGGCGGCCAGATCAGGGGCTTCGTGCTGGAAAAAGGCATGAAGGGGCTCTCGGCCCCCGCCGTAAAGCAGAAGCTTTCGCTCCGCGCATCGATCACCGGCGAGATCGTGATGGACGGCGTCGAGGTGCCCGAGGACGCGCTGCTGCCGAACGTGGCGGGTCTTAAGGGGCCATTCGGCTGCCTCAACCGGGCGCGATACGGCATTTCCTGGGGCTCGATGGGCGCGGCCGAGGCCTGCTACGAGGCGGCGCGCACCTATACGCTCGACCGGAAGCAGTTTGGGCGGCCGCTTGCCGCCAACCAGCTCGTGCAGCTGAAGCTCGCCAACATGCTGACGGAGATCACGCTTGGGCTCCAGGCCTCGCTCCGGGTGGGACGTCGGCTGGACGAAGGCGTGCTGATCCCGGAGACGATCAGCATGATCAAGCGCAACAACGTCGGCAAGGCGCTCGATATCGCCCGCATCGCCCGCGACATGCACGGCGGCAACGGCATTAGCGCCGAATTCCACGTCATCCGGCATGCGCTGAACCTGGAGACGGTCAACACCTATGAGGGGACGCACGACGTCCATGCATTGATCATGGGCCGCGCGATCACGGGCATCTCCGCCTTTTAGTGGATAAGCCGCTTCGAGGCTTGAAGGTCGTCGAACTGGCCCGGATCCTTGCCGGTCCGTGGGCGGGGCAGTTGCTGGCGGACCTCGGTGCGGAGGTGGTGAAGGTCGAGCGGCCCGGAAGCGGCGACGATACGCGCAGCTGGGGTCCGCCGTTCGTTGAGAAGGACGGCAGCGCTGCCTACTTCCACGGCTGCAATCGCGGCAAACGGTCGCTGGCGATCGATCTGGAGAGCACTGAGGGCCAGGAGCAGGTGAAGGCGCTCGCGGCCGAGGCCGATATCCTGATCGAGAATTTCAAGGTGGGCGGGCTGGCGAAATACGGTCTCGATTACCCTTCCCTTTCAGCGCTGAACCCGCGGCTCATCTATTGCTCGATCACGGGCTTCGGGCAGACCGGCCCCTATGCTCCGCGTGCGGGTTACGACTTCATGATCCAGGGCATGGGCGGGATCATGGATCTGACCGGCGACCCCGATGGCGAGCCGCAAAAGATTGGTGTCGCCTATGCCGACATCTTGGCGGGCGTCTATTCGGTGGTCGCCATCCTGGCAGCTGTGCGCGGACGCGATGTGACGGGCGCCGGGTGCCATATCGATATGGCTTTGCTCGATACGCAGGTGTCGGTGCTTGCGAATCAAGCGATGAACTATCTCGTCTCGGGCGAGGCGCCGCACCGGATGGGAAATGCGCATCCGAACATCGCGCCTTACCAGACCTTTGCGGCTGCGGACGGGTGGATGATCATTGCGGTCGGCAATGACGGGCAGTTCCGGAAATTGTGCGACATTCTTGGCCTGACGGCGCTGGCGGCGGATGCGCGCTTTGCCACCAATGCAGACCGAGTCCGCGAACGGCAGGCACTGGTCGCTTCCCTTGCTCCGGCCATCGCCCAGCGCCGGCGGGACGAGCTTCTGACCGCCCTCGCCTCGGCGGGCGTTCCAGCAGGGCCGATCAACGATGTGGCGCAGGTGTTCGACGATCCGCAGGTCATCGCGCGCGGCATGGAGATCCAAGCAGACGGCGTGCCGGGCGTCGCCTCACCCATTGTTATCAATGGCGTACGGCAGGTGGCGGCAGGCGGGAGCCCTCCCCTCAGCCGAGACTAACGCGCAGGACGGCGAAAAAGCAGGATCGGCTCGCCTTTGTAGGTGGCATTCTCGCGGGAGGTAAAGCCGGCCTTCTCGGCCACCCGGATCGAACCTGCATTGCCCGGATCGATGATCGCGGTGACTTCCGGTCCGCCCAGTGCTTCATCGGACCAGCGGAGGCCCGCAGCGACCGCCTCGCTCGCAAGCCCCTGCCCGTGCGTTTCGGGCGCAAGGATCCAGCCCATTTCCGGGATGCCCTCGATGGTCGGTTGCATCTCGCGCTTGAAGTCGGCGAATCCGACTTGGCCGATATAGGTGCCGGTGGATTTCAGCTCCACCGACCAATAGCCGTAGCCGAGCATATTCCAGAGCCCGCAGCAGCCGATCAGCTTACGCCAGGCATCTTCGCGGGCCGTCGGCATGTTGCCGACGAAGCGATAGACAAGGGGATCGGCAAGCATCGCGGCATGGCGATCGAAATCACCCAGCCGCTGTTCGCGCAGGATGAGGCGCTCCGTCTCGAGGACGGGCGCTACGCCCCCCGCCACTGACTTACTTCTTGCCGAGCGTCAGTCCGCCGAAGCGCTTGTTGAAGCGCGCAACCTGGCCGCCCGTATCGAGCATCTTGCCGGTGCCGCCGGTCCAGGCCGGGTGCGAGGTCGGATCAATGTCGAGCGCCAGCGTGTCGCCTTCCTTGCCCCAGGTGGAGCGGGTCTGGAAGCTGGTGCCGTCGGTCATCTGGACCGTGATCATGTGATAATCGGGATGGGCGTCGGTCTTCATGTCTGATTTTCCTGAATAATGGCTGGTTCCGACCAGCCTCATGCAAAGGATGGGCGCACTTACCGCCAGAGGCCGCGATTGACAAGCCATGCTGCACCGCAATAGCTAGCGGGCAGCGAAGGTGCCGCCGGAGACGGCGGTGAAAAGGGAAGCCGGTGAAGATCCGGCGCTGTGCCCGCAACTGTAAGCGGCGAGCTTCCCATCCGCAAAGGATGACGGAGCGTTCGAGCTGCAAGCCAGGAGACCTGCCTCCGCTTGTCGTCCGCATCCGGCCGGGTCCAGCCTGCGATGCGTGGCACCGAAGGCAATTTCGCCTGCGGTTCCTCCGAGACGGCAGCCATGTCGTTAGGAGGTATCTATGTTTTCCGTTCTTTTGTCCGCCGCTGCTCATGCGGCTATCAAGTCCCCCACCGCCAGCGCCGCCGATGAGGATATCGTCGTCACGGCTTCGCTGCTTCCGCTTGCCGAGGCAGAGGCAACGGGCTCCGTCACGTTGTTCGACGAGGCGGAGATCGAGGCGCTGGCCGAGCCATTCGTCGCTGACTATCTCCGGCTCGTGCCCGGAGGCTCGGTGTCGGTAGCCGGAAGCCCCGGCGCGCAGGCGCAGGTGCGTATCCGCGGCGCCGAAGCCAATCAGACCCTGCTGTTCGTGGACGGGATCGCCTTCAACGATGTCGCGTCGGACGGCGCCGCCCGGTTCGAGACGATCTCAGCGGACGGACTTGGCCGAATTGAGGTGATCAGAGGGCCGCAGTCAGCCTTGTGGGGCTCCGAGGCCCTCGGCGGAGTCATTGCGATCGAGACGCCCAATCCGCTCGGGGAGCGGCGCGCAAGCCTGCTCGGCGAATATGGCAGCCTCGACAGCGCCCGGCTTGCCGGTGCGTTCGTGTCGGGTGGCGAAACCGCGGGCCTCACCGCCACTGCTTCGTGGAGCCGGAGCGATGGCATCGACATCCTGGGCGGCGGAACTGGCGACCGCGACGGCTATGAGAATTATGGCGGCAGCCTAAAGGGGGTAACCCGCCTGGGTGCAGACACGGAAATCGGGGCGGTCGGCCGCTATGTCCGCCACTATTTCGAGTTCGACGGGACCGACGACAATTTCCGTCGCGCCGATACGGCGGAAAAGTCGGTCGCGGAAACCTATGCCGTCAGGGGCTGGGCCAAATATGGCCTCGGTGACAACGCTCCCTGGTCCATCCTCGCGCAAGCGCAATTTCTCGATAGCGAGAACCGCAACAGCGACGGCGAGGTCCGCACCAACGACACATTAGGTAAACGGACGCGGTTCGGCGCCCAGGGAACTCGGAGGTTTGAAAGCGGCGGCGGCCGTCATGCCCTGATCGGGGCGATCGAGCGGGAAGAAGAGGAGTTCGGCACCCGCGATCTGCTGTTCGGCGGCGGGAGAGATGTCGACTATGACCGCGGGCGTACCGCCTTCACAGGGGAATGGCGGGCGAATTGGGGCACGTCGCTGACGACCGACGTCGCGCTGCGTCACGACCGGTTCAACCGGTTCAAGGACGAGACTACATTCCGCGCCGGCGCTATTCTCGGCATCGGCGGCGGCTTTTCGCTCCTCGGGAGCTATGGCGAGGGGATCGTCCAGCCGGGCTTTGCCGAATTGTTCGGATACGCGCCGGACTCGGGCTTCGTCGGCAATCCTGCGCTGACGCCGGAAAAGTCGAACGGCTTCGAAGCGGGCCTGCGCTGGGCCGGGCAAAAGGCTTCGCTCGAACTCGTGGGATTTTCCAACAATCTGCGGAACGAGATTGTCTATTCCCAGCTCACCCC
Source organism: Allosphingosinicella sp. (assembly GCF_036402135.1). Lineage (GTDB taxonomy): Bacteria > Pseudomonadota > Alphaproteobacteria > Sphingomonadales > Sphingomonadaceae > Allosphingosinicella. Next base: position 1,594 of record NZ_DASWTN010000030.1, on the reverse strand, counting down.
CTTCCCCGCCAGCACCTACACCTACGTGAATGCGGAAGGGAAAAGCCGCCGCCGCGGCGTGGAGCTTTCCGGCGAGTGGCGGCCAGTGGACGGGCTTTCGCTGGGCGGGAACTACACCCTGCTCGATGCCCGCGAAGCGGACAGTGGACCAGGCGAGCCGCTGAGGGAGATCAGGCGGCCGCGGCACAGCGGGAATCTCTACGGGGTTTGGGAGCGGGGTCCGCTCAGCCTCGGCGCGTCGGCAGCCTATGTGGGGAAGCGCCGCGATACCGATTTCGACACCTATTCCGACGTGACGCTTGGCGATTACCTGCTGATCGGCGCGCGCATCGGCTACGCGCTTCAGCCCAATGTTGAAGCATTTGGGCGTGTCGATAATCTTGGCGATGCCGATTATGTGGATCTGGTCGGTTATAATACGCCCGGACGAACGGTGCATGCGGGCCTTCGCCTGCGCCTTGGCCGCTAGCGCGCTCGCGCTCGGCGGAGCAGCGGAGGCGGCGCCGAAGCGCGCCGCCTCGCTCAAACTGTGCACGGACGAGATATTGCTGGCGCTAGCCGAGCCGGAGCGGATCGCGTCCGTCACCTATCTCGCCCAGGAGCCGCTCGAAACGCCGATGTGGCAGCAGGCCCGCCGCCATGTGCGGAACGATGGCAGTCTGCTTTCCGTGACCCGGCACCGGCCCGAACTCGTCTTCGACATGGGCGGCGGCGGGCGCGATGCGGAGCGGATCGCGCGGCGGCTGGGCATAAGGCTTATCACGCTCCCCTACCCTCAGCGGCTTAACGACATAAAAGCTATGATCCGGACGATGGCGGCGGAGCTCGAGCGAAAGGCGGCCGGCGAGCAGCTTGTGGCGCGTATCGCCGCCCTTGAGCGGACCGCGCCACGGCGGCAGGCCGATACCATCTGGCTCGGGGGGGGCGGGCGCAGTGTTGCAGCGGAAGGCCTGACTGCCGATTGGATGCGGTTGGCGGGCTTCAGGCAAAGGCCGCTTAGCGGCGACCGCATATCGCTCGAGCAGTTGCTGGTTTCACCGCCCGCCATTCTGCTAAGGAGCGACTATCGCGCCAACCAATATTCCGGCGAACAGCGCTGGCTTTCCCACCCAATGGCGAAGGCGAACAGGCGCGCGAAAACGATTGCCACGGATGGGCGGCGGTGGACCTGCATGGGGCCCCCGATGATCGATGAGATCGAACGGCTGCGGAAGGTGGCGCGATGAGCCGCGCAATCGCTCTCATCCTTGTTGCGGGGACAGCAGCCTTTTTCATCTTATCGGCGCTGCTCCCGTTCGATACCTTGGCTGCTCTGTTCCAGGAGGAGCGCGCGCTTGCGGCTTCCATCCTGGTCGAGCTGCGGCTGCCGCGGGCGATTCTTGCCCTCACCTATGGCGCCATGCTGGGTGCCTCGGGTGCGGCCATTCAGGCGCTCTTCGCCAACCCCCTCGCCTCGCCTGACCTAACTGGTACGACCAGCGGCGCTGCCCTTGGCGCGGTGGTCACTGCCTATCTTTTCGGCTTTGCTTCGCCGGTTGCGCTCTCCCTTGGGTCAGTGAGTGGCGCGGTCGGTGCTCTCGGATTGCTCCTGCTG
>NZ_DASWTN010000029.1:0-113562 GCF_036402135.1 Allosphingosinicella sp. | reverse complement strand
GAACGGCTTCATCACGCCGATCGGCTACCAGACCAACCTGATGGTCTACGGCCCCGGCGGTTACCGTTTCATGGATTACGTCCGTGTCGGCCTGCCGCTGTCGATCGTCGTGGGCATCGCCGTGCTGTGGGCGATCCCGCGCGTCTGGCCGTTCTGAACTCCGCTCCGCGACACGTCTTAGGAAAGGGCGCTCGATGATCGACGAACACCGCCTGTCCCATCTCGACCGCCTCGAGGCCGAGAGCATCCACATCCTGCGCGAGGTGGCGTCGGAGTTCGCCAACCCGGTGATGCTCTATTCGGTAGGCAAGGACAGCTCGGTGCTGCTGCACCTGCTGGTGAAGGCGTTCCACCCGGCGAAACCGCCGATTCCGCTGCTGCACGTCGACACCGGCTGGAAGTTCCGCGAGATGATCGCGTTCCGCGACCGCCGGGCCGCCGAGACGGGCGTCGAGTTGCGCACGCACACGAATCCGGACGGCGTCGCGCAGGGCATGGGACCGATCACCCACGGCGCGACCGTGCACACCGACGTGATGAAGACGCAGGGCCTGAAGCAGGCGCTCGACAAGTGGGGCTTCGACGCGGCGATCGGCGGCGCGCGCCGGGACGAGGAGAAGTCGCGCGCGAAGGAGCGCGTGTTCTCGTTCCGCAGCGCGCAGCACCGCTGGGACCCGAAGAACCAGCGTCCCGAGCTGTGGGACGTCTACAACACGCGGATCCACAAGGGCGAGTCGGTGCGCGTGTTCCCGATCTCCAACTGGACCGAACTCGACGTCTGGCTGTACATCTTCCGCGAGAAGATCCCGGTGCCGACGCTGTACTTCGCGAAGGAGCGGCCGGTCGTCGAGCGCGACGGTGCGCTGATCATGGTCGACGACGAGCGGCTGCCGCTGCGCCCCGGCGAAGTGCCGCAGCAGCGCAAGGTCCGTTTCCGCACGCTCGGCTGCTATCCGTTGACCGGCGCGATCGACTCGGAGGCCGACACGCTCGAGGCGATCATCGCCGAGATGCTCGTCGCGACGACCTCCGAACGGCAGGGCCGCGTGATCGACCACGATCCGTCGGCGTCGATGGAGAAGAAGAAGCAGGAGGGCTATTTCTGATGAACGCCGCCTCCGACCACGCGGCCGCGGTCGCCGCCTACCTGCAGCAGCACGAGACGAAGGGCCTGCTGCGCTTCATCACCTGCGGCTCCGTCGACGACGGCAAGAGCACGCTGATCGGCCGCCTGCTGCACGACACGAAGCTGCTGTTCGACGACCAGCTCGCCGCCCTCGAGAAGGACAGCGTGCGCCACGGGACCCAGAACGGCGAGATCGACTTCGCGCTGCTCGTCGACGGCCTCGCCGCGGAGCGCGAGCAGGGCATCACGATCGACGTCGCGTACCGCTACTTCAGCACCGACCGCCGCAAGTTCATCGTCGCCGATTGCCCGGGCCACGAGCAGTACACCCGCAACATGGCCACCGGCGCGTCCACCGCCGAGCTCGCGGTGGTGCTCGTCGACGCGCGCAAGGGGCTGCTGACCCAGACCCGCCGCCACAGCTACATCGTCTCGCTGCTGGGCATCCGCCACGTGCTGCTGGCGGTGAACAAGATGGACCTCGTCGGCTACGACGAAGGCGTGTTCGACGACATCGTCGCCGGTTACCGCGAGCTCGCCGCGCAGCTCGGCATCCCGAACGTGCAGCCGATCCCGCTGTCGGCGCTGAAGGGCGACAACATGCTCGAACGCTCGCCGGCGATGCCGTGGTACGACGGCCCGACGCTGCTCGAGTACCTGGAGTCGGTCGACACGTCGCGTGCCGCCGGGACCGCCGCGCTGCGGATGCCGGTGCAGTGGGTCTGCCGTCCGAACCAGAACTTCCGCGGTTTCGCCGGCACGATCGCGGCCGGCACCGTCGCCCCGGGCGATCCGGTCGTCGTGCTGCCGTCCGGCCGCCGCTCGACGGTCGCCCGCATCGTCACCGCCGACGGCGACCTGCCGCGCGCGCACGCCGGCCAGCCGGTCGTGCTGACGCTCGCCGACGAGGTCGACATCAGCCGCGGCGACGTGATCGCCGCCGGCGACGCGCCGGCGGAAGTCGCCGACCAGTTCGCCGCGCACCTGCTGTGGATGAGCGACGCGCCGCTGCTGCCGGGGCGGCCGTACTGGCTGAAGATCGGCGCGCGCACCGTCAGCGCGCAGGTCACGGAGATCAAGCACAAGGTCGACGTCAACACGCAGGCGCACCTGGCGGCGAAGCACCTCGACCTCAACGAGGTCGCGTACTGCAACCTCGGCCTCGACCAGCCGATCCCGTTCGAGGCGTACGCCGACAACCGCACGCTCGGCGCGTTCGTGCTGATCGACCGCCAGACCAACGCGACCGTCGGCGCCGGCACGCTCGACTTCGCGCTGCGGCGCGCCGCGAACATCCACTGGCAGCATCTGGAAGTCTCGAAGGCGGCGCGCGCCCGCGCGAAGGGCCAGACGGCGCGCTGCCTGTGGTTCACCGGCCTGTCGGGCGCGGGCAAGTCGACGATCGCGAACCTCGTCGAGAAGCGCCTGCTCGCGCTCGGTTATCACACCTACCTGCTCGACGGCGACAACGTGCGCCACGGCCTCAACCAGGATCTCGGCTTCACCGACGCCGACCGGGTCGAGAACGTCCGCCGCGTCGGCGAAGTCGCGAAGCTGATGGCGGACGCCGGCCTCATCGTCCTCTGCGCCTTCATCTCGCCATTCCGTGCGGAGCGGCGGATGGTCCGCGACATGCTGCCCGACGGCGAGTTCATCGAAGTGTTCGTCGATACCCCGCTCGACGAAGCGGAACGGCGTGACGCCAAAGGTCTCTATAGGAAGGCGCGGGCGGGCCAGCTCGCCAATTTCACCGGCATCGACAGCCCCTATGAGGAGCCGGAGCAGGCGGAAATCCGGATCGACACCACGCAAATGTCCCCCGAAGAGGCAGCCGACCTCGTCACCCGCGCCTTGCTCGACTGACGATCAGTCGGGCAGCGGCGCCGGCTCCGCCTGGACGAGGCGCTTTGAGAGGAAGATCTTGAAGAGCAGGAAGACGAAGCCCGCAACGGCTGCGAAGCCCGCGTGCATCAGCCAGAAGCTCGTCGTCGGCATCGTGTCCAGCCAGCCGCCGACATAGCCGACCATCGCGTTCGCGGCGACGAAGGTGAGATAATAGATGCCGATCACCGTCGCGTTCACGGCCTTCGGCGCGACCTTGGCGAAAAGGGCGAGGCTGACAGGAAGCATATGCGCGAAGCCGATGCTGTTCAGCAGGTGGAACATCACCGGCCAGAAAAGGCCGATCTTTTCGCCCTCGGGCGTCGTGGCGGCCGCCACGAACAGGCAGAGCAGTCCGCCCACGACGAAGACGGAGCCGATGATCATCTTGGTGACCTCGTCCGGCTCTTTCCGGCGCTTGCCGTACCAGGCGTAGAAAAGCGCGACCAAGGCAAGGAAGCTGACGCTGGTGATCGCATCCAACGTGATGAGCCAGCTCGTCGGGAGCTGCGTTCCCATGAATTCGAGGTCGAACTGCCGGTCGCCCCAGACGAGATAGGCGTTGAAGATCTGCTGGTTCGGAAGGAAGCCCACCGCCATCACGGGGATGAGCAGGAAGAGCGCGATGAGTGCGCTCCAATCGGTGCGGGTGAGCTTCGGCCTTTCCGCCTTCTCGCCGGCGGCGCGGCGGTCGAAATGCTCCTTCGGAAGATGCTTCTGGCCCGCGATATAGATGACGAGGCCGATGAGCATGCCGACACCCGCGGCGCCGAAGCCCCAATGCCAGCCAACCCCTTCGCCGAGCGTGCCGACCACAAGCGGAGAGGCGATGACCGCCGCATTGATGCCGAGGAAGAAGATCTGGAAGGCGCTTGCGCGGCGGAGATCGTCCGGGCCGTAAAGCGCGCCCACCTGGCTCGCGATATTTCCCTTGAACATGCCGTTGCCGATGATGAGGAAGAGCAAGGCGAAAAGGAAACTCGCCTCGAACGCCATCATGAAATGGCCTGCAGCCATGGTGATCGCGCCGAGCATCACCGTCCGGCGTTTCCCTAACACCCGGTCGGCAAGCAGGCCGCCGAGGATCGGCGTCAGATAGACGAGACTGGTATAGGTGCCGAAGATGGCGGAGGCGAGTGCCTGCCCCTCGATATTGCCGTAGAGACCGCGGAGGCTCTCGAAACCGACGACATTTTCGATATGCCCGGGAAGCAGCAGCTCGTTCACCATGTAGAGAACGAGCAACGTTTGCATGCCGTAGTAGGAGAAACGCTCCCAGGTCTCGGTGAAGGCAAGATAGCCGAGCCCCTTGGGGTGACCGAAAAAGGCGCGGTCGTTCCGCGCGTCGCGATCGGCGATATCCAGTTCCGGCGTCGCTTCGGCCAAGCTCATGGCAACTCCCCAGCTATATTTTGCGGGGGGAACCTAGCGCCAAAATAAACGGACGCCAGTGGCTTTCGCCTGGCGGTACTTGCGCGGGCCCAGCGGCAGGATAGGGTGCGGGCATAACGATATGGAGAGAGTGATGCGCCGTTCCGTTCTTCTTGCCTTGCTTGTTGCCTGCGCGTCGCCAGTTGCGGCGGCGCCTGCGGACGATTTCCGGCGTCTGCTGGACGAGCATTATGCGTGGCTGCTGAAGGAAAATCCGGTCTATGCGACCTCGCTCGGCGTCCGCGATTACGACAACACGATCGGCGAATTCGGCGAGGAGGCGCGGCGGAAGCGGCTGGCGCAGACGGAGAGCTTTCTCCGCCGCCTGAACGAGATACCCAGCGCGCAGCTCAGCGCGTCCGACCGCACGACCCATGCGATCCTGAAGCGGGGGCTGGAGGAGTCGCTCGAAGCAGAGCGTTACGGGCAGCGGAAGATGCTCTTCACAACCTATTTCGGCTGGCACCAGGGGTTTGCCGGCATGGCGGACTCGCTGCCATTTCGCACCAAGGCGGACTATGAAAGCTATCTCACCCGCCTGCCCCAATATCCGCGCATGAACGATGCCTCGCTCCAGACGACAGCCGAGGCTGTGCGCGAAGGCTTCGTCCTTCCCTGCTCGGTGCTGGAAAATACGGAGCGCAGCATTTCCGGCGTGATCGTTGAGGATCCGACGAAGTCGCGATTCTACGAGCCCTTCACCCGGACGCGCCCCGCCGATGTGAGCGAGGGGGAATGGGCCGCGATGCAGCAGCGCGCCCGCACCGTCATCACCGATGTATTGAACCCGGCTTACGCGAAGCACCGCGATTTCTATCGGCAGACCTACAAGCCGGCCTGCGCCAAATCGGACAGCATCTCGTCGCAGCCGGGCGGGCGGGACTATTACGCCTTCCGGGTGCGGCAGGAGACGACCACCAACCTGACGCCGGACCAGATCCACGAGATCGGCCTTAAGGAAGCCGCACGCATTCGGGCGGAGATGGAGCAAGTGGCGAAGGAGGCGGGCTTCGCGAGCCGCGAAGCGTTTATCCAGGACCTTCGCACCAATCCAAAATATTTTGCGACGACGCCCGACGAGCTGATGAAGGAGACGGCGCGGATCAGCAAGCTGGTGGACGGCAAGATGCCGGAGCTGTTCAAGACCTTGCCGCGGCTTCCCTACGGCATTCGCGTGGTGCCTCCAGAGATCGCGGAGGGCACTACTACGGCATATTACCAGGCTGGATCGCCCGAGAGCGGCCTCGCCGGAAACTATTATGTGAACACGTCGAAGCTGAACCAGCGGCCGCTTTGGGAAATTCCGGCGCTCAGCCTGCACGAGGCGGTGCCAGGTCACCATCATCAGATCGCCCTGCAGCAGGAGATGGAGCTCGCGCCGTATCGCAAGAACTTCGTCGGATTTACCGCCTTTACCGAGGGTTGGGGCCTTTATGCCGAAAGCCTCGGCAAGGAGATGGGCCTCTACGACACGCCTGCGAAGCGTATGGGGCAGCTGAGCTACCAGATGTGGCGCGCGGCGCGGCTGGTGGTCGATACCGGCATCCATTCGAAGGGCTGGGACAAGGCGCGAGCCGTCGCCTTCATGAAACAGAACACGGCGCTCACCGATGCCAACATCGATGCGGAAGTGAACCGATACATCTCCTGGCCCGGTCAGGCGCTCGGTTACATGATCGGCAACATTCGCATCCGCGAGCTTCGCGCGCGGGCGGAGCGGGAGCTTGGCACCAAGTTCGACCTTCGCCGCTTCCACGACGCGGTTCTGCTGCAGGGCTCGGTGCCGCTCGACGTGCTCGAAACCCAGGTCGGCGAGTGGATCGCCGCTGAGAAAGCGCGGGCTTAGGCGGTCGCGGCGGCGCGCGCCTTCGCGGCGCGGCGGCCGAGCCTGATCCCTTCCGCCGCGAAGATGGCGAGCGCCGTCCAGATGGCGGCGAAGCAGATGACGTGCGCCGTCGTCAGCTTCTCGCCGAAGAGGAGCACCGCCAGCAGGAACTGGAGCGACGGCGCGATATATTGGAGGAAGCCGAGTGTCGAATAAGGAAGGCGCTTGGCTGCGGCGGTGAAGAGGAGGAGGGGCACGGCCGTGATCGCGCCTGCCGCGACGAGCAGCAAGGTTGTCGCCGTATCCACGCCGAGGCCGCTTTCGCCCTTCGAGCTGAGCCACAGTACCCAGAGGAGCGCGAGCGGCGCGAGGATCACCGTCTCGATAGACAGACCTTCCAGCGAGTCCACCGGCGTCACCTTCCGGAGGAAGCCGTAAAGGGCGAAGCTCGAGGCAAGCGTAAGGCTGATCCAGAGGCCACTGCCGGCGCCTACCGCCAGCACGGCCACGCCCGCCGCGGCTAGGCCAACCGCGGCCTTTTGCGGATTGCTGAGCTTCTCCTTCAGAAGGAGGACGCCCAGCAGCACGTTGACGAGCGGGTTGAGATAATAGCCGAGGCTGCCCTCCAGCACATGGCCGTTCAAAACTGCCCAAATGTAGACCAGCCAATTGGTGCCGATCAGTACCGAGGTGAGGGCGAGCACGCCTAAAACCTTCGGCGTCCTCACCGCCTCCCGGATTGCGCCCCAGCGGCTCCACAGGGTCGCCAGAGCACCGAGGAACAGCAAAGACCAGAGGATGCGGTGGGCGACGATCTCGACCGGATCGACATGCGCCAGCGCCTTGAAATAGAGCGGCAGCACCCCCCAGAGAAGGTAGGCGCCGAAGCCTAGAAAGAGCCCGCCGCGGGCCCGCGCGTGATCCTGTGCGGGGGAGTTCATATGGGGGCACCTAGGCCTCGGCGGGATGCTCCACAAGCCGGTGCAAAGTGGATGCACCATCCAGTGAGACAAATTGGTGCAGGGGCGGCGATGCGCTAATCTGGAGCCATGACGCTTGCCGAACCGGAAGAAGTGCGCGCGATCCTGGTCGGCGCGGCCAAGGGCGGAACGGCGCTCACCTATGCCGAAGTGCTGGAGCAATTGGGCTATGCCTTTTCGCGGCCGAAGATGCGGGCGCTTTGCTCTATTCTCGGCGCCGTCGACGAGGAGGCGGAGGCTCGGGGGGAGCCGGAGCTTGCCGTGCTGGTCGTGAGGCAGAGCGATGGTCTTCCGGGACAAGGCTGGTGGGTTGCCGGCGGCGCGCGGAGCCGGGGCTATGACGGGCCATGGGAGGGGCGGGAGGCGGCAGCCTTCATCCGCAAAGTGCAGGCGGAGACCTTCGCTTACTGGCGTGGGCGCTAAGCCGCACTGGCGCACGCCGTCCGCCGTCGCTACATCGCCGCCCATGCCCAATTTCCTCCTCGTAATGATCGGCGGCGCCATCGGCGCGGGCGTTCGCTACGGCGTCACCTTGATCGCCGCGCAGCGGGCGAGCGCCGCCTTCCCTTGGGGCACTTGGGCGGTGAACCTTGTAGGGAGCTTGCTTGCCGGGCTGGCGCTGGGCATCATCCTGGCCCGGGGCGGCGAGGGCGACACGATCCGAGTTTTCATCCTCACGGGCATATTGGGCGGCTTCACAACCTTTTCGGCCTTCAGCGCAGAAACCGCCTTCATGATCTTCGAAGGGCAATATGCAGCGGCCGCTTTCTATGTGGCGTCGTCGGTGATCGGCGCGCTCCTGCTGACCTTCCTGGGCCTTTGGCTGTCGGGAGCAGGCGCATGAGCCTTGCCGGGGACGTTCGCCAGTTCACCGTCGATGCCGAAGATGACGGCATCAGGCTCGACCGCTGGTTCAAGCGACACCTGCCGGACGCGACGTTCAACATCGTGTCGCGCTGGGCGCGGACAGGACAGCTTCGCGTCGACGGCAAGCGCGCAGCGCCGGGCGATCGGATCGAAGCCGGCCAGATCATCCGCGTACCGCCTGCCGAACCGCCTGCCGCGCCGAAGCCGAAGGTGGAGAGGCGGCAGCTGAGCGAGGACGAGATCGCGTTTGTCCGGGAAATGGTGATCCACCGCGACGCGCAGGCGATCGTCGTCAACAAGCCGCCTGGCCTTGCGACGCAAGGCGGCACCAAGACCCAGACGCATCTGGACGGACTGCTCGACGGCCTTGCCGATGAAGGGCCGCGGCCGAAGCTCGTCCACCGGCTCGACAAGGACACGTCGGGCGTGCTGCTTCTTGCGCGGACGCCGCGAAGCGCCGCCTTCTTTTCGAAATCCTTTTCGGGCCGGACTGCGCGCAAAGTCTATTGGGCGCTCGTCGTCGGCGTGCCGGAGATCAGGGACGGCTTCATCGATCTTCCTATCGCCAAGCAGCTGGGCACGGGCGGCGAGAAGATGCATGTCGACGAGGAGAACGGGCTTCCCTCCAAGACACGCTACCGCCTGATCGAGCGGGCGGGCAACCGCGCCGCCTGGGTCGAGCTGCAGCCTTATACCGGCCGCACCCACCAGCTTCGCGTCCATATGGCGGCGATCGGTCATCCGATCGTCGGCGACGGCAAATATGGCGGCCAGGAGGCGTTCCTGACCGGCGCGATCAGCCGCAAGCTGCACCTCCATGCCCGGCGCATCAGGATCGATCATCCCGACGGCGGGCGGGTCGATGTGACCGCGGAGCTGCCCGATCATTTCGCGGACAGCATCGCCAGCCTCGGCTTCGATCCCGCACTCGGCGATCTGCCGCTCGACGAGCCGAAATTTTCTGAGACGCCGGAGGGCAAAAGGAAGGCGGCAACTGCTGCCGCCAAGGCCCGACGCAAGGAGCGGCGGGGTGAGCGGCGATCGAGGAGCGGCCGGTGACGAACCGCCTCGCTATCTTCGACTGCGACGGGACGCTCGTCGACAGCGGAGCGAATATTTGCCTAGCGATGGAAGATTGCTTCACGCGCGCCGGCTTGCCCTCGCCGCCGCGCGAGCGGACGCGGCGGGTGGTCGGGCTCAGCCTTTACGAGGCGATGCAGGCGATGCTTCCGGAAGCAGAACCCGGAATGCACCTCGCTTTGGCAGAGGATTACAAGCTCGCCTTCCAGCGGCTCCGCGGACGAGGGCTGGTCGAAGAGCCGCTTTATGACGGCGTGGTCGAGCTGATCGAGGAACTGGATGCGGACGGCTGGCTGCTGGGCGTCGCGACGGGCAAGTCGGACCGCGGCCTTCGGCTCTGCCTTGAGCGGCACGGGCTTCATCCCCGCTTCGTCACGCTGCAGACGGCCGACCGGCATCCGTCGAAGCCGCACCCGTCGATGATCGAGCAGGCGATGGCGGATGCGGGCGCCGCGCCGGAAACGACCCTGATGATCGGCGACACAAGCTTCGACATGGCGATGGCGCGGGCGGCGGGAGTCACGGCGATCGGCGTCGCCTGGGGCTATCACTCCGCAGCGGAACTGGAGGCCGCCGGCGCTCATTTCATCGCCAGCCGCCCCGCCGACATCAACGCGTACATAAAGGCCCTTGTATGAGCCGAGAGATCGACGAAGCCACATGGCGGAACCGCTTCATCATGATCCAGATGAGCCGGATCGGTTTCACGATCATGGTTTTCCTCGGCCTCGTCATTTGGCAGACGGACAAGATCGTCGAAGGAGGATCGATTATCGGTTTTCCCATTGCACTGATTGGCGTGATCGGAAGCTTCCTCGCACCGAAATGGCTCGCCCGGAAATGGCGGACGCCGCCCGCGCCATGAAGCGTTTCTACCAGAATGCCGAGGCCGCCCCAGCCGATGGCGGATATGAAATCCTGCTCGACGGGCGGCGGGTGAAGACGCCCGCGCGCGCCGAGCTCTTCGTGCCGACTAAGCAGCTTGCCGCCGCGGTCGCCGCCGAATGGAATGGGCAGGCCGAGGAAATCGATCCGCGCTCGATGCCGCTCACGGGTCTCGCCAACGCGGCCATCGACCGGGTGGCGCCTGACCCCGATACCTTTGCGGCAGGTCTCGGCGCCTACGGGGAGAGCGACCTTCTCTGCTACCGCGCCGATACGCCGCAGGCGCTCGTGCAGCGGCAGGCGGATATTTGGGACCCGCTCCTTGCCTGGGCGCGGCGGCGCTTCGACGTCGACTTCGAACTGGTCTGCGGCATCATGCACCGGCCGCAGCATGAGATGACCTTGAAGCAGCTCTCCCAGGCTGTGGCGGCGCGAACGGCATTCGAGCTTGCGGCGCTGTCGCCGCTGGTGACGATCAGCGGCTCGCTAATCATTGCCTTGGCGTTGGCGGAAGGAGCGATCGACTTGGAAGCTGCCTGGAATGCAGCCACGCTCGATGAGGCTTGGCAGGCCGAGCAATGGGGCGAGGATGCGGAGGCGAGCAAGGCGCTAGAGGCGCGGCGGCGCGATTTCGAAGCCGCACACCATTTCCTCCAGCTTCTCTAGTGGGCGTTAGCCGATCAGGCTTCGCACGAAGTCGTGGAGGAAGATGCGGCGCGTGGCCTTCAGGCGCTCGGCCTTCAGCACCGTGTGGACGAGCTTCCTGCAATGTTCGGCATCGTCGTTGATGAAAACATAATCATATTCGGCCCAGTGGCTGATCTCCGCCTTGGCGCGGGACATGCGGTTGGCGATCACCTCGTCGCTGTCCGTGCCCCGGGAGCGGAGCCGCCGCTCCAACTCCTCCATGGAGGGCGGGAGGATGAAGACGCGGACGATGTCGGGATCGACCTGCTTCAACTGCTGCGTGCCTTGCCAGTCGATATCGAGAAGCACGTCCTGCGCGCCCTCGATCTGCTTCGTCACTTCGCGCCGGAGCGTGCCGTAGCGATGGCCGAAGACGTGCGCCCATTCCAGGAATTCGCCGTCCGCGACCATCCGTTCGAACTCGGCGTCGGTGACGAAATGATAGTCCTTCCCGTCCACCTCACCGGGGCGGATAGGCCGGGTCGTCGCAGAGACGGACAATCCGATCCCGTCGTCGCTCTCGAGAATCATGCGCGAAATGGTGGTCTTGCCGGCGCCGCTTGGGCTCGAAAGGATGAAGAGGAGCCCGCGCCTTTTGAGGGGATTGACCGTCGCCATGCGCGCTACTGGCGGAGCGAGGGTGCGGGCGTCAAGCTTTTGACGCGGGAGCCGCAGCTGTTACCGTGGCGAAATGAAGATTGAACGGCGCCACTGGCTGATCGCGCTGGGCCTAGCCGCCGTGATGGCGCTCATCCTGCTCTGCATGGGCCGGCCGCCCATCTGCACCTGCGGCACGGCAAAGCTGTGGGTCAGCACCGTCCAGGGGCCGGACAACAGTCAGCATATCGCCGACTGGTACACGCCGAGCCACATCATCCACGGCTTCCTCTTCTACCTGCTCGGCTGGCTGTTCCTGCGCCGGAACCCTATCGGCGAGCGCTACATTGCCGCCGTCGCGATCGAGGCGGGATGGGAGCTGCTGGAGAACAACCAGTACATCATCGACCGCTACCGTGAGGCGACGTTCGCTTTCGGCTACAACGGCGACAGCGTCCTCAACAGCCTCGCCGATCTCGGCTGGATGAGCCTCGGCTTCTTCCTCGCGCGGCGGCTTCCCGTCTGGGCGACGGTCGCGATCGCCATCTTCTTCGAGCTGCTGACGCTTTGGACGATCCGCGACAACCTCACCTTGAACGTCCTAATGCTGGTGGCGCCGGTGGATGCTGTGCGGGAGTGGCAGTCGCTTTAGGGAGCGAAGCGCGGCGCTTCCGCCTGCGCGAGGATGAGGGCGAACTGGTCGTCGGGGTCCGTCCATTCCGTCGCGACGCCCCAGCCGGCCGCGCGGAGCAGCAGCCGGGAGTCGCGAAGGCCGTATTTATGGCTGTTCTCGGTGTGGATGGTCTCGCCTGCCTTGAAGGCGAAACTCTGCCCCTCGACGCTGAACTCCACGTCGCGAAGCGCCTCCAGGTGCATCTCGATCCGGCTCATCCGGTCGTTCCAGATAGCATGGTGGCGGAAGGCATCGACCGGGATGGTGCCCCGAAGCTCCCGATTGATGCGGTGGAGGAGGTTGAGGTTGAACTCCGCAGTCACCCCCGCCGCATCGTCATAAGCGCGGATCAGCACTTCTTCGTCCTTGATCCTGTCCATGCCGATGAGAAGGAAGGCGCCGACCCCGAGCGTGTCCTTCATGGCCCGGAGAAGGTCGACGGCGGTGCGGGCAACCATGTTGCCGATCGTCGAGCCGGGAAAGAAGCCGAGCTTCGGCAGCTTCGCCACCGCCTGCGGCAGATCGATCGGCTTCATGAAGTCGGCTTCGACAGGATGGATCGGGAGCAGCGGCATGCGCTCCTTCAGCGCCGCGGCGGAATCGCGAAGGAAGTCGCCGGAAATGTCGATCGGCACATAGGCTGCGGGATGCACCGCCTCGAGCAGGATCGGCGTCTTCGTGGAGGAGCCGGAGCCGAACTCGATCACGGCGGCGCCGCGCCCGGCCATCTCGGCGACGCTGCGACTGTAGCGGTGGAGCAGCGCTGTCTCGACGCGGGTTGGATAATATTCTGGAAGCTCGGTAATCGCCTCGAACAGCTCCGAGCCGCGCCGGTCGTAGAGCCAGCGCGCGGGTATTGCAGGAATGGGCGCGGCAAGCCCGGCAAGTACATCCGCACGAAAGGCGGGATCGGCTTCGATGATGGAAACAGGCGCGTCCATCAGAGATCCTTGGCGAGCCGGAGCCCTGAGAACATCCAGCGCTGATGCGGGTAGAAGAAGTTGCGGTAACTCGCCCGGCTATGCCCGCGCGGCGTCGCGCAGCTTGCGCCCTTCAGAACCATCTGCCCCGACATGAACTTGCCGTTATATTCGCCGACCGCGCCTTCGGCGGCGCGGAAGCCGGGATGGGGCAGATAGGCGCTCATCGTCCATTGCCACACATCCCCGAACAGACTGTCCCCGCCGATGGGCCGAACCGCGCCCGCGCTATCCAGCTGGTTGCCGCCGCAAGGATCGACGGAAGCGGCAGCAACCTCCCACTCCGCCTCGGTCGGGAGGCGCGCCCCGGCCCACCGCGCGAAGGCGTCGGCTTCGTAATAGCTGATGTGGCAGACAGGCTCGGCAAGGCTGACGGGCGTGACGCCGTCGAGGCCGAAACGCTGCCAGCCCTCCTCATCGCGCATCCAGTAAAGCGGCGCCTCCACGCCATTTTCCCGCACCCATGCCCAGGCGTCAGACAGCCAGAGATCGGCGCGCGTATAGCCGCCATCCCCGATGAACTCGATCCACTCGCCATTCGCCACAAGGCGCTCGGCAAGCGCATGCGGGCGGAGCAGCACCTCGTGGCGCGGCCCCTCGCAATCGAAGGCAAAGCCGCGCCCGTCATGGCCGATTCCGTGCACGTCGGTTTTGCCGGGGATCCAATTAACGGCACCGGGCAGCGGCGTCGGCTGGCGCGGTGGGCTTTTCCAGGTGGCAGGAAGCAGCGGGTTCGCCGCAAAGGTCGCGAGCATGTCCATCAGCATCAATTCCTGATGCTGCTGCTCGTGATTGAGGCCGAGCTCCACCAGATCGAGTACGTGGAGAGGCAGGTCCGGCACCGCGGCGAGAAGCGCCTTGTCTACGGCAGCGCGATAGGCCTTCACCTCGTCCAGCGACGGGCGGCTCAGCATGCCTCGGCGCGGGCGCGCATGCCGTTCGCCCTCCGCCTCATAATAGCTGTTGAAGAGGAAGGCCCAGCGCTCGGCGAATAGTTCGTAGCCGGGTACATGATCGCGCAGCACGAATGTTTCGAAGAACCAGGTTGTATGGGCGAGATGCCATTTTGCGGGGGAGGCGTCCGGCATCGGCTGGATCGTGGCGTCCGCGTCCGACAGGGGCGCCGCAATCGCAAGGCTGAGAGCGCGCACGGCTTCGAACCGCGCCGCGAGCGGGGCGCCTGCCGAGGCTTCGGCCTGTGTCGCCATCGCTTCCCTCCTGACGGAGCAAGGATAACCTAAGTTACCGGCTTCGTGTAGCGCCCGGTTGCCAGAGAATGTCGCCGCGCGCTTTAGCCACATAGCGTGCCGTCACGAACAGGTGATCTGAAAGGCGGTTGAGGTAGGTGAGTGCAAGCGGATTAAGCTGCACTTCGCGCGACGCTGCAACTGCCACCCGCTCCGCCCGCCGCACGATGGTGCGGGCGAGGTGAAGATGCGCCGCGCCCGCTTCGCCTCCGGGAAGGATGAAGCTTCGGAGCGGCTCCAGCGCCTCGTTCATCTCGTCGATCTCGCTCTCCAGCCGCTCGATTTGCTCGGGCGCGATGCGGAGCGTCATTTCGGACTGCGCGAAATCCTCGCCCGGCGTTGCAAGGTCGGCGCCGAGGTCGAACAATTCGTTCTGGATGCGCGAAAGCATCTGCCGCGCGCGTTCGTCCATGACGTGGAGGAGCGCGACGCCGATGGCGCTGTTCGCTTCATCGACATCGCCGATCGCCGCCATGCGCGCATCGGCCGTCGAGACGCGGGAGCCGTCGACGAGACCGGTCTCGCCGGAATCGCCGGTGCGAGTATAGATTTTAGTGAGCTTGACCAGCGTCAGGCCCCGTTGCCGCTCGCAAGCAGCAGGAGCAGCACGACGAAGATGATGGCGAGCGCCTGGAACATCACGCGCTTCCGCATCAGGTCCTGGCTACGCATGCCGGTGACGTCCTTGCCCTGCGCCATTCCGATCACGCCCTTCACGAGCACGAAGAGCGTGGCGGCGGCGGAAAGGACGATGAGGATGATGAGGATCGTCTGCATGGGCTCCATTTAGGCGCCTACCGCCGAATATCCAGCAGGCAATCGCCCGGCGAGCAAGTGGGCAGCAAGTTTCTCTGGATCCGCGCCCTGCTGCCGAAGCTCGGCAAGGGTGGGAGCACCATGCCTCTTGGCGAGCCTCTGCCCGTCTGGGCCGAGCAGCAGCGGGTGATGATGGTAGTGCGGCGTCGACAGCCCGAGCAGATGCTGGAGCAGGCGATGGACGTCGGTCGCGGCATAAAGGTCCCGGCCGCGGACGATGTCGGTGACGCCCTGCGCCGCATCGTCGATGGTGACCGCGAGATGATAGCTGACCGGCGCGTCCTTCCGCGCAAGCACCACGTCGCCGAACCGCTCCGGCTCCGCCTGCACCTCGGTATCCTCATCCTCCCAATAGAGCGGTCCCGCTTCCGCTGCCGCGCGCGCGATGTCGAGCCGCCAGGCATGCGCCTCCCTCGCGATCCTTGCCTCGCGCTCCTCGGCGGAAAGGCCGCGGCAGGTGCCGGGATAGAGGGGCCCGTCCGGGCCATGCGGCGCGGCGGCGCTGGCTGCGACTTCGGCAGCGATTTCGGAGCGCGTGCAGAAGCAGGGGTAGACGAGCCCGTCCGCCTTCAGTTCCTCAAGGGCAGCCGCATAGGTTTCCAGCCGCTCCGACTGGTAGACGATCTCCTCGTCGAAGCTGAGGCCGAGCCATTCCAGATCCTCGAAGATGCCGTCGATATGCTCCGGTCGCGCACGTGTCGGGTCGATATCCTCGATCCGGAGCAAAAAGATGCCGTCATGCTCCCGCGCGAAGCGGTGGGCGAGAAGCGCCGAATAGGCATGGCCGAGATGCAACCGCCCCGTCGGGCTCGGCGCGAAGCGGGTGACTTTGTCCTTCATGGTCCCGGCACTTCCAATTCGGTGTGGCCGGATTGCCGCGCCCTCTGTCCAATGACTGTCAGGGGCATCGAGGATAACACCGGCACTTGACCACGAGTCGCTACATGTGGTGTCATGCCCTCGTCACGCTTCCCTGCCAAAGCGTGGCGAACAGGAGAGAAGGCTCGTCTCGCCCAATCTCCCCTTGTTCTGAGTGCGACAGGGCCGAAGGGGCGTTTCGGGAGGTCTCTCCACGACGCGGGAGGCCTTTGCCGGTTCATGTACCATCCTGACCTCATCCGACATCCCGATAGCTGTCCCGCTCTCGTGCTGAACGCCGATTATACGCCGCTCAGCTACTATCCGCTCAGTCTCTGGCCATGGCAGACCGCGGTCAAGGCAGTGTTCCTGGAACGCGTCGACATCGTCTCCAATTATGCGCGCGAAGTGCACAGCCCGACGCGGACGATGCAGATCCCCAGCGTGATCGCGCTCCGCCAATATGTGAAGCCGTCCGAATATCCGGCCTTTACCCGGTTCAACCTCTTCCTTCGCGACCGCTTCGTCTGCCAATATTGCGGCGATCCGCGCGAGCTGACCTTCGACCACGTGATCCCGCGCGCCCAGGGCGGACGTACGACTTGGGAGAATGTCGCGACCGCCTGCGCCCCCTGCAATCTCCGGAAGGGCGGCCGTACGCCGGCGGAAGCACACATGAACCTCAACCGCCGCCCGATCCGCCCGACCAGCTGGCAGCTTCAGGAACATGGCCGCAGCTTCCCGCCAAACTACCTCCACGACAGCTGGCGCGACTATCTCTACTGGGACATCGAGCTGGATGCCTAAGCTTTCCGCCGCCGCGTTGGCGCGTGGAAGTCGGGTTCCTTGCTGCTTACCCAATCGACGAACTTGGCGAGTTCCGGATGCGCGCGGAGGGCTTCGGCTGAGGCGCAGTCGCGTTCGAGCTGTTTATTGGTGAGCGTGGCGTGGATGGTCTTGTGGCAGATGGGGTGGACGGGCGCGGTTTCGCGGCCGCCTCGGCTCTTGGGCACGATGTGGTGCCATTGCACCTTCTGCCCCAGCGGGCGGTCGCAGAGGAAGCAGGTCGGCGCTTCGTCCGGCACTAGCGCCTGAGCCAGTGCCTTAGCAGGAACCAGCCGAGCACCACAGCGCCGACGACAACGCAGAAGCCGACTACGCCCCAAAAAGCCCAGGGCTCCTGCGCATAGGGTATGCCTTCGACGTTCATACCGAGGAGACCGGTGATGAAGGTCAGCGGCAGGAAGATGAAGGCAACGATCGACAGTAGAAGCGCGCGGGAATCGAGCTGCTCGGCGCGCATGTCGGTGATCTGTTCGTGGAGGAGAGCCGCACGCTCGCGCACCGCTTCCAGTTCCTCGGTCATGCGGGCGAAGCGGTCGGCGGCCTCACGGATGTGGACACGGTCGTCGTCCTGCAGCCAGCCGACGCGAAGGTCGGCGAGGGTCAGAAGCGCGTCGCGGTCCGGCGCGACGAAGCGGCGATAGGCGATGGCTTCGGAGCGGATGCCGGCGATGGTGGCGCGAAGCTTGTAGACTTGCCGCGGCTCTAGGTCGCTTTCGGCATCGTCCAATTGGTCGCCGAGTGCGGCGACTTCGGGATCGAGCTGCTTCGAAATCGCGCGGGCGAAGAAGGCGACGAGATCGCCAGGATCATGGATCGCGCCCGCCTCCATCTGCCGGAGGACGATCTCGGTTGCGGCGAGCGGCCGGCGGGTGACGCTGCTGACCTTCCCTTGCCGCACCCACATGCGGATCGACACCAGGCGGTCGCTGTCATGCGTGTCCTCGACGCCGAGGCCGCGGAGGTTGACGAGCGCACCGTCCTCGATCTGGTCGCAGCGCGGACGCGTTTCGGTCGCCACAAGCGCGCTTGCTGCGACATCCGGAATACCATTGCCGCTCTTAAGGAGCGCAAGGTCGCTCTCGTCCGCCTGCTCGAAATGGACCCAGACGAAGCCTTTGCCGCGATAGGCTGCGGCTTCCTCTGCCGACACCCGCCGCGCCGGCCCGTCGCCCGCGACTATGGCGGTGCAGGCCATTTCCCTACCTGAGGTCCGCCACGAAGGCGCGGATCGCGGGCGCGACATCGTCACGCGCCATGGCAAGCGCGATATTGGCAATGACGAAGCCGGTCTTGTCGCCGCAATCGTGCCGGTCGCCCTCGAAGGTGAGGCCGTGGAAGGGCTGGGTGCCGATCAGCTTCGCCATCGCGTCGGTCAGCTGGATCTCGCCGCCAGCGCCTGTTTCCTTCTCGTCCAATACCTGCATCACCTCCGGCTGCAGGATGTAGCGGCCGACGACGGCGAGGTTCGACGGCGCGTCTTCCGGCTTCGGCTTTTCGACAAGGCCTTTGACTTCGGTGAGGCGGCCGTCGCTCGCGCCGGGCGTGATGACGCCGTAGCTTGCCGTCTTGTCCTTCGGCACTTCCTGAACGCAGATGATGTTGCCGCCGACCTTGTTGTACGCTTCGACCATCTGCGCGATGCAGCCGGGCTTTCCGACCATCAGATCGTCGGGGAGGAGGACGGCGAAAGGCTCGTCCCCGACAATGTCGCGGGCGCACCAGACGGCGTGGCCGAGGCCGAGCGGCTCCTGCTGGCGGACGGAGGCGATCGAACCCGGATTGGAACGCGTGGGCTGAAGCACGTCCAGCGACTTGCCGCGGCTCTTCATCGTCGTCTCAAGCTCGAACGCCACGTCGAAATAGTCTTCGAGGCCCACCTTGCCGCGGCCCGTGACGAAGATCATCTGCTCGATCCCAGCCTCACGCGCCTCGTCCACCACATATTGGATGAGGGGGCGGTCGACGATCGGCAGCAGCTCCTTGGCGAAGGCCTTGGTCGCGGGAAGGAAACGGGTGCCGAGACCGGCGACCGGAAAGACTGCCTTGCGGACGGGTTTCATTCTTGCTCCCTGTTTGTCAGTCGCTCGCAAGCCAAGGCGGCATGCGGTCGGCGCGGATCAGCGCCTCGATATCCTGCCTATCGCGTATCACCGCGAAACGGTTCCCGCGCACCATCACTTCGGCCGTCAAAGGCCGGCTGTTATAGGTGCTGGCCATGGTCGCGGCATAAGCGCCGGATGTCATGAAGGCGACGAGGTCCCCTTCCTCGACCCGGTCCACCTCCCGGCCCGTCGCGAAGGTGTCGCCGGTCTCGCAGACGGGGCCGACGACATTGGCGGTGACCCTGGCGCCGCGCGGCGCGACAGCGCGGATATCGTGCCAGGCGTCGTAGAGGCTGGGGCGCATCAGGTCGTTCATCCCGGCATCGACGATGACGAACGGATCGCCGCCTGCGCCGCCTTCCTTCACCCGAATGACGCGGGTGAGGAGGATGCCGGCATTGCCGACGATCACGCGGCCGGGCTCGAACACCAGCCGCACGTTCCAGTCCTTCGTCACCCGGGCGATCATCTCGCCATAGGCTTGCGGCGTCGGCGGCAGCGGCTTTGCCGGTTCGTATGGAACGCCAAGGCCGCCGCCGAGATCGGCGACCTGGATCTCGTGGCCCGCCTCCCGGAGTGCAGCGATCACGCCGCCTACCTTGGTGAAGGCCTGTTCGAGCGGGGCGAGACTGGTGAGCTGGCTGCCGATATGGACGGCAACGCCCTGCACCTTAAGGCCCGGCAGGGACGCAGCCCGCGCATAAGCGGCAAGCGCACGCACTTCCGGAATGCCGAACTTGTTCTCGGCGCGGCCGGTGGAAATCTTGGCATGGGTGCCGGCGTCCACGTCCGGATTGATGCGGAAGGCGATCGGCGCCAAGCAGCCGAGGCCGACCGCAACTTCCGACAGCATCTCCGCTTCGGATTCGGATTCAAGGTTGAACTGGTAGATGCCCCCGCGGCAGGCGAGCTCCATCTCGTCCCGCGTCTTGCCGACGCCGGAGAAGACGATCTTCGAAGCCGGGATGCCCGCAGCAAGCGCCCGCCGGAGCTCGCCTCCGGACACCACGTCCGCGCCAAGCCCCGCCTCGGCGAGGGTCTTCAGCACCGCGCCATTGGGATTGGCCTTAACCGCGAAGGCAATCAGCGGGTCGCCCAGACGCGCGAGGCCGGCGCGGAATGTCTCCGCCTGACCGATCATCGCGGCGCTGGAATAGACGTACACCGGCGTTCCCACCGCATCTGCGATCTCGGAGAGTGGAACATCCTCCGCGTGCATCGCGCCGCCGCGGAGTTCAAAATGCTTCATCATTCGGGCGGCGGCAGGTCGAAACGGTCGTCTTCGCGCGCTTCCGAACGCCGCAGGGGTTCGTCGACGCGCTCAGGCCGGACGATGGGCGGCAGCTCGAGCTGCTCTTCTGCAGTTTCCGCACGCGGCGCGGTTGCGGGCTTCGGCGGCGCAGGCTGGCCCGGCGCGCGCTCCAGCGGCTCCCGCGACCCGCAGGCGGCGAGCAGAAGCAGGGATGCGGCCACGATTATTCTCATCAGACTCCCAGCGCCTTCTTTGCTTCCTTGATCCGCGCCCGCACCTCCGCAGGGGCGGTCCCGCCGTGGCTCGTCCTGCTCCTTACCGAAGCATCGACGGAGAGAACATCGAAAACCGACTGGTCGATGCGCGGGTCGATGTCGCGCAGCGCCTCCAGCGGAAGCTCCCAAAGCGGCAGGCCGCGGTCCTCGGCCAGCTTCACGGCACGGCCGGTGATATGATGCGCCTCGCGGAACGGGACGTTCGCCGCGCGCACCAGCCAGTCGGCAAGGTCGGTGGCGGTGGAATGGCCCTGCTCGGCAGCGGCGCGCATCCGGTCCGTGTTGAACGTCGTCGTCTCCACCATCCCGGTCATCGCGGCGATAGACAGAGCCAGCAGGTCATGCGCCTCGAACACTGGCTGCTTATCGTCTTGCATGTCCTTCGAATAAGCGAGCGGCAGGCCCTTCATCGTCATAACCAGCGCCGTCATTGCGCCCGCGACGCGGCCGCTATGCCCGCGCACCAATTCGGCCGCGTCCGGGTTGCGCTTCTGCGGCATGATCGAGGAGCCGGTCGAATAAGCGTCGTGCAGAGCGATGAAGGAGAAAGGCTGGCTCGCCCAGATGATGAACTCCTCCGCCATGCGCGAAAGGTGGAGCGCGCACTGCGTCGCCGCCATCAGATAATCGAGCGCAAAGTCGCGGTCGGATACGCTGTCGAGCGAATTGGCCGTGGCCTTGTCGAAGCCGAGTGCAAGCGCCGCCGCCTCGCGATCGATCGGGAAACTTGTCCCTGCCAGCGCCGCAGCGCCAAGCGGAGATTCGTTCATCCGCTTCCGCGCATCTTCGAGGCGCGAGCGGTCGCGGCGGATCATCTCGTACCAGGCCATCAGATGATGACCCAGCGTCACCGGCTGCGCGACCTGAAGGTGCGTGAAGCCGGGCATGATGCTTTCGGCATGTTCCTCGGCGCGGGCGACCAGCGCCCGCTGAAGCGCCGCGAGTGCGTCCAGCGCATCGTCCATCGCCTCCCGCACCCAGAGCCGGAAGTCGGTCGCCACCTGATCATTCCGCGACCGGGCGGTATGGAGCCGCCCCGCCGCCGGGCCGATCAGCTCGGCGAGGCGGTGCTCGACATGCATATGGATGTCTTCAAGGCTCGCATTTTCTGGGACGCCGCTCGCCTCATATTCGTCGGCGACGCGGTCCAGACCTTCCTCGATGGCGTCGGCATCTTCCTGGGTGATGATCCCGCGCACCGCTAGCATCGCCGCATGCGCCTTTGAGGCTGCGATATCCTGCCGCCACAGCCGCTTGTCGAAGGCGATTGACGCATTTATCTCGCGCATCAGCGCCGAGGGACCCTCGGCAAACCGGCCGCCCCACATCTGATTGGCCCCTACGGAGATGTCCTTGCGGCTATTTATCGCCCTGCTCCTCGCGCTTCTGGCCAGCGGCTGCGATAGGCAAAAGCCCGCTGAGCCGCAAGGCGATGCGCCCGCCTCCGCGTCTCTGCCGGACAAGGGCAAGCTCGACCGGTCGAACGCCGGAAAGTCCGCGCCCGACACAGCCTTCCTGGATCCGGACGGTGAGCAGGTGTCGCTCGCGGACTTCCGCGGCAAGCCGCTGCTCCTCAACCTTTGGGCGACCTGGTGCGCGCCCTGCGTCGCCGAAATGCCGACGTTGGACGCGCTGGCGGGGAAGGGCGGCAACCTTCAGGTGCTTGCCGTCAGCGAAGATATCGAGGGGCAGGAACAGAAGGTCGCCACCTTTTTCGAGGAGCGAAAGCTCGCCAATCTGGAGGCCTTCCGCGATCCGGAACTCGGCCTGATGACCGGCCTCAACGCCAGCGTCCTCCCCACCACCATACTCTACGACAGCCAGGGCAAGGAAGTGTGGCGCATGGTCGGCGCCGCCGACTGGACCGGCGCCGAAACCGCTAAGCTGCTCGCCGAAGCCCGCTGAGCCGAACCAGCCGCCCATCAATGGCGGCGAGGCCGAGGCCGATCAGGGCCATGCCTATGAAATGACGCGTTTCCAGCACTTCGCCGAGCATGGCCGAGCCCAATAGGATCGCGGTGATCGGGATGAGGAAGGTGACGAGCAGGCTGTTCGTCGCGCCTGCGGACGCAATCAGCCGGAAAAAGAGGATGTAGGCGAAGGCGGTGCAGACGAGCGCCAGCGCCACGAGCGAGGCCCAGGCTTCGCCCGTCGGCGCCGTCGACTGCCATGGCTGCTCGAAGAGCAGCACGAGGGGCAGGGTTACGAGCGCTGCGGCGGTGAGCTGTCCGGTCGCAACCATCACCGGCGGCACACCCATGGCCTTGAACCGGCGCCCGAACACGCCGGCAAGCGCATAGCATAAGGTGGCGATCAGGCAGGCGATCTGCGCCCAGACCTCGGTGCCGATCTCGCGCAGGAAATCCGCGCCGATCATCACCGCTACGCCGCCGAAGCCGAGCAGCACGCCGGCAACCTTGGCCGGTGTCATCCGCTCGTCCTTCGTAAAGATATGCGCCACCACCACGCCCCAGATCGGCGTCGTCGCGTTGAGGATCGAGGCAAGCCCGCTCGCAATCTGCGTCTGTCCCCAGGCGAAGAGGATGAAGGGCAGTACGTTGTTGAGGAGGGCAAGGATCAAGAAGGCGGAGACTGCGCCATTTGGCAGGGCCAACGCCTGCCGCCGCGCCAGCAGGAACAACCAAAGCGCTAGCGCGGCGAGCGACACGCGGATCAGCACGAGCGTGATCGGCTTCACCGATCCGACGGCTACTTCGATGAAGAAGAACGACCCGCCCCAGATGATCGAAAGCAGGATGAGCGTCGCCCAGTCCCTGCCGCTCATGCGCTGATGTGCCTGCATGCGCCTCAATTAGCCGTGCGCGGTGGGTCGGGCACCCCGTATATTGCGCCCGAACTCAGTCGCGGAGCAGTTCGTTGATGCTGGTCTTGGACCGAGTCTGCGCGTCTACCCGCTTCACGATCACCGCGCAGGCGAGGGAGGGAGCGCCTTCCTTCTTCGCCGGCAGCGTTCCGGGGACCACCACAGAATAAGCGGGTACCCGGCCTATGAAGGTTTCGCCCGTTTCGCGATCAACGATCTTGGTGGAGGCGCCGATGAACACGCCCATCGACAGCACGGCGCCCTCCTCGACCACCACGCCCTCGGCGACCTCCGAACGCGCGCCGATGAAGCAATTGTCCTCAATGATGACCGGCCCCGCCTGAAGCGGCTCCAGCACACCGCCGATCCCCGCGCCGCCGGAGATATGGACGTTCCTGCCGATCTGCGCACAGCTTCCGACCGTCGCCCAGGTGTCGACCATCGCGCCTTCATCGACATAGGCACCGATATTGACGAAGCTCGGCATCAGCACTGCGTTCCTCCCGACGAATGCGCCGCGGCGGACGATGGCGCCGGGGACCGCACGGAAGTTAGCGGCGCCGAACTCGCCCTCGCCCCAGCCGCTGAACTTCAACGGCACCTTGTCCCACCAGCTTGCGCCGCCGGGTCCGCCGGAGATCGCCTCCATGGGGTTTAGGCGGAAGGAGAGCAGCACCGCCTTCTTGAGCCACTGATTAACGTGCCAGCCGTGCGCGCCCTTTTCCGCCACACGCGCTTCGCCGCGGTCGAGGAGGGCAATTGCTTCCTCTACCGCATCGCGCACCTCGCCACGCGTCGTGGCGCCGATGCCGTCCCGCTCTTCCCAGGCGCGGTCGATGGTCCGATCGAGCGCTTCCGTCATTCGTCCTCCAGAATGTCCTTCAGCCACGTGGCGATATCCTCCGCGCGATAATCGATAAAGCTGAGATCGTCGCCATGCCCCGCTTGCTCGGAGCCGTTGTCGATCCAGACGGTGGTCATGCCGAGCGCCTTCGCAGGCTTCAGGTTCCGGGCCATATCCTCGGCAAACAGCGCCGTTTTCGGATCAATGCCATGCCTTTCGCACATGGCCTCGTAGGCCGCCGGCTGCGGCTTCGGCACATAGTCCATCGCATGGATGTCGTGCATGCCGTCGAACGCATTGCCGAGCCCAAGCTTGTCAAGCACGCGGCGCGCATAACGCTCGTCGCCATTGGTGAAAACGAACTTCCGCCCGGGAAGCTTGTCGATGGCGGCGATCACGTCCGGATCGGCCGCGATGCGGGCAAGGTCGATGTCGTGAACGAAGTCGAGGAAATCGTGCGGATCGACGCCGCGGGTCCGCATCAGCCCGGCAAGCGTGGTGCCATGCTCGTGGAAGAAGCCCTTCTGTATCCGCCGCGCCTCCACTGCATCCACGTCCATAAGCTGCTGGATGTATTGACCCATGCGCTGGTCGATCAGTTCGAACAGATTGGCCGACGCCGGGTAGAGGCAGTTGTCGAGATCGAAGATCCAGCAGTCGACGTGGCGCAAAGCAGGAAGCATCGCTGCGCCCTAGCGGAAAAGCCCCTGTCAGCAAATTGAAAGCATGTTTCGGGTAAGAAGCGAGAATATTTTGACGACATATCAAATGGTTGAGGATCTGACATGGCCGGTGGAACGACGAAGAAGGCGCTGATCCTCTCGGTGTGCGTAACCGCACTCGCGCTTGCCGGGTGCGGCGGCGGCAGCGGCGCGAAGCCGCAGCCTGCGCCGCCGCCCCCGGCAGCGCCTCCGCCGCCACCGCCACCTCCGCCGCCGCCTCCGGCAACAGGGGCGAGCTACGACGACACCGAATATCGCCGTTCCGCGGGCGCGGCGCACAGCGCGATCTCGGCCTACACGGCCGGCGGCACCGGCCAGGGCGTGAAGATCGGCGTCGTCGACAGCGGCATCAATCCGAACCTCCCCGAATTCGCGGGCAAGATCGATCCAGCGAGCCGCGACATCGCCAGCAGCCGCGGCGTCGTCGACAATGAAGGCCATGGCACCGCCGTGTCCGCAGTCGCCGCCGCTTCCCGCAACGGCAGCGGCGTAATGGGCGTCGCGTTCAACTCGACCATCATTTCATTGAACACCTCCAATCCGAACGACTGCGACCCTGAGGACGGCTGCAAGCACAGCGATTCCGCCATCGCGCAGGCGATCGACATTGCGCGCGTGAACGGGGCCAAGGTCATCAATATTTCGCTCGGCGGTGACGGAGTCGGCTCGGCCGTTCTCGGTGCCGTTTCGCGCGCTACCAGTGTCGGCATTGTGATCGTGATGTCGGCGGGCAATGAAGGGCGGGAGGCGACCGGCGGCAATCCCGGCGGCTTTGCGCTGACGTCGGCGAAATATGGCAATGGTTCGCTCATCATCGCCGGCGCGCATGATGCCGCGCGGCAGATATCGGACTTCTCCAACCGCGCCGGAACTGGCCAGCAATATTATCTCACCGCGCTCGGCAGCCGGGTCGTCGCTCCGGACGAGAACGGCTCGCTTTACTACTGGAACGGCACGTCCTTCTCCGCTCCGGTTATCTCCGGTGCTGCCGCGCTTCTCGCGAGCGCCTTTCCGAACTTGAGCGGCCAGCAGATCGTCCAGATCCTCCTGTCGACCGCAGACGATGCGGGCGCGGCCGGGCGCGACGCGGTCTACGGCAACGGCATCCTCAACATCGCCCGCGCCTTCCAGCCGCAGGGCGCCACCACCGCTGCCGGAACCGGCACGCCCGTCTCGACGGGGGACAATGGCGGCGCTTCCGGAACCATGGGCGATGCCGGCGGGCAGATGGCGGGCGCCATCATCCTCGACGGCTATTCGCGCGCCTATGTTGTCGATCTGGCGCGCACGCTTTCCCGCGCACCGCAGGAGCGGCCGCTGGCGGATGCGATCGGCGGCACCGAATATCGCACCGCCTCGGCGGCGCTGAAGGGCACGTCCGTGTCGATCACGATGAAGCGGAACCAGGCGTCGGGTCAGGCCCAGCTTGAACTGGCCCAAGCGGGCCTCGGCTACGAAGACGGTCGCAAGGCCAAGGCTGTGGCGGGCTACGCGCTGTCGCGCCTGACGCCGAAGACGGCGATGGCTTTCGGTTTTTCGGAGAGCGGCCGCACGCTTCAGCAGCGCCTTTCCGGCCATCACGGCAACGCTTTCCTCGTGGTGCGCGATCCGATGACCCGAACCGGCTTCCAGGCCTATGCCGCGACCGCGCTGGGGGTAAGGCACGATCTCGGGCCGGTGGCGCTCACCGTCACCTCCGAACGAGGCGATGTCCGGAACCCCGGCCTTCAGACGAAGCTCGGCCTTCCAAACTATAGCATTGCCGCCATCACCGCGGATAAGACGATTGGCCGCGGCACCTACAGCCTCGGCGCTACGCGCCTTGACGAGGAAGCGACGGTGCTCGGAGGACGGTTCTCCTCGGCCTTCACAAACGGCGGCGCGACGAGCTTCTTCCTTGACGGTACGGCGAGCTACGATCTCGGTAAGGGCTGGGGCGCGTTCGCGAGCTATCGCCGCGGCTGGACCTCAGTGCCCGGCACCGGCGGCTTTGTCGACGACGGTAAGCTCCGGACCGACGCCTTCGCCTTCGACCTCTCGAAACTGGGCGCGTTTCGCGCCAACGACCGGCTCGTCTTCCGCGTCATGCAGCCGCTCCGCGTAACGAGCGGCGGCTTCAACATGAACGTGCCGGTGAGCTATGATTATGCGACCGGCGCTGCGGGGTTCGAGCAGCGCTTCTTCAATCTCGCGCCGACCGGCCGCGAGATCGATTACGAGCTCGCCTACGGCACGCGGGCATTGGGCGGCGACCTAAGCCTCAACGCCTTCCTCAGGACCCAGCCGGGGCACATCGCCGCGGCCGATAACGATATCGGCGGAGCGATCCGCTACACGCTCGGCTTCTGACTTGGTCAGGCGGTGCCTTAGATCGGCACCGCCTCTTCGCCTTCCGCGCCTTCGATCGGCTCTTCCGGGCCGCCCATGCCCTGTTCCGAGCTTCCGGCGGCGCCGGCCCATTTCTCACTCATGCAGGTGGCGAGCTGGGTCATCGCCTGCGTACCGCCCGTCAGCGAGACGCTGTCGATCGCCTGGCCTTCATGTCCGATGCTCATGCCGCTGGCGGACGAGAATTCCTTGATGAAATTTGCGCCGTCGGGGCGGCCGGGCCGCACCGCGAAGATGAGGCCGGGGCCGTCGCGGTCGAGATTCTGCTGGGCAAGCGCGGCGATCTGCCACTCGCCCTTGTCATCGAATTCCACTTCGATTGGATATTGCTGGCCGTCCGAAAGCTCCGCCAGCGCATGGTTCTGGACGATGAACAGCAACGCCTCCTCGCCCGGCATGGCGGAGATGGAAAGGACCGTACCCTGCCGGCCGGACGCGTGCACCATGCAGCCTTGCGAGCCGTTGGCGAGCGTCCAATTCTGAGGCGCGGACGGGGTGGTAGCGGGTTGAGCGACCGCGATCGCGGCAGGCGTCGCGGAGATCAGCAATGCAAGCAGGGGCTTCAACATAACTCGGCTCCTTACAGCCCACCGCCCATGCCCTCATGTTAACCGTTGAACCCCGCAGATTCCCTTTGGTTGCAGAGCGCGCCAACAATCCGCCGCATGGGAGATGCGACGGATTGCGGGAACAAATTGCGTCGATTCAGTTGATCGAGATCACACCGTCCACCGCACGCCATTCGGCGGGCCGGATGAGATGCTGGTGCGCGACCCTCACGGAATGAACAGCGGCCTCGATTTCCAGCCGCCAATGGTCGAGGAACTTGGCAAGCACCGGAAAGGCGGGCGCCACGTCATATTCCTGCCAGATGAAGAGTTGGATGAGGCTCGGATGATCGGGCATGTAATAGCTGATTTCGGCCGTGGTGAGGCCGTAGCCCTCGAGCTGGATGAGAAAGTCCCG
Source organism: Allosphingosinicella sp. (assembly GCF_036402135.1). GTDB lineage: Bacteria > Pseudomonadota > Alphaproteobacteria > Sphingomonadales > Sphingomonadaceae > Allosphingosinicella. The sequence goes on along the minus strand of NZ_DASWTN010000029.1, from coordinate 85,410 downwards.
GCTGCTCATGAGGCCGCCTCCGCCGGGAATGCTGAAAGAGATGAAACAAGGTCAAGCGTGCGTGCCGCCTTCACCAACCTTTCCTCCTTCCTGTCGCTCCTTTGCCTATGCCGGAGACAAGTCTCCGCCGCCGATGCTATCAAAATGCTGAACGGCTTCCAGACATTTCGACGCGCCGGGGCAGAGTAAATTCAGGAGAGGAAATGCTGTTCCCGCCGGGTCCGGAGGCAGTCGGCGATGCGCACCCTTATTTGGGCGCCAGCACCATCAGCATCTGGCGGCCTTCCATGCGCGGATGCTGCTCGACCTTGGCGGCCTCGTTCGTGTCCTCCTGTACGCGCTGGAGGAGCTGCATGCCGAGCTGGCCGTGGGCGAGCTCGCGGCCGCGAAAGCGGAGGGTGATCTTCACCTTGTCGCCCTCGCCTAGGAATTTCTGAACCGCCCGCATCTTCACGTCATAATCGTGATCGTCGATGTTCGGACGCATCTTGATCTCCTTGATCTCCTGCGTCTTCTGGTTCTTGCGGGCAAGGTTCGCCTTCTTCTGCGCCTCGTACTTGAACTTGCCGATGTCGAGGAACTTGGCGACGGGCGGGTCGGCGTTGGGAGAGATTTCGACGAGGTCCAGGCCCACTTCGGCGGCCTGCTCAATGGCTTCAGCGGTCAGGAGAACCCCCAGATTTTCGCCATTCTCATCGATCACGCGCACCTTCGGCGCGGAGATGAATTCATTGTAGCGGGGGCCATTCATTGGCGGCATCTGCGGACGCCGGGTCAGAGGGGGACGTATAGCTGTTTCTCCTAAAGCCGAAATATCAGCGCCTCACCTAGTGAGTCGCGCACGCAAAGGGAAGATGCGGGCGGGACGAGCCGCCGCTTTTTAGCCGATTGTTGCGGATCAGCCGCGAGCGCTCAGCGCAGGTCGGGAGGCAGAGCTTCCGCCTTGAGGCGCTCGATCAGAGCGTCCAGCGGCAGCACTTCCTGTCTTGCATCCGTGCCGAGCGGGCGAAGCGCAATCGTCCGCTCCTCCGCTTCGCGCTTGCCCACGATGAGCAGGTTGGGGACCTTGGCGAGGCTGTGCTCGCGCACCTTGTAGTTGATCTTCTCGTTGCGGAGATCAGCTTCGGCGCGGAGGCCCGCGGCGGTCAGCGCCTCCACCACTTCGCGCGCATAATCGTCGGCATCGGACACGATCGTCGCCACCACCGCCTGCACCGGCGCGAGCCAGGCGGGCAGCTTGCCGGCGAAATGCTCGATCAGGATGCCGATGAACCGCTCGTAGGAGCCGAAGATCGCGCGGTGTAGCATGATCGGGCGGTGCCGCTCGCCATCCTCACCAACATAGGAGGCGTCGAGCCGTTCCGGCAGCACGCGGTCCGACTGGATCGTGCCGACCTGCCAGGTGCGGCCGATCGCGTCCGTCAGATGCCATTCGAGCTTCGGCGCGTAGAATGCGCCTTCGCCCGGTAGCTCCTCCCAGCCATATTCCGGCGTTGCGAGCCCCGCCTCTATGACGGCATTCCGAAGCTCCGCCTCCGCCTTGTCCCAATCGGCGTCGGAACCGAAGCGCTTCTCCGGCCGGAGCGCCAGCTTGATCGCGTAGGTAAAGCCGAAATCCTTGTAGATGCGGTCGGCGAGCGCGCAGAAGGCGCGTACTTCGTCCACAATCTGGTCCTCGCGGCAGAAGATGTGCGCATCGTCCTGCGTGAACTGGCGGACGCGCATGAGGCCGTGGAGGGCGCCGTGCGGCTCGTTCCGGTGGCAGGTGCCGTTCTCGTAGAGCCGGAGCGGCAGGTCGCGGTACGACTTGATGCCCTGGCGGAAGATCAGGACGTGCGCCGGGCAGTTCATGGGCTTCAGCGCCATCCACTCCGCGTCGTTGGAAACGATCGGCCCCTCATCCTCGGTGTTCGGCACCTCGTCGGGAATGACAAACATATTCTCGCGATATTTGCCCCAGTGGCCGGACTGCTCCCACTGGTGCGCGTCCATCACCTGCGGCGTCTTCACCTCACGATAGCCAGCGGCGTCGATCGCGCGCCGCATATAGGCTTCGAGCGCCCGCCAGATGAGGTAGCCCTTGGGATGCCAGAAGATCGATCCGTGCGCTTCCTGCTGAAGGTGGAATAGGTTCATTTCCTGTCCGAGCTTCCGGTGGTCGCGCTTCGCCGCTTCCTCGAGCCGCGTCAGATGCGCGTCGAGCTGCTTCTTGTTGAGCCAGCCCGTCCCGTAGATGCGGGACAGCATCGCGTTCTTCTGGTCGCCGCGCCAGTAAGCGCCGGACACGCGCGTCAGCTTGAACGCCTGCGGGTCGAGCTTGCCCGTCGATGCCATGTGGGGCCCGCGGCAAAGATCCATCCACTTGCCGGAACGGTACATGGTGATCGGCTCGCCTTCGGGCAGCTCCATCACCCATTCCGCCTTGAACGTCTCGCCCGTCTCCTCGAAGAACTTCCGCACGTCCTCGCGCGACCACACCTCTCGGATCAGCGGCTCGTCGCGCGCGATGACGCGGCGCATCTCCTCCTCGATCATGGGAAGGTCTTCGTCCGTGAACGGTCCCCGCTCCGGGTTCGGCGCGAAGTCGTAATAGAAACCGTCCTCGGTGGCCGGGCCGAAGGTGATCTGCGTGCCGGGGAACAGGTTCTGCACCGCCTCCGCAAGCACATGCGCATAATCGTGCCGCGCAAGCTCAAGCGCATCCGCTTCGTCGCGGGAGGTGATCAGCGCCAGCTCGGCATCCCCCTCCAGCGGCCGATTGAGATCCCGCACCTCGCCATTGACGCGCGCCGCTAGCGCCGCCTTGGCAAGCCCCGGCCCTATCGCCGCCGCGATGTCGCCGGGCGTAGTGCCTTCCGGCACCTCGCGCAGGGAGCCGTCAGGAAGGGTGATCTTGAACATCGCGGACATAGAAGGGGCATGTAGCGCCCGGTGCGGCGGCGGCAAGAGGGGCTGCATAAGGAAAGCGGCTTGCGCTCCGCCGCCTGCCGTTGCAGGCTTGCCGAAAAGGGGGAGTATCAAATGAATGATATGTCGGAGATTTCCGGCGCGCGCGATGCGTCCGGAAGCGCTTTCACGTTTACGGGGCAGTGGCGTGAGTTCCTGCCGATCGCTTTAACGAACCTAGCGCTCACCATCGTGACGCTCGGCATATATCGTTTCTGGGCGAAGGCGCGGGAGCGCCGCTATCTGTGGAGCCGCACCCGTTTCATCGACGATACGCTCGAGTGGACCGGCACGGGCAAGGAGATGTTCTTCGGCTTCCTCATCGTGATGGCGGTGGTCGTGCCGGCGCTGCTCGTCCTGAATTTCGGCCTGGAAGCACTGATCCTTCGCGGCGAGTTCTTGGCTGCGGGCGTAATTGGCTTCGCTCTCTATGCGGGCCTCTTCTACCTCTATCACGTCGCCCGTTTCCGCGCGCTTCGCTATCAGCTCAGCCGAACCTTCTGGCACGGCATCCGGGGCGGCAGCGACAATCCCGGCTGGGCCTATGGCCTGTCCGGGGTCTGGCGGTTCGCAGTCGGCTTCGTGACGCTCGGCCTGCTAATCCCCTGGGCTATGACCCGGCTCTGGAACGAGCGCTGGGGCAGCATGAGCTTCGGCCCGCACCCCTTCCATGCGGAAGCGTCTTCGGAAGGGCTGATGGGACGCTGGCTGCTCATCTATCTCGCGCCCGTCCTGGGCGTCATTCTGATGGGCGCCCTCGGCTTTGCCGGCGCAGCAGCAGGATCGGTAAGCGGAAGCGAGGACGGAATGGCCATGGGCGCCGTCGCCGCGATCTTCTTCGGGGCCATCCTCTTCTACGTCCTCCTCCTGATCCTCAGCCTCAGCTTCTACGCGCTTTTCTACCGCCATGTCGTCGACGCGACCTCCGTGGCCGGGGTGGATCTCCGGTTCACAGCGCGCACTAAGGACTGGCTGAAGCTCATCCTCGGCAACATCGCCCTCGTCGTCGTCACCTTGGGCGTCGGCCTTCTCTTCATCTCCTATCGGAACTGGTCGTTCCTGGTTTGTCATATGGAGGCGGCGGGCGTGGTCGATCTGGACGTACTGACCCAGACGACGACTAGGGCGCCGACGGACGCGGAAGGTCTGGCGGACGCTTTCGACTTCGGCGCCATCTGACCAATGGTGGAAGGTTGGCTGTATGATGGGCGGAGCGCCGTCAGGCGCTCCGTTACCGTTGCCGCTGCTGGCTCGTCGCTCCGCGTCGAAAACGACGGCGGCGACAGCTTCGAAGTATTTCCTGCCGACCTCGTCCATATCGAAAGCCGGGGAGACATAGAAGTCTACGGCAGGTCCGACATTCCCGGTTGGCGGCTCGGGCTGCCCAACACCGCCGGGCAAGAGGTGGCGGCGCGGCTTCCGGCAAGGCAGGTCTATGGCGGGTTCATCGACCGGATAGGCCTGCCCAAAGCGCTCGCCGCAGGCGCTTTGGTATCGGCCCTGATCCTCTTCGTCGGCTACAGTTCGCCGGCCTGGCTCGCGCCGCTCGTTCCGATGCACGTCGAGAAGAAGATCGGTAATGCCCTCGTCGGCGATTTCGGCGGAGAATATTGCGTCGGAGCCGGCGGTCAGGAGGCACTGAACAAGCTTGCGGCAAGGCTCAGCCCGCGGGCGGGTGAGCTCAATATACGTGTCGTCAACATCAAGATGGTCAACGCCGCGGCTCTTCCCGGCGGCAACATCGTCATCTTCCGCGAACTGATCAGCGAGGCGGACGGGCCCGACGAGGTGGCGGGCGTACTTGGCCACGAGATCGCCCACGTCGAGGAACGCCATGTGACGGAGGGCATGATCCGGCACCTCGGCTTCGGCATGATTGTCGCACTTTTCGGCGGCAGCACCGGCGCCAACGCGGACATGCTGTTGGCGGCGGGTTACAGCCGCGGCGCTGAGCGGGAGGCCGACGAGCGCGCGATCGAGGCGCTGAAAAGGGCCAACATATCGCCCGCGGCGACTGCCAAATTCTTCGAGCGCCTCGGCGAGCATGAGGAGAAGCTCGGCCGCATCGGTGACGGCCTCGAATATCTCTCAACCCACCCGATGTCGCAGAGCCGGGAAAAGCTTTTCAAGGATGCCGAGGTGAAGGGAGCGACCTATCAGCCGTCGCTCAGCCGCGACGAATGGGAGGCGCTGTTCAGCATCTGCCATAACAAGCCTGCCTGAGCGATCCTCGCTCCTGCCCCTCGGCCATGCTAAGGCCCCGCGCGATGAGTGACCTTCCCTTTGTCGAAGCCGCCGACGGCTGCCGCCTTGCCTATCGCTATCGGCCGGGACGCGGGCCCGCGATCCTGTTCCTTCCGGGCTATATGTCCGACATGGAGGGCGGGAAGGCAACCGCGCTCGATGCCTGGGCCGCATCCGAAGGCCGGGCGATGCTGCGGTTCGACTATCGCGGGTGCGGCGCGTCCACGGGTGAGTTCGAAGCGCAGAGCCTCGCCAACTGGCGGGACGACGTGCTGCTGATGCTGGACGAGATGCTTGATGGGGAGCCGGCGGTGCTGGTCGGCTCGTCCATGGGCGGCTGGCTGATGCTGCTGGCGGCGCTTGCCCGTCCCGAGCAGGTGAAAGGCCTGGTCGGTATTGCCGCGGCGCCCGACTTCACCAGCTGGGGCTTCACCCCCGAACAGAAGATGACGATCCTACAGGAGGGGCGGCTCGAGGAGCCGTCGCCTTATGGCGATGCCCCCTACGTCACCACCCGCACCTTCTGGGAAAGCGGCGAAGCGCTTCGCGTCCTTTTCGGTGAGATCGGCATCGATTGTCCGGTGCGGCTCCTCCACGGCCAGAAAGACGAGGACGTGCCCTGGACTTGGGCTTTGGACCTGATGGGCAAGCTCTGTTCAGCCGATGTGCAGGCGACCTTCGTCAAGGACGGCGACCACCGCCTGTCGCGGGACGGCGACATCGCCCTCCTCATCGCGACCGTGAAGGGACTGCTGGAGGTCTTGTGATTTCATTCCTGCTGGCGCTTGCCGCCGCCGCTCAGGCCGCTCCCCAAGGGGAGGAGGCGCAGTTCAAGGCCTGTGCTGCTCTCGTCAAAAGCGATCCGCAAAAGGCGCTCTCAACGGCCAATGAATGGCGCATCAAGGGCGGCGGCATCGTCGCCCGCCAGTGCCTCGGCCTTGCCTATGTCGAACTCGGCCGCTGGGCGCCTGCCGCCGTTTCGTTCGAACAGGCGGCGCGCGATGCAGAAAGGGCGAACGACCCGCGCCGCGCCGATTTCTGGGTGCAGTCGGGCAATGCCTGGCTCGCCGCGGAAGACGGCGCGAAGGCGAAGACGGCGTTCGATGCCGCGCTCGCGACCAACGCGCTCAGCTCTGAGCTCCGCGGCGAGGTCCATCTCGACCGGGCCCGCGCAGCCGTCGCGACGGGCGATCTCAAATCTGCCCGCACCGATATCGACCGCGCCCTGCAATTGGTCGCGAAGGACCCGTTCGCCTGGTATCTTTCCGCCGGCCTCGCGCTTCGGGAAGGCAATATGGCCAAGGCCAATGCCGATATCGGCAAGGCGGTCGAACTGGCGCCCGACAATGCCGACGTGCTCCTCTATGCGGGCACCATCGCCGGCACGTCCGGCGACATCGCTTCTGCCAAAGATTATTACGTCAAGGTGGTGAAGATCGCGCCGGGAACCGATGCGGCCAAATCGGCGCAAGCCGCGCTCGATGCCGCGGCAGAGCCGCCCGAGCCCGTTGAAGCCGAGGAAGAAGAATAGCGGCTGGAACAGCCGTCGCCGGTCACCCATATTACCGGCATGAAATATCTTCACACCATGATCCGCGTCTCGGACCCGGACGAGACGATCCGCTTTTTCAACCTTCTCGGCCTCCGCGAGCTGCGGCGGATGGACAATCAGCAAGGCCGCTTCACCCTCATTTTCCTGGCCCCCCCCGGCGACGAGCAGGCGCAGGTGGAACTCACCCACAACTGGGATGAAAAAGGCTATGAGGGCGGCCGCAATTTCGGCCATCTCGCCTATCGCGTCGATAATATCTACGAGACCTGTCAGGGATTGATGGACGCCGGCGTCACCATCAACCGCCCACCGCGCGACGGCCACATGGCTTTCGTGCGGACCCCCGACAATATCTCCATAGAATTGCTGCAGGCCGGCGATGCCCTGCCGCCGCAGGAACCCTGGGCCTCGATGCCGAACACGGGTACATGGTAGGATGCCGGGGCTGCTCCTCAACATCGACGTGCCGAACATTGCCGCAGGAGAGGCTTTTTACACCCAGGCGCTGGGGCTGACAGTCGGACGCAGGTTCGACAAGGATTTCATCGAGCTTCTGGGAAGCGATGCGCCCATCTATCTTCTCCGGAAGGAGGAGGGGACCAGCATCGGCCCAGAAGGCGGCGATACGCGCCGCTACGATCGTCACTGGACTCCCGTCCACCCGGACTTCGTCGTCGAGGACATTGAGGCCGCAACACGTCGCGCCGTTGCCGCGGGTGCGGTGCAGGAGGGTGAGACTCGTGAGGCGCCCTACGGCAAGCTGGCCATGTTCGCGGATCCGTTCGGCAACGGCTTCTGCCTGATCGAGTTCAATGCGGAGGGTTACGATGCCCTCCTCGCTTGAGATTGTCCGCATCCCCGCGCTTAGCGACAATTATATCTGGCTGGTGCACGAGCCAGTCTCGGGCGAAACCATGGTCATCGATCCTGCCGTCGCCGAGCCGGTGCTCGCCGAGGCGGAGGCGCGTGGCTGGAAGATCACCCAGATCTGGAACACGCATTGGCATCCCGACCACACCGGCGGCAACGCGGCTATCAAGGAAACGACCGGCTGCCACATCACCGGCCCGGCCGCCGAAGCCGCACGCATCCCGACGCTCGACCGGCGGGTGGGGGAGGGCGACCGCGTCACCCTCGGAGGCGTGGAGGCGGAGGTGCTGGAGGTGCCGGCGCATACCGCCGGGCACATTGCCTATCATCTGCCGTCCGAAGAGGTCGTGTTCGTCGGCGACACCCTGTTCGCCATGGGCTGCGGCCGCCTGTTCGAAGGCACGGCGGAGCAGATGCATACGAACCTACAGCGGCTTTCTAAGCTGCCGCCGGAAACTCGCGTCTATTGCGCGCATGAATATACGCTCTCCAACGCCCGCTTCGCCGTTACCATGGAGCCCGACAATCAGGCTCTGCTGGAGCGGGTGGCGGCGGTGGAGGCGGCGCGCGCGCTCGGCCAGGCGACCGTGCCGACCACGATCGCGCTCGAACGGGCCACTAATCCATTTATGCGCGTTTCATCGGCTGAGGAGCTTGCGGAGCGGCGGATCGCGAAGGATAGTTTCAAAGCTTGAGGGGCTGAGTCTGACCGGCGGATGCGTTCGCCAAATGGAGGTTCGAAATGAAAAAGCTTCTCGCTCTCACCGCCGCCGCAGTCGCTGCCTGCGCACCGACGACACCCGTCGAACTTACCGCCCGGGAACAGGGTGAGTTGAACGAAGCACTCCGCGGCCGCGTCGCAGGCACTCCGGTAAACTGCGTTCAGACGCGAGACCTTCTCGGCAACAGGTCCGTCGGGGAGGGTGTAATCCTCTTCGAGGGACGCGGCGGCGTGGTTTACGTGAACCGACCGGCAGCCGGATGCCCAAAGATCGATTCCGGCCGGGCTCTTGTCACCCGCACCACCAGCACCCAGCTTTGCCGCGGCGATATCGCCACTGTGGTCGACCCGGTTGCGGGTTTCACCTACGGCGGCTGCGGCCTCGGCGACTTCGTGCCCTACCGGCGAACCAACTAGCGTTTGTAGAGCGCGTCCAGCCGCTCGCCGTAAACCTGCTTCAGGACGTGGCGCCTGATCTTGATCGACGGCGTCAGCTGCTCGTTCTCAACGGTGAACGGCTCGTCCGCGATGATGAAGCGGCGCACTTTCTCGATCACCGAAAGCTCGGCATTCACCCGGTCAACGGCGGCGGATAGCCCCCGCATGTAATCCGGATCGGTGCGGAGATTGGCGAAGTTGCAGCCGCGCCGGTTCCGGGCGCAGAATTCCTGCGTCCATTCGGGATCGGGGACGATCAGGCCGACCAAATAAGGCCGCTTGTCGCCCATCACCATCGCCTGCACGATCTCGGGCTGCAGCGTCAGCATGCCCTCAACCTTCTGCGGCGCGACATTGTCGCCCTTGTCGAGGACGATGATGTCCTTCTTCCGGTCGGTGATGACGATGCGACCCGCCTCGTCGATATGGCCGACGTCGCCGGTATGGAGCCAGTCGTCCACCACCGTCTTCTCTGTCAGCGCCTCGTTCCGCCAATAGCCCTTCATGACCAGCTCGCCGCGGACCAGTATCTCGCCGTCCTCGGCGATCCTGACTTCGGTATTCTTCAGCGGCGGCCCCACCGTGTCCATCTTGATTCCGGCCTTGGGCCGATTGCAGCTGATCACCGGAGCCGCCTCGGTCTGGCCATATCCCTGCAGCAGGGTGAGGCCCATCGAATGGAAGAAGATACCGACTTCCGGATTGAGCGGCGCGCCGCCCGAAACCATCGCCTTGATCCGCCCGCCGAACCGCTTCGCCACCTTCGGCCGCAGCGTGCGGCCGAGGATGAAGTCCATCGGCCGGTCGACCAGCTTCATCTGGCCGGCATAGTCTCTGGCGCCGATTTGAAGTGCCCGGTCGAGCAGGTAATTGGTAAGCCGCCCCTGCTTCTCGACCTGCTTCAGAATACGCTGGCGGAGCACCTCGAACAGGCGCGGCACGACGACCATCAGCGTCGGACGCACCTCCTCGATATTGGAAGCGAGCTTCTCGAGCCCTTCCGAATAATAGATCTGCCCGCCGAGCGCGATCGGGAAGAATTGTCCGCCGGTATGCTCATAGGCGTGGCTTGCCGGAAGGAAGGACAGGAAGATCTCGTCGTCCCAGCCGAAGTCATTGGCGATGACGTCGATGCAGCCTTCGACATTGTGGAGGATGGCGCCGTGATGCTGCATCACGCCGCGTGGCGCCCCGCCGGTTCCGCTCGTGTAGATGATGCAGGCAAGCGCGTCGCGGCCGAAGGTTGCGCCGTCCGCGCAGGCCTGAACGTCCGCCTTCTCGCCCGCGATCAGCTGCTTCCAGTCGTGGAACTGGACGTTGCTCGCCTGTTCCCAGCGAATAGGCTCGATGCCGATCACATGCTCGCAGCCCGACGTGCGCTGCGCAGCCTTCAGCAGGGGCGCCGCGAGCTTGGCGGTGGAGACGATCACCGCCCGTGCGCCGCTGTCGTCCAGGATATGCTGGTGATCGCGCTCGGTATTGGTGGTGTACGTCGGGACGGTGACGCAGCCCGCCGCCATGATGGCGAGGTCGGAGATGCACCATTCCGGCCGGTTCTCCGACACCAGCATCACATTGTCGCCGGGGCGAAGGCCGATCCGCTTCAGCGCCGCCGCGAGCGAGGCCACCTGCTCCGCCGCCTCGCGCCAGCTTGTCGAAACCCATTTCCCGTCCCGCTTCGCCCACAGGAACGGCTTGTCCCCCATCTTGCGGGCGCGCGTGAAGAACATCGTGACCAGATTCGAAAAGCGTTCGAATTCGCGCATCCACTCTCCCCCGCCGCGCGACTTTTCCGCGTCGGCAGCCTTCCTTAGCTTCCGCCCTGCCGCGGCGCCAGTATTCTGAAGGTTGAGGACGTAGACGCCACCCAGTTCATGATTTAACCGCAGGGGATGCAACTCATTCGTGCCCTTCTGTCGATCGTGGCCGCGATCAGCGTCACGTCCTGCGCTCGCCCTCCTCTCGCAGGCACCCCTCAGCCGAAGCGGGCACAATATTTCGTGGTGGCGGCCAATCCGCTTGCCACGGAAGCGGGCTTAGCGGTTCTGCGGCGCGGCGGCAGTGCGGTGGATGCCGCGATTGCCGTTCAGGCGATGCTTTCGCTCGTGGAGCCACAAAGCTCCGGACTGGGCGGTGGCGCCTTCCTCAACTACTACGATGCCGGCAGCCGCCAGATCATCATATATGATGGCCGGGAAACTGCGCCGGCTGGTGCGCGCGAGGACATGTTCCTCGATGCCTCAGGGACAGCGCTGCCGATTGATCAGGCGATGCTCAGTGGCCGCGCAACGGGCGTGCCCGGCGCGGTTCGAATGCTGAAACTGGCGCATGAAGAGCATGGCAAGCTTCGCTGGAGCTCGCTGTTCGGCGATGCCGAGCGGACGGCGGAGCAGGGTTTCGTGGTCACGCCGCGCCTTTCCCGTTTTGTAAACGGCTCGGGTCCGCAAGCGGCTGCACCCGACGCGCGCGCTTATTTCAGGGAAGCGGACGGGACGCTCATAGAGGTGGGTGACCGGCTCCGCAATCCGGCCTATGCCGAGTTTCTGCGGCGCCTTGCCGCCGAAGGGCCTGATGCGATGTATCGGGGCCAGACGGCGGAGCGGATTGTCGCCCGGACCCGCGCGGGGCCGCTCGGCGGCACGATGACGATGGCCGACCTCGCCGCTTACCGGCCGGTGAAGCGGGAGCCGCTATGCCGCACCTACCGGGTACATCTCCTTTGCGTACCGCCGCCGCCGTCGAGCGGCGTCGGCCTCCTTCAGCTCATGGCCATTCTCGAGCGGACGGATATCTCCGAACGCGGTCCCAACGATCCGCAGGCATGGTTCATCTTCGCCGAAGCAAGCCGGATCATGTATGCAGACCGCGACCGCTACGTCGGAGACGTGCCTGTGCCGGTGCATGGCCTCCTTGATCCTTCTTACGTCGCGGGCCGAGCAGCCCTCATTGGTGAGCGAGCCGGCGCACCGCCAGTGGCGGGCCGGCCTCAAGGCGCCGTTGCCGCGGCCGCCGATCGGACGCTGGAGCCTGCTGGCACTTCTCACTTCGTCGTCGGGGACGCGCAAGGAAATGTGGTTTCAATGACCACGACAGTGGAGTCGCTGTTCGGTTCAGGTCGGATGGTGGACGGCTTCTTCCTCAACAACCAGATGACCGATTTCACGCTCCAGCCGCGCGATGCGGAAGGACGCCTTTCGGTTAACGCCGTTGCGCCGGGCAAGCGACCGCGCTCGTCCATGACGCCAGTCATAATACTCACCGATGATCGCGACTTTGTAGGCGCATTCGGCTCGGCAGGCGGCAACGCCATTCTGGCCTATGTCGCTAAGTCCTTAGTCGGAGCACTCGACTGGAATTTGTCAGCGCAAGAGGCTCTGTCGCTCCCGAACCTCGTAGCGCGGGGAAGCAACTTCAACGGCGAGGTGACCAAGTTCCCGCCACAGGTTCTGGAGGGGTTGCGCGCTCGGGGCATCGAACTGAGGCCAGGGCAAGGGGAGGATTCCGGTCTTCATGGAATGATGATCCGCAACGGCCGCTTCGACGGCGGCGCGGATCCGAGACGCGAAGGGGTCGCGAAGGCTGAGCCGGCCGGTTAGGCCTCAATGCCGACAGCCTCGGCGATGTTGCTGAACCCGTCGCGGTCCAGAAGGCTGCGAAGCTCGCCAGCGATCATGCGGGCAAGCGCTGGCCCCTGATAGACGAGGGCCGAATAAAGCTGCACCAGAGACGCACCGGCCTTGATCCTGTCATAGGCATCGACCCCATTCTCGATCCCGCCCGTAGCGATCAGCGGCAATGCGCCGCCGGTCGCGCGCCGGAAGTCGCGAAGCCGCTCAAGCGCAAGCGCCTTCAGCGGCGCTCCGGAAAGCCCGCCAGCCTCGTCGCGCTGACGTGATCGAAGCGGCGGCCGCGAAATGGTGGTGTTGGACACGATCAACGCATCGATCCGCCGCTCCATCGCCACGGCCACAATGTCGTCGATGTCTGCGCGCTCCAGATCGGGCGCCAGCTTCAGGAACACCGGCGGCCCCTCCGCCCCCCGCGCGTCCATCACCGCCGCCAGCAGAGCGTCCAGCGCACCCTTGTCCTGTAGCGCCCGAAGCCCCGGCGTGTTGGGCGAAGAGATATTGACAGTAAGATAATCCGCCACCGGGGCCATGGTCCGCACGCCTGCCACATAATCGGCGATGCGGTCCTCGCTGTCCTTGTTGGCCCCAATATTGACGCCAACGATGCCGCGGCTCCGCTTCCGTTTCGACAGCCGCGTCTTGGCTGGATCTAGGCCCCCATTGTTGAAGCCCATGCGGTTGATCACCGCCCGGTCCTCGGCAAGTCGGAACAGGCGAGGCTTCGAATTGCCCTCCTGCGGCAGCGGCGTCAGCGTGCCCACTTCGGTAAAGCCGAAGCCGAGTTCCAGCATCTGCCGGAACACTTCGGCATTTTTGTCGAACCCAGCGGCGAGTCCGACCGGGTTGGGGAAATCCAGTCCCGCCACCTGGATGGAAAGCTTCGGGTCCGCCTCAGGCCCCGATAGCGCCGGAAGCAGCTTAAGCGCCTTCAGCGTAAGTCCATGCGCCCGCTCCGCATCCAAGGCGAAAACCAACGGCCGGAGCATGGGATAGACAGGCATGGCCGCGCCTATGGCACCGGCGCCTAGCCGGGTCAAAAGCCGCTTCTTGCCTCCCGCCGCTTTGCCTCTACGGTATCGCTAACGACTTCATGAGGATTCCCCCCGATGCTCCGTTCGCTCCTGCTCGCTTCCACCATCCTCATCGTCGGCTGCGCCACCTATGAAGCCGCGCCCGTCGCCGCCGTCCCCGCTTCCGAAGCGGCGCCTGCACCTGCCGCGACGGTCGAGCGCAACGCCGAACTCGCGGCCTTCTTCGAAGCTTATGACAAGGCCGAACTTGCTCTGTCGCCGCTCGCCAAGGCCTATCGAGGCATCAAGGATCAGGATTATGGCAAGTGGGACGAATATACCGACGCGGCCGCCGAGGAATCGCGCCAGCTAGACCTTCGCACTCTCGCCGAAATGCGCAGCCGTTTCGACCGCGCCTCGCTCTCGCCGGAAGACCAACTCAGCTACGACATTTTCGAGAACCGCGTTGCGCGCAGCGAGGCGATCTGGCCGTTCCGCAAGAACGCCTATGTCTTCGACCAGATGAACGGCGCCCAGAGCGAGGGGCCCGCCTTCCTCATCAACATCCACCGCGTCGACAATCTCGCCGATGCCGAAGCCTATGTGTCGCGGCTGCAGACGCTCGACACCTATCTCGACCAGGCGATCGCCGAAGCCCGCGACCGGCAGGCGAAAGGCGTGCTGCCGCCGCGGTGGGTCTTCCCCTATGTCATTGACGATGCCCGCAACATCATCAGCGGCGCGCCTTACGGCCCTGGCGCGGACAGTGCCCTTTTCGCCGACTTCAAGGAAAAGGTGAACAAGCTCGACATCGCGCCCGCGGAAAAGACGCGCCTTATTAACGCTGGCCGTACTGCGCTCGTCGAGGAGGTAAAGCCCGCCTATCAGCGCCTCATCGCGCTGATGGAGGAACAGCAGAAGGCAGCCGGCACCGACGACGGCATCTGGCGGTTCCAGAATGGCGCCGACCAATATTCGGCGCTGCTCCGCTACTACACCACCACCGGCATGAATGCCGAGCAGATCCATACGCTCGGCCTCCAGCAGGTCGCCCGCATCCACGACGAAATGCGCGCCATCATGCGTCAGGTCGGCTTCACCGGCACACTGCAGCAATTCTTCGAGAAAATGCGCACCGACAAGCAATTCTACTTTCCGAACACCGATGCCGGGCGGCAGGCCTATCTGGACCAAACGCAGCAGTTCAATCGCGAGATGGAGGCTCTGCTGCCGCAATATTTCGGCACCACGCCGAAGTCGCCGCTGGTCGTGAAGAGAGTCGAGGCGTTCCGCGAGAAATCTGCAGGCAAGGCCTTCTATCAGAGCCCGGCGCCGGACGGCTCCCGCCCCGGCACCTATTACGTCAATCTCTACGACATGAACGACATGCCCGCGACCGAGATCGAGGCGCTTTTCTATCACGAGGGCATTCCCGGCCACCACCTTCAGCGTGCGGTGCAGACGGAGCTTGGCGGCAAGGTGCCGCCGTTCCGCCAGTTCGGCGGCTTCACGGCTTATTCTGAAGGCTGGGGTCTTTACTCGGAGCGGCTCGGCAAGGACATGGGCCAGTATAAGGACCCGTATCGCGACTTCGGCCGGCTCCAGCTCGAGCTTCACCGCGCCATTCGCCTCGTCGTCGATTCAGGCCTTCACCACAAAAGATGGACCCGCGAACAGGCGATCAAATATGTCGAGGACAATTCGGCCGACGCCAGGGGCGGTATCGTCAAGGCGATCGAACGTTATGTCGTCTATCCGGGTCAGGCGACGGCTTACATGGTCGGCAAGCTGAAGATCGAGGAGCTGCGCGAACGGGCGCGCACCCGCCTCGGCGACCGCTTCGACATCAAGGGCTTCCACGATGCGGTCCTGCTTTCGGGGCCCGTGCCTCTCGACATATTGGAGCGGAACGTCGACGCCTGGATCGCGCGGCAGGCCGGCTAAGCTTCCCAGCCGAGCACGAAGTCCCGCAGCGCGCGCGCATCGTGCAGCGCGTTGTGGGGCACGGCGCTGTTCTGCGCGGTCGAAAAGCCGGGATTGCGGAGCAGCTCGAAGCGAAGGCCGCCGACTTCGGCCATGTCTCCAGGCTTTGTGACCAGCAGGTGGCAGAAATAGCCGATGTCATCCGGCCAGTCGGCAACGATCACTGGATCGGGATCGCCTGCGAGATAGCGGGCGATCTCCTCGGCTGCAGCCCGCCTCGTCGTCTCGCCGCCGAGCACCCCGAGCGGCACCGAGTTGAGATACGGCACCACATGCCGCTCCACCCAGGGATGCAGCGCCTCCGGGAGCGGCAGGACGGCATAATAATCCTGGTCGCCATATTCGGGCACCAAAGCGAGGCTGATCAGCTCGCCGCCGAAGCCGTTGAATTCCGTGTCCAGGAAATAGCGCATTTAGGCTCGCATAGCGTCACTTTCGCCGAGAGGCGACGGGTTGATTTCGGCTCCTCAAGCGCCCACATGCGCAATCGGAACGAATCGATCCGATTAGAAGATGCGCCTGACCTCCCTTGCCGACTATGCGGTCGTAATGATGGCCGCCGCAGCCCGTCACCCGGCGGGCGAGCGGCTGACCGCGTCCAATCTGGCCGAGGAGACCGGCGTGCCGCTGCCTACCGCGCAGAAATTGATGGGGCGGCTCGCCTCGGCCGGCCTCCTCACCTCGGCGCGGGGCACCGGCGGCGGCTTCCGCATGGCGCGGGAGGCGAAGGGCATCAGCCTCGCCGACATTATCGAGGCGGTCGAAGGGCCGATCGCGATGACCAATTGCATCGAGGGCGCGGCACATGATTGCGTTTTAGAGGGCAGCTGCCGCGTGAAGCCGCACCTCAATGCCGTCAATTTCGCTGTCCGGGGCGCGCTTCAGGGCGTCAGCCTCGCCAGCCTGTCTCAAGGTGTTTCGAAGTGAGTGAAGTCCGCAACAAAGAGGCCCAGGAAGCCGCCGACCGCGCCTCCACCTACGAATGGGGCTTCTCCTCCGACATCGAGCAGGAGTTCGCGCCGAAGGGCCTGAGCGAAGACACCGTCCGTTTCATCTCCGCCAAGAAGGGTGAGCCGGAATGGATGCTCGAATGGCGCCTCAAGGCCTATCGCGCCTGGCTTGAGATGGAGGAAGTGAGCTGGGCCAAGCTCGACATCCCGACCATCGATTTCCAGGACGCTTATTATTACGCCGAGCCCAAGCAGAAGCCGAAGCTCGGCTCGCTCGACGAAGTCGATCCGGAAATCCTTCGCGTCTACGAAAAGCTCGGCATTCCGATCGAGGAGCAGAAGGTGCTCGCAGGCGTCGAAGGCGCCCGCAAGGTCGCCGTGGACGCCGTGTTCGACAGCGTCTCCGTCGCCACCACCTTCCGCGCGGAGCTGGAGAAAGCGGGGGTCATTTTCCGCTCTATTTCCGAGGCCATCCGCGAATATCCGGAACTGGTCCGGAAGTACCTCGGCAGCGTTGTGCCGCAGCGCGACAATTACTTCGCCTGTCTCAACAGCGCCGTCTTCTCCGACGGCACCTTCGTCTACATTCCGGAGGGCGTCCGCTGCCCGATGGAGCTATCCACCTATTTCCGCATCAACGCGGAGAATACCGGCCAGTTCGAACGCACCCTCATCGTGGCCGACAAGGGCAGCTACGTCTCCTACCTCGAAGGCTGCACCGCGCCGATGCGGGACGAGAACCAGCTCCATGCCGCAGTGGTCGAACTCTTCGCGCATGAGGATGCGGAGATTAAATATTCCACCGTCCAGAACTGGTATCCGGGCGACGCGGAAGGCAAAGGCGGCATCTACAATTTCGTCACCAAGCGCGCGCTCTGCTCGGGCGACCGGTCGAAGGTGAGCTGGACGCAGGTCGAGACCGGCTCCGCCATCACCTGGAAATATCCGTCCTGCATCCTGAAAGGCGAGGGCAGTGTCGGCGAATTCTATTCGGTCGCGCTCACCAACAATATGCAGCAGGCCGATACCGGCACGAAGATGGTGCATATCGGCAAGAATAGCCGCTCGACTATTGTGTCGAAGGGCATCAGCGCCGGCCGCTCCAACAACACCTACCGCGGCCTCGTCCGGGTGAACGCCGGCGCGGAAAACGTCCGCAACTTCACCCAGTGCGATAGCCTGCTGCTCGGCGACAAATGCGGCGCCCACACCGTCCCCTATATCGAGGTGAAGAACCCGTCTGCCCAAATCGAGCATGAGGCCACCACCTCCAAGATCAGCGACGACCAGCTCTTCTACGCCATGCAGCGCGGCCTCAACACCGAGGATGCAGTGGCCCTCATCGTCAACGGTTTCGCAAGAGAAGTGCTCCAGCAGCTCCCCATGGAGTTCGCTGTGGAGGCGCAGAAGCTCTTGGGAATCAGTTTGGAGGGGAGCGTAGGATGAGACATTTATTGGTTCTGGGAGGCTCCCTAAGCCTCACCTTTATGGCTGCGCCAACGGTGGGAGCTGTTCAGTCACCGGAGACAAGTTCGGGTCTTGCGGGCTACGCGAATTGCGTAAGTCACCTACTCGCTGTCGATGCTGATGGAGGGGGCAGCGCTGGCGAAGTTCTCGGTCGCATGGTGAAAAGGTGCTCCGCAGAGAAAGCTGCCGCACGGCGGGAGTTGCTCGGCGAGCTACCGGAGATAGTTAATACACATCAGGGTGACTTGCCCAAAGGTGAGGCCGTCGATCTCCTTTTTCGCGAAATAGAGGCTCGGTATCGGGAAGCTCTCGAAGCAGCCTATAACTCATCTGAAGTTTCGTCCGAACCAGAAACAGTTGCTTCACAACCAGAGTGATCGCGATGTTGAGTATTAACAACCTTTACGCCGAAGTTGACGGCAAGCAGATCCTCAACGGGCTGACGCTCAGCGTCGGCGCGGGGGAGGTGCACGCGATCATGGGGCCGAACGGCGCGGGCAAGTCGACGCTCGGCTATGTGCTCGGCGGCCGCCCCGGTTATGAAGTGACCGAAGGCTCCATCACCTTCGACGGCCGCGACCTGCTTGAAATGGAAGCGGATGAGCGTGCCGCCGCAGGCCTGTTCCTTGGCTTCCAATATCCGGTCGAAATACCCGGCGTCTCCAATGTCCAGTTCCTCCGCACCGCGCTTAACGCCCAGCGCCGCGCCCGCGGCGAGGATGAGGTCAGCGCGGGCGATTTCCTGCGGCTTTCGAAGGCGCAGGGCGAGGCGCTCGGCGTGTCGATGGACATGTTGAAGCGGCCGGTGAATGTCGGCTTTTCGGGCGGCGAGAAGAAGCGGAACGAGATGGTGCAGATGGGGATCATCGATCCCAAGCTGGCCGTGCTCGACGAAACGGACAGCGGCCTCGACATCGACGCGCTCCGCGTCGTTGGCGACGGCATCAACCGCATCATGCGGAAACCCGACAAGGCGGTGCTGCTCATCACCCACTATCAGCGCCTGCTCGACATCGTCCGGCCGGATTTCGTCCATGTGCTCGCCGAAGGCCGCATTACTCGCTCCGGCGGGCCGGAACTCGCGCTGGAGCTCGAGCGCCAGGGCTATGGAGCGGTGGCGGCGTGAGCATGGAGACCTCGATCCTCCGCCCCGGAGGAAGGCGGCGCGCGCAGCGCCTCCACGATTGCATTTTCCTACACACCGCCCGGGATGCTGAGGTGGCGGCCTGATGCTGCTCGACCTCCCCTCGAACCGCGAAGAAGGCTGGCGCTGGAGCGACCTGTCGGCGCTTCCGAAATGGGCGGAAGTTCACGGAAAAGGTGCCGCACCCCATGCACTTCGTGAACTTCCGTGGATCGAATGCGGCCGCGAGGGGCCGCGCCTGCTGTTCGTTGATGGGAAGCTTTCGGTAGAAAGCACGCTTGGCCCGATTCAAATCGCTCCGCTTGCGGGCGAACATGGCCATGCGCTCGCCGGTCATGCCGACGGCGAGGGCTGGAGCCTCAAGCTCGGCCGCGATCATGCGCCGCAGGGGCTGGTGCAGATCGTCCATGTCACCACCGGCGCTGCCGACCACCTTCCATCAGAGATCGCGCTCGATACCGATGCGCAGGCAAGCATCGTCGAAACCTTTATCGGCGAAGGCTGGACCAACCGGCTGACCCGTATCCGGCTAGCCAAAGCTGCGCGGCTGATGCTCCACCGCCGTGTCCTTGGCGATGCCGGCTTCGTCAGCTTCACGGATCGCGCCGACGTGGGCGAGGGCGCGAGCCTCGTCTCGGTCGCGGCTGCCGCTGGCGCCCGCGACACCCGTTTCGACGGTAGCATCAGCCTCACCGGCGAAGGTGCCTATGCCGAAGTTGCCGGCGCGTTACTCGCCCGCGAACGCCAGCGGCACGATGCCAACCTCGTCCTCCGCCACGAAGCGCCGAACGGCACCAGCCGACAGGTCTGGCGCTCGGTTGCGGCGGACAAATCTACCTGCTCCGTCGCCGCCCGCGTCGAGGTCGCGCGCGGGGCGCAAAAGACGGACGGCGAACAATCGCTTAAAGGTCTGCTGCTCGACCGAGGCGCTACGATCAACGCCAAGCCGGAACTGGAAATCTTCGCCGACGACGTGAAATGCGCGCACGGCGCCACCGTCGGCGAGCTAGACCGCAACGCGCTCTTCTACCTCGCCAGCCGCGGCGTTCCGCGGCAGGAAGCGCGTGCGCTCCTGACTCAAGCTTTCGTCGCCGACGCCACCGCCCGCATCGGCGAAGAGGCGGTGCGGGAAGCGTTCGAAGCCGATGTCATGAAGTGGTTCGGATGATGGACGCGATCGTCTCCACCCGGCCGCTCGACCTCGTCGCCGACTTCCCGGCCATTCCGGAAGGCTGGGCCTATCTCGACACCGCCGCCACCGCGCAGAAGCCAGCGCAAGTGATCGATGCGATCGCCCACGCCTATTCCGAAACCTACGCGACCGTGCACCGCGGCGTCTATCAGCGATCGGCCGAAATGACGCTCGCTTTCGAAGCCGCGCGCCGGCGTGTCGGGCAGTTCATCGGCGCCAATGCGCCGGAAGAAGTGATCTTCGTCCGCGGCGCGACCGAGGGCATCAACCTCGTCGCGCAAAGCTGGGGCGGCGCCTTCCTGAAGCCCGGCGACCGCATCATGCTGTCGGTGCTGGAGCATCATTCGAACATAGTCCCCTGGCAGCTGATCGCCGAGCGGGCGGGCGCGGAAATTGACGTCGCCCCGCTGACCGAAGACGGCCGGATCGATCTCGACGCCATGGCCGGGATGCTGACCGATCGGCACAAGCTGGTCGCGCTCGCCCACGTCTCCAACGTGCTCGGCTCCGTCCTTGACGCTCGCCGCGCCGCGAAGCTCGCGCATGATGCCGGCGCGCTGCTCCTCCTCGACGGCTGCCAGGCGGTGCCGCGAATGCCGATCGATGTTCAGGCGCTCGGCTGCGACTTCTACGTCTTCTCCGGCCACAAGCTTTACGGCCCCACCGGCATCGGCGTCCTCTGGGGACGCGCCGATCTGCTGGACGCGATGCCGCCGTGGCAGGGCGGCGGCGCCATGATCGACAAGGTGAGCTTTTCCGGCACAACCTTCGCCCCGCCGCCTGCTCGCTTCGAAGCGGGGACGCCGCATGTGGTGGGCGTGCTCGGCCTTCACGCTGCGGTCGATTACGTCACCGGCATCGGCCTCGACGCCATTGCCGCGCATGAAGAGGCGCTGGTGCGCGAGGCGCGGTCCGCGCTTTCGGCCATGAACAGCGTTCGCCTGCTGGGGCCGGAAGACAGCGCCGGCATCGTCAGCTTCGCAGTTGAGGGGGTGCATCCGCACGATGTCGGCACCATATTGGATGAGAGCAGGGTCGCGATCCGCGCGGGTCATCACTGCGCCCAGCCCCTGATGGAGCATCTCGGGCTCGACGCGACGGCCCGGGCAAGCTTCGGCGTCTATAATGGCAGGAAGGATGTCGAGGCCCTGGTCCGCGGCATCGAGCGAGTGACGAGAATCTTCGGATGAATGAAGAACGCAAGATCGAGATCGAAGAGGTCGACGAAGCGGTGAAGCCGCCGAAGGCGCGCGTGGCCGAGACTTTCGAGCGCAAGAAGGACTATCTTGCCGGCTTCCTGGCGCAGAAGCCCGCGGAAGCCTCGCCTGCAGAGCCGGGCGGTGATCTCTATGAAGCAGTGATCGACGCGCTGAAGGAAATCTACGATCCCGAGATCCCGGTCAACATCTACGACCTCGGTCTCATCTACGACGTGCAGATCAGCCCTGAGAACCATGCCAAGGTGCTGATGACGCTGACCACGCCGCATTGCCCTGTCGCGGAGTCCATGCCCGGCGAAGTCGAGCTCCGCGTCGGCGCTGTCCCTGGCGTCGGCGATGCCGAGGTCGAACTGGTCTGGGATCCCCCCTGGGACCCGCAGAAGATGAGCGACGAAGCCAAGCTCGAATTGGGAATGCTGTGATGAACGCCGAGACCAAAACCCGCGCCCGTCCCGCAGCATTGACGCTCACGCCGGCCGCCGAAGCGCGCATCGCTGCGCTGATGGCGAAGGCGCCTGAAGGCACGGTCGGCGTCAAGCTTTCGACGCCGCGTCGCGGCTGCTCCGGGCTCGCCTATTCGGTCGATTATGTGAGCGACGAGAAGCCGTTCGACGAAAAGATCGAGACGTCGGGCGGTACCTTCTATGTCGATGGCGCCTCCATCCTCTATCTGATCGGCAGCCGCATGGACTGGGTGGAAGACGATTTCACCGCCGGCTTTGTGTTCGAAAACCCCAATGCTAAGGGCGCATGCGGCTGCGGTGAGAGCTTCACGGTTTAGACGGGCTTTGGCCGCTTCTCAGCCGCGCCAGCTTTCCGTAACGGCATCGGAAAGCTTGGTTTTCTTCTGCAACTAAAATGTTGCTGAAATGCAATGATTTTGCTGCGACAGGCGGGAATCTGCGGATTTCGGCTGGTCGACCCCTCCGCTTTTCATTAGCCTCTTACGCAAACGTAAAGCGAGGTGGAGGGGTTTATGTCTAAGAAGCTTTGGTTGATGTCGGCTGGCGTCCTTGCACTCGCCATGCCCGCTTATGCGCAGGACAATACCAGCCCGCCGCCGAGCCCTCCCGAAAGCCCGACCGAGCAGGCTGAGGTTCAGGATGATGGCGCGGGTGAAGAGATCGTCGTCACCGCGCAGGGCCGCCAGCAGGTCCTTCAGGATGTGCCGCTCGCCGTTTCTGCGGTTTCGGCCGAACTACTCCAGAATAGCGGCGCGACCGACATTCGTGCTCTGAACCAGCTTGCACCGTCTCTTCTCGTTTCCTCGACGGGCACCGAAGCGAACGGCTCCGCCCGTATCCGCGGCATCGGCACCGTCGGCGACAATCCTGGCCTTGAAAGCTCGGTCGCCGTCTTCATCGACGGCGTTTATCGCTCGCGTACGGGCGTGGGCCTCAACGAGCTCGGCGAGATCGAGCGGATCGAGGTGCTGCGTGGCCCTCAAGGCACGCTCTTCGGCCGCAACGCCTCGGCCGGCCTCATCCATATCATCAGCAAGAAGCCGAACCTCAACGAGACCGAAGGCTATGGCGAGCTGACGATCGGTAATTACGACATGCGCCGTATTGCCGCCGGCATCACCGGCCCGATCGGCGAGGGCACGCTCGGCTACCGGGTCGACGGCGTCTACATGAAGCGTGACGGCTTCTATAAGGTCGACAATCCGCAGGGCGGCACCGAAGAACGTGTCAACGACCGTGACCGCTTCTTCCTGCGCGGCCAGCTCATGTACGAGCCGACCGCCGATCTCTCGATCCGCCTCATCGGCGACTACACCAAGCGCGACGAATCCTGCTGCGGCGCCGTTTATACGGAAATCCGCGAAAGCTTCGATCCGACGCCGGATGCGACGCCCAACACAAACACGGACGGACAGGTAAGCTTCCGCGACAATCGCATCGCCGACGTTCTGCGCAGCCTCGGCGAAACGTTCCCGTCAGCGGACGATCCCTACAGCCGCGTGATCAGCGTCAGCCCCGGCCGCACCTATCGGAACGAAACCAACGATTGGGGCCTGTCGGGTCAGGTGGATTGGGACCTCGGCTTCGGCAGCCTCACCTCCATTACCGCCTATCGTGACTATAAATCCGGCGGTGCTGGCGATGTCGATTACAGCCGCGTCGATATCCTGGCTCGTCCTGACGACGGCAACTCCTTCCGCGCCTTCGAGACTTTCAGCCAGGAACTCCGGCTGCAGGGTTCTGCCTTCAACGACCGGCTCGATTGGTTGGTCGGCGGCTATTACGCCAACGAAGACCTGCACGTCGCCGACAACCTTCAGTTCGGCTCGCAATATGGCGCCTTCGCCGCATGCCGCATTATCGCTACGGTGAATCCCGCTGCGGTGCTCCGCAACCCGGCTAATCCGGGCTGCCTCAGCACGGCCGGCCGCGCTGCACTATCCGCGCAGCTTGCGCCGCTCGGGCCCGCAGGCGCTGCGATCCTCGCGGGCATCGATCGCCTCAGCACTGTCAACAATGTCGGCGATAATCGTGCGGATTACTATCAGAACAGCAAGAATTGGGCGCTGTTCACGCACAACATCATCAATATCACCGACCAGCTGAGCCTTACGCTCGGCGCGCGCTATACGAGTGAGAGCAAGGACTTCAATGCCGATTTCAACAACACCAACACCATCTGTCCGACGCAGCAGGCGGCGCTCGGACCGTTGCTTGGCAACGCCCTTATTCCCGCTTCGACGCGGGAGCTGATTGGCGGCATCATCACCCTCACCTGTGTCGGCAATTCCAGCTCGTCGCTCAACAACCTGGACCTGCAAAGTGACCGAGACGAGGATGAGATCACTGGAACGGTGGTTCTCTCGTACAAGCCGAACCCCGATGCTCTGCTCTATGCCAGCTATTCCAAGGGCTACAAGGCAGGCGGCTTCAACCTGGACCGTTCGGATCTGGGCTCTGCACTCTTCCCGCGGAGCAACGCCGATGCGGCAAATCTCCAGTTTGCCGCTGAAAAGGTGGATGCCTATGAAATCGGCGCGAAGATCAGCGGCCCTCAGGGCCTCACCTTCAACATTGCGGCCTTCCGACAGGAGTTTTCGGATTTCCAGCTGAACACGTTCAACGGCACGGTATTCATCGTCCAGAACATCAACAGCTGCGGGACCGACCTCAACGGGGCGGATCGCGATGCGTCGGGGACCACCGGCACCTGCGATCCCGACGATGTTGAACCCGGCGTGCTCTCGCAGGGTATCGAGCTCGAAATCACGGGCTCGCCGATGCGGAACCTCCGGCTCACCGGCGGCTACACTTATGCCGATACTAAGTATCGCAAGAACCTAATCGGCAGCTCGACTGGTGAAGCGCTGGACCCGGCGCTGTTCCTGCTGTCCGGCGACAATCTGTCCAATGCACCGGAGCATGTGCTCACCGGCTCGTTCGCCTATACGCCGCCGATTGGTGCAAGCGGGCTTTCCGGCCTGCTCTATGTCGACGGCCGCTACACCTCCGCTTTCAACACCGGCTCTGACCTGTTCCCGGAGAAGGAGCAGGAAGCGTTCTTCCTGATGAACGCACGCGTCGGCGTTCGTGGGCCGGACGATCGCTGGGCGGTGGAGCTCTGGGCGCAGAACCTGCTGGACGAGGATTATCAGCAGGTAGCGTTCAACACGCCGGTCCAAGGCGCTCGCAGCCGTGCGCAGGTTCAGGCGTTCGGCGGCGTCGGCAACCAGCTCTTCTCGAGCTTCCTTGCCGAGCCGCGGACTTACGGCCTCACGCTTCGCGGTCGATTCTAAGTCGCGAGATTTTGATTGAAGGGCCTCGCCGCTGGCGGGGCCCTTTTTCTTTCAGGCGGCCGCCTTGGAGGACAGGGTCTCGGCCGCGGCTTCAATAAGCCGCTGGCGAAGCGCCTTAAGCTTGGCGGCGCTGACAATCTTTTCGCCCTTCAGGTCGGTGAGGTAAAACACGTCCACCGCCCGCTCGCCGTAGGTGGCGATATGGGCGGAATGGATCGCCGCCTTCGACTGATAGACGGCTTGGGCAAGGCCGCTGAGCAGAGCCGCGCGGTCGCGTGCGTTGACCTCAACGACGGTATAGCGGCTGGACGCTTCGTTATCGATGAAGACGGCGGGTCGGATCGGAAAGGCCCCTGCGCGGGTCAGCGGCAGCGGCTTCGCTTCGAGCTTCGCCATTTCAGGCTCGGCGCCTTCGATCGCTGCCTTTACCGCGGCCTCCAGCCGCTCCAGCTGGTGCGGATCGTTGAACGGTTTTCCCGACGTATCCTGAACGAGAAAGTTGTCGAGGGCCATGCCGTCGTCGGTTGTATGGATGCGGGCATCGATGATGTTGCCGCCGGCAAGGCTGATCGCGCCGGCGATCCGGTAGAACAGGCCGGGTTGGTCTTTCGCGTACACCGTGACGAGAGTGGCGCCGCGCTCCGGCTGCACCTTCGTCATCATCGGTGGCGCGTCCGGCACCCGATCCGCTTCCTCGATGAAGCGGGCGTTGAGGTCGAGCACTTCCAACGGCTCGGCCAGCCAATAGGAATCCGGAAGCCGCCAGGCGAGGCGTGCGAAGCGGCTCTGCTCCCAGCCGAGCCTTTGGCCCAACTCTTCCTGAACGGCGGCCACCCGTTCGCGCCGGCCCTGCTGCTTGTGGCCGAGGCGGAGCAGCTCCTCCGCCGCTTCGAAAAGCTCATGCAGCAATTGCCGCTTCCAGCTGTTCCACACGCCGGGCCCAACGGCGCGTATGTCAACGACGGTGAGGAGGAGAAGGAGGTGCAGCCGCTCGAGGCTTTTCACCCGCCCCACGAAATCCTCGATCGTTTTCGGATCGGAAAGGTCGCGTTTGAAGGCGGTCGCCGACATGAGGAGATGCCAGCGCACCAGCCAGGCAACGGTTGCGGTCTCCGCGTCGTCGAGGCCGAGCCGCGGGCAGAGCTCCATCGCTACTTCGGCACCGAGTTCGCTATGATCGCCGCCTCTGCCCTTGGCGATGTCGTGCAGCAGCACCGCCACGTAAAGCACTCGGCGCGAGGAGATGCGCTTGATGATGGCGCTGGAGAGCGGATGATCTTCCTTAAGGTCGCCGCGCTCAATCCGGGCCAGCAGCCCGATCGCGCGGATGGAATGCTCGTCCACCGTATAATGATGGTACATGTCGAACTGCATCTGCGCGACGACGCGGCCGAAGTCGGGGATGAAGCGGCCGAACACGCCCGCTTCGTTCATCCAGCGAAGCACAGTCTCTGGATGGCGGGGGCTGGTCAGCACGTCTAGGAACAGGGCGTTGGCGCGCGAATCCTGCCGCACCTGATCGACCAGCTTGGCATGCCGCGCCGCCGCCCGCATGGCGAGGGGGTGGATCTCCAGCTCATATCTGTCGGCCAATGCGAATAGCTGGATGAGCCGCACCGGGTCCTGCGTCAGGAACTCTTCGTCGTCGGGCAGCGCCAGCCGACCGCGGTCGAGCACAAAGCCTTCCAGCCTGCTCGGCCGCCGCCGCAGCGCAGGAAGGCCGATCCGCCGCCCACGCTTGGCGAACTTCTCGTCGAGGTGGGCAAGGAAGACGCCGGTCAGATCCCCCACCATTTTCGCGTGCAGGAAATAATGCTGCATGAAGCGCTCGACCGGCGACTTGCCTGGCCGATCGGCATAATGCATCCGCTCGGCGATCTCGCGCTGATAGTCGAAAGTGAGCCGGTCCTCCGCCCGGCCGGACACGATGTGAAGGTGGCAGCGCACGGCCCAGAAGAAGCGCTCCGCCCGCTGGAACTGCCTTAGCTCTTCGGGCGAGAGCAGCCCCTTGTCGACCAGCTCCGGAAGCGAGCGCACCTGATAAGCATATTTGCCGATCCAGAAGAGGGTGTGGAGATCGCGAAGGCCGCCTTTCCCCTCCTTCACATTGGGTTCGACCACATAGCGGCTGTCGCCCATGCGCAGATGGCGCGCGTTCCTTTCCTCGAGCTTCTCGGCCACGAATTCGCCGCCGCGCCCAGCGACCACCTCATTCCAGAACCGGGCATAGACTTCATCGAACAGGCGCTCGTCGCCCCAGACGTAGCGCGCCTCCAGGATAGCGGTGCGGACGGTGAGGTCGGATGCGGCGACGCGGACGACATCGTCCACCGAGCGGCTGGAATGGCCGACCTTCAGGCCCAAGTCCCAGAGCAGGTAGAGCATGGCCTCGATCACCTGCTCGCTCCAGCCGGTCGGCTTCCACGGCGTCACGAACGCGATGTCGACGTCGGAATGGAGGGCCATCTCCCCGCGCCCGTAGCCGCCGACCGCAATCAGCAGCAGCCGCTCCGCCGCAGTCGGATTGCCAAGTGGATAAAGGCGCTGTGTCACATAATCATAGGCAAGGCGGAGGATCTGGTCGGCGAGGAAAGCATAGGCCGCCGCCGTCTCGCTGCCCTGATAAGGCCTCTCCTCAAGCCTCCGTGCAATCTCGGCGCGTCCCGCCGTTAGCGCCTCTTTCAGAAGCGCCGCCGCTCGGGCGCGGTCGGCTTCCCGCAGCCGGTCGGCAAGAGCCCGCCGGTCGATAATGGCCCGGCGATTGGGAAGGGAGGCGACGCGCATCGCCTCAATTTAGGCTCAGCCTTGCTCCGCCGCCAGCCGCTTCAACTTGTAGACCAGATCGAGCGCTTCCCGCGGGCTCAATGCATCCGCATCAACCTCCGCCATCGCAGCATGCAGCGGATCGGGTGCAGCCTCCTCCTGCGCCGCAGCCGCGAACAGTGGAAGATCGTCGAGACCTGCTGCAATGCCGCCGGTGGCGGCGCGGCCTTCCTCAAGCTTGGCAAGCACCGAGCGGGCGCGCGAGAGTACCTGCGGCGGCAGGCCGGCCAGCTTCGCTACCGCAAGACCGTAGCTTCGGTCGGCTGGGCCTTGCGCCACCTCGTGCAGGAAGACGAGTTCGCCCTTCCACTCCCGCGCGCGAACATGGTGGAGCGACAGCGCGTCCAGCCGTTCCGCAAGCCGCGTAAGCTCGTGATAATGAGTAGCGAAAAGGCAGCGGCACTTGTTTCGATCATGGATTGCTTCGACCACCGCCCAGGCGATGGCAAGGCCGTCATAGGTCGAAGTGCCGCGCCCGACCTCGTCCAGGATCACGAAGCTCCGCTCCGTCGCCTGGCTAAGAATCGCCGCCGTCTCCACCATCTCGACCATGAAGGTGGACCGGCCGCGGGCAAGATTGTCCGAGGCGCCGACGCGGCTGAACAGGCGGTCGACGAGGCCAAGCTTCGCCTTTGCTGCAGGCACGTACGAACCCGCCTGCGCCAGCAAGGCGATCAGCGCATTCTGGCGGAGGAAGGTGGATTTGCCGCCCATATTGGGGCCGGTGACGAGCCACAGCCGCTCGCTCTCCGAAAGCCCGCAATCGTTCGCCACGAAGCGCGCGCCGCTGGAGCGAAGCGCTTCCTCCACCACCGGATGCCGGCCCCCTTCCACATCGAAGCAATTGTGAAGCTCGAACGAAGGCCGGCACCAGCCACCTTCAGCCGCCCGCTCCGCAAGCCCCGCTGCAACGTCGAGCCGCGCTAGCGCATCGGCCGCCGCCGCGATCTCGTTGGTGCGATGGAGCGCGGCGGCGATCAGCTCCTCGAGATGCGCGGCCTCGGCGGCAAGCGCATGCGCGCCTGCCTGGCCCACCCGCATCGCCTGCTCATGAAGGTCGGGCGCATTGAAGCGCACCACGCCGGCAAGCGTTTGCCGGTGCGTGAAGCCGCTGTCGGCCGCCATCAGCGGGTCGGCGTGCTTGGCAGGCACCTCGACATGATAGCCGAGCACGCCATTATGCCGGATCTTGAGCGCGGCAATACCGGTCTCCAGCCGGTACTTGGCTTCGAGGCTCGCAATAGCCCGCCGTCCTTCCCCGCCTGTCGCGCGAAGGTCGTCCAGCGCCGCATCATGGCCCTCGGCAATATAGCCGCCGTTCGCCGCGTCGATCGGCGGCGAGGGCACCAATGCGCGAGCGAGCAAATCCACCAGCGAACCATGCCCAGTGAGCGCCGGAAGCAGAGCATCGAGCAGGTCCGGCCGGTCCGGCAGCGAGGCAAGCCGGTCGTGCAGCCGCCGCGCCTCGTCGAGCCCGTCGCGAAGCTGGCCGAGATCGCGAGGGCTTCCGCGCCCCGCCACCAGCCGCCCCAAAGCGCGGCCGATATCCGGCAGCGCCTTCAACTGCCGGCGCAGCATGTCGCGGGTGCCGCCGTCGCCTTCGAAAAGCCTGACGAGCTCAAGCCGCGCTTCGATCGCGGCCCGATCGAGCAAAGGCGCGCCGATGTCCGCCGCGAGCAGCCGGGCGCCGGCGCCGGTGACGGTCCGGTCGACCGCATGGAGCAGGCTTCCCGCCCGCGTGCCGCTCGCCGACACCGTAAGCTCCAGACTCTCCCGCGTCGCCGCGTCAATCATCATATGCGCGTCGGCGGCGCGCGCGACCGGCGGCTGCAGGAAGGGGAGCGATTCCCGCGCCACCTCGTCCAGATAGGCGAGGAGCCCTCCGGCAGCGGCGAGCGTCGCGCGGTCGAAGCTGCCGAAGCCGTCCAGGGTGGCGACGCCGAAACGCTCTTTCAGCCGCCGCTCGGCCAAGATTGAATCAAAGCCGCTCTTCCG
Organism: Allosphingosinicella sp.; assembly: GCF_036402135.1. Lineage (GTDB taxonomy): Bacteria > Pseudomonadota > Alphaproteobacteria > Sphingomonadales > Sphingomonadaceae > Allosphingosinicella. The sequence goes on along the minus strand of NZ_DASWTN010000029.1, from coordinate 55,466 downwards.
AAGCTGCGCCTCGACCCCGTCCGCCGGCTCGCAGGCGATGATCTCCGCCGCCGACAGGCGGGCAAGCTCGGCATCGAGCGCATTGGGAGCGACCGAGGAGAGCTCGAAACGCCCCGTCGAAACGTCGGCGGCGGCAAGCCCGAACCGGTCGCCGACGCGGGCGAGCGCCACCAGCCAATTGGCGGCGCGGCTGTCGAGCAAAGCCTCTTCCGTCAGCGTTCCCGCCGTCACCACCCGTACGATGCCGCGCGCGACCAGCGACTTCGATCCGCGCTTCTTCGCTTCGGCCGGGCTCTCCGTCTGCTCGGCGATGGCGACGCGGTGCCCCGCTTTGATGAGCCGCGCCAGATAGGCTTCGGCGCTGTGCACCGGTACGCCGCACATCGGGATCGGCTCGCCTTCATGCTCGCCCCGCGCCGTCAGTGCGATATCGAGGCAGGCGGCGGCGATCCTCGCATCCTCGAAGAACAATTCGAAGAAGTCGCCCATGCGGTAGAAGAGGAGGCAATCCGCGGCCTCGGCCTTCAGCGCAAGATATTGCGCCATCATCGGGGTCGGGGCCGACTCTTCCTTAAGCTTCGTTGCCATGTGCGGCAGCCTAGTGGGTCAGGCCGGTGCTTGAAACCGGCCAATCCGACTTATCCCCAACCCTTGCGGCCGTAACGTTACCGCGCTTAAGGCGTTAGCGCCTCCAAGGGAGACCCGAATGAGCGAAGGCAGCAACGTCAAATTCTCGGAAGCCGAAGCGCTCCGCTTCCACTCGAAGGGACGCCCCGGAAAGATCGAGATCATCGCATCAAAACCGATGGCGACGCAGCGGGACCTGAGCCTTGCCTATTCGCCCGGCGTGGCGGTCCCCGTCCGCGCCATCGCCGACAATCCCGCCTGCGCCTACGATTACACGGCCAAGGGCAATCTGGTCGCGGTCATCTCAAACGGCACCGCCATTCTCGGCCTGGGCAATCTCGGCGCACTTGCCTCGAAGCCGGTGATGGAAGGTAAGGCCGTGCTGTTCAAACGCTTCGCCGACGTCGATTCGATCGACCTCGAAGTTGCGACCGAGGATACGGACGCCTTCATCAATGCGGTGGCTCTGCTGGAGCCGAGCTTCGGCGGCATCAACCTCGAGGATATCGGCGCTCCCGCCTGCTTTATCATCGAGCAGACGCTCCGCGAGCGGATGAACATCCCCGTCTTCCACGACGACCAGCACGGCACCGCGATCATCACCGCCGCCGGCCTCATCAATGCCTGCTACCTCACCGGCCGGGAGTTGAAGGACGTTCGCGTCGTGGTGAACGGCGCCGGTGCCGCAGCCATCGCGTGCACGGAGCTTATCAAGGCGATGGGCGTCCGCCACGACCATGTGCTGATGTGCGACCGTAAGGGCGTCATTTATCAGGGCCGGGCCGAGGGCATGGACCAGTGGAAGTCAGCCCATGCGGTAGATACCGACCGCCGCACGCTTGCCGAAGCCCTGGTCGGTGCCGACATCTTCCTCGGCCTCTCCGTCGGCGGCGCGGTGACGCAGGACATGGTGCGGGAGATGGCGCCGTCGCCCATCATCTTCGCCATGGCCAATCCCGATCCTGAGATCCTGCCGCCGGACGCAAAGGCAGCGCGGCCGGATGCCATCGTCGCCACCGGTCGCTCCGACTATCCCAATCAGGTCAACAACGTCCTCGGCTTCCCCTTCATCTTCCGCGGTGCCCTCGACGTGCGGGCGACGACAATCAACGACGAAATGAAGATCGCGGCCGCCGAAGCGCTGGCTGAACTCGCCCGGCAGCAGGTGCCGGAGGAAGTGGCTGCGGCCTATGGCGGCAAGGCCCACAATTTCGGCCCCGACTATATCATCCCGGCGCCCTTCGACCCGCGCCTGATGGAGATCGTGCCGGCTGCGGTCGCGCAGGCGGCGATGGACAGCGGCGTCGCTCAAAAGGCGATCGAGGATATGGCCGCCTACCGGACGACCCTCCGCTCACGGCTCAACCCGACGACCTCGGTGCTTAGCCTTGCCTACGACGCGGCACGCGCAAATCCGAAGCGTGTGATCTTCGCAGAAGGGGAGGAGGAAGTGGTGCTCCGCGCCGCAATCGCCTTCCGCGACGGCGGCTACGGCACGCCGGTTCTCGTCGGCCGCGACGACATTCCGGATCGGCTGCGCGCGCTTGGCGTCGACGATCCAAGTAGCTTCGAGGTCCAGAACAGCCGCAATTCCGAGCTGGTCGGCGAGATGGTCGAATATCTCTATGGCCGCCTGCAGCGGAAGGGGCACCTCCATCGGGAGGTCGAGCGGCTGGTCAACCAGGATCGCAACATCTTCGCGGCCCTGCTCCTCGCCCTGGGTAAGGGCGACGTGATGATCACCGGCGTCACCCGGCCCTACAGCCAGACGCTCTGCCAGGTGCAGTGGGTGATCGATCCCATGCCGGGCGGCACGCCTTTCGGGCTTCAGGTGCTGGTGGGTCAGAACCACACCGTCTTCATGGCCGACACGACGGTGACGGAGCGGCCTTCGTCGGAACAGCTGGTGGACATCGCGGTGCAAGCGGCGGCGGTTGCGCGCCGCATGGGTCACGAGCCCCGCGTTGCCTTCCTGTCTTATTCCACCTTCGGCAATCCCGAGGGCACGTTCCTGGAGAATATCCGCGGCGCCGTGCGCCTGCTCGATGAGCGTGGCGCCGATTTCGAATATGAAGGGGAAATGCCGCCGGACGTGGCGCTAAATCCCGCCATGGCGAAATATTATCCGTTCAGCCGCCTGTCCGGCCCAGCCAATGTGCTGGTGATGCCGGGGCTTCAGTCGGCAAATCTATCGGCGAAGCTGCTTTCTGAGCTAGGCGGTGACTCCGTCATCGGCCCAATGTTGGTCGGTATGGCGCAGCCGGTGCAAGTCGCAACGATGACCTCGACCGCATCAGATCTCGTGACTCTGGCAGTGCTGGCGGCGGGCGGGATCGTCCGCTAGCCGGGCAACCTTGCTTATTGCGGGTTGTCGGCGGTGCCGCCCTGCTGGCCCGTTGCGCCGACCGTGCCGATATTGCCGAACAGCTCTTCGAAGAAGCCGCGATTCTGTCCGAGTGTCGGCGTCTTATCGTTCGAAGGGTTGATCGACGCGACGCGTTCAAGGCCCGTACGCTCGACCGCGGCCACATTTCCTGCCTCGTCGAAGCGGACATGAAGCACGGTCTGCTTGTCTGGACGCGGCGCTGCGAAACCGAGATTCTTCGTGTCGCGCGACACATAATACCAGTCGCGCTGGTCGAATTGGCCGACGAAGCTCGGGCGGCCGAGCGATCCCAACACAGAGTCGCGATTGTCGACGCCGGGCTGCACGGACGCAACGAGGGTCTCGTCGAGCAGGAAGCCCTGGTGATCGCGATACTGGGCGCAGCCGCCGACGAGGCTCGCGCCGAGGGCCACCGCCAGAACAGCGCTTCGTCCCATGCCAATCTTCATTGTAAAGAAATCTCCTGAAAGCTGCCCGCGCGCCACTTCCGTGCGAGGCTCCGCCTTGCGGGCGGCCGTTTCGGCCACCATTATGCGATGAAAGCTGAACGGCGCAAGTACGGCGCTCGTCTCACAGAGGGAAACCAGTGTCCTTTTTCTCCCGCCTTTTCGGCTCCCGGCCCGCCCAATCCCAGTGCCGGCCGCTCTACGACCGCATCGTCAGGATCGGCCGCGATCCCGCCTGGTATATCGATGGCGCGGTGCCGGACACGCTCGACGGCCGTTTCGACATGATCGCCGCGGTTATGGCGTTGGTGCTCCTGCGGCTGGAGCGGGAGGGAGGGCGGACAGCTCAAGCTGCGGTCGAACTCGCTGAAATCTTCATCGAAGACATGGATGGAACGGTGCGGCAGATTGGCATCGGCGACCTGATGGTCGGCAAGCATGTCGGCAAGATGATGGGCGCGCTCGGCGGGCGGCTCACCGCCTTCCGCGACGCTGCGCAGGCGGGCGGCGATTTTGAGGAACCAGTGCGCCGCAATATCTTCCACGACGCGCCGCCTTCCGAGCACGCGCTCGGCTTCGTCAGCCGCCGGCTGGAACGCTTCCACCAGGGGCTCGTTGCCAGGCCTGCCGAGGAGATCCTTCGAGGGGAGGTGCCGCAGCCATGAGCGCACCCGAATTCAGCCGCACCGTCCGCATCGACACCTTGGGGAACGAGGCCCGGCACATTTCGATCGGTGCCGACGAAGCGGAGCGAACCGCGCTCGCCCATCGCTTCGGGCTCGAGGCGATCGATCACCTCTCCGCCGAAATTGACATCCGCCGTTCGGGCGACGAGGTGCGCGCCTCTGGAACCCTGAAAGCCGAGGTGACCCAGAGCTGCGTCGCCAGCGGGGCCCCGGTGCCGGAAGAGGTGGAAGAGCGGTTCGATATCGTCTTCCGCCCGCAGCCCGCCCGCGCCTCCGAAGAGGATGAGATCGAACTCAGCGGCGAGGAACTGGACGTGGTCTTCTACGATGGCGCGGCCATCGACATTGGTGAAGCTGTGGCTGAAACCATGTCGCTCAGCCTCGAACCCTATCCCCGTGCGCCGGACGCCGACGCGATCCTCAAGGAAGCGGGCGTGAAAAGCGAAGAAGAAGCGAAAGCCGATTCCAGCCCCTTCGCCATGCTCAGGGACAAGCTGAAGCCCGGCTCTTAGAACGGCACGTCGTCATCAAGGTCGCTGTCGAACGCGGGCGCCGGGCGTGACTGCGGACGCGAGCCGCCGCCGCCGAAGCTGCCGGGGCCGCTGTCATAGCCGCCGCCGAAATCGTCGGACGCGCCGCCGCCGCCACCGCGCGAATCGAGCAGCACGAGCTCGCCGCGGAAACGCTGCAGCACCACTTCTGTCGAGTACTTATCTTGGCCCGAATTGTCCTGCCACTTGCGGGTCTGAAGCTGCCCTTCAAGGTACACTTTCGAACCCTTGCGCAGATAGGATTTGGCGACGCGGCCGAGATTCTCGTTGAAGATAACGACGCGGTGCCATTCGGTCCGCTCCTGCCGGTTGCCGTCCTTGTCCTTCCAAGTTTCGGAGGTGGCGACGGAAAGGTTCACGACCTCGCCGCCATTGCCGAGCGAGCGCGACTCCGGATCGTTACCGAGATTGCCGACGAGAATCACTTTGTTGACCGATCCCGCCATGGGGTTCTCCTAAAGACCGAGCGCGGTTGCCGCCCAATATGTTGCGCCTGCGGCGAGGTACGCCAGCGTGAACAGATAGGCTAGCATGAAGGCTGGCCATTTCCAGCCGTTAGTCTCTCTTCGCGTCACCGCAATTGTGGATAAACATTGCGGCGCGAAGACGAACCAGGCGAGGAAGGCGAGGGCGGTCGGCAGCGTCCAGCGGCCGCGAAGCTGCTCGATCAGCGGCTGTTCGGCCGCTGCTTCATCCTCGGCCTCAATCGAATAAGCGGTCGCAAGCGCCGACACCGCCACCTCGCGCGCGGCCATCGCCGGGATCAGCGCAAGCGCGATCTCGTGATTGAAGCCGATCGGCCGCACGACGACTTCGAGACCGGAGGCGATTTTGCCCGCGATCGAACTGTCGAGCGCCGTCTCTCCCTCGTTGGGCTGCGGGAAGGAGAGCAAAGCCCAGAGGATGATTGTCGAAACGAGGATGATCGTGCCGGCGCGCTTCAGGAAGATGATCGCCCGCTGCCAGAGCCCTAGCGCGATGTCGCGCACGTGCGGCAGCTGATATTTCGGCATCTCCAGCATGAAGCCGCGCTGCACGCCGCGCGCCACCGTCTTCCTGAGGATCAACGCCGCGACCAGCGCCCCCGCCACGCCCGCCACATAGAGGCCGAACAGCACGAGGCCTTGAAGGCCGATGCCCCAGCCCACGCTCGCTTCCGGGATGAACGCGCCGATGATGATCGCATAGACCGGAAGCCGCGCCGAACAGGTCATCAGCGGCGCGATCAGGATCGTCGTCAGCCGGTGCTTCGGATCCTCAATCGTCCGCGTCGCCATGATGCCTGGCACGGCGCAGGCGAAGGAGGAGAGCAAGGGAATAAAGGCATGCCCCGAAAGCCCAACCCGCGCCATCAGCCGGTCCATCAGGAACGCCGCGCGCACCATATAGCCGGTTGTCTCGAGCAGCAGGATGAAGAGGAACAGGATCAAAATCTGCGGCAGGAACACGACCACCGCGCCGACGCCCGCAAGCACGCCGTCCACGATCAGCGACCGGAGCAGATTGTCCGGCAATACCGCGGCGACGCCTTCCTGCGCGCTCCCAAGCAGCCCCTCAATCCAGCCGATTGGCGCTTCCGACCAAGCGAAGACCGCCTGGAACATGAAGAACATGATGAGGGCGAAGATGATCGGCCCCGCCACCGGATGAAGCGCGATCCGGTCGATGGCGCTGGTCGAGCGCCGCGTCGCCGTCTCGCTGATGATGGCGGCGCGGGCGATGGTGCGCGCGCGGCGCTGGACGGCGGTGAAATCCTCCGTCTCCCCGCGCGGCCGGCGCTCGGCGGTGACGGCGAGACTCAAAGCCTCCCTCAGGTCGTCGATGCCGCGGCGCCGAACGGCGACCGTCTCGATCACCGGCACACCAAGCTCTTTCGACAGCCGCTCCGGATCGATGGTGAGGCCATCGCGCTTGGCAAGGTCGACCATGTTGAGCGCGACCACCGTCGGCAGCCCGAGCGCGATCAGCTGCAGCGCGAAGCGAAGATGATTGTCGAGATTGGTCGCATCGACGACCAGCAGCAGCGCGTCCGGCAGCCGCTCGCCCTCCTGCCGTCCCATCACCACGTCGCGTGTGACTTCCTCGTCCGGGCTGGTGGCATCGAGACTGTAGGCGCCGGGCAGGTCGACGATCTCGACCGGTCGCCCGTCGGCAAGCGACAGCCGCCCCGACTTCCGCTCCACCGTCACGCCGGGATAATTGCCGACCTTCTGCCGCGCGCCGGTCAGCATGTTGAAGAGGGCGCTCTTGCCGGCATTGGGATTGCCGACGACCGCGACCAGCGGGATGCTCGTCATTCCGCCGCCTGCTCGAATTCCTGCATGGAGACCGACACAGCCCGCGCCTGCGCGCGGCGCATCGCGACCATCATCCGCCCAACGCGGATGGCGAGCGGGTCCTTGCCGAACGGCGCGCCGTGCAGCGCCTCCACCTCTACGCCCTCGTCGAAGCCGAGGTTGCGGAGCCGCCGCGCGTCCGCCTCGCCAAGCGACGACCAGTCGATGCCGGTCACCGTGGCAGGGGTTCGGAACGGAAGCTGGTCGAGGCTGATCTGCATGGCTTGCTGCGAACGATTATCAATAACGGAAGGGAAAAGCCAGAGCCAAGACTTCCCCGAACGCGCCGAGCCTGTTAAGCTGAGGCTCATTCGCAAAGCCGCATCTTCGGGAGACGCGGTGGCGGTGGATTGCCCGCATGCGGATGAGACCCATGATCATGAAATCGGAAGACGCTTCCAGTTGATGCTGAGACTTTATCCGCTTCTTCTCCTTGCTGCTCTCGCCGCGGCTCCGGCTGCCGCGCAGAACACCACTGCGCCCGCGCCCGACGCGACGGTCGGCTCACCCTTGCTGCGCGATTTCCAGCTGAAGGGCACCCGCACCACTCCGCCGGTCGAGGCGCAGCAGCCTGCGGCCCAGCCCGAAACGCCGCCGCCCGCCCGCGAGGCTGCGGCTACAGCCGAGGCCCCGCCGCGCCCGCGCGCCGAAGCGCCCGTTACTCGCGAGGCACAGCAGCGTCCTCAGGAGCAAGCCGCGCCCGCGCCGGCACAGGCCGCGCCCTCGACTGACCTTGCCACGTTCGAGCAGCTCTATCCCGAGCAGACCGCGCCCGCACCGGCAGCGCCCGCAGCCATTGCCCCCTCACCGGTTCAGCAGCCGCTGAGCAATGTCGCCCCGCCGCCCGCTTACAGCATGTGGATCGCGCTTGGCGCCGGGCTCCTGCTTCTCCTTGGGCTCCTCGCCTGGTTCCGAAGCCGCAGGGCCGTGGCGGAGCCTGCGCTTGCCCGCGCCAGGCTCGCCGAGCCTGAAGCCGCGCCAGCGCCGCAGCCCATGCCGCGCCCCGCGCCCGTACCTGTCGCGCCTGTCGTCGACCAAGCGCTCCGCCCCTGGCTCGACATCGAATTCAAGCCGGAAAAGCTGGTCGCCACCGACCAGGATACGAGCGTCCACTTCCAGCTTCTGGTCAAGAACAACGGCCAGAGCGCGGCCCGGAACGTCCGCATCACTGCCAAGATGTTCAATCCCAGTCCCGATCAGAAGGAGGCGATCAAGGCCTTCTTCGCAACGCCGCTTGAGGCGAAGGGCGAGCCCGTCACTATTCCGCCGCAGCTCGCCGCCCGCTTCAAGCCGTCGGTCGTGATGCCGCGCGAAAGCATCCGCGTGCTGGAGGTGCAGGGCCGCCCGATCTTCGTCCCCACCGTAGCGATCAACATCCAGTATGAATGGGGCGAAGGGCAGAAGGGCCAGACCTGCAAGTCGTTCCTGATCGGCACCGAAAAGGAAGGCGCGGACAAAATGGGCGCCTTCCGCCTAGACCTCGGCCCCCGCATCTATCGCCAGGTGGGCGGCAGGCCGCTGGAGCTGGCGCGGGCGGTTTAGACCGCCGGATAACGCAGCCTTCCCAAAAACCGGCTCAGCGACGGAAGCCGTTCGCGGCTGCCTTTCCAGCTGGCCTTGAACTTCTCGAAACGCATCACGTCGTCGATGCGGCGGTCGAGGAAGCCGCGGGTTTCGGTGAGGCCTTCGGTCTGGTCGTCCAGGAAGACCAGCATCGTCGAGGTGTAGAGCGCCGACAGGATGCCGCGCTTCGAATAATGGTTGAAATCGGTCGCGGTGTCGCCGGCGATCCGCCACATGCGGTCGGCCGCGCGCCAGGCGAGCTTCGCGCCGGTCATCGCGTTCTGTGGCTGCGCCATGATGGCGACCGCGCGGCGAAGCGCTTCCTTGTGCGGGTTGATGACCTCGATCCGGTAGAGGACGAGATCGCGGATGCGCTCGCGGATCTTGAGCTTGGATATGCGCTCGAGCGGATAGGCCTTGGCCATGGCAATATCGATCGCATCGAACCAGGCGTCGATCATCTCGATGGCGCCGCCCGGGAAGCAGAGTTTCGCACGCTCCGCCGGCACTCCAAGCTCGGAAGCGGCCATGGCAAGCGCCTTGTCGCTCCAGCCGTCGAAGGCCGCATGGGCGGGAAGCAGCGGCGCCAGCGCGGCCCGAAGCTCGTCGAGCGTCATTTCCAGCGGCGGGACCGGGTGGCTCTCCATGCTGCCTAGATGAGGATGGCGAGGCGGTGTTGCAAGCTCATGCTTCTCTTCTCTCCGGCAGCCGGATCAGCACCAGAGCCGCGCAGATGAGGATGGCGCCGACGCCGTCCAGCGCGCTCAGCCTTTCGTCATAGACGAGCCAGCCGACCAAAGCCGTGACCGCCGGTTGGGTGAGGAGACCCAGGCCGGTGACGAGCGGGCTCAGATGCCCCATCGCATAGACGAGAAGGCCTTGGCCGATCACCTGAGACCCAAGCGACAGCAGGATGAGCGGCGTCCAGTCGACGGGCATCACCTGCTCGCCAAGCGCCAGCGAGAAGAGGAGCAGGGGGCCGGCCCCCGCGATGGTCGCAAGCGCAAGCACCGGCATAGGCTTCAGCGTCTGCCGCGCCCGATCTATGGTGATCAGGTAGAAAGTGTAGAAGAGGCCGGCCAGGATCGCGAGCAGGTCGCCTTTCAGGTGCCGCGCCGACAATTCGTAGCTGCTGCCGAGCAGCAGGGCGGCGCCCGCCATCGCCAGCAGCAGGGCGAGCAATTGATGCTTCTTCGGCAGCATGCGGGCGACGATGAAGCCGTAGATCGGGAAGAGCAGGCTCGACGTGTTGCCGAACAGGGTCGCGTTAGCGAGCTTCGTCAGCTTGATCCCGAAATGCCATGCCGCAAGGTCCGCGGCAAAGAAGAAGCCGCCGAGCGCGATCAGCGCGCCGATGGCGGAGAAGGGGCGGAAGCTTCCGATGCCGCCTCGCCACGCGAATAACAGCAGTAGCGGTATCGCCAGCGCCATGCGCCAGAAGCCCGACGCCACCGGCCCCACATCGGCGAGCCGCACCATCCATGGCCCCATGGCGAGGAAGATGTTGGAAAGGATCAGCGCCGCAAAGGCGTAGCGGCCCGCGCGGGGCGCTGCTCGTGGGGCGGCCTCATCCATGCGGTCGGCGCTAAGCGGCGGGCGTCTGCAACGTCAAGCGTAGCTCGCCGGCCATTCCAGCGGAAAGACGTGCCGGTAGGGCCGCGCCTCGTCCACCGCCCGCGCGAAGGAGGGGCGGGAGGCAAGCCGCGCATAATAAGCGGCGAGGTTTCTGTGCTCCCCAAACGGCACCGCGATATTCGAGTAGAAGAGCGCCGGCGCCGCCGCGCAGTCGGCGAGCGTTAACGCGTCACCCACAGCCCACTCGCCGCCATGCGTCAGCTCGTCGTCGAGCATCTTATAGCTGGTCGCGATCAGTGCTCTGGCCTGCTCCACGCCTTCCGGGTCGCGGCGCCCTTCCGCGCGGAAATGATCGGTGACGATCTTGGTGAGCGGCGTCGCCACATAATTGTCGAACACACGGTCGAGCACATGCGCCCGCATCGCGACTTCCGGGTCCTCCGGTATCAGCCGCACCGGCCCCGGATAATGCCGCTGAAGATAGTCAATGACCACGCTCGATTCCGGCACCGTCACGCTCCGCGCCTCGTCCCGAAGGACCGGGAATTTGGCGAACGGCCACACCTTCTGGAACGCCGCCCGGCTGTCCGGATCGCCGAGATCCACCAGCTCCTTCTCGAACTTTGTGCCGTTCTCATAGAGCGCGATCAGCGCCTTCTGACAGAAGGAAGCGAAGGGATGGTAATAGAGCCTGAGCGTCATGCCTTGAGCCTCTATCCTGGAGCGGTTGGACCACGCCTACAGGAACCCGCGGAAATCCGCCAATGCGACGAATTGAGGTGTGGAAAACGCATTTACCCTCTTGTGTCTGAATCCGGTTCGGGCACTATGGGTTGTGGCGCAGCCAAGGGGGCGACGCTAGACGTTGTAGGCGCCTGCCGCTCTTCCTATATTGGGAGCGGACGGGATGATTGTGCCCTGTGGATATCGGGGACAAGCCGAAATTAGCGCCCCGCTCCCCTGGTTATTGGCGTAGGCTGGGTCTAAACCCACTAGAACGAATGTAGAACAGGGGATAGGATATGGACCTCTCAGGCGGCAACTCGGTGGGGACTGAAGACGTGACCGTGAACGTGACGGAGGCTCCAAAGAAGGAGAAGGCGAAGGCCGACTCCAAATCGGTCGCGCCGCGCAGCTTCGAGGTTCAGACCGATTCGTCCCGCGACTCGCTCCTCACCGAATTCGGCAAGGAGACTTTGCGCGATCGCTACCTGCTTCCGGGCGAAACCTATCAGGACCTGTTCGCCCGCGTCGCCTCGGCCTATGCCGACGATCAGCCGCATGCGCAGCGCGTCTACGACTATATTTCGAAGCTCTGGTTCATGCCGGCGACACCCGTCCTTTCCAACGGCGGCACCGGGCGTGGCCTTCCCATCTCCTGCTATCTGAACAGCGTCTCCGACAGCCTTGAAGGCATTGTCGGCACCTGGAACGAGAATGTGTGGCTGGCCAGCCGCGGCGGCGGCATCGGCACCTATTGGGGCAGCGTCCGCGGCATCGGCGAGCCGGTCGGCCTTAACGGCAAGACCAGCGGCATCATCCCCTTCGTCCGCGTCATGGATAGCCTGACGCTGGCGATCAGCCAGGGTTCGCTCCGCCGCGGTTCGGCCGCCTGCTATCTCGACATCTCGCATCCCGAGATCGAGGAGTTCCTCGAAATCCGGAAGCCGTCGGGCGACTTCAACCGCAAGGCGCTCAACCTCCACCACGGCGTGCTCGTCACCGACGAATTCATGGAGGCGGTCCGCGACGGCGCCGAATTCATCCTGCGGAGCCCTAAGGACGGGTCGGAGCGCGGCAAGGTCGACGCCCGCTCGCTCTTCCAGAAGCTGGTCGAGACCCGCCTCGCGACCGGCGAGCCCTATATCATCTTCATCGATCAGGTGAACCGGTCGATGCCGAAGCATCACCGCGATCTCGGCCTCAAGGTCTCCACCTCGAACCTGTGCTCGGAAATCACGCTTCCGACCGGCAAGGACCATCTGGGTCAGGACCGCACCGCCGTCTGCTGCCTCTCATCCCTGAACCTCGAGACGTGGGACGAATGGAACGGCGACAAGATGTTCATCGAGGACGTGATGCGCTTCCTCGACAATGTCCTCACCGACTATATCGACCGCGCGCCGGACGAGATGGCGCGCGCCAAATACAGCGCCGAGCGCGAGCGTTCGGTCGGCCTCGGCGTCATGGGCTTCCACTCCTTCCTTCAGGCCCGCGGCCTCGCCTTCGAAGGCGCCATGGCGAAGTCGTGGAACCTCAAGATCTTCAAGCACATCTCGGCCCAGGTTTCCGAAGCCTCGATGATGCTCGCCAAGGAGCGCGGGCCGTGTCCCGACGCCGCCGACATGGGCGTGATGGAGCGCTTCAGCTGCAAGATGGCGATCGCGCCGACCGCGTCGATCTCCATCATCTGCGGAGGCACCTCGGCCTGCATCGAGCCGATCCCCGGCAACGTCTACACGCACAAGACTTTGTCCGGCAGCTTCTCGGTCCGCAACCCGCACCTTGAAAAGCTGCTGATCGAAAAGGCCAAGAATTCGGACGCGGTCTGGAATTCGATCCTCGAACAGGGCGGCTCCGTCCAGCATCTCGACTTCCTGACCCAGGAAGAAAAGGACACGTTCAAGACGTCGTTCGAGATCGACCAGCGCTGGCTGCTCGAACTCGCCGCCGACCGCACGCCCTATATCGACCAGGCCCAGTCGCTGAACCTGTTCATCCCGGCCGACGTCGACAAATGGGACCTGCTGATGCTCCACTTCCGCGCCTGGGAGCTCGGCATCAAGTCGCTCTACTATCTCCGCTCAAAGAGCGTGCAGCGCGCAGGCTTCGCCGGCGGCGTCGAGGCCGACAATACGCCGGACCTCAAGCAGATCGAACTCGCGGCGACGACGGACTACGACGAATGTCTCGCCTGCCAATAAGGGCATCCTCTGTGGTTCCCCGAGCGGGGGGACCAAGCCGCGGCTTACTCCCTTGCCGCGGCTCCGGGCGGGGAAATGGGTTGACGGACGCCGGCCGCATCGGCGCCACGCCCAGTACCATTTCCCCGCTTCCCGCCGATTGTCGTTATCGGTTTGCCCTGTGAGGCGCGCGCATGACCAATCCATTCGTGGTCGTCGGGGTGATCCTCCTGCTCACGGCAGGCCTGCTGGCGGTGCGTTACGACCTCGCCGGCGGCACGGATCCCAGCGGTCCCTATGTCGGCTGGAGGGTTCGGCTCTGGTATTGGCTTTTGCTCGGTGTGTGGGGCGGCTTCGGCGTTCCTATGTTCGTCTTTCTCGGCGCATGGGGCGATCCGACTTACCTGCTTTTTCCCGACATCGAGTGGGGCGGGGATTTCCTCTTCACGCTCGCCTCTTCATTGCTGATGTGGTCGCCGCTTCTCCTGGCGCCCTGGGGCGTCAAATTTGTCTCGGAGGAGGAGCAGCAGGCAGTAGAGCCACGCCGTTTCTTGCCAGTCTACTTCGCTCTGATCCTGATGCTCGTTTTAGGCCCGATTTTATTGCTGTTCTGACGGTCAGCACGACCGCCATTAATTGATTTACGTCCGGAGATACGACCATGTCCCTTCTCGAAGCCCGCAAGCAGTACAAGCCGTTCGAATATCCCTGGGCGTTCGAATTCTGGAAGCGTCAGCAGCAGATCCACTGGATGCCGGAGGAAGTGCCGCTCGGCGAGGATTGCCGCGACTGGGCGCAGAAGCTCACCGATCACGAACGGAACCTGCTGACCCAGATCTTCCGCTTCTTCACCCAGGCCGATGTCGAGGTGCAGGATTGCTACCACGACAAATATGGCCGCGTGTTCAAGCCGACCGAGATCAAGATGATGCTCGCCGCCTTCTCCAATATGGAGACGGTGCACATCGCCGCTTACTCGCACCTCCTCGACACGATCGGCATGCCGGAAAGCGAATATGGCATGTTCCTTCAGTATAAGGAGATGAAGGACAAGCACGACTATCTCGCCACGTTCGGAGTCGACACGGACGAGGATATCGCCCGTACGCTCGCCATGTTCGGCGGCTTTACCGAGGGGCTTCAGCTCTTCGCCTCCTTCGCGATGCTGATGAACTTCCCGCGCTTCAACAAGATGAAGGGCATGGGCCAGATCGTCTCCTGGTCCGTCCGCGACGAAAGCCTCCACTGCGAAGGCATCACCCGCCTGTTCCACGCCTTCACCAAGGAACGGAACTGCCTCACCAAGGCGGTGAAGGACGACATCATGGATGTCTGCCAGAAGACGGTGCGGCTCGAAGACGCCTTCATCGACCTCGCGTTCGAGCAGGGCCCGGTCCCGGGCATGAGCCCGAAGGAGATCAAGAAGTATATCCGCTACATCGCCGACTGGCGGCTTGGGCAATTGGGTTTCCAGCCGATCTACATGATCGACGACCACCCGCTCCCCTGGCTCGCGCCGCTTCTGAACGGCGTCGAGCACGCCAACTTCTTCGAAACCCGCGCCACCGAATATTCAAAGGCCGCGACCCGCGGCAATTGGAACGAGGTCTGGGACAATTTCGACCGCCGCAAGCAGGCCAAAGCGGCGAACGATGTGCCGGAGGCCGATGCGGGCGCGGATATGTTCACGCAGGCTGGGGTGGCCGCGGAGTGATATAATGGCTGAGAGCGATCCGCAGCATCCGATAGCCCATATCGATAAACTGAAATGCTATGAATGGATGCTCGCGGAGTGTGCCTCCCTCAATTCTCACAGACAAGCACGCGAGGATAGCCTTATAGCTACGATCACTCAAATTTCGTCTGCAGCTGTCCTCGCAATTCCGGGTTTGTTCTTTGCCGCGGATGTTCGCCTGCCGCAATTTACTGATTCCCCTTTTTTATACATAGGAGTGGTTGGCTTCCTGCTGGCCTTGGCAGCCTCAATGGCTGAGCAGCATTATTCCGCTGTGGCTCATGCGAAGCAGATCGAAATCGTGCAGGCTTATTACACTAGGCAAAGCGCCGAGATCGAGGATCAGCCATCTCGCCAGCGAGTGAGGTACGCGCGGCGCGCAGCGTACGCTCTTTTCACTTTATCTCTTTTGACGTCGTCCTTGGGTTTGCTCACCATCTGATGGAGAAGAGTTCAAATGGCTAGACCACCCGCTCCACCTTCGCCGCCGTCACCGCCATCACCTCCTACACCAAGACCAGACGGTGATTGGACGCGGCGATCCGATCCCTCAAAGATCCCGCCGCCGCCGCCCAAGAAGTAGGTTTCTGCGAGTTCGCGATGTGGACAGAGGAGAGACTTGCAACCCTCATCGCGGCAGCCAGCCCCGAAACTCGAACGCTCGAGTTCAAAGCACGCCTGCCAGAGCGAAGCGACCGTGACCGTGCCGAGTTCTTAAAAGACGTGTCCGCCATGGCTAACGCAAGTGGCGGCTCCATCTTGTTTGGTGTGGCAGAAGCAGCAGGCGTAGCGTCGAAGCTAGCCAACCTCCGTCTTGGAGATCCAGATGCTGAGATTCGGCGACTCTCTCAGATTTTAGAGGCGGGTGTAGAGCCCCGTTTGAGTGGTGTTCGATTCACTCCCATAAAATCCCCTGAGGGGGACGTTTTGATCCTCGACGTTCCACAGTCGTTCGACAGTCCTCATCGATACTTATTCAACGGACACTCTAAATTCGTAGCAAGGATGGGGAGTCACATTTCTGAACTCAGCTATGAGCAGTTGAAAGCTGCCTTTGATCAATCATCGACTAGAGTTGAGCGTCTACGCGAGCATTGGAAACAAGACTTTTCGCTCGCCCGTATGTGGAAGCCGATTATCCCCGGCCCCGTTTGCGTAATTCGTTTGTCTCCCCTCCTGTCGGCGGACGGGCGTCAAGTGGTAGACCCGAAGGCTGCTCACGGTCACTGGTCTAATTTGATAATGTCAGACTGGGGCGGAGGCTCTTCCTCCTTCAACTACGAAGGTCTGGCGATCTATCACGGGCGCGGGCAGGACGCTTTAGGTGGCTATGTGCAGGTCCACCGGACCGGTGCCATCACCGCTTATCGCACGGCCCGCATAACGATCGATGATCGGAAGATTATACCGTCCACTACCGTCGGCGACTTCATGATCGAAGCCACTATCAAGATGATCGAATTCGCCCGTCTCTGTGGGATTGCAGGTTCTGCGGTTGTAAATATCGGGCTCCGTCGCTTGTTGGGGTACGAGTTTGGAGCCCGCGATCGATACGGCTTTGATGAGTCCAAACTATCAGAAATTGACGAGATCTTGATGCCCGAATTCTGGATCGGAGACCTTGAGGATCAGGACTTGTCGGCGGACGCGCTGCTCCAGCCGGGCTTCGATCTGCTCTGGCAGTCGTTCGGCTGGGCCGAGTGCCCAAAGTTCGGTGCGGATGGGCGGTGGAACCCAAACCTACGGTAATCATCCCTTCTCCGTCTTGACCTCTGCCCCACCCGCCCCGTAATTCGCCGCCTCCAATTCTGGAGTGGAATATGCCGGAGATTGCCGCCCGCTGATACGGACCTGACGCTTGCCGTCAGTGCTGTCCGTTCGCGCGTGGAATGCGAGGTGGCCCAAGCCGGCCAACCTTCATCTCCCACGCCGTCTTCATGTCTGAAGATAGGCTTCCAAGTGAACATATCGAAATACGAACAGCGCGTGCTGCACGCGCTGGCGCAGGGCGGCCGCATCGTGCACCGCCGCGACCCGGAAACGGGCAAGATCGTTGAGGTGGACTGCTTCAACCGCCCTTCGACTGCCTTGCACGCGCTCAGGACAGGCTGCCTGGCGTCTGGACGACTGCCGCATGGATCCTGATCGTCCGGTGAAGCCGGCCGTGAATCAGGTCCACACTAGATGCCGTCTTCAAGCGCCTGAAGCGCCGCCGCCTGATCGCCAGCACCAACGGCGCCCCCTACCGCATCAGCCGCGAAGGCCTGGCCGCGGTAAGGGCGCAGCTCGACAACAGGTGACCAAAGGGCAGGGGCGGCGTCCGCGCTGCCCCTGCGACTGCCTAAACGTTGCCTGAACGAAACGTAGTTTTCAGTTCATGCAACAGGCGCCGCATCCCGCCCGTTGATCGCTTGCCTTAGGGGCAAAAGTATCAGGAGGTATTATGCGTAAATCATTGAAGCTTGCGGCGTTGGCCGCCGTTGTTGCGACTTCTCCCGCTCTCGCGCAGGTGAATGTCGGTCTCGGCACCAATGTAGGCGTGGGCGTCAATGCCGGCGGCGCCGTGAACGGCGTCGGCAATGCGGTCGGCCGCACCGTCGATGGCGTGGACCGGCAGGTCAACCGCGCGCTTTCCAGCGATGCGGTGCTCGTCACCCGCGCGGACCTGCGCACCGGAGCCGAGGTCCGCGACAATCGCGGGCGCCGCATCGGCACCGTACATCATGTGGAGGCGAACAGCGCCCTCGTGGTGCAGGGCAACCGCCAGTTCCGCGTACCGCTGAGCGCCCTCTACCGCACCGGCCGTGGCCTGGTGACGAGCCTCAGCCGCGCCGAGGTGCAGGCTGCCGCCAACGCAAGCGCCGGCGCGAATATACGCCGCTAAACGTGAAAGACCGGCGGCTGTAACGGCCGCCGGTCTCTTTTGACATTCCAGGCGCCTGAAGCGCTGGCGCCTGCTCAGCGCATCAGACCAGCGGCCCGAAGCGCCTTCTCGATCGTCGCCTGAACCCCTTCAGCCGCCGGAGCTGCGGCTCGGCGCGGACGCGGCCCTGCGGCGGCCGGGGCGGTCTTGCGCGACTTCGCCGCTGCCGTCGCAGGCGCAATTCCGAAGAACGCCGCGATCTCGTCGGTGGAACTCACCCCCACGTCCAGCATGTGCGGGCCCGCCTCGCCCGATTGCCCTTCGCCGCTGCCGGGATCGAGCGGGGTGCCGTGGCCCATGCCGGCGATCGCATGATGCTCGACCAGCGGCTTGCCCTCAGGCCCGGTCCAGATGCTGCGGCGATGGCCGCCGCTCTCCTCCGTGCGGGCAGGGGCGGCGCGGAGGCCGTGCAGCTCGGTCCATTGCCGCACCAGCGCATCGGCATTGCTCGGCGCGACCGTATGGTCGGCGCTGCCCTGCCAGATCTGGACGCGCGGCCACGGCCCCTTGTGGCCGGATGCACCGTGGACGTTTGCCGCCAGCGAGCGCGCATCGCCGCTGCCGCCGCCCGCCATGCACTCGAACGCCTCGGCGACTCCGCTTGCGCACCCGTAGGGAACGCCGGCGATGATCGCGCCTGCGGAGAACAGCTCCGGGTAGGCGGCTAGCATCGCCGCCGCCATCGCCCCCCCTGCCGAAAGGCCGGTGACGAAGATCCGCGCCGGATCGGCGCCATGCGCCTCTATCATTCTGTCGATCATGGCCTTGATCGATGCCGCCTCGCCCCGGCCACGGGTGACGTCGTCGGGGTTGAACCAGTTGAAGCAGAGATTGGGATTGTTGCTCCGCGCCTGCTCCGGAAACAGCAAGGCAAAGCCGTGCCGGTCCGCAAGCCGCGACCAGCCGGATCCATGATCGTACACGGCCGCATTCTGCGTGCATCCGTGCAGCACCACGACCAGCGGCGCGCCAGGCTTCAAGCCTTCGGGGACATAATAGCGCGCGCGAAGCTTGCCGGGATTGGAGCCAATGCCGCCGAGGTCGGCCAGCCGGTCCTCGCCTCCCGCCGGAAGGCGGCTCATGATGCCGATCCCCTTGGCCACCCGCGGCAGCCTCAGGCCTCTATTCATTCTCGACATCTCGCTGCTCCCGCTGGTTCGCACGAAGCCTATAACGTGCCTTCACCATGTATGTTGCGGTGCAGCAATTTGCCACCGATGGCTGAAAATTAGGTTTTCGGCCGCGCAACCCCATATTGGGGAATATGCAGAACCCCACGACGCTCGAACGCGCCTTCTCCCTCGCCCGCTCCGGCACCTGCCTCGGCGTCTCCGAAATCCGCCAGGCCCTGAAAAGGGAACGCTTCGACAATGTGCAGGCGCATCTGTCCGGTCCTTCGATCGGCAAGCAGCTTCGCAACCTCTGCCAGGCATCGCGCCTCCAGGCCCCTTCCGAATCCCCGCATCAACTGGGCTGACATCGCCTCGCCATGCATCTCTCCGACGTAACCGCGCGGAGGAGGGGCGCGGCGGATGTAAATACGCCCTTGAGCCACGCGCACTAAGTCCCCCAAAAGAGGGGAGAAATTCCAAAGCCTGCCGCTGCTGGCCCCGCCCGCTTTTTGTTGGATACAAATAGGATTCCGCCTGCCACCGTCGCTGCTCGGAGGCTTCCAGCGGCCGCGCTCTTTCTCTTGTCAGGCTGTCCGGGCGGGCGTCGCAGGGTCGTTTTGGTGTGACCTTAGTGTGACCTTAGCGAGGGCCGGGCTGCTCGTCCGCACTGCGAGCCAGGGCTACAGCGACACCAGGAGCCGCCGGATGGTCACCGCACGCGTCTTCTCCTTCGATTTGCCACCGGCTATGGTGTGAACACGGTCGCAGGGGAGCGGGGGGCATGACGATACCCATCAATCTCGAGGAAAAGCTCGCCGCCTTTTCCGATCTATGGTCGCCGAAGATCGTCGGCGCCTTCAACGGTCACGATCTCATGGTCGTGAAGGTGAAGGGGGAGTTCAACTGGCATAGCCACGCCGACACGGACGACTTCTTCCTGGTCCTGAAGGGCCGCCTCACCATCGATCTGCGCGACGGGCCGGTCACGCTCGGCCCTGGCGAGTTCTACGTCGTGCCGAGGGGCGTCGAGCACCGCCCAGTCGCCGAGGAGGAAACCCACATCCTCCTCATCGAACCCGCCGGCACGCCGAATACCGGCGATGCCGCAACGGCCGCGGTAAAGCAGGCGATCTGACGGGCGCGAAGGCTGCTCAGCCGTGCATCGCTGCCGTCAGGCGGGATTTCAGCTCGGGTTCCAGATCCCGGTGGTGAACGCCCCGCACGGCGCCGGCGAGGGCAAGGCGGGTATGGGTGCAGGCATCTTCGGGCAGCGCATGTTTCAGCAGGGCGAAGGCTTTGTCGTCGCCCGCCGCCAGCAGCTCGCCGCGCGTCGTGATGCCGACGTCCCGCAGCCTTTGCCCGAGAACCTTGCCGATGCTCGGAACGGATTCGATCGGACTGTCCATCGCCAACCTCCGCTTGTGAAGCCGCACCTTTAGCAGCCGCCCGGAAATCTGTCACTTATCGCTGACGCGCCTTCGCACGCGCGATTAGGCGGCAACCTTCTCTTCGTTCTCGTCTGGCGGCGGAGCCGCTCGCCTGGCTCCCCACTGCCGGAGCAGCCATCCCAAACTTGCGAGCAACGCGAGATAGGCGAAGGCGAATAGGGGCGTAACAAGCGGTTGCGCGCTGCCGGGGAAGAGCAGCTGAACGTCCCGGTCGAGATGCAACGCCATGTTGCCGAGCCCGAGCAGCAGACCGAGAAAAGCTGCGACCATCATCGTCGTGCCGACCTCCGACCGTTCGCTTCCAGGCGTCAGGGTGCTGCCGAAGCAGAGGAAGGGGGCGGCGAAGATGATCATGCCAACAAGCATGTCGAGCTGCGTGACCCAGATGCCCGCGTAAACAACCGTCGCCGGGACGGCTGCCAAAGTGAGGATGAAGCCTCCGATGGCGAAGCAGGCGAGGCTTAGAAACCTACGCATTCGTCGTCTGAATGGTGGCTGGCGGATCAGCCCAGGGGCTGCTTTCCGGAACCATGACGCAGGCCAGAATAAACGTTCCTAAAACGAGGTTGCCTGCCCAGCCATGGCCCCGCAGCAACGCAATCCCGCCGCCGACCAGTGACAGTGCATCGATCCATGCCACTAGTGGGTTGGCCTTGGCGAGGATTGCGCCGCGCATGAGGAACAGTGATACGTCGCCCCCCTCGGGAGCGAGATACAGCGCCGCAAAACCGCACAGCCCAAGTCCGATGCCCAGTACACCGGCTATCACCCCGACCATCGTCGGTCCCGTCCGCTCCATCATTGGATATCCCCCTTCGCGCCGTGCTTACTCAGCGTTGGCTCCGAGCCGATCTCGGCATCCGCTTTGAAGCTCTTCAGAGCGGTCGGATCCCCGAAAGTCCACCGATAGCTTTTGCCGTCCTTCAGCAGGAAACGGAGCAGCTTCCATCGCCAGTCGTCCGTCGACAACTCGATATTCTGCTCCCAGACAAACGGCTCGCCAGGTTTATGCGCCTTAATCCGTCGCTCGAATTCACTTTCGGTCGCGGTTGCTTCGCCCACGATCCGTTCCGTGGGGCGGCGTCCGAACAGGAGAAGTCCTGCCGTCAGCAGCGCCACGATGTTCGCAGCGCCCATCGAATGGTTTCCGAACGCCTGCGCCGATTGATCGTCCGCAAATATCCTGCCCGCGGACTCAAAAACCGCGTATCCGAGAGCCCCAAGCGCGATGAGGCCAAGGCTCGTCGAAATGAGCAAAGTGAGGCCGATCTCCCTGGGCCCTCGTCCGGGCGAAAGAGCCGCTCCGATGAGCAGGAGGAGAAGGATCGGACCCAGCGTCATCCAGAGAAAGATCTCGCGCCCGAGATAATCGAAGTCGGCAAATGCAAAGGCTATCTCCACCGGCATCAGCAGGCCTGCCAGCAGGTAGCAGATCAGGCTCGCCGCCCGCCGGCCGACCTTGACGACGGCTGCTCCCGCGTGGGGCTCGCTGACCACCATTGCGGCCGTGTCTTTTCCAATCCGAGACTTATCGAGAAACAAGGTTCAGCCCCATTCGGTGCAGGAACCGCCCCGTAACGAACTGGCGTCTAAGAAACGGTAAATCGGCGCGTACTTCCACTTCCGCGCCGCCGCTTACTTCGTGCAGGCCTTTCCTCAGTTTGGCGGCAGAAGGAGGCGGCATGATGGGTGCGAGCGGCGGTCGCCGTCGCCGGCAATATCAGTCCGATCAGCAGAAAGCGCATTGCGGTTCCCTCCGGGCCGCGTGGCTGCCTTAGCCGCTGAACCCCGCTTGAAAGCCGCCGGCGGCGGCCCCAATGTCAGCACCAGGGCTCCCGTCGCCCCGCCCATGTCCGCGCCAGCCCCTCCGCGACCAGCTGATCGCCGAGCGACTGCCCGTCGCGCGTCACCACTCGGAGCTTGCGGCCATATTGGTCCTCATCGCGGTCGACGCCGTGCATTTCGAACGGCCCGGCTGTGAGCAACTCCTCCATCCGCGCCGTCGCACGCGCCGCAAGCTGGGCCTCGTAAGCGCAGCGCCCTTCCATTTCCGGCGTGTCGATGTCGGCGATCCGGATCTTGTCTCCACGGTAGCGAAAGGTGTCGCCATCGATGATCGTCACTGCCGAAGGATCGACAGCGCCAAGTCCGCCACCCGTCGGTTCCTCCGCCTGTGTGGACACAATTTCCTGAATGCGCGGCGGCTCGAACGCGGCTTTCGGCGCCGCCCGGCCCGCCGCGGGGAAGGTGCCGACATCGGGTTCGCCGCCTTCTCCGGCGGGCGTTACCGCATAGGCAAGGCCGAGGAAGACGCCCGCTGCCAGCATCAGCCCGATCTCGCCCGGCGACAAGCGCCAGCGGGGCTGCGCCTTGTACCGGTTCCAGTCGACCGGGGGGGCGCCGCGTCGGCGACTGCGTCTGCCCCCTTGGACGACGCGCGGCTTCCATTGCTTCGGCATGGCGCGACCCTATCGCGCCGCTTCTATTCCCTTGCGCGAAAGCTGATCCATTCCGGAAGAATACCTAGGCCGTCCCCGGAGGCGCCAGACCGCCGAAGCGGCCCTATTTCAGGGCCGCGATATGACGCTGATTGTCGATCATACCGAGCCGCGTAATGCCTGCCCGCTTCACCGTCGCCATCACTTCGTCGAAGCGCACGTAAAGTGCCTCGCCGTCGGCGCGGAGCAGGAGGTCGGCGCGGGGTTCGGCCGCGATTGCAGCGAGCTTCGCGCGGAGCTCGCCGGGCGCTACCGGCACGGCGTCGAGGCTGATCCGCCCCGCCGCATCCAGCTCCAACCGGTGCACCACCGGCTCCTTGTTCACGACCGGCGGCGGTCCCTGCGGCAGGTCTTGAGTCACCTTATGGGTCGCGACTGGAATGGTGATGATGAACATGATGAGCAGCACCAGCATCACATCGATCAAAGGCGTCGTGTTGAGGTCGCTGATTGGGGCATCGGGCGTGCTCCCATAAGCAGGTACGAAGCTCTTCCTCATGGCACTCTCCTCATAGTTATGTAACAACATAACATTATCTGAGTGAGAGGCAAAGCGTCTTCTGTGGGCGGAGCGGGAGAGAAGAGAGAAGCGTGGAGCGGGTGAAGGGAATCGAACCCTCGTCGTAAGCTTGGAAGGCTTCTGCTCTACCATTGAGCTACACCCGCCCGCTGCGCCTCAAGGCACTGCCACCGTTCGACTGTGGGGGTCAAGCCTCGAGGCGTTCTAGAGAGGATCAGCTCTCGGCCGACTGATTATGCTCGCCACCTGGATCAGTGATGCCGCCAAGCGCGACCGAGGCCGCCTCGCCCTGCTCCGAACGGCTGATGTCGGCAAGCGAGACGATGCCGACTAGCCGCTCATCCTCGCGGCTCTTCACCGGCAGGCGGCGGACCTGATGGTCTGACATGAGAAGTGCGGCGTCCTCCACATTCTGATCGTCGAAGCAGAAGAGGACTTCGTCCGTCATCAGCTCACGCACCGGCGTGTCGGGACCACGGCCTTCGGCCACGCCGCGGACCGCAATGTCGCGGTCAGTAATCATGCCGACCAGGCGGTCGCCTTCGCCCACTGGAATGGCGCCGGCATCCTCGCGCAGCATCAGCTGGGCCGCCTCGCCGACCGGCTGCTCAGGCGAAATGGTCTCGACATCGGGGCTCATGCATTCGGCGACTTTCATCGGGCCTCTCCTTGAACTGGGAAGTGCCGGAAACGGATGCCGGATGCGGCTGTTCCGCTGGATTCGCCTATGTGAGGGAGATGGTGGACAGGGCTGCTGTCGATTGCATCATTTAACCCCTTGATTTCCCTGACGTGTGACTATGGTGTTGTTGGAGGATGCCCCCTGAAGTGCCCCTTTTGGGGTCGCTTCAGGCGCTTAGTGGGAGGTGGAAGGCTGCTCGGCTTTCCAGGCGGCGATGGCGCTTTCCGGCCAGCGCACCGCGCGGCGGCCGACCTTCTTCGGCGCGGGGAAGGTGCCGGCGGCAATCCCCCGGTAGATTGATGAGCGGGTGAGACCGCATTCCGCTTCGACTTCGTGCCTGGTCATGAGTCTGTCGCCCGAGATCGAGGCGGCTGCCCTGGCGGCAAGCTTCGTCGGATCCTGGCCGCGTTTCGGCGCCTGCTGCTGCATCATGACTTCTTCCCTTTTACGCTGGTCGATTTCGTGGAGAGGCTTTTCGGGACGGCTCGGCCGACGCCGTGGATCGAGTAGATTTTGGATTGGCGGCCAGCGGAGCGGCGGACCTGGAAGCCGCCGCAGCTGGTGACTGTGCGGCCCTGGGCGCGATCGAGCTCGGCTATGTCGGCCGCGGTCAAATAGATCCTGTGCGGCTCCAGGCCGGCTTCCTTCATACGGCGGAGACCCTCAAGGATCCGGAGCTCGATCGGCTGAAGCTTAGGTCGCCGCGACCTTCCGATCGGCGGCGCCTGGCGCGACTGCATGCGAAGCTGGTCGACGCGGCGCGTAGTGGAGGAATTGCAGAGGTTGCTTGTCTTCATAGCGCCCGCTCCGCGCCGCTCGCCGTGCGTGGCGGCCGCGGGCCGTCGACGTCGACGACGAGAAGCCGTGGCGTCTTTCCGGCGAGCTGGGTTGGGAGGCCACGGGCCTCGAGCTCGCGCGCCTGCAGCTGGTGACGGGCGAGACGGCGCCAGGCGATGCCCCAGCGCGCGATCGGAATGACGCCGAGCGCCACGGTGACTGCCACGCCGGCCAGGAAGTGGAAGGTGCCGCCCATCAAAGCACCTCGCCCATGAGCTCGGCGCTGAGGCGCAGCTTCTTCCCGTCCTGCTCGATCATGCCGGCAGACTTGAGGCGGCTGATATACGCCCCGAACGTGCCACCGTCGGCGGCCATATTGAGGCGATCGGCAAGGCTGGCGCGAAGGGTCCAGTCGGGCCAGCGATCGATCAGCACGTCGACCATTCGGCGGACGCCCGAGATCCTCCCGCCCCAGGCGCGGGCGAGCTCGGGGCCGAGCTGTGGGAACGGGCCGAAGCCGTCGAGATCGAACTGATAGGCCGCGCCCGTTGGGTACCATTTCCCGCCGCGTTCCTCGACGTGGCCGGCGGCGCGTAGCGCGCTCTTATAGGTGCCCCAGGTGCCCCCCTTGATCGAGAAGCCGGAGATCCACGCCCATTGCCGCTCGGTGAGGCCGCTGGCGCGCTCGACGAGGGCAGCCAAAGCTTTGCGGCCGCGCATCGCGTTGGTGTCGGAGGAGGAGGCCTTGGCCTTGCTCAAGGGCCGGGGGGAGGCCTCCCCCTCCTGACCGCCGGCGGCGGAGGAGGCAGGAGGAAGAGAAACCTCCTCGCTTCGACCGGCGGGTTGCAAACTTGCATCGATCGGCGCGGCGGCTTGGCCGGCGACTATGCTCCGGAGCTCTTCCGCGAGATCCGCCATTGAGGCGGCGACGATCGCCACGCGGCTCACCTTGTGGCGAGCGACCATCAGCTCGGCACGAACCTCCTTCAGTTCCGCCTCTGCTGCGGCGGCGCGGTCTGTTAGCTCGAGGATCTCGCGCGTCTTTTCCGCCAGCAGGGGCAGGGATCGTTCAGGGATGCCTGTTGCAGCTTCCGCCGCCGAACTGTCGGCCGGCTTCTTCAGCGCGGCCGCAATGGCGGAGACGTCGATCTGGCTAAGCAGCTTCGGCTCGCGTTTCGCTTCGCCTGGGCCGGGGGTGCGGCTGCTGTCGAAGGTTATCGGCCGCGGCGTCTTGCCGAGCTCCAGGACATGGAGCCGCGGGCGATACATGTAGCGCTCGCCAACCTGCAAAGTCGGCAGGCGGGCCATGATCTCGTCATGCTCCTGCTTCGTGCCGTGCGCCTTCACATAGCGGCCGAAGGCGTCCCGATCGGTGGGCGCCGTCAGCTGGTGCGCGAAGATCGTCTGCGCCTGGGAGAGAGCTTCCTTCGCGATGCTGGCGGGGCGTTGGGTGATGAGGCTTAGGACGAAGCCGTCGGAACGGCCGCGCTTCGCGATCCAGATCATGTCCTCGGCAAGTTCAAAGCCGGCCTGGTCGCGCGCCTTCTCCGGCACATCCTCGTCGGCCTCGTCCGCCACAAGCTGGAAATGGCCGGCGGGCTTGCGGCGAAGGGCGGCGACAAAGTCGCGCATGAATTCGCGCTGCTCCGGCCCGCTCCGGAGCGCCGACAGGTCGACGATCGCGGAAACGCCCTCGCCGACGATGCGGCCGATCGCGTCCCCGTCGCCGGCGCCAATCGCGACGTCGCCGCGGCGGCCGCCGAATATTGGAATGTCGAAACCGGGCCCGGTACCGGCGCGATCGGAGCGAAGTCCGTACCAAACGCCGGTGTGGTCGGTGATGCAAACGTGCCGCTTGTCCTCGAGCAGCTGCTCGACGTCGTGCCTGGCCGTCGTGCTTTTGCCGCTGCCGCTGGCGCCGAGATAGGCGCGGTGCTCGTCCAGATAGGAGCGATCGCTCATAGCGCCACCTCGGCGCACATGCTGGCCGATGATCCGATGTAAATGGCCGGCGCCGGCGCCCTGGGGTTGAACTTCCTGACGATGCGGGCGCCGTTCCTGACAGCCTCGAGCTGCAGCACGAAGGACATCGGCCAATCGTTGACGTAGGCTTCGGTGGCTAGACGTGCGGCCAGGGCGAACCCGGCTATTATCGGGGAGGCTTCCCGCTCGACGGCGAAGCGCTGCTCCATCAGCTGCCGGGCTGCTTGTGCCCCGTGTCGAGCGCGGAGGTTGCGATACTCTTTACGTCGCGCAGTGGGGCACCAGGCGGCGAGGCCATGTCTGGCGCTGAAGGTTGCCGCCGCTTTTGCGCGGATCGGATGACCTGGTGGGAGGCCGATCGGTTTTCGGCCGCCGCGTTCTTTTCCGATTTTTCGGCAGATTTCCCGGCGCAGTTCTCGCTGATCAGGCTTTAGCTCGAGCGATCTACGAAAACCGGCGGTGGCAGCTCCTATGATTTTGGCTTTGGCGGCGGGATCCTCAAGGCGAGCGCGCATTGAGGCGCTCCGGCGCGCTAGCGCCTCGGGGGACCGGGCGAGCGCACGGCAGCAATCGGCGCAGCGGCACTCAGCCTTCCGCTTGTGCTTTACGGGCGGCAGCTCCGCGCCGCAGTCGCAGCAATGGGTAGCGGGCGCCGTCATGCCGCATCCTTTTCGGCGAGAGGGCAATCCGCTTCGGTGCAGCACCGCACCGCGGGATCCACGGCGCAGCGCTGGCAGCGGCCGCAAAGCCCGACGCGATCGGCGCCGTCATTGCCAGCGGGAAAAGGGCGAGCGGGTTCAGACATTGACCGGCCTCCCGCGCTGCAGCTCGAGCCAGCGGGCGACGCCGCCGCATTCGGCCATGATGCCGCCGTCGACCTGGACGAGGAGCTGCTCGCCCTCCTCGTGATGCGTGGCGGCCGTGACGTGCGGCCGCTTCGTGACTCCGTCGATCCTGGCGAGATCGAGCTCGAGGTGCGCGCGATCGCCATCGAGGCGAACCGGCGAGCCGTGCGGGTACCGAGCGGCCGCAACGGCGGAGCGGGTGCCGACCGTCATCGCCCACCGCTCCGGAGCGCGGGCAAGATCGTCACCAGCGCGTAAGCGAATACGATGAGGCCACCGCCGATCAATGCGAGGACGCTTATGATCGGTCGCCACCGCGACGGCCGCGGCCCGGTCTTCGCGCTCTGGCAACGGTGGCAAGTGCACCAGGACGTATGCAGTCCATCGGGCAGGCGCGACTTCATGCCACCGCCTCCGGCTCGGCCATTTCCTCGGCCTCTTCCTCGGCGTCGTGCTCTTCTTCTACGCCTTCGCGCGCTTGCCGGTCTTCGTCCTGGCCGGCTTGGCGCTGCTCGGCCGCGCGGGCGGCATCTGCCACCGCTTCCTCCTGATCGATCGCCCGCTCGGCGGCCGCCATCACGGCTTCGACTTCCGCCTTGGGAACGACGACGATCATCGCTACGCGCACGGTGCCGTCGTCCAGCTCCTCGATCGGCTCGATCCAATGCTGCTCGGGCGACGGCCAGAAGGCGCGGCCCTCAAGCGGGGTGCCGGCAACGCTCGGGACCGCAAGATGCGCCGCCTTCAGCTCGATCTTCTCGCGCCGGATCCGTGCAAGGCGCTCAATCTCGCTTTCCGGGCCACGCGCTGCAGGCGCGCCGCCCGTCGGCGTTTCTATTATCTTCTTGAATACGTCCTCTGTTGGCTCGAGGCCGGTGCCGTCATCCTTGATCCGGCAGACGAGGATGGCGTCCGTTTTCTCCTCGGCCGAGAGCGATCGCGCGCCATAATGGGAGGGGCAGTAGCCGGCAGGCGTTTTCGGCCAGGTCCAGCTTGCACCAGCCCAGGGCTTTACGGCGCCGGCGGCGTAGCCGAGCTCCTGGGCGATCTTATCGGCGTCGGCCTCCGCCTGCTCCCTGCAGAGCCGGTCGACCAAGGCCGTGTCGAGAAGCACCTCCTCGTCTTCGCTGCCCATGAAGAGCTCGAGCTCGATGCGGCCGCCCGCCGCCTGATAGGCGGCGAGGCCGACATAGCGCACCTGGCGATCACCCTTACGGTAGACCTTGCCCGCCATCGCCGAGCGGATGGAGTGAACGCTATGCGCGTTGTAGTTTGACTTGCACTGCGCGGCGTAGACCTGCAGCTGCAGCTTCTGGTCCGGGTAGGCGGCGTATGCCTTCGCCGAATCGAGTCCGATCTCTCCGGAGCGCAACGCTTCCAGGATCTCCGGCGCCAGGGCGGCAAGGCGGAGCCGTTCCTCGACGTAGCGGACTTCCTTGCCGAAGCGCCTGGCGCAGTTGGCGACTTGCTCCCGCCGATCGGTGATCCCTGCATCCTGGTACCGCCCGATGATCGTGGCGAAGGCTTCGAACTCGTCCGCCGGATTCATCGCAACGCGGTGGAGGTTTTCGGAGAGGCTCGTTTCGAGCGCGTTCTCGCGCGGCTCGACCAGGCAGGAGACCGGATAGTTCTTCGGAATCCGCTTCTGCTCGGCCAGCAGCTGCAGCGCGAGGAATCGGCGGCCGCCGGCGTCGACGTCGTACATGCCGCGGCCGCATTCAGAGTGGGTAACGACCAGGTTCTGCTTCAGGCCGGAGGCCGCGATATCATCGGCAAGCGAGGCTATGTCCTCGTCGCGGTTTGTCTTTCGCGCATTGTTCTCTGAAAGTTGGAGCTTGTTCAGGGAGATTGTTGTAAGCATGATGCTTCTCCTGTTCCGGTGGAGGGGGCGGGAGTTTCGAGCTCCGGATCAGGGCGGGTCGCACCGTCCTCGCCCGCGGGGGCAACCGCAGGCGTTTCCGAACTCGGGGAGGGGGCCGGCTTGCCGGTCCCTTTTTCGTTGATGAGCATGGCGGATACGGGGCCGGAGGCGAGGAAGCGCCGAATCGTCTGCCACTGGCGAGCGATCTCCGGGTGCTCATCCTGCATGACGCCGTCGAGATAAGCCGCCGCGAAGCTCACATTCAGCGGCAGCTCAACAACCTGATAATCAGCAGCATCGCAACGCGGTGTTTCGGAGCGCCAACGGCCGTCATTCTCAAGCCGCCAAGTGCGCATTTCGTTAGCGCAGGCGAAGGCCTCCTCCGCCTTCTCTGCCTCCGGTGCCCCGGCGTATAGCCGGCGCGCCGTGCCGATCGCCATGCCGCTGGCAGCCCTAGCGGCTGCTTCGTCGGCAGCTCGGCATGATGCCCATAGGTCGACCAGGAACGCGGCAAGTGGGTCCCGCGCGAGCAGGATAAACATCGGCTCGTCGGGCAGAGCAGCGGAGAGGCAGTCGAAGCGGCCTGGCTTGAGCTTCGTGCCCATCAGTCGATGCCCAGCGCCGCTTTGTAGGTATCGAGGAGCGCCTCCGCCTCCTGGCGGACGTGGTTCTCCATCTTCCGCAGGCGCACGATCGCGCGCATGGTTTTCGTGTCGTAGCCGCGCGCCTTGGCCTCCGCGTAAACGTCACGCACGTCGTCGGCGATTGCCCTCTTTTCTTCCTCGAGGCGCTCGATGCGCTCGATGAGCAGGCGCAGTTCGTCGGCCGCGATAGATCCTTCAGCCAATACGGCTCTCCTCAGTTGTGCCGCGCAGCTGCAGATCGAGGTTCTCGATCGCGACCTTGCGGACGGTGTCGATTGGGATGTTCAGATCGTGGGCGGCGAGGATGATCCCGCCTGACAAAGCGGCCACGCCGCCCCGAACGAGAAGGGCGAGCATTTCCTCGGGCGCGACGTCGCCAGCCTGCACGATCGCGTCGTACTTCTGCCGCTCCGCGGCCTCGAATGCTGGCGCAAAGCGTACGGCGAGCACCGTCATTCGGGGCCCGCCAAGCTGAAACGTCTCGTCAGCCATGCCGCATTTCCTTCTGCTGCTTGGGAGGAGTGACGCGCGCCAGATAGGCGAGCGCCTTTTCGGTCAGTTCGAAGTGCGGCTCTTCCTGCCGCGGCTGCTCCTGGCGCCGCGCCATCACAGCGCCGCCCAGGCGGCAATCGCCGGCCAGTTCTGAAGCGCCAGGATGGCCAGCACCGTGGCGAGGCCTGCGGCCGCCCCAGTGAGAATGGCGGCGCAGTCGCGTTGATGCTCCGCGACATTGAAGCGGGCGATCGGCGGCAGCTGCTCGACGACTTCCTCGGGCGGCAGGATCCGGGCGAGATTGCTACGCATGGGCAGCCTCCCGGCGTTCGCAGGTGGTGCAGAGCGTCGGATCGCCATCGGCCCAGGCGCAGGTTCCGGTCCGCCGATCCGCACAGGGGTCCATCCAGCTGCAGCCGCAGCCGCGGCAGACCTGGGGGAGGGGCAGCTCCTGGTCCGCTGCGTAGAGGACTAGCTTCTCATAGACTTCGAGATCGAAGGCCATGACGCCGCGCAGCTTCAGCAGCAGGCCGTGGTGATCGGTCAGATCGCCTTCACCGTTCTCAATCCGGCGCATCTGATTTTGCGCTTCGGCGCGAGCCTTCGGATCTCCGCCGCCGCAGAGCAGGGCGATGCTGTCGATCGTGAGGCCGGCGGCTTCGCGGCGGAGGCGCATATAGTCGCCGGGCTTCATTGCCGGCGGCGCCTTTTGGGGAGGGGGCGCGCAAATTGTGTCAGTCATGGTCAACCTTTCTCGGGCAATAGAAAGGCCGTCCCGGAAGCAGAGCCGCCGGGCTGGCGAATGGCAGATCGGAATGTGGAAGACTGTCGGCGGGCTTCAGCCCAGCGCCGGATCAGCCTTCAGCAACGAGAGGCGTCACCGGCGGAGCAGTGTCGTTTGCGGCGGGCAGCGGCACCTCCGGGCCGCAGGATCCGATATCGTTGGCGGGATAGGGCATGTCGTCGTTCGCGGGCGCTCGGGGCGGCAGGGCGTTGGCCGCTGTCGTCAGGGGCAGCTGGATCGACGGGTTAGGCTTCTGGCTAGGGGTGACGGTGCGGATCACCGACAGCGAGGCGACGAACGCATGGCCGCATTCGTCATCTTCGCAGCGCAAGCGCAGCTCGCGGTAGAGCGGCGTAAAGGTTTCGCTTGAACGAACGATGGCGCGGCCCTGGCAGTGCGGACAGGCGATCGCTGGAATTCTAGGTTTAGACAGCTTTTGCATCTAGGTTGACGCCCCTCCCCGGGCAGGCGCCGCTCCAGTCCGCCCCGCGCGGATGGTGGCAAGCGCATGGGTGTCGGCCGCGATCGATTCCTCGAGCTCGCGCTCCGCCACGATGAAGTCCGCTTCCGTCGCACCGGGGAGGGTGGCCGAAAGGGCAGCGGAGACAGCTTCTCCGTTTTCCTTTACGGCTGACGCTAGAGAGCGGACGATCGCTTCCTTCGAAGCGAACAGGTTTGCAGCATCCACCTCAAGGCGGGTGCTGAAGCATTGAAACAGGGGATAACCTTCGCCGCCTTGGGCGGCATAAGCGAGATCGAGCTCGAGCGCCTTATCAAGCGTGATGCCCGCGCTCGTATCCGGATCCGACCAGTTCCGGATCGTGCGATCGGCGCGGCCGATGATCTTCGCCGCTCCGTCCCATCCGATCTTGCTGGCCACCTGGGCCAGCGCGTTTTCGAACGTCAGGGGAGAGCGGCGCTTCGTCACCGCGTCGCTCCGCCGGTCGCGAAGAAGTGGCGTTCGTCGCCGGGTGTGAGATCGGCCGCGGGGTGGGCAGCACGTCCGCGGCCGTCGACGCGCGCAAGGGCAGCATCGAGATTGTAGAGAGCGCAGCGATGCTCCTGGGGCAGGCCGTCGAACCCGCGGAAGCGATCAACGACGGCGCGCGCGCAATCGATCACGGCCTGGTCGATCGGAGCATAGACGGCGATCATTGCGCCCGCAGGTCGAGGCACCGTGTGATCGACGCCGAGAAATCGGGCGGCGGTGCCGACGCCGAGTGTGGCGCCAAAGGAAGGGGAGGAGCGGGAATGATCGTCCCTCACCGTACCGGCTCCAGGCCTTGCGAAATGGGGCTCCGATCGCACGAGGCAGCCGGAGCCCCGCCCGCTATGGTGCGCCCAGCGGGGGAAAGATGCCCGTCGTTCGACGCTGGGGCCGCGGGAAGGGGGTAGAGATCGGGACGAAGATCGTGGCGGCTGACGCCGTAAGCAGACTCTGCCGCAAGAACATATTCGCCCGGCAGCAACATCTTCTTTCTGAGCCAATACGACACTTTTTGCTGCTTTGCGCCGGTAGCTCTTTCGAAGGCCGATTGACTGCGCGCCGCCGCAACGCAGCGAGCGAACGCCCTGTGTGCAGCGAGTCGTTGAGCGTCGTCCATTCGACTCGCTTACAAACATCTACAAATATCTACAAGCAGTTTGTAGCGATGTCCGGCGCCGGTGTCGGTTAGCGTCGAGGCGATGAGTACCCGTAAGCTTGATGAAGCCGTCGTTTGGCTGAAGGAAACTCGTCGCCGCCTTGGCTGGTCGACGACGGAGACAGCTCGCCGCGCGCGGGAAGTTGCGCGCTTTTTCCTCGATCAGAACAAGCTCACTCAGCAGTCGATCTCGTATTTCGAAAACAACAAAGCCAAAAGCATTCCTCGCTGGCTGAGATATGTGGAGATCGCGACGCGCGTTGTGCACCTTCAAGGCGAAGAGCGCGAAGATAAGATCGCCGAATATGCAATGGCCGCACTGAATCCCCACGGCGCGCGCGAAGAGCTTATTGAGCCGGAAGAGCAAGCGGTTCTGAACGCATACAGGTCGCTATCCGACGCCGATCGCCACGTGATCCTGCAAAAGCTCGCTTCCCTTTTGCCCACGCCGACAATCCACAATCCCAAGTCCACCTACAAACCGCCCCCGCCCCTTAAATGGGAATGAGCTTGTGAGGGAATTATGACGCGCTTCGCCATCCTCGTCTTGAGCATCAACCTTTTGAGCTGCAGTGAGAGCGCTCCTCCCTCACCGGCAAAATCTGAAGTCGTGGCCCAGGTCTATGGCTCTCATCTTAATATTGAGGTGGCCGTAGCTGACACACCCGAGACGGGAGATCTGTTGCCGGCGATGGCGGCCTCCATCCAGCAGATCGGGAACCAGCTCAAAGCGGGCAGTCTTGCCCAGGCAGAGACGCTCGAAACGGCCAGTTTCCATTTTCGGCTCACTACGAAGGAGCCTATCGCTACGGTCGATTTTGACCTTCAGCCGCTAAGGGCACTCGCGCTAGGCGAAGGCGCCGCGACAACTTTCGATGCAGCACGAGACATCCAAGTGACTGGGGATCCAAAAGGTGACCGGCTGATGCGCGACGAGTGCGACGTAGCAGCAGAAGATGTGAAAACTTCGATGCTTTGCCTTAGCTAGCGGCTTCCATTTCAAGCTTCGTACTGAAGCCCGTATTCGTCAGACTATGCGTCACCTCAACGATCAGCCAGGACTTGGCATCGATCTCGGCCTTGAAGCCGACTGCCTTCACGCGGCGTTCGGGGTAGAGCTCGGCACGGCCCAGCGCCAAGTCGAAGCTCAACTTTTCGGGGCGGCGGCCTAGGCGGCTGCGTTCGGCGCGAGCAGCGCGCTTGGCCGAATCTTCAGTGGCGTAAACGTGCGACAGCTTCCGGGCACCGTCCTTCTTCCCGATCGTGACATCCTTCTTCTTCGCAGCCTTGCGATCGTGCCAGGTTGCGGTGACGCCTTCGCCCTCCTCCCGCTTCTCAAGGCGGTAGCTGTGGCGATCGCCGTCGCGCCGGCGGATCTCGATCGAAGGAATCGCGCGGCCGCCAGGCGTGGCGCCGGCGCCGACAGGCGAAAAGATCAGCGCGCCCTTCTTGATGGTCGCGACGGCGTCGTAGCGGCGCCCCAGGCGCCGCAGGAAGGCGATATCGCTTTCGCGGCCCTGGACGAGCGACTTGATCGAGATCGATGCCAGGGACGAGGCGCAGCGCGGCTGAAGTTTGTTGCGGGAGGCTATGTCGTTCACCACAGCGCCGAGCGTCGTGTCCTTCCAGCTCTTCTCCCGCCTGGTGCGGATCTCGCTTGTGAAGTCGGCCGAGCGTGCGCGGATCGTCACCTGGTCGGGCGGCCCGCCGTGCTCAACCTCGTCGACGGTGAAGCTTCCCTTTTCGACCAGGCCGGGCGTGACGTCGCTCCCGCGCTTCCAGCCCAGCTGCAGGCTGATTTTCGCGCCGGCCTTAGGCAAGGCAAGGCGGCCGTCGCTGTCATCGAGAACGATGTCCAGCTGGTCGGCCTCGCCGGCGCGCTTGTCGGAAAGGGTGAGCGAAACGAGGCGCGGCCGCATCTTCGGTGTCAGATCCTGCCCGTCCAGCGTCACCTTGAAATCGGGAACGTTGGTGACGTAGCCGGCCTGGCCAGCTGCAGCGCCACTCAAGCCGGTCGCAGGTGGCGGGGGCGCGCTCGCCATCCTCAGGCCTGCGACTGCGGCGCCGGATCGTCCACGCCGAAGAGCTCGATCGAGAAATCGATCTGCCGGGCAGAACCGTCGGGCGCGTGGTGCTTCTGCTTCTCATCGATGGTCGTGATGACGAACGAACCGTAGACCGTGCCGGCGGCGTCAACGAGCGGCCATGCCTCGCCATCCTTCGCCATTTCACGCAGATCATCGAGCGAGGCGGCCGCGTCGGACAGTTCGGCGAAGGCTGTACCGGAAAGGCCGATCGTTTCCTCGCCCGGGCCGACGAACTGGACGGCATCGCGAGCGCCGATACGAGCGGCCTTCGCATGGCGCCATTCATTCTTCCGCTGCAGATCCTGGTAAGCGATCGTTGGTACCGAAAAAACGAACATGCCGAGCGACATCAGCATCAGCTGTCCTCCCAATCCGAGCGATCCGCGAAGCTGCTATTGCCCCTGGCGCGTTCGCCATTCCTCGCCCTCTCGAGCTCGGCCCGCACCTGTCGGCCGATGTCCTCTGCGCTTTGGCCAGGCGCGGAATAGATGTTGATTGTGATCGGCGCGGCGAATGCGGAGGCCGTGGCCGCGCCGGATGCTGTGCCCGGCGCGGACCCGGCGCCGGCGGCGATTGCAGGCGCGGCCGAGCCGATCGCAAGCGCCGCGGCCATATTGCGAGACAGGCGATCGAGGCGGCGGAGAGGCGCATTCTCCTCCGATGCAATGCCGCGTTCGAGCCCCTGCATGACGAAGCTGCCCAGCCCCATGAAGACGCGCGAGGGCGAGCGGATGCCGAGCTTCGACTTGAACCAGTTGGCGGCCGCGTTGGCGGCGCCGACGATCGTGTTCTTCAGCGCGGACAGCCTTCCGGTGATGCCGCTGATAAGGCCCTGGATCAGGTTCGCGCCGAACTGTTGGAATCGCAGCCCGAGCCCGGCGAAGAAGGCAAAGATGCCGTTGAACGCGGAAACAATCCAAGCTCGGGCTGCCTGCAGGGCTGCGCCGATGCGTCCGACGGCCGAAGTGAAGGCGGCGCTGATCGTGGCCCAGTGTTTCCAGATCATATAGCCGGCAAAGCCGACGGCCGCGACGAGGATCAGGATGCCAGCGATCATCGGATTGGCGAGCAGAAAGAGGCCGGCTTTGGCAATGCCGCCGGCAAGCGCCCAAACGCCGTTAATGAGCAACGGCACGACGCGCAGCGGGAGAAGCATAAACCTCGCCAATGCCAGGAAGCCTCCGCCAGCAAAGGCCGACATGAAGCCGATCGCAGCGAAGGGCGCCATCAACGCGGCCGCGCCAAGGGCTAGCGCACCGAAGACGAGCAGCAAAGCGGCTATGCCGCCGACGATGATGCCCAGCCATTTCGCCGCGGTTGGATAACGCTGCGCCATGGCACTCGCCCAATCCGAAAAGGTCGCGCCCTTCTCGGCGAGCCAGTTCGCCGCGGGAAGGAGGCCGCGGCCGATCGTGTGCGCCAGCGCCTGGGCCGAGGCCTTCGTCCGCTGCCATTTAGCGGCCGTGTCCTGCATGCGCTCGTTGAAGTCGGCTTCCACCGTTCCCGTCGCGTCAAGGGCATCGGCGCGGATCTTGCGATAGAGATCCATGTTCTGGAGCAGCGGCCGCAAAGCGGCCTGCACCTGGGCGTCACCGAAGAGAAAGGCGAGCTTCGACAAGTCGCCCTTCGTCGCCTTACTTGTGAGCTCGGCGATTGCCTCGATTGGCGACTTTCCATCCTTGGCAGCCTTCTTCATCGCCTTAGGCAGATCGATGCCGAATTGCTTGAAGTTCTTGATCGTGTCTTCGGTGTTGATCTTGTTCAGCAGGTTCTGAAGATTGTTGGCGGCGGTGGAGCTGTCGCCGGCGCCCTTCCGGGTGATCTGAAGCGCGGCCGCCAGGTCCGCCACGGCGGGGACGCCTTTCTGCCCGAGCGCGTTCGCCGACGCCGTCAGCGCCGGGAAATATTGCGCCATGTCCTTCATCTCGAACGCGCCGGCCTTGCCGGCGGCCGCCATGACATCGAGGGCCTTGGCCGTCTGCCCGATCGGAACCTTCAAGTTGTCGACCGTAGAGAAAGTGGCGTCGGCGAGATCGTTCACTTTCGCCTTGTAGGCAGTGGCCGCGCGGCCGATCGGCTCGATCATCTTAACGCCGCGGCGTGGATCGAGGCCGCGCCCTGCCAAGACGTCGACGCCGGCGGCGAGATCAGCTGGGAGCTGCGCCACCTTCGGGCCGAGCACATCGAAAGCCCTGCCCATCTTTTCAGCCTGGTCGCGCGCCATGTCGGCCTTTTGCGCGATGTCGGTCATGGTGCTTTGGAAGTCAGAGCTTTCCTTGACGGTAGCGACAACCGGGGCGGCGATCGCCGTGCCGGTGCCGAGCG
The DNA here is from genome assembly GCF_036402135.1 of Allosphingosinicella sp. Lineage (GTDB taxonomy): Bacteria > Pseudomonadota > Alphaproteobacteria > Sphingomonadales > Sphingomonadaceae > Allosphingosinicella. The sequence continues at coordinate 18,034 of NZ_DASWTN010000029.1, read as the reverse complement.
CAGCGGCGCCGCCGGCGGCAAGGCCAGTGGCGGCTCCCTGGACTTTGGAGAAGCGCTCCTTGCCCGCCGCAAAGCGGGCGGCGCGATCGTCGGCCGCCTGCAGCTTGCGTGCCTGCTCGCTCAATTCCCGGTTAAGCCTGGACGCCTCGAGGCGGAGCTCGCGCTGGTGATCGCCCAGCTTGGACGTGCTGATGCCGGCGGCCGAAAGACGGCCGCGCAGCTGCTGCAGCTCCATCCCTTGCGACGACAGATCCTGCTTCAACGCCGCGGCCTCGCGTTTCGCCCTGGCGAAGTCCGCCGCCATCTTCTTCGTCGGGCTTTCGGTTTCGCGCATCGCCCTGGCGAGCTGCGCCACCCTGTTCTCGGCCGAGCGGAGCTGATCCTCCGTTCCCTTGATGCCGGCCTTCAGCTGGCGGAAGGATCCTATGTCGGCCTGGGCGCGATCGAGCTCCTTCAGGCGATCGCGCATGGCCTTGATCTTGGCGCCCGTGGATCCGGCGCCGCCGGCGATCGCGCGCAGCGGGCCCGTCACCTTCTCCATCGCTTCGAAGAGGAGGCGGATCCTGAGGTTGCGGTCGCTCACTTCGTCAGCTCTCCGGATTGTGGCGTTTGGCGGCGCGTTCGCGCCAGGTCATCAATTCGGCCAGGCTCATCCGGTCCATCGCGTCAGGCGGCCAGTGGAAGACGAGCGCGACGTCCGCCATCGCCTCCTCTACCCGGGCAGGGATTCCGGCCTCGCGGCCTTCGGCAACAAAAAATCCATGATCTCGCCGCCGAGCTGCATCAGATCCGCGGGATCCATGCCGGCCACGTCCTGCTTATGAAGGACAGGGGAGGTGATGCGCGGCGCCAGCGTCTCAACTGCAGTATAGTCGAGTTGGCTAAGCGACATCATGGTGAGGCCGCGGAGCTCGCCCGCGGCAGGCTTGCGGACGGTGATCTCGGTGCCGGCCCTGTGCGTCACCTGGCCGGCCACGACGACGTCGTTGTCGAGCGTGAAGCTACGGAGGCTGGCGGTGCCGGCGCTGTCGGATTGCTTGTTTTCCAATTCCCCTACTCCTGTCGTCATTCAAGGGCGGGGCGGCCGTGGCATCTATGCGCCCCTAGCCGCCCCGTTCGGTTTAGATGCCCAGCGCGGCGCGCTGCGCCGCGAGGCGATCGACGCCGCCGACGCGGAACACCATGTTGAGGACGTCGATCTCGACTTCCTCGACGCCGTTCACCTCGAGCTTGTAGTAAGCGAGCACCGTCTTCACCTTGAATTCGGTGTCCTCGCCAGGCTTGGCTTCGCCCGGATCGATCTCCTGGTGGCGGCCGCGGGCGACGATCTCGACGCGGTCAACCTCTCCGCTGTCGTCGCGCTGGTAAGCGCCGACGAAGCGGAGCATCTCGCCGTCGGCTTCGGTGACGCCGAAGCCGCGGATGATCTCCCGCATGAAGCCGCCATAGGCATGCTCGAGCTCGAGAAGCCCGTCCTGCCCCATATCGATCCCTACAGGCCCGTCCATTCCGCCGGCGCGGTACTCCTCGAGCTTGCGGGCAAGCTTCGGAAGGGTGACGGAGGTGGCCTCGCCGACGTAGGCAACGCCGTTGTGGAAGACCATCATGTTCTTCAGTTTGCGGGGCAGGCCCATTTTTGAATTCCTAACCTAGATAAGTGGACGGAAAGGCGGCGGATCAGCCCGCGTTCACGCCGGCGGCGAAGTCGGCGAAAAAGCGATCGGTGATGCGCTGGGTGAGGGCGAGGTGCTCGAGCGGCGGGACCGGCGTGAACTCATAGTCGATCGTGAGCTTGCCGTTGCCGAGATCGGCCGCCGGATTGCGATCGGCGTCGAACCAGGCGCGGGCGCCGATCAGCTGCCCGTCGCGCACCATGACGCGGAACTTCGCGTTGATCGTCTCGACAATGTCGCGCGCGAGCGACGGGCGCAGCGGCTTGTCGATCGCCCAGAGGAGCCCGTCCGCGATCGTGTCCATGAGCACCTGGGCGGTGCGGGTGGCGCTTTCGAAAGCGAAGAGCGGATCGTCGGAGCAGGTGCGGCTGCCCCAGAAGCGATAGCCGCCGCCCCAGTTGATGAGCGACGTGATCTCCGCATCATTGAGTTGATTAACCTCGCACGTGGGATCCTGGATATCGAAACCGTAGTCCTTGGTGAGACCGATGACGCCGTCGACGGGAACATTGGACAGCGTCTTGTGAAATCCCTGCTCCCGATCGATGCGGGCGCGAAGGCCGAGCGCGCGGGCGACGGAGAAGCTTTCGGCGCTGCCGGCGGCGAGGAAGTTGGGCGTGATGAGCATCAGCTCGCGCGCGGCGAAATTGCTGCGATAGAGGATCGCATCGGCGACGTCGTCGCCAACCGCATAGGCATAAGCCATTGCGCGGAGCTTCTTGGCGACGATGACGAGGCCAGCGGTGACGGCCTGCGTGTCCAGGCCTGGCGCGCCGATGATGCGCGGCTTCACGCCGAGTTGCGCTTCGGCGGCGAGCAGGGCCTGCATGCCCGTCTTGTTCCCGTCGACCGATGCCCCGAGCACATTGGCATCGGTGCCGGCGGCATCGGCGCCGGGCGCCACGCGAACGACGACGACGACGGTGTTGACCTGGTCGGCGATCGCCTGGAGCGCACCTTTCAGGGTGCCGGTGGCGCCGGCGTCCTCAATGGCGGCCGCCATGTCCACGATCGCGACGGGCGTATCAAGCGGGAAGGTCGCCGCGTCGGCCGCCGGGCCGGTCGCCACCAGGCCGATGACGGAGGTGGCTGCAGTGACGAGGGCGCGGATCCCTGCGTTAACTTCGGTTACGGTGATGCCGTGCATTTAGAGGCTCCTTCTCAGGCGAAAGCAGTCAGCGAGCCTTGCGGCCGCAGGGGAATGGTGAGGCGGGCGCGGCTGTTGGGCCCAGGCGCTTCCAGATCCTCGCCCTCGAGAGCGAGATCGTAGCTGCCTTGCACGGTTGTCGAGCGGATGAGCTCGGTGCGCCGGAGGCGGAAACGCGGTTCCCAACGGGTGAGCGCGATCGCCGCGGCCGCGAAGAGGCGGAGCCTGCCGGCGGGATTCATCGGCTGATCAATCAGCTCCGGAATGAGCGAGCCGTAGTCGCGTCGGCCGACGCGGGTACCGATCGGCGTCGTCAGAATGTCGCGCATGGATTGCACCAGGTGCGCGCGGCCGCCGAGCGGCTTGCCGGTCGAAGCATCCATGCCCAGCATTATTGCGGCGCTCCGGACACGGCGCTGCCGGCTGTGACGCCCAGGTGCTTATGCGACTTGAGGCTCTTGCCGGCACCGACAACATCGGTCGTTCCGGTGATGGTGCCCGAGGCGGTGAGATCGCCGGTTATCTCGACATTGCCGACGATCTTGACGCCACCTGGCGCGTTGATCTCGGCGGCGCCGCCGGCGGCCATGTCCACGACCAGCTTGTGAGCGGCCGCGTCATAGGAAAGGGTAGTGCCGTCTTCGAACTCGATGAGCTCAACCTCTTCGACCGACGGCGCAGTGAAGCTGTTGGACGGGAGACCGCAGAGGACGAGACCGGCTTCGGCATCCGATTCCGGGCAGAGGAAAAGAACCTGCTCGCCAACGCTCGGCGGGGACCAGGTGCGCGTCTTGCCGGCCCGGCGTTCAAGCCAGGGCACGTCGCCCGTGACGATATCGCCGATCTCCACGCGGCACGTGCCCTCCTCGAGGTTCACGCTTTCGACGGTGCCGAGGCGGCAGAGATCGCCGATCATGCGCTGGAAGTCGGCCTGGTTGTCCATAGCAGCCGACAATGGCGCGGCTTCCGCCGCCTTGCGCGGGGCGGCTGTTGTAGAGTGTCTCTCTACAAGCAAGCCCGCCGGAGCGATTCCGGCGGGCTGCAGGGCTCAATCGTTGGCGGCGAGCTGGACGAGCTCCGCCGGAAGGTTCGTTATGACGAGCTCGCCGACACGCTTGCCGGCGCCCGCTGCCGCAGTGGCAATGCTGTAGGTGGTTTCCACTCCGATCTGCCGGAAGGCGGCGAAGATCTCGCGAACCTCTGGACGATCGTTGATCGACAGGATGAAACCGCCGGCGAGGCCGGCAAGCTGCTCCGCCAGGCGCGCAAAATCCTCTCGGCCGAAGACGTCGGGTCCGTAGTCGCCCTCGCAATCATAGTAAGGCGGATCGAGGTAGAAGAGCGCGCCGCGGTGGTCGTATCGCCGGATGAATTCGGCGAAGTGCAGCCGCTCGATCGAGACGCCCGACAGTCGTTCGTGCACGTCGGCCAGCATCGGCTCCAGCTTCGTCAGGTCGAACCGCGCGGGCCGCTTGGCGTCGACGCCGAAGTTGCGTCCCTCGACCTTGCCGCCGAAGGCGAGCTTCTGAAGGTAGAGGAACCGAGCCGCGCGCTCGAGATCCGTAAGCGTTTCCGGATCGACCTTCTGCAGGCGATCGAATTCGGCGCGGCTCGTGATCTGCCAGCGCAGCACATCCATGAATTGCTGATAGTGGCGCTGCAGGATGCGAAAGAGCGTCACGACGTCGCCGGAAATGTCGTTGATGGCTTCGGCCGTGGGCCGGCGCCGACGCTTCAGGAAGATGCCGCCCATGCCGACGAAAGGCTCGGCATAGGTTCCATGCGGTATTCGATCGATGATCGGGACGAGGCGGGAGGAGAGATTGCGCTTGCCGCCGATATAGGCGGCGACAGGCTTTGCGGGTTTTACGGTAGCGAGGGAAGTGGACTCCATCTGGTTTACTCGACAATAGGACCGCGCCGGTGCGCCCGGCGAGGGGACTGACCGCGGCCCGGGCCGCGGAAGGTGCGGGGCTCAATCCCGCGGCTCGAGCTGTTAGCGCAGCCCGGCCCCCCTCCAATTCTGAAGGGGTGCAATCCTTCTGCTAAGCGATGACGCCGAGCTCGATCTTCTTCTCGACGCCGGCGGCGACTTCCGCGACCCGCGACTTGGTGGCGGCCGCGTCATATTCTCCATCAGCATCGAGACAGGCATTCACGCCGCGGCGATGCTTCACGCCCTGATGCGTGAAGGTGACGTCGACGGTGCGCGCTTCGGCGTCGTAGCGATTGATCCTGGTCTTCATTCTTCATCCTCCTGCCAGTGCTCGTCTGCGCTCCAGTCGATCGCCACCAGCTCCTCCGCCGGCATGGTTGCGATCCATGCCTCGATCTCGTCGGACGTCCGCCGCACCGCATCGATCGCGGAGCGCCTGGCCAGCGCCGGGGCGAAGTCGACGGTGACGGCCGCGGCGCCGATCGCCGTCTCAAGAGCGGCCTGCGCGATCGCCGCATTGTCATTGTCCTGGCGCCAGGGCGGGGCGATCGCCGTAATGCGCCGCGCTGCCTCCCGCTTCACCGCAGCGGCCGCATCGGCGCGTAGCGCCTGAAGGTCCGGAGCGGGCGGCCAGCTGAGCTCCGGCCTGCCATCGGCGCCAGCGATGATCGTGGCGCCTGCCGCCTGCCCGTCAAAGAGGGCGCTAAATTCGTCGGCCGAGATCTCGACCGCGTCCTGCGGAATGTCGCCGCCGTGAAGTTCGCTCGAGAAAAACCCGAATGCCGAAGCACTGAAAAAGATCATTGAGGCCGCTCCTAGTAACCGATCGCGAAGACCATCGGGCTGGTGGTGGTTTCGTCATCCGAGCCGGAGCTGTAGCGCTGGCGTTGCACGTAGCAGCCGTTCGTTTGGGGCTCCCCGGCAATCTGATAATCGGCGTCGGCCCTGTTGCTCGCCGTGATCAAGCGGATCGAAGCCTGGGCGAAGAGGCAGGCGTTCGGAAACGTCATCGGGAACGATACGAAATGGTTGCCTTCGGTCCCTGGGCTGTGAGTGCCGCCTCTGCACCACTGGAAGATGAGGCCGTTGGGGAGGACGATGTAGCCGTTCGTCGAATTCGAACTGCTGAAGGCGCCGGCAATATCCGCGGCGCCGTGGGTGTGGGCGGACGGCGTGTAGCTTGCCGGCTTGCCCGTCAGGTTGTTGAAGTTGAGGTAGTAGGCGCCGTGCTGACCGTCGAGCAGATCGGAATCGAGGCCCGAGCCGGGGCCGTCCACCGAGTTGATCTTCGCCAGGACGTCGGCCGCAGTGTAGCTGGCGGCGGGAAGGTAGTAGGAGCCGTGCTGGCCGTCGAGTAGATCGGCGTCCAATCCGGAGCCAGAACCGTCGTTGCCGCTGTCCCAGACGCTGAAGCCCGCCCTGGTGATGTCGCCAGCGACAGCAAGGTTTCTCGTGCCGGTGGGCACTGAAAAGACCGTGCTCCCGTTCCTGTTGGCAAAAAGGAAATCGAGCGTGCCGCCCTGGGCAGCGAAGACCATCCCGTTCGTGCTGTCGCAATATTGGATGCCCGTCCCGAGGGGGGTCGCGGTGTATGTGCCGGCAGAGAAGGTAGCGCGCCCCGCAACGGCAAGACCGCTGGACGCGCTAATGCTGCCAGTTACAGCCAACCCGGCGGCGGTGAATGTACCGACCGCCACGCCGCTTGGGCGGATGTCAATGCCCAAGGCATCGATGTTGAGGTGCCGGTAAGCTGCTGCGTCCCGACTATAGGCACCGATATTACCAACGCTCGAACCTGCATTATACGAAAGCTCGATACCCGCACCGTTCGGTGGGGCCGATGACCCTGTCACTTGAAGAGTTGAGCCTGACGTTATGCGCCCGCTTGAACTAATGGTGCCGGTAACGGAGACGCCTGTCGCGGCGAAGCTCGCAACCAGCGACCCGTTGGGCCGCACGTTGACGAGACTGGCGTCTAGACTGAGGCTAATATAGGCGGAGGAGGAACGGTTGTACGCGGAGATGTTGCCCGACGCCCCGCCCTGGATCTCGACGCCGCTACCGGATGAAGGGGCAGACGCCCCCGTAAATTGGCCGTGGGCAGCGATAAGGGTACCGCTGAAGCTGCCGCTTCCGGTGAACGCCCACCCGGTCGCACCGTTTTCGACGACCATCGGGATAGCACCGCCCGCGGCAGCGAAGCCCATATAGGCAAGCCGTACATCATCCGCGCGACGGAATTCGACATAGCCGGTGTTCGACGCGCTTCCCGGCACGAGCGTCAGATAGGCGCTTCCGCCGCTCCGCATCGTAAGGCCCTGCAGGGTCGCCGCGCCTCCGGTGATCGCGACGGCATTGGCGTTCTGAACGCCCATCGTTCCGATGCCGAGCGTAACCCGTCCTGCGGCGGCCGTCGCATCGGCCAACAGCGTGAGGCCCATCGCTCCAGGCGAGGCGCCCCTGAGCAGGTCGGCATCAAGGCCGGATCCTGCGCCGTCGTTTGTCGGGCCCCATGGCGTATAGCCCAGGCGGGCAGGAATATTCGAATAATAGGCGCCGTGCTGTCCATCGAGCAGATCGGCATCGAGGCCGTTGCCGGCTCCTTCATCCTTGAGCGCCGCCGACTTGATCGCGAGTGAAGTTCGGAACGCAGCGGCCGTGGCGGCCGTCAGCAAAGTTTTGACCAATGCGGACGGCGCGCCGGCGCCGAAGCGCGTATCGAGCCAAGCCGTGACAGCGGCCTTGATACCCTTGGGCGTTGCGGCCCGCTCGGCATCGGTCCCAGTTTCGACTTCGGCGTCGGTAGCGAGCTCGACAACGCCCAGGGTTTCCGTCGTAGCCGGCGGGTTGATGAAGTCGGCATTGCCGAAGCTGATGGCAGCTGCGTCGACGTCAGCAAACTTGACGTCGATCGACAGCAGGAGGAGCGCCTGGGCAGACTTGTCCACGATCGGCGCCGCCTGGCCGTAGGAAGCGAAGAGCGTGCCGTCTGCAAGGTAGAGCGCAAAAGACCGCAGCGGGTAAGCATCCGCGCTTTCGTCGCGAACGGTGACATGGATCGTCTCAGGATCGACAACATCGCCGGAAATCGTAGCGATCCGCTTGATCTCGCCGGGCAAGGCCGCCGTCGCCGCGGTCGATACGATCGCCGTCGAAGTGACGCCGACCTTGTCAATGACAATCGGCAAGGTGCCGTTGTTCTGCGCGTTGACGAGCGCAGCCCGGCCCGCCGCCGTGATAGTCAGGCTTATCATTCTTCAACCTCCGCAGGGGGCTCATCAGCGGCGCGATCGCCGCGCCAGAAAAGGGGCAGGCAGACCCTTGCCTCCGCCTCGTCGGCGAAGCGGAGGAAGACGGTCTGATAGGCGGGAGCATCCCCCGCGAAGACTTGAGCAGGCTCCGCCGGAAAGACGCGATATGCCTCCAGCTCCGGCGAGAAGAGCGTCGGATCGACGTTCAAGTGATAGCCAGGAGCGAAAGCGGCAGGGGCGCCGTCGACTGCCGGCGCGAGGATGGCGATCGGCCCGTCAATCTGTGACGCGGCCCACATCAAAGCGCCCCCATGATCGAGAGGCATGCAGCATCCTCGAAGGATCCGCGCTGAAGCTCGAAGAGCTCGATCGCCCCGAATGTCTGTTGGATGCCTTCAAGATGGCCGACGGAAAGCTTGCCGTTCGCGGGCAGCGCCAGGGCGGCACTTTCGGCGGAAGCCACGACCGCACCCGCCGAATTCTTGCTGAATGCCCGGTATTTGCCGCCCCTGCGGCGAACCATCACAGCCACGCGCCCTGCCGCCGCCTGCGTCTGGCCGAGGGTGAAGTCGTAGAAGGTGCCGGCGAGCGACATATTGGCCCGCAAGAGCCCTGCAGCGTTTCGGTCGAGCGTCAGCCGATTGGCGGCAGACCCGTCGCCTAAGCTGACAATCCGCTCCAAGGTGCCGGCTGCCCGGTTCAGGCGAGCGACGGCCCAGAAGGCGAAATCTTCGTCCGCCAGCGCGCAGCCTATATCCAGGACGTCGGCGCCGATGGTTGCCGCGGCACCGCCGGTTGCTATTGCCGGACCGACTTGAGTGCCGGTTAGATGCTGCCCCTGCCACACATGGACGGTTTTTCCCGCGCCGAGATACGCCGGTGCTCTCCCGGCGTTGGACGCATTGGTGAGCGCCACCACCATCGGGACGGTGCCCGCCGAACCGGGCGCCGTGTAGGTGATGGCGCATAGGAACCAACCGTCGCCGATCGGTGTGATAAGCGACGTCGCGTTGGAGGCGGTGCCGACGACGCCGTTTGCGAGATCGAAGTTGGCCCAGATCGCGGTCGATAGCGCACCGCTCGTCGTCAGCTGAATGAAGCTTCCGGTGCCGGCTTTCGCAATCAGCCACGTCGTCGTGACGTCGCCCGCAGTGAACGTCTTTGTGGCGCTATGGAAAACGACCTTGGAGCCGTTGGCATTATCCTCGACGAGCGTGTCGGCGGTCGCGGTGCCGTCGGGCGCCAGAAGCCCGTTGGAAACAACGGTAAGGCCCGTTTTGGTGGCCCAGCTGGCGAAGTCTTGCGAAAAGTGCTGAGCGTTGGTCAGACTGCCGCGGGCGAGATAGCCGCGTCCTGGAACGATGCCGGGGACGTTAGGCGCGAACGGGACCAGGCCGCTCGTCGCGCCGAGCTCGGCCTTTGCGCCGGATCTCGAATAAAGGTAGCCCGGAAGCTGGGCGAGCGGAGCTGCCACATCCTGGAGAAGATACTCGCCGTTCCTGAAGTCGAGCTTTAGGGCAGCCTGCTCTGCCGGAGCGGCTGCCTGCAGCCGCAGAAAAGCCATAGCGCGCGCGGCGCCGATCAAGCCGATCCTTCCGGATGCCTGAAGGCCTTGAGTGAAGGTGAAGTGAGCGCGCGCCGGCTTCGTCCGTGCGACCTCCTGAATGACCTGGTCGACATATTCGGCGGGGACGGCTTCGCCGTTGCCGAAGTTGAGTACCAGGGAGAAGGTGTGCGGATCTCCGGGTGGATCCTGTTGCCACCATTCGCGCAGCGCCACGGAGCCGCCGAACGATTCAATCACTTCCCGCACCGATGAGGCGGTGCCCTTGCGGCGCTGAATCGCAATTGCGGCCGCGACGCGGGCGCGGCGGATCCCGATCGGCCAGCTGCTGCTCCATGTGTCGATCGAAAGTGCCCAGGCCAGATAGGGCAACAGCTCCTCCGGGCAGGTGACAGGATCCCAAAGCCGACGGAGCGGTACCGGCAGGTCCGCAAGCCGAGCCGTCGAATCCTCGATCGCGCGCTCGAGCGAAGTCGCGTTAGGCGGGAGGAGCCGCGTCACTCACCGAGCCCCGCATGCGTCACTGAAAGCGCGGTGCACCAGGGCGCCTGCAGCCGCGTCACCACGATGTCGGCAGCGGGCGAGGCAAGGGTGACGTTCTGGACGCCTTCGCAATGCAAAGCGGCTAGAACGGCCGATCGAGTGATGTCGCGGCCCAGGCGGTGGCTGAGCTCGATATATTCCTCGATCCGGCGCTGCGCTTCCGCGAGCACGATCGAGCCATCCGGACCAGCGAAGGTCTTGATCGTCGCTTCGATCTGATAATTGACGATCTGCGCCGCCTGGACGATCACTTCGTCAGTGAGCGGACGCCGGTTTTCGTCCGACACGTGCGCCTCAACCAGGTCTAGCAGCGCCGCGTCGGGCACTCCGGATCCGTCGCGGGCAAGGACGGTGACGATCACCTGGCCAGGAACGGGACTTGTCGCGCTGGCGTCGAGCACATCGCCCGACGCGGAGAGCGCGTGGAATATGTAAGCGCCCGCGGGTCCGGCGACAGAGAACCCCTCGGGCGCGAGCACCAGGCGCCGCCGAAGATCCGCATCGCTTTCCATCACCGCGGGAGCGTTGGTGTCGGGATCGGCGGGCGAAAGCTCCAATCGCGTCACGCCCATGAGGGCGGCCAAGTTGTCGAGATCCGCGCCGACGGCATAAGCCGGCATGACGGCGCGGGCCGCATCGTTGATGCGCTGGCGCAGCAGCAATTCCCGATAGGCCGCGACCTGAAGCACCTTGACCGCTGGGTCCGATTCTACCGTGGCGTCGAAGCCGGGCAGGAGCTCCTGAAGGCGCGCAAGCATAGCCGCGTAGATCGCCTCGAAGCTAAGCTCCTCGATCACTGCCGGCGCCGGCAGGCGCGACAGGTCCACCGCTGTAAATGTCGGATCCATGCGGCCATGTCGGCCGCGGCCTTTGCCGAAGGCTATGCCGCCCGCTTGTAGAGAGTTACTCTACAACAGGCCGGCTCAAGCTATGTGGTCTAGCAGGCTGTCCAGTACGAAGGCGCGCTCCGCCGAGGTTATGCCGAGCAGCTCGCGCTTCGGATAGCGGATCTCGCGCGATCGAAGCGACGGGCGATCGCGGCGGCCCTCCTGGTGGATCCGCGCCACGCGCGCCGCGGCGCCGGAAAAGCCGATCCAGGCTTCCCGATCGGTGGCACCTGCGCGGAGGAATCGGTTGCGGCCGAGCTTGCGGAACATGGCTTGGCGCCGGATCTTCCCCTTGCGGCGGAACTTGCCGGCGCCCTTGTTTTGATCGTCCCGCTCGACGGGCAGCCATTTGTCGACCTTATCCCAGAAAAAGCTCCGGATCCCGCCGGCCTCGATGTCGTAGCCGGTAAGGAGCGGGCCTTCCCGCACCCAGCTTTTCATGAAGACGAGCCGCGGCTCGGCCGCGCCCTTCGGATAGAGGAACTTCACCGCATAGCCACCGGGCACCGGCGCCTGGCCTTCCTTCCTGGGCGGGAAGCGCGATCCGTCGGGCTGTTCCTGTCGGCCGACGCGGCCGACTTGCGACCGCTGCAGATCTCGCGCGATTTTTCGGAGCAGCTGGCGGCGATCGCCGGCCTCCAGCTTCCGGAGCATGGCGCCGGCGATGCGCTCGAGCTCCTCGAGATCGGCCACGCGCTAGGGCGCCTGGTTGCCTGGGAAGTCAGGATCCGTCGTTTGAGCCAAGAGATCCTGCCCCATGAAGAGCTGCCACAAAAAGGCGCCGCAAACGCCGGGAAATTCGTCCAGCGCGGCCGGCGGCTTCTCCTCGATATAGGTGACGTCGAAGCCGGGCTCGCCACTAGCGCGCGGCTTCACCAGCACCGCTTCGGTGAGCTCGAGCTTGATCTCGATATCGGAAAGATCCGTGTCGAGCAGCTCGCGTTCGAAGGTGAAGGGCTCCTTCTTCTCGAGCAGCTCCGATTGCTGCTCGGCGATCCAGGCGAGGAGCGGAACGCAGATGTGGCTGACGTCGCCGGCGAAATCCTGGACGACGATCGACAGCTCGTAACGATATTCGAAAGCGAAGCTTCCCGTGCCGCGTGTGGCTATCCGGCCCTTGTCTACGAAGAGCGACAAGTTTCCTGGATTGTCGGCAAGGCCCGGCACCCATTGCACCAGGACGCGCTTCAGGCCTTCAGGCTTTTTCACGCCGCCCGCCGCTTAGAATGCTTCTCGCCCCAGTAGCTCATCGCGCGGGCTCCCCCGGCGGGCAGGTCTCGCCGGTTTCCCATTGGATCAGCCGCTCGAGCTGCGCGCGCGCTTCGGCGTAAGCGGCGGCAAGGCCGATCGCCGCGGCGCGGACTGCCGGCGGCACAACAGCCCAGGCGTTCTGATCCTCGGGGAACCCTGCAGGCGGCACCGGGCAGCGGGTGAGCTCCGCCGGCGCGCGATCCTCTACCTTGACCGCGTGAACCTCGGGAGGGCCGCTATCGGCCAGGTGGCGGGCGCAGCCCGGCAACGTCATTAAGAGCGTTGAACCAGTCAGCGCCAACGCGATCATCATCGCCGATCGCCGCATTCGCATTCTCCATCTTCGCGGCCGCGGCGCGCGCCGCTTCCGCCGATCGACGCGCACTGGCCGCGTCCGCCTCCGTCTTTCGATTGTGTGCCTGCAGCGCGCCGGCGAGGATCTCGGCCGACTGGCTTTTCGTCTCGAGCTCGTAAGTAGCGAGCGCGCGGATCCGCTGCGCGCATAGCTGCCCGCGGGCGGCCTTGGCCGTCCGAACCTTACCGTCGGGGCCCTTCACCTTGAAGGTACCAGCCTCGAGCTCGGCGCCGGCGGCGGAGCAGACGAGCTCGCCGAACCGTCTATAGTCGTCACGCTCGGCCGCCATCTTGCTCCACTGAACGTAGAGGAACGCGGCCGCGGCCGCGACGACGAGAAGGGTAAGATAGCCGCGGTCCAGGCCAGTGACCCAGCCAAAGAGCTTCTTCATGCTGCAAGCCCCCATGCCTTCTTGCCGCGCTTCACCTTGGCCTCTCGATCGGCGAGACCGTTGCGGCCGCCGTTGATGCGTTTGGTGACGAGCGGCGTGTTGTCGTTGTCGGCGGCGAGGTTGAGCTTCTTATCCGTCCAGTAGATGCAGGCGATCAGGACGGAGAGCTCCGGCTCGGCCGCGCGCTCCGGATGCGCTGCCAGGTCGACGCCGATCCGCTTGCCCATCTTGATATAATTGGCCCATCCGGTGAGCTGGAAGATGCCGCGGCCGCGCGTCTTCTCTCCGTCGCCGGGCTTCGAGTTGCCGAGATCGGCGCGGAAGTCGTAGCGCTCGAGATAATCATCCCAGGGATCCGCGTCCGGCCCATCGCCGGAGCCGAGCTCAACGAAGTGGCGGAAGCCGCCCGTTTCGTGCGCCGCCTGGGCGACGAAGTGGACGATGCGAAGCGGCGTCGTGATGTCGTAGACGCGGAAATAAGCGATCATCGCCCGCGCGAGCAGGATGCCGATCGAGCCGAGTTGGCGGCCGACCACATAGCAAAGATAGGCTGCCAACGTGGCGGGCCCGAAGACGCCGTCGACGCCGCCGGTGTTGTGGCCGGCGGCGTTGAGGAAGAGCTGCAGCTGGCGGACCAGGGCGGGCGTCATTCGCCTTCTCCCTTCTTCAGGTATTTGTCGCGTATTGCGCCGGGCAGCCCGCCGACCACCTCGACCGCGCCCCGGATGAACTTCGGCGTAGCCTCGAAGGCGAAGAGGGCAATGACGAAGCCCAAGCCCTGGGCCGCGAATTCGCTCCAGCCCAGCATCGCCACCACCATTCCGGTGACAAAGTAGGAGACGCAGATCCCGACGACGAACTGGATCAGCCGGTCGCGCATCGCCAAGCCCTTCTGATAGGCCTGGTAGACGGCGGAGCCGAGCGCCGCCGGCGTCAGCGCCTCGGCCAAGCTGCGGAGGGTTTCCAGGAACTCGGGCGGAAAGTGGTGCTGCATGACTAATCCCAAAGCTGGATGATTTCGCGATCGGCGGACGCGGGCGCGATCGCCGGGACGGTGACGACGGCGCCCATCGGCAGCACCGCGCCCTGATCGGCCAGGCCCGGATTGACATCGAGAACCTGGCCGATCGCTTCGGCGCCGAGCCCCCGCTCCCGCCAAATCAGAAGGTCGACCGTGTCGCCCTGGCGCGCCTTGAGCGTGTCCATCAGAGCAGCTCCACGGTGGTTCGGCCGCGGCCGAGAATGTCGCGGATCGCATGGGTGGCATCGCGGCGGAGCGCGCCGATCGACTGGTCGAGCTCGCCCGTGTCGCGCTGGCCGGCGCCGGTCTGATCGAAGTCGCGATACTTCTCGATCAGCTCCGCCTTCACCAGGGATGCGATCGCGCGGCGGTAAAGAATCTGGAGGCGGCTTTCGCCATTGAGCTCGAGCGACGGCACCGCCGCGAGCGTGGCATGGCCGGCGGCCTGCTTCTCGGCCTTATAGGCGGCGAGATCGTTATTCACGGTGATGATCGCCGCCAGCACCGCCTCCTCAAGCCGCGGCGCGGTGACGCTGTCGTGGATCCGCGCCTGCTGCTTCAGCAGCGCGGGATTGACGTCGGGAAACCAGCCATCGTTGACGATCGGCGTTGCATCCTCCGCGGGCGAAGGCGGCACGATCGAGGGCTGGCAGACGAGATCGCTCATAGGCGCGCCTCGATGCCCATCGCCAGCGCGCCGACCGCCAGCACGAGGAGCGCGGCGAGTGTGATGCGGATCTGGACGGGCAAGGCGTTGAACATGGCGATCCTCGGTGAAGCCTCGCCCGCCGGTTTACGGGGGTGGGGATCGGATCGAAGACGGCCCTCAGCCTTGCGGCCCTCCCGCTTCGTGCGATCCGCCCCCGAGCGCCGGGGGCGAAGCTTATGAGCCGGTGTTATCCGGCGATTCCGTTTCGCCAGGCCGTCCGTCAGCGGACGCATTGTCGTCGCCCGTTTCATCGGCCGGCGGAGTGTTGTCGTTGGCAGCGCCGGCTTCGGCCGCGGGGGGCGGTGACGCCGGCGGCGTAGCCGCCGCGGCCTTCAGCAGCTTCTCGAGCCGCTTGATAGCCGTCTTCGCGCCGCATCGATCGTGCAGCTGCTGCGCGCGCCGGAGCGGCGCCAGGGCGGCGGCGCGAAGGAAGTTCAGGCGATCCTCGCCTTCGCCGCCACTGTCGGCCGCGTCGGCCTGGCGGAGATATTCGAAGCCGATCGCCTTCATCAGCTTCGCCTTCACCTCGTCGGGCATGTCTTCGTCGGCGGTGAGCTCGTCCAGCTGCTCGAGGACGTCGATCGAGAAGGCCTGGCCTTCGTTCAGCAGCTTCAGCGCCGCTTCGGAGATCTCTTCGGCGATGAGGCAGGGCGCCTGGCGATCGTACCGCGCCGGCAGAGGCACTTCGTTCCGAAGCACGTAGCGAGCGAGCTCGAGCGCGCGCTCGAAGTCGCCGGTGTCGATGCACCAGATCATGATCGTCGGGAGGATCTCGCCTTTGTCGACGTCGCCCTTCTCGCGCTCGGCCTCGAGCAGACCTGCAATCCAGGCCTCATAGCCGGGGAGCATTTCGTGCTTTGCCGCGATCTTGCGCTCGATCGACTGGATTTCCTTCAGCCGGCGGAGATCGTGCATCAGGCGCACCTTCATGGTGCCCGCCGCTGGGGTAGGGGATGCACCCCCAGCGGCGGGCGTCTGGCCGACAGCCTCGGAAGAGGAAGCCGCCGCTGACAACTTGGCCAGGACTTTCTCCCGGTGCTTTCGAGCTAGACTCATTGCGGTTCCTTCGAGGATGGTCGGATCAGGGCGGCGGGGTCAGAAGCCGGCGATCAGGCCGGCTTCTTTCCCATGACGATGTTCTCGACGACAGCGATGATGCCGTAATCCTCGACAACGTAGGCCTCGTTGACGCTTTCGAAGTTCTCGACCTGGTTGCGCTTCGGATTGTCGATGATCGCTCGGCGGCGGGTGCCGCTCTGGTTGTAGACCGACAGGTTATCGAGGCGGGTGATGCAGAGCTTGCCCGCGGGGAAGCCGGGGACGCGCACCGCCGGAAGGCCGCCGATCTTCTTGGTGGACAGGAGCACGTCGCGAGCGAGCTGCTCGGTTGCCTTGTCGCCGGCGGCGTTGACGATATTGAAATATTTGTCGTGAACCAGGTCGCGGCCGACGATGACGACGAGCTCGGTGTCATCGCGATACGGCTCTTCCAGGAGCTCGATCGCGTCGAACACAAGCGCGTCTAGATTCACATAGTCGACCTCGACGCCGACGGCGCCCGCGGCGACGTAGATCGCCTTGCCGGCGCCGGAGAGGGCGCCGTCGTCGAGGACACGCGCCGGGGCGTCTTCGCGGACGTGCTGGATCCAGCCCTTGTTGACGTCCTGGAGGAGCGGATTGGCGGCGCGATCGGTCTGCGCGGCGACGCTGGTGCCGTTCCAGCCAATGAGCATGCGATCGAGGCCCTGGCGCTTCAGGATCGCATCGCGGATGATCGTCTGGAATTCCGGCTTGTGCCGCCAGGCGTCGAGCTTGGCGTACTTCAGCGCCGTATCGAAGTTCGTCTGTTCGCAGCGGTAGCTGTTGGCGGTGAGGCCCGTGGGATCGATCGGCTGCCGATCGGCATTGGCGGTGTTGGTACGCCCGGCGATCGTGCCGGTGATGCCGATGCCGACCTTCTCCCCTTCCTGCTGGTCGACTTCGTAGAAGTTGATCCGCGTCAGAAATTCGCTGGTGGCCTGGGTCTTTTCCTCGAGCTTCTGCGCCACCGAGGGTTCGACGGTGAACATCACCGCGGACGAGGCCACGCCGCTCAGCAGGGCGATGCGGGCGGTGTACTTGTTGAAGAGGGCGCGGGTGTCGTTACGCATCGGTGTCTCCGGGCTTGAGATTCAGAAATGGTCGGTTCGGGGCGGCCTCGATCAGCAGTCGGTTTCGACGCCGGCGCCGCCACCGCCGGTCGCGGGGCTGCGATTGAAGTTCGTGGACGCTTCCGTCGCCTCGAGCTTGGCGGTGAGCGCGGTGAAATCCTGCTGCAGCTTCGCCACTGCCTCGTTCGACGGCTTCACCGCGGCGGCAACGGCCGTGGCGACCTGATCGCCGATCGCGGTCGCGAAAGCCGCAAAGTCGTTGTCGTTGGCAGCCTTTTGCTTCGGCCCTTCCTTCGGCTTCGGCTCTTCCTTCGGCTTGGCGCTGAAGGAGGCGGCGAGGGCGGCGAAGCCAGACTTGATCGCATCGGTGATCGACGTCGGATCGGCGGGCTGCTCCTCGAACTCGATCTCCGCCGCGGCATCGCCCGAGGCGAAGATGGTGCCCGGTGCGCTGCGCGAGAATTGCAGGCGCTGGGTGGCGATGCTTGCGGGGTTGTCGGTGAAGGCGAGGCCGACCAGGCCAACCTTGCCGGTGCCGGTATAGCTCGGCGTCAGCTCTACCGAAGGAAAGGGCTTCTGATCCGCCTTGGCGAGCTTGACCAGCTGGTCGTTGCCGTCGACCTGGCAGTACAGGGCGCGGCGCGTCTCCTTAGCGCCGGCGATCTCGATCTCGTCATCCTGCGCCTTGACGGCGATGACGGTGCCGTAGCCGTTGAACGGCGGCTCGGGGCTGTAGCCGGCGATATGCTCGACATTGATCCGTGGCGAATAGGTGTCCGGATTGAAGGTCTCGACAATCTCGTCGATCATTTCCGGCGTGATCTGGCGGCCGTCGCTGATCGTATTGCCGGCGACGAAAGCGCGGAAGAATTTTGATTTTGCCATGAGATCTCGAGGCTCCGGTCCAGGTGGCGTGAAAGTCGCGGTGCGAATGCGCGTAAAAGGGACCGGAAGGGGCGCTTCGCTCAAGCTGCGGCTGTTGTAGAGAGACACTCTACAAGCCGGGCCACTGATGGCCGCCGCGGCGCCGCGCTTAGGTTCGCGGCGAATGTCGATCCTCGCCCATCCTCCCCTGCCGAAGCCTATCGGCCCGGTCCATGCCGCGCAGTCGCGCGACGTGAAGCGCCAGGCGCGGAGCCTCTACTGGCGGGGCTGG
>NZ_DASWTN010000028.1:0-87538 GCF_036402135.1 Allosphingosinicella sp. | reverse complement strand
AGCGCGGAGCGGCCCTTTTCTTTATTCCAGTTCAAAGCTGACGGAGAGGCTAACCGTCAGCGTTTGCTCACCGGGCACAATCTTCGTCGCGGCGTCCGCCGCAACGCCCATGCGGGCGCCCGTCACCATGATCTCCATCGGACGCGGTCCGTAACCGCCCGCTTCGCTGATCGACAGGATGCGCCCGACGCGTTTGCCGATCGCCTGCGCATAAAGCTGGGCCCGTGCGCGGGCAGTGGTGATCGCCCCCCGGCGCGCCTCGTCCAGCGCCTCCTCCGGCTTGTCGATAGTGAGCGTCGGCCCGTTGATCTGGTTCGCTCCCTCAAGCACCAGCGCGTCCAGGATTTCTCCGCTCTCGGCGATGTTGCGGAAGCGGACGGTGACCTGATTGCTCGCCTGGTACCCCGTCAGCACCGGCGGCTGGTTCTCCTGATAGCGATAATCGGGATTGAGGTTGATCGAGCTCGTCTGGATGTCGCGTTCGGCAACCCCGGCGCGGCGGAGCGCCGCAACCACTCGCTGCATCTGCTGCGCGTTCTGCGAAATGGCCGCGCTTGCGGTTGGGGCACGGGTCACGACGCCGGCCGAAATGATGGCAAGGTCAGGCACCCGGTTCACCTCGCCCGTCGCGACCACATCCAGCCGCGTCCCCGAAATCGGCTGCACCGCCACGGCGGCTGGCTGAGCCAAGGCGGCCGCGGGCACCCCGGCCAACACCAGACATGAAGCCATGGTCAATCTGCGTAACATCATCCGACACTCCATTCGTTCAGCAGGCGTAACGGCTGCTCCCCGCCGCTAAAACGACAGGAAAGCTGCATTGTTGCTGAACGTTACGCTGCCAGCTCAGCGGCGACGGACGAGGAGCCGGTAGACTAACAGGATCAGGAGCGCACCGAGAACGGCAGCAATGAAGCCGGCGCCGTCCCCTTCGTCATACCAGCCCACGGCCTTGCCGATGAAGCCGGCGACGAGTGCGCCCGCCACGCCGAGCAGGATGGTGACGATGCAGCCGCCCGGATCGCGGCCGGGCATGATGAACTTGGCAAGCGCTCCGGCAAGTCCGCCGACGACGATCCAGCCAAGAATGCTGTAGCCTTCGAGCATTTTCGTTGCCTCCTGTTATCGAAGGTTCACATTGGCGTGACTATACATGGCGCGGGCGTAACTTTTCCAGTAAAGGCCGCGTTCCCTCGCCGGGGGCAGTACTCATCTTTTGGGGTTGAGGCGAGTGATATATTAGCGTAACACAGTGTGACGCGGCAGGGGCCGCACTTAATCGGTGTGGAAAGATGAGAGTCATGAATTTCGAGACAGCAAAGTGGCGTCGCGAATCCCTGGAAGGTGAGGTGCTCGACGATCTAGCGCTGGAGCGCCGTCGCAAGCGCCGGCTGATCATCATCGCCGCCATTGCTGCCGCCGCCATAGCGGTCGCGGCCTTCCTGATCTTCGGAGGCGGCTCTGAAGAAAAAGCAGCCGGCGCCGCCGCGGCCAAGGGCGCCCAACAGGCTCCGACCGTCAGCGTCATCGTTCCCGGACGCCAGCAGGTTGCCCGGACGATTTCCGCAACTGGCACAATCGCTGCTCGCCGCGACATGCCTGTCGGCATTGCCGGTGAGGGCGGTATGGTTGCCCGGGTCCTCGTCGAAGCCGGTCAGTGGGTAGGCGCCGGTCAGACGCTGGCAGTCATCGAACGCTCGGTGCAGTCGCAGGAGGCGCAGCAGCTTGCCGCCGCCATCGATGTCGCCCGCGCCGATGCCCGGCTTGCCCAGCAGGAGCTCGAGCGCGCCCAGGCGCTGGTTTCTAGAGGCTTCGTGTCCAAGGCCGATGTGGAGCGCCGTGTTGCCACGCGCGATGCCGCCAATGCGCGCGTGCGCGTCGCTCAGGCCCAGCTCGGCGCCAGCCGCGCCCGCATCGGGCGGTTGGATGTCCGCGCTCCGGCCGCAGGCCTGATCCTCGACCGCAATGTCGAGGCCGGGCAGGTGGTGAGCGCCGGATCCGGCGCGCTCTTCCGCATCGCGCAGGGGGGGCAGATGGAACTGCTCGCGCGCTTGCCGCAAACCGATCTTGCGACCCTGTCGGTCGGGGTGCCGGTCACCGTGACCCCGGTCGGCTCGCAGCAGAGCTACCAGGGTTCGGTCTGGCAGATTTCGCCGATCATCGATGCACAGACCCGGCAGGGTGAAGCCCGAATCGCCATTCCCTATAATCGTGAGCTGAGGCCCGGCGGCTTCGCGTCTGCGGAGGTCCGCGCCGGGGCCACCACCGCGCCGCTACTGCCTGAATCGGCCGTGCTGACGGACGATGCCGGCAGCTACGTGCTGATCGTCACGGCTAACAATACGGTGCAGCGCCGCCCGGTTCGCGTCGGCACCGTCACCGATCGGGGCGTGGTCGTCGCCGAGGGGCTTAACGGGAACGAGCGGGTCGTGGAATCGGCCGGCGCCTTCCTTAACCCGGGTGAGAAGGTTCGTCCGCAGCGGGCGGCCAGCCGCTAAGCTGCAGCCGATTTTGGAGTCGATGAACGATGCGTAACATCTCGGCTTGGGCGATCCGCAACCCAGTGATCCCCATGGTGCTGTTCACCTTCCTGCTCGCCATGGGCGTGCTGGCGTTCAACAGGATGGACATCAACCTCAATCCCGACGTGACATCGCCGGCGGCGAACGTATCGATCAGCCAGCCCGGCGCTGCTCCGCCCGAGCTCGAGGTGCAGATCACCCGCCGCGTCGAGGCGGCTGTGCGCGGCATCAACGGCGTCAACGAGATCAACTCCACGATCCGCGAGGGCAACAGCAACACCTTCATCAGCTTCGAGATCGGCACTCCTGAGGACCGTGCGGTTTCGGATGTGCGCGACGCTATCGCCCGCATTCGCGGCGACCTTCCGGAAGGAATTCTGGAGCCGCAGGTGGAGCGCGTCGACTTCACGGACGAGCCGATCGGCTATTTCTCGGCCGAGAGCACCGCCATGACGGTGGAACAGCTGAGCTGGTTCATCGACGACACGCTCAACCGTCGCCTGATGAGCATTGAGGGCGTCTCAGTCGTAAGCCGCACCGGCGGCGTCAGCCGGGAGATCAAGGTCGAGCTCGACCCGGTCAGGCTGCAGGCGCAGGGCGTTACTGCCTCTCAGATCAACCAGCAGCTTCGGCAGGTAAACCTCAATGCCGCGGGCGGGCGGGCTGAAATTGCAGGCTCAGAACAGTCGGTCCGCGTGCTCGGCAGCGCGCTTACCGCGCATGCGCTCGGCGAAAGCCAGATCTCCGTCGGCGGCGGCCGCACCATCCGGCTGAACTCGATCGCCAATGTTCGCGACCAGTGGGCGGAGCAGACCTCCTACGGCATTCAGAACGGCCGTCAGGTCGTTAGCTTCATGGTCCAGAAGGCCAAGGGACATTCCGACGTCACCGTCTATCATGAAGTTCAGAGGGCGCTCGACGAGCTGACGCGCGAGGATCCGCGGGTTCGCTACACCCTGCTGTTCACGCCGGTAAAATATATCGAGATGCAGTATGAATCGTCGATGCGAGCTCTCGTTGAAGGTGCTCTGCTGGCGGTCATCGTGGTCTTCCTGTTCCTCCGCGATTGGCGGGCGACGCTGATTTCCGCAATCGCCATCCCGCTGTCCGCGATCCCGGCCTTCTGGTTCATGGATATGCTGGGCTTCACGCTCAACATGGTCACGCTGCTGTCTCTCAGCTTGGTGGCGGGCGTGTTGGTCGACGACGCGATCGTCGAGATTGAGAATATCGTGAGGCACATGCGCATGGGCAAATCGGCCTATCAGGCATCGATTGACGCGGCCGACGAGATTGGCCTCCCCGTGGTGGCAACCACCTTCTCGATCGTCGCCGTGTTCCTCCCCGTTGCGATGATGAGCGGCCTCATCGGGCAGTTCTTCATCAGTTTCGGTCTCACCATCGTGATTGCCGTCCTGATCAGCCTTGCCGTTGCCCGTATGATCACGCCGATGATCGCCGCCTATTTCCTGAAGGCGCACGGCGAGGCCAAGCATGGCGAAGGCTGGCTGATGGACCGTTACGTGAGGCTTCTCCGCTGGACCCTTGTCCACCGCTGGAAGACGATGGCGGTCGGCGTCCTCGCTTTCGTGGCGACTATCGGGGCCTTCGCAACCTTGCCCTTCACGTTCCAACCCAACACCGACGATGATACCGTCCAGGTTTCGGCGGAGCTGCCGCCCGGTGCGACCCTTGAGCAGACCCGCGTGATTGCTGACCGGGCAGCGGCGGTGGTGCTCGCGCAGCCCGACGTGAAATCGGCGTTCGAATCCGTACGCGCGGGTAATGCGACCATCTACATCTCGCTGAAGGACCGCGACGAAGGGCGCGAGCGGACGAGCACGGAATTCCAGCGCGAAGTCGGGCCGCTGCTGCAGAGCATTGCCGATGCGCGCGTCGGTTTCCGCAATGCGCAACGGGTCGGTGGCCGCGACGTATCAGTGCTGCTGGCCGGCTCCGATCCCGCCAAGTTGCAGGCTGCGGCGCTTACCCTCGTCGAACAGATGCGGCAGCGTCCGGAATTGCGGGCCCCCCGCATTGCCGGCGACCTTCGCCGCCCGGAAATCACGATCCAGCCACGGCAAGACCTGATGGCGGACCTTGGCATCACCACGGCAGCGATGAGCCAGGCGATCCGCGTCGCTACGCAGGGCGAGATCGATCAGGCGAGCGCGCGCTTCTCGCTTTCGGACCGCCAGGTTCCGATCCGCGTGGCGCTGACCGAAAGCGCGCGTCGTAATCTCTCAACGATCGAGAATATGCCTGTCCCCACCACCAGCGGTGGCTCAGTTCCGCTGAAGGTGGTCGCCGACATCAGCTTCGGGGCTGGACCCTCCGTGATCCAGCGCATCGATCAGCAGCGGCGCGTGATGGTCGGTGCTGACCTCGCCCCCGGCGTGGTGGACGGCGAAACGATCATCAACGAGCTGCCGATCATGCAGAACCTGCCTGAGGGCGTAGAACGCGCCCGTTCCGGGCAGCAGCGCGAGGAAGCGCAACTTGTATCGGAGTTCCTGACGGCGCTCGTCTCCGGGACCTTCCTGGTCTTCGCGGTGCTGGTGTTGCTCTACAAGCGGTTGATGGCTCCGTTCGTGAACATGGGCTCGCTGCTGCTGGCGCCTCTAGGCGGCGCGATCGCGCTGCACATTGCCGGACACGCGGTCTCCATGCCGGTGATGATCGGTATCCTGATGCTGTTCGGCATCGTCGCCAAGAACTCGATCCTGCTCCTCGACTTCACCATTGAGGAAATGGGCAAGGGCGTTCCGAAGAACGATGCGATCATCGATGCCGGCCACAAGCGTGCGCAGCCGATCGTCATGACGACGATGGCGATGGTCGCAGGCATGGTGCCGACGGCGCTTTCGCTGGAAGGCGATGCCAGCTGGCGGGCGCCGATGGCGGTGGTCGTGATCGGTGGCCTGCTGCTCTCGACGCTGCTGACGCTGGTGCTGGTGCCGGCGACGTTCAGCCTCGCCGACAGCTTCGAACGGTGGCTTGCGCCCAAGTTCCGGCGTGTCATCACCTATAGAGGCAAGGACGATCACGGTCCGGAGCAGGTGCCGCAGCCTGCGGAGTGAACTAATCGGCCGGTCCGTTTATTAGGACAGCGATGAGCCTATTCGAGCGGACCGGCCTTACCCGTTTCAATCCCGTGCAGGGCGGCGCCCGCGGCATGCGGAACATGGCGACGGGCATGCTGGTGGCGATGGCCGCCCTGTTCCTCATTGCCAATCAATTCGATGAGCAATCCGCCGCCTGGGGCTTCGTGAAAGCCTTCGCTGAAGCGGCCATGGTGGGCGGTCTCGCCGACTGGTTCGCCGTCACAGCCTTGTTCCGTCACCCGCTCGGCCTTCCGATCCCGCATACGGCGATCATTCCGAAGAACAAGGATCGGATCGGCGACACGCTGGCGCTGTTCCTCCGCGATAACTTCCTCACCCCCTCCATCGTGGCGCGGCGTATGCGGAGTGTCGATGTGGCGGGCGCTGCCGGCCGGTTCCTCACCAACCCACCGGGGGAGGGGCGGCTGCGGCAGGGCGGCTCCCGTCTTATCGCCGACATACTCGAGGCGCTCGATCAGGAGCGGCTCGGCGGCATGGTAAAAAGCGCAGTTTCATCGCGCCTCAGGGCGATGGAGGTATCGCCGCTGCTCGGCCAGTCGCTTGAGGCGGCAATCAACGAGGATCGGCACATGCCGCTCCTCGACGGCATCATCACCTGGGCAGGCCGTACCCTCGACGCCAATGAGGATATGATCCGGCGGATGGTGCACGACCGCACCGGCTTCATGGTGCGGCTCGCCGGCCTCGACGAAAAGATTGCGGACTCGCTGATCGACGGCCTCCGCCGCCTCACTATCGACATGGCGATCGATCCTTATCACCCGCTCCGCGCCAAGGCGGAGGAGGGGCTGGCGCAGCTTGCCTGGGACATGCGCTACAATCCGGAAATGCAGGCTAAGATCGAGGAGTGGAAGAACCAGATCGTCGAGAACAAGGCCGTTTCCGACTGGATGGAAAGCCTGTGGGAAAATAGCCGGGCGAGCCTTCTGAAGGCGGCGCGCGATCCCGACGCGGCGCTCGCGGGCAAGTTTGGCGAGGCCCTCCGCCAGCTTGGCGAGACGCTGCAGGAGGATCAGAGGCTGAAGGCGACGATCAACCAGTTCGCGCGCCGCGCCGTGGTCGGAGTAGTCGCAACTTACGGCAGTGGAATCGTTACCCTCGTTTCAGACACGATCCGTGGCTGGGACGCGCGCACGGTCACCGACCGGCTGGAAGGCGCTGTCGGCCGCGATCTTCAATATATCCGGATCAACGGGACTTTGGTGGGCGGACTCGTCGGCCTGCTCATCCACACGGCCGAGATCGCGTTTTAACCGTCGCTGATCCGTTCGATGTCTGCGCCAACCGCCTGAAGCTTCTCCTCCAGCCGCTCGTATCCGCGGTCGAGATGATAGATGCGCGAGACTTCTGTCGTCCCCTCCGCCGCAAGACCGGCGAGAATGAGGCTCATTGATGCGCGGAGGTCAGTCGCCATGACGGGCGCGCCGTGCAGCTTCTCGACACCTCGAACGATCGCCGCCCGTCCGCGCACTTCGATGTCCGCACCCATGCGGGTGAGCTCCGGAACGTGCATGTAGCGGTTCTCGAAGATGGTTTCGGTAAGAAGGCTGGTCCCCTCCGCCAGAGCCAGCATCGACATGAATTGCGCCTGCATGTCGGTTGGGAAGGCCGGATAAGGGGCGGTCGAGACGGACAGCGCCTTGATGCCGCCATCGGCGCGCACCGCAATCCCGTCCTTCGTGTCCTCAACGATCCCGCCCGCATCAACGAATCCGGAAAGAATCGACGGCATCGTCTCCTTGTGCGCGCCCACCAGCTCGAGGGAGCCGCCAGTGATGAGCGCGGCGCAGGCGTAGCTGCCCGCCTCGATCCGATCCGCCATGACGGCATAGGTGGCGCCGTGGAGCTTTTCCTTGCCATGGACGGTGAGGGTGTCGGTGCGAAGGCCGTCGATACTCGCGCCCATAGCGATGAGACATTTGGCAAGATCGGTGATCTCAGGCTCGCGCGCGGCGTTTTCGATCACCGTTGTGCCCTTAGCGAGAACCGCGGCCATTAGCGCGTTCTCGGTCGCCCCGACGGAAACCTGCGGGAAGCTGATCGTGCCGCCGGTGAGGCCGCCCTTCGGCGCCTTCGCCCGCACATAGCCGGACGTGATCTCGATCTCCGCTCCAAGCGCCTCCAGTGCCTTGAGGTGAAGGTCGATCGGCCGCATGCCGATGGCGCAGCCGCCCGGCAGCGATACCGTCGCCTCGCCCGCGCGGGCGAGCAGCGGTCCAAGCACCAGGATTGAGGCGCGCATCTTCCGCACAATATCGTAAGGCGCTACCGTCGAGACGATGTTTCGCGCGCGGAGCGTCATAACCCGGCCCATTTCATCCGGCTTTGCGCCTTCGACGGTGGTCGATACGCCGAGCTGGTTCAGCAGATGGCCGAAGCTGTCGACGTCGGCGAGGCGCGGCAGGTTGCGGAGCGTTAGCGGCTCGTCAGTCAGGAGCGCGCACGGCAGCAGGGTCAGCGCCGCGTTCTTGGCGCCGGAAATGCAGATCTTCCCCTTGAGGGGCTTGCCGCCATTGATGATGATCTTGTCCATGTGCGGCTTCTAGAACTTTGGCATATGCGTGCAAGCTGTCGCCACAGAATGCCGCTAAATATCACGTCTTAAACGACTTCTTGATTTCGATCAGAGCAGGGCCGCACTTTTCCTGTTTAGAAGCGTCGCGTTTGTTTGGCTGCTTATCGGGGGGAATGGGCGTCGTGGGGAGCTGCTTGGCCGAGCGGTTGGCGCATTATGTGACGCTGACGCCGAGCGAGGAAGAGGCCCTTGGCCAACTCGAACAGCAGGAACGCAGCTTCCGACGCGGCGCAACCGTTCGCGGCGAAAACGATCTGGGCCGCGAGCTTTTCATCGTTCAGAAGGGCTGGCTCTACAGCTGTGTGCTGCTCAGTAACGGCAGCCGGCAGATCATGCGCTTCCACTTCCCCGGCGATGTCGTGGGCGTCACCAGCCTAGCCTTCGGACGGTCAATCGACTCGATTACGGCAGTCACGGATGCCGTGCTCTGTCCGTTTGACAAGGATAGGCTCGCCACAGTGTTCGAGGAGCATCCGCGTCTCAGCGCCCTCATCTTCTCGATATCCCTGGCCGAGCGTGCGTCGCTCGCCGACCGGCTTGCCTCGGTCGGCCGCACTTCCGCCCGCGCCCGCGTAGCGTCGCTTCTTTGCGAGCTTCTTGCCCGGCTGCGCGTGACCGGCGGCGCCGACCTCCTGGAATTCCACGTTCCGCTGACTCAGGAGGAGATCGGCGATGCCACCGGCCTCACCGCCGTCCACGTCAACCGGATGATGCGGAGCCTCGTCGACGACGGTCTCATCGCCCGCAACGGCAGCACCATCAGGATACTCGACGAAGCGCGGCTGACGGCGGAGGTGAATTTCATCAACCGCTATGCTCAGCTCGACACGAGTTGGCTGCCGGGAGCTCGCTAGGAGCGGTTCAGGCCTTTTCCAGCGTGCACTGCAGCGGATGCTGGTTCTGCCGCGCAAAGTCGATCACCTGCGAAACCTTTGTCTCGGCGACTTCGTAGCTGAACACGCCGCAGACGCCGACGCCGCGCTGGTGGACCTGAAGCATCACCCGGGTCGCGTCCTCGATATCCATCTTGAAGAAGCGCTGGAGCACAAGGACGACGAACTCCATCGGAGTATAGTCGTCATTTAGCATCAGCACCTTGTAGGGCGACGGCGTCTTGGTGCGCGTGCGCGTCCGGGTGGCGACGCCAAGGCCTGTGCCTTCGTCGCTGTCCCTCTGGTCCCCGGCGGTAATCGTCAGCGATTCATGCATTATCATATCAATGCACAAATATGGCATGGGCTCCCGTTCCGGCAAGGCTTTGCCGCGCCTTGATGCTCGGGCCGCCGCAACGGAAAAGGCGGCCGCTCCAATGGAGCAGCCGCCCTTCCTTACGCATACGAAACTTTAGGCGTGGCTCAGAGAGCCAGCGTCTTCACGCGCTCGGCCGCAACCGAATAGCGGCTGGTGATCGGCTCAGCGATCTCGCCCGCGAGCTTGATCATCGTTTCCGAAGCCTTGGCGCTCTCGGCAACCCAGCCGTCGAAAGCCGAGCGGGCATAGTCACTCTGAAGCTTGAAGAAGTCGGTCGGCGACTTCACCTCGGCAAGGCTCTTGAGAGCGGCCGAAGCTTCCTCGAAGCTGCGGCGGCCGTAGTCGGCGGCTTCCTGGCCCAGCGTCTCGACGCCTTTGGCGGCGACGCGGCTGGAGGCGACGATCGCTTCGACATTGCCCTTGGTGAGGTCGGTCAGCTCTTCGACAAGCTTTGAACCTTTCTCAACAACGGTCTTGGTGCGCTCATTGACGTCGCCCATCACCGCCTGGAAACGTTCAGCCGCGGCGTTCTGCGCGGTATCCTTCTTCTGCTGCGTAGCCATAATCTGCCTCCTGCAAAATCCGTCAGGCGCTTACAACGCCCGCATGAAACTTATGTTGCAGTGCGGCAAATAAGCTCTGAGTGTCCAGATTTCAAGCAGATTTTGTGCAGTGCAGCATCAACGCGCCTTCACATAGCTCCCGGGAGCGTCTTCAAGCGCCTTAAGCTTTCCCTTACCGGGTACGCGTGCGCCTTTTGCTGGGACCTTCTTTGGCCCCTGCGCCTCGATCCACCGGATCCAGTCGGGCCACCAGCTACCCTTGGTCTCCTTCGCGCCGGCGATGAAGCCGTCCAGCGTCTCCACCTTCTCGTCATTGGTCCAATACTGATATTTCTGCGCGTCGGGCGGGTTCACCACGCCTGCAATGTGGCCCGAGCCAGCGAGCACGAAACGGAGCGGCCCCTGGAAGTGATGGGTGATCTTCCACACGCTTTTGGCGGGCGCGATATGGTCGTCGCGGCCGGCCTGCACATAGGTGGGTGTTCGCACCTTATTGAGCACGATGGGCGTCCCGTCGATCTCGACTGCGCCAGGTTGGACCAGCCTGTTCTCGCGATAGAATTGGGTCAGATACTCTAGGTGCCACTTGCCGGGCAAATTGGTCGTGTCGCCGTTCCAGTGGAGCAGGTCGAACTGCGGATAATCCTGCCCCATCAGATAATGGTTCACCACATAGTTCCAGACGAGATCCTGGCCGCGCAGCAGGTTG
Organism: Allosphingosinicella sp.; assembly: GCF_036402135.1. Taxonomy (GTDB): domain Bacteria; phylum Pseudomonadota; class Alphaproteobacteria; order Sphingomonadales; family Sphingomonadaceae; genus Allosphingosinicella. The sequence continues at coordinate 76,793 of NZ_DASWTN010000028.1, read as the reverse complement.
AACGCTGCGGCCATGTAGCGTCCGTCGAGATAGCCTTTCTCCGCGGATAGCTGCCGCACCAGCTCAAGCTGCTCGTCGCCGGTGAACTGGAGGAGGTCGCCCGCTTCCGAAAAATCCACCTGCGCGGTGAAGAAGGTGGCGCTCGCGACCTTGTCGGCCTCGCCTCGCGCCTCCAGCAGCGCCAGCGCGGCGGCGAGCTTGGTGCCGGCGACGCAATAGCCAACCGTGTGCACCGACTTCACCTTCAGCGCGTCGCGCACCGCATCGATCGCCTCGATTTCGGCGAGGACGTAATCGTCCATTTTGAGATCGGCCATGCTTTCATCCGCCGACTTCCACGAGACGACGAAGACCGTGAGGCCCTGGTCCACCGCCCATTTGATGAAGCTTTTCTTCGGATTGAGATCGAGGATGTAAAAGCGGTTGATCCAGGGCGGAAAGATGACGAGCGGCGTTTCGAACACCTGATCCGTCGTCGGGCTATACTGGATGAGTTGGTAGAGCGGCGTCTGCTTGACGACCTTGCCGGGCGTGGTGGCGACGTTGCGCCCGACCTCGAACGCTTCCGGGTCGGTATGCGTTAGCTGCCCCTTGGAAAGGTCCCGGAGCATGTTTTCGAGGCCTTTGAGCAGGCTTTCGCCCTTCGTCTCAAGCGCCCGCTCGAGCACTTCCGGGTTGGTGACCGCAAGGTTGGACGGCGACATCGCATCGACGAACGCCTTGGTGGTGAAGCGGAGCTTCTCCTTCGTCTTGTCGTCCAGCCCGTCGAGTGCGTCCACCGAGCCCAACAGCCGCTCCGACACGAGCAGGTAGGTCTGGCGAAGCATGTCGAACAGCGGATGCTGCCGCCATTCGGGCGCGGCGAAGCGCTTGTCCGTGTCGGCTTGACCCTGAAGCGCGGTGGGCGGCGCATAGCCGCCAAGCGTGCGCTGCCAAACCGACATTCCCTCGGTCCAAAGCTCCACCTGCGTCCTGGCAATCTCGGCTGGATCGGGGAATGCAGTCATGCCGGGCCATTGCAGCGCCGGCGCCGCCACCGCCTTCGCCGCCGCGCCCTGCATCTGGCCCGCCATATGCTCCAGCATCATTTGCTGCGCCCGCGCCATGACGGAGGTCCATTGCCGCATGTCCTCCAGCGTCGGGATCGGCGGGGAGGCGGGTGTCTCGCTGCTCTTCTCGTCGGTCATGAAGGCGCTTTATAGCAACGCGGACCCCTTCAAAAGCGGCCTCGCTCCTTCACCGTCAGAATTTGGTCCCAACAGTGACGCCGACAGGCTTGTGGCAAAGCCGGAGGCAGCCGCCGACGCTGGTCGAAGCGCGCGGCGCCTCTCCAGGCAGCTCGACAGGAACGCCCGCTTCCCGCGTGACCGGCAGCGGCATGCGATAGGGACTTTCTTCGCGGCGGCCGCAGACGACGATCTCCTCCCCGTCGGCGCCTTTAGGGCAGCCGTTCACGGCCGCTACCGGCTGGAGCGTCTGGCGGTGCATCTGAAGCGCTTCTTCTGCCGTTACCGGCGCCGCGCCCGCGGGAGTCGAAAGAAGGATTACCGCCGCAAGCACGGCCATTCTCGACAACGCCATACACCTCGCCTATCCGGCACGCCGGAATTCGCTTCAGAAACAGGGATGACAGAAACGATGGTGACTGCAAGCCATACTCTCGACCGTGTGCTCGTTCTCGAGATGGTGCGCGTCACCGAAGCGGCTGCGGTCGCGGCCTCGAAGCTGATCGGGCGCGGCGACGAAAAGGCCGCGGACCACGCAGCGGTTGAGGCAATGCGGGCGGCGCTCAATACCCTTGAGATCGACGGCACGGTGGTGATCGGCGAAGGCGAGCGGGACGAGGCGCCGATGCTGTTCATCGGCGAGAAGGTGGGTCTGGCGCAGGACGGCGGCCCCCGCATCGACATCGCGCTCGACCCGCTGGAAGGCACCACCATCACCGCCAAGGGCGCTCCCAATGCGCTGGCGGTGCTCGCGATCGCGGAGGAGGGCTGCCTCCTCAACGCGCCCGACGTCTACATGGACAAGATCGCGGTCGGCCCCGGCTATCCGGAAGGCGTGATCGACCTCGCGAAGTCGCCGACCGAGAACGTCCGCGCCATCGCTGCGGCCAAGGGCGTCGATCCGTCGGAGATCATCGCCTGCGTGCTCGACCGGCCGCGGCACGAGAAATTAATTGCGGAACTGCGCTCGCTGGGCTGCGGCATCAACCTCATCCCCGACGGCGACGTGGCAGGCGTGATCGCCGTCACCAACCCCGACACGACTATCGACGTCTACATGGGTTCGGGCGGCGCGCCAGAGGGCGTGCTCGCGGCGGCAGCACTCCGCTGCGTCGGCGGCCAGTTCCAGGGCCGCCTCCTGTTCCGCAACGATGACGAGCGCGCCCGCGCCGCGAAATGGGGCGTCGAGGATCTCGACCGCATCTATCACCTGAAGGACCTCGCCAAGGGCGACGTGATCTTCGCCGCGACCGGCGTCACCGACGGTTCGCTGCTTGAGGGCGTGAAGCGGCGGAAGCATTGCGTCACCACCGAAAGCGTCGTGATGCGCGCCTCTACCGGCACGATCCGCTGGGTGAAGGGCGAGCACCGGAACGAGCCGGGCGCGGGCTGCAGCTGATCCTTCCACAGGCTTTTTGAAGCGCGGGGATTCACGCCGACTCCGGAATGGCTTAGGGTCGGTGCGTGAACCTCTACAAACCCGTCTCGGAGCCGCATTCCTACGTCTGCGGTGTCTCGCGCTCCATCCTCGGTCAGCCCTGGCGCTGGCGGGGCTCGGCGGCGGACGGGCGGGACGAGGGGTTGGTTCCCGACGATCTCGTCGCCCAACTGCTGATGGCGCGCGGCGTGGCGCGGGAAGAGGTGGAGCGGCACCGGACGCCGACCATCCGCGAGTTCATGCCGAACCCCTCCATTTTCCGTGACATGGACAAGGCGGCGGAGCGGCTTGCCGATGCGGTTGAGGCGCGCGAGCCGGTCACGGTCTTCGGCGACTATGATGTGGACGGAGCGACATCCGCGGCTTTGCTGATCCGGCTGCTGCGCGGCCTCGGCTGCGACCCTCAGGCTTATATCCCGGACCGCCTCATGGAGGGCTACGGCCCATCGGGCGAGGCGTTGGTGCGGATCGCCGAGGGCGGGGCGAAGCTGATCGTCACCGTCGATTGCGGCGCGCAGGCTTTCGAGGCGCTGGAAATGGCGAAGGGCGCGGGCGTCGACGTGATCGTCGTCGACCATCACAAATGCGCGAGCCGGCTTCCCGAGGCGCATGCGTTGGTGAACCCCAATCGGCTGGACGAAGCGGACGAAGCCGCCGCGCACGGCCATCTTGCCGCCGTGGGCGTCTGCTTCCTGCTCGGCGCGGCGACTTTGCGGGTGCTTCGGAAGCGGGGCTTCTTCGAAGGGCGGGCGGAGCCGAAGCTTGTCGAGCTGCTCGACATCGTCGCGCTCGGCACGGTGGCGGACGTGGCGCAGCTTCGCGGCCTCAACCGCGCCTTCGTGACTCAGGGCCTGAAGGTGATGGCGCAGCGGCGGACTATTGGTCTCGCCGCGCTGCTCGACGTAGCGCGGCTGGAGCGGGCGCCGACCTGCACCGACCTCGGCTTTGCACTGGGGCCGCGGATCAATGCGGGCGGGCGCGTCGGCAAGTCCGATCTTGGCGTTCGGCTGCTCACCACCGAGGATGCGGCGGAAGCGCGGGCGATTGCGGAGGAGCTGGAACGGTTCAATCAGGAACGCCGCGCGATCGAGACGATGGTTTGCGAGGCGGCGGAAGAGCTTTGCAAGGCGCAGGGCAACCGCTCGGTCGCGGTCGTGGCGAGCACTGGCTGGCACCCCGGCGTGATCGGCATCGTCGCTGGGCGCCTTAAGGAAAAGCTCGGCCGCCCTGCCATCGTCATCGCGATAGACGAGCAGGGGGTCGGCAAAGGCTCCGGCCGCTCGATCTCTGGCGTTGATCTCGGCGCGGCGGTGCTTGCGGCCAAAGATAGCGGCCTTCTCGTGGCAGGCGGCGGCCATGCCATGGCGGCGGGGCTTACCGTGGAGCGGAATAAGGTCGATGCCTTAATCGAGTTCCTTGATGAGCGGCTGGGCGGGGACGTCGTCCGCTGCCGCGAGGATCGTGCGCTCCTCCTCGATGCAGCACTGGCGCCGGGCGGCGTCTGCCCGGACCTGTGCGACGCGCTGGAGGCGGGCGGACCTTATGGCGCCGGCTGGCCGGGTCCACGTGTTGCCGCGGGCCCCGTCAAGATCATTAAGGCGGACGTGGTCGGGAACGGCCATTTGCGGCTGATCGTGGCCGGCGACGACGGCCGCCGCATCAAGGCCATCGCCTTCCGCATGGCGGAAAGCGAGCTCGGCCAGGCGATGCTCGGCGCGCCGCCGCGCCGCAAGCTCTGGATCGCCGGCCGGATCAAGCGCGACGATTGGGGTGACCGCCCCACGGCGGAAATCCACCTCGAAGACGCGGCTTGGGCCGACTAAGCGGCTTGACCCATAAGCGCCGCTCACTTAAGCCGCGCCCTCACTGGCTCATGGCCCCTTCGTCTAGCGGTTAGGACGCGGCCCTTACACGGCTGAAACACGGGTTCGATTCCCGTAGGGGTCACCACATCTCGATCCTGCGGGGCAGGATCGAAGGGGGTGGTAACGGCGAACGTAGTGAGCCGAGGCCACCATGACAGCTTCCCCTCTCAAACATTCCTTCGGGCCCGTCGTGAATGACGAGGTGCGTCTACTCGTGCTCGGCAGCTTGCCGGGGGAGGAGTCGCTGGCGCGAGCCCAATATTATGCCCATCCGCGCAACCAGTTCTGGCGGCTGATGGAGCAGGTGACGGGGACGGCGCTCGTGCCGCTGGGTTACGAGGAGCGGCTGCATGCCCTGCTCACTGCGCGGGTGGGGCTTTGGGACGTAGTCGCTTCCGCGACGAGGACCGGCAGTCTCGACGGGGTGATCCGCGATCACCGGCCGAACGAACTGAAGGCGTTGGTGGAAAGCCTGCCCAACCTCCGCGCCATCGGCTTTAACGGCGGCACCTCGGCGCGGATCGGGCAGAAGGCGCTTCACGGCGTAAGCGGCATTGATTTCGTGCCGCTGCCGTCCAGCAGCCCGGCGCTGACGCTCGCTTTTGAAGAGAAGCGTGTCCGCTGGCTCACGCTCCGGCACTATCTTTAGCCCGCAACCGCCTCGCGGCTCCGCACCTTCGTCACCGCCCGCGCAATCGCCGCAAGCGCCTCGTCGATGTCGCGGCTGGTGGTCGCCCAGCTTGAGACGCTGAAGCGCACCGCCTTGCGGCCCTGCCACGAGGTCGGCCCGAACCAGCAGCCGCCGTCTTCCTCCACCTGCCGCTGGACGGCATGGGTGAATTCCGCATCGTAGATGGTGGCGACGACTTGATTCAGCACCACATCGTTATGCACTTCGAAGCCGATCTCCCTCAGCCCTTGCGCCAGCCGAATGGAATGGGCGCAGCAGCGTTCGACCAGTTCGGCAACGCCCTTCCGGCCGAGCGTGCGGAGCGCCGCCCAGACGGTTACACCGCGGGCGCGACGGGAGAGCTCCGGCACTAGATCCTTCATCGGCACCTCCTCGCCCACCGGCAGATAAGCGGCAGCGATGCCCATCGCGCTCCTCAGCGCTTCCGGGTGGCGGCAGATGATGATGCCGCTGTCATAGGGGACGTTCAGCCATTTGTGCCCGTCAGTGACCCAGCTATCGGCGCCGGCGACGCCTTCGACCAAGTGGGCGTAGCGGGGGCTGGCAGCCGCCCAGAGGCCGAAGGCGCCGTCGACATGGACCCAGGCACCGGCTTCCCGGGCGGCGGCGATTAGCTTCGGGAAGGGATCGGAGGCGCCGCTGTTCACGTTGCCGGCCTGGAGGATGAGGATCGTTCGTTCGTCGAGCGCGGGTAGCCGGCCGCGACTCATCCGGCCCTGATCGTCCGCCTCGACGATCTCCAGCCGTTCCCGGCCGAAGCCGAGGATGCCGAGCATCTTCACAACCGTTGAATGCACTTCGGCGCCGACCACGACGCGGAGCGGCGGCGCACCGAACATACCTTGCGTATCGACGTCGTAGCCCGCGCGGCGAAGAAGGTGGCTCCGCGCCGCGGCAAGCCCGACCAGATTGCCCATGCTCGCGCCGGTCACGAACCCGGTGGCCGCCTCGTCCGGCAGGCCGAGGGTTTCGCGGACCCAGCGGCCTGCCACCGCCTCGATCTTACTGGCGGCGGGTGAGTTGGTGGGGGTGGTGCCGGTCTGGTCCCAACTTGTCACCAGCCAGTCGGCAGCGGTGGCAACGGGGAGGCTGCCGCCGGTCACATAGCCGAAATAGCGCCCGCCGGTCGTGGCGGCGGTGGCGGGGCTCCCCGCCTTGTCGAGCAGCCGGATGGTGGCAAGTGCGTCGGTGGGATCATCGGGCAGCGCCTCGTCGAACGCTGTCAGCCCTTCGATCGCCGCCGCGTCCGGAAAGACCCTTCGGTCGAATATCCCCTCAAAGTAGCGGATCGCCCTTTCATGAGCATAGTCGAACAACACGTCGTCCATCTTGCGCCCCTTCATGTTGTTAGCCGAGCAGCCGCCAGTTCATGCGCGGGTAGGAGCCCAGACTGCGCCCGAGCGCTCCGGTGATCATCGTCATCCGCTCGATTGCACGGGCGTTGATCAGCGCGCCGGCGTCCAGATAACGAAAGGGCGTATCCTCGCTCAGGGCGAAGAATTGCTGCTTGGCCGGCGCATTGTCGCCGACGACGAGCACATCGCTTGGCGTGCCGACGAACAGAGGATCGTCGAACACCGCCCAAAAGACGTTCTTGAAGGCGCCGACTACATGCGCGTTCGGAACCCGCTTCTGCAATTCTTCGGCACCGCTCGTGTCCCACGGCGTGATGAAGTCGGAATAATCTTCATTGAAAGGATTGCTGATGTCGATCAGCAGCTTGTTGTCGAGGCGCGAGGCATAGCGGTCCAGCAGCTCGAACAGTCCGTCGCGGATGAAGACGGCGGGAAGCACCGCCTCCGCCTCCAGCGCTTCCTCGTAGCTTCCGGCGCTGAGGCCCGGAATGGCAAGGTCATGGACGATCTCGCCCGCCCGTGCCGGGTCGCGGGAGCCGAGCAGGACGCGGCGTCCGGCCTTGGCATACATGGAGGCGAGCCGCACGCCCATCCGACCGGTGCCGAGCACGCCTATCTCCGGCGGCGGACGAAAGAAGATCTGGTTGCTCATGAGTGGCTCCCTTGTCGTTACGGGAGCAGATGCGCCGATCGATAAGGTCCGACTAGCCGGACATTTCCGATCTCAGTGTCCAACTACATGGACGATTGCCACGGCCCCAGTGCCTCCACGAGGTGATCGGCAAAGGCTTTTACGCGCGGCGTCATATCCTTGCGGGAGGGGAAGACGAGGAAGAGTGCGGACGGATCGCCGGTCCAGTCGTCCAACACGCGCACCAGCCGTCCGGCTGCAATCTCGTGCGCGACGAGGGCGTGAGGGAGGGCGGCGATGCCAACGCCGGCAATGGCCAGCCGTCGCAGGAAAGCGAAATTATCGACGGTGAGGCGCGGCTCATGCCCCGCAATCGGGTCGGCCGCCCGGAGCACCCGGCTCTGCGAGGGAGATGCGAACAGCAGCAAATCGTGCTTCTCAAGATCGGTCGAGCTTTCGGGCCGGCCGCAGTGGTCGATATATTGCGGGCTGGCATAGAGGCCGAAGCTGATCTGGCCGACTTTGCGGATGATGAGGCCGGCCCCGCCCGGTTCGCCGCCGCGGAGCGCCAGGTCGATATTCTCCGCCACCAGGTCGAGCGGCCGATTGGTCAGGATCACGTCGAACTTCACGCGCGGGTGGAGGCGGAGGAAGTTCGAAAGCGCGCTGGTTATCGCATCGCGCGGAAATTCGAGCGGCGCGGTGAAGCGGATCTTTCCCGACAGTACGCCCTCCTCAGAGGTGGTCGCAGCCTCGGCATCGACCAGTGCGTCGACCGCTCCGGCGACTGCTTCGAAATAGGCCGAACCTTCGGAGGTCAGCGACAGCTGGCGGGTGGAGCGCTTCAGAAGCTGCGCCCCCAGTCTTTCTTCCAACGCCTGAATGCGCGCGCTGACCGTGGATTTGGGCAGCCCCAGCCGCCGCGCTGCCGCCGCGAAACCGCCTGCCCGCGCCACTTCGACGAACACCCGCGTCTGGTTCAGATCCATCGATCGTCCATCCTGCTGAACATCTCGCCTTCTTTGTACAAGATGCGGGTGGCGGCTCAAGGATGCTTAGCTGGACGTGCCCCTCTTCTTCAGCAGGCCGAAGCTTCGCGGCAGCATGATGAGGCCGGCGATCACGCCGACAAGGGCGAGGGCGGTGGCGAGCCAGAGCCACCATGTGTTGAAATTTTCGCGGCCTTTCCAGTCCATGATATGAAGGCCCCAGAAGAAGTCGAAGGTGCGCCAGAGGTCGGTGCGGCGGGCGGTCACCTTGGCGAGGTCCGCGGCGACGTAGAGCGACGTATCGCGGTCGTCGGCGAAGTCGACGCGCCACGCGGGGAGGGTACCGCGATACTCAGTGCTTTCCGTTTCCACCAGCGAGACGCGCCTCAGCGCCGCGTCGCCGGAATAATCGGCGCGGGCGATCTCGGCCGCGAGCGGCGCGCTGATCGGGGAGGCGACGTGGCCCGCGTCGAGGTCAACCAGTAACGGCCGCGCCTCCGGCCGCTCGATGAGCAGATAGGGCCGGCCGAGCACGCGCCGCACCTCCATGCGGGAGGCGGATGGGAGGCCGTCCGGCAGCGCTTCGGCCAATTGCTGCGACATGGCGGCGGGCGCGAACAGGTCCGGCGGTCGGTTCCGCATCCGGTCCTCGCCCCTGACTTCGCCGATGGGAAAATGGACCATGAAGAGGCCGCTCGCGAACCAGAAGAGGATCTGGATGCCGACGATCAGCGCTAGCCATTTGTGGATCTTGGTCGCGGCGCGGCTGATCCGCTGCTTAGCCACGAACTGCCTCGGCCGTCGTGACGACGGTGGCGAACTCACCGTGAAGGTCACTTAGCGCTGAGGCATGTACCTCCTCGGCCGGGCGCATTTTTCCGTCGAGGCCGAGCCGCTCGAAAGTCGCCGTGGCATCCGATACGAGAAACGTTTCAAAGCCCAGATTGCCCGCCATGCGCGTGGTGGTCGACACGCAGTGATTGGTGGTGAGGCCGGCGATTACGACGCGGGAGATGCCTTGCGCCCGTAGGTCCTGCTCCAACGTCGTGCCGATGAAGGCGCTGTTGACGCTCTTCGGATAAATCGGCTCGCCGTCCAGCGGCGCGGCCTCCGGCTTGATGCGGTTGCCAGGGCTGTCCGGATGCAGCGGGCTGTTCTCATGAACCGAATCGTGCCGGACATGAAAGACCGGCCGTCCGGCGCCGCGCCAGCTTTCGAGCAGCTTCGCTACATTCCGCTCCGCGTCCGGATTGTTGCGGCGGCCCCAGAAGTGCGCGTCGTCGAACCCCTGCTGCACGTCGATCAGGATGAGCGCGGTGTTGCCGTCGATGGTCATGCTTCCCCCTCAGGAAGCCCACACCTGCCTCACATCGATGCGCGCGTCGAGCGTCATTTCCTCGCCCGGCTCCAGCACTGCGAAGCCGAGCTCCGCCCATTCCTCCTCAGGTGCGTTCATCGCCGCGTTGGCGTGCGTCACCGGCTCGGCGACGAAGAGCCCGCCTTCCCCCGGCGAATAAAGCTGGAAGAAGCGGGCGGTGGGGGAGGAGAGGATGATTTCGAACGGCAGCGAAGGATCGGTGATCCGCGCGGTGCCACCCCACCCGCCGAAGCCATGGTCGAGGTCCTGGCCGCAGACCTGCCGGTCGGCGAGGTCGAAGCGCCCGTCGGCCGGCACCTTCTCCACCGGCAGCACATGTTCGTCGATTGTCCAGGCATGGCTGACGCGGGTGTCGAGGCGCGCTCCGGCGGTACAGGGGAAATAGGGATGCTGGCCGAGGCCGCAGGGCATGGGCTCGTCCGACAGATTGCGGCAAGAGAGGCGGAGGTCGAGGCCCCGCTCGTCGAGGGTGAAGAGTTGCCGCGCCTCATAGGTCCAGGGCCATTCCCCGGCGTCATGGCGGAACGTCAGAGCCGCCTCCGCTTCTTGCTGGAACTCGACCCTCCAGGGCGATAGCCAACCCTGCCCGTGCAGCGGGCTGATATCGCCCGCCAAGTTCGGTTGCAGCCGCACCTCGCGCCCACGGAAGGTGAATCGGCCGTCGCGGATGCGGTTGACGAACGGCACGAGCGGGAAACTCGCCGCCTCCAGAATATTTTTTGCCGCACCGTTGCAGCCGCGCAATATCGCCGTCCGCCGGCCACCCGCTACCCAATCAAACCGCGCAATGCTCCCGCCTGCCGTAGGGGAAAGCGTGAGCTCCAGCGGCCCCGCCTTCAGCTCCAAAAGTTCGCCAGCGTCCATCAGCTTAACCTTTGACATAGATTATATTCACCGCCCGGCAACTTCCCTGTGGGTAAATGCCGATTATCAGTTGCCTGCGGATTCCGGCACGAGATAACAACTGCCGGGGCGAGCGGAGGGGTTCGTTTTTATGAGTAGACGCGTTAAGGATTTCGTCGAGATCAGGGATTACACCTCGCTCGACATGCTTATCGAGAAACTGATCGAAGTGCGCGACAGCCTGCCTGAGGCTGCCGAAGCGGAAGTAAAGATGCGGGGCGACGACGTGTTCGGCCGCCAGCTGTCCATCTCCTATTTCCGCGAGCAGACGGCCGAGGAAGCCGAATGCGATGCGCGTTATGCCGATGCCTATCGTGCTTCCCGCGACAAGGAACTGTCCCGGCTGCAGGACGAAGTCGGGGCCGTGGCCGAAGCGCCGCGCGGCCGCAGGGGCGGTAAGCTCCGCATCGTCGCCTGAGGCTCCCGCTCCCTCACCGGGAGCGGAGCCGCCTCACCATTCGGCGAAGCTACCGTCCTTCTGGCGCCAGATCGGATTGCGCCAGCGATGGCGTTCCTTCGCGACCTCCCGCACCGCATCTTCATCGATGGTGATCCCGAGCCCCGGCTTCTGCGGGATCGGCAGATAGCCGTCCACGGGCGTCAGCACCTCCTTGTCGGTGATGAAGTTCAGAAGGTCGTGGCCTACATTGTAATGGATGCCGAGCGACATTTCCTGGATCGCCACGTTGGGCGTGCAGGCGGCGAGCTGCAGGCAGGCGGCAAGCGCAAGCGGCCCGAGCGGGCAATGCGGCGCGACGGCGACGTCATAGGCCTCGGCCATCGCCGCAATCTTCCGGCATTCGAGGATACCGCCGGCGTGGCTCAAATCGGGCTGGATGATGTCCACCGCGCCTGAGGCGAGGAACGGCTTGAAGTCCCAGCGGGAATAGAGCCGCTCGCCAAGCGCGATGGGCGTCGAGACGAGGCTGGCGAGCTGCGCCAGCCCTTCGTGGTTTTCCGAAAGCAGCGGCTCCTCGATGAAGAGCAGCCCCAATGGCTCCAGCACCTTGGCAAGCTGCTTCGCCATCGGCCGGTGCACCCGGCCGTGAAAATCGAGGCCGACGTCCATTCCTGCCGCCTGCGCCGCTTCCACCCTAGCCACTACCTCGTCGAACAATTTCGGCGTGCCGATCCAGTCGAGTTCCGCCGTCGCGTTCATCTTGACCGCGCCGAAGCCCTGTTCGCGGCGCGCCGTGGCGGCGCTTTCGATCTCGTCCGGCCGGTCGCCGCCGATCCAGGCGTAAGCGCGCACCTTGTCGCGAACCGCGCCGCCAAGCATCTCCCACGCGGGCATGCCGAAGGCCTTGCCCTTCAGGTCCCACAGGGCCTGTTCGAGCCCTGCCAGCGCCGACATCAGCACCGGCCCGCCGCGGTAGAAGCCGCCGCGGAAGGAGACCTGCCATATATCCTCGATCCGCCGCGCGTCGTGGCCGATGAAGCGGTCGCGGATCGCCTCGAACGCGCCGTCCACCGCTTCGGCATGGCCCTCGAGGCTCGCCTCGCCCCAACCAACGGCGCCGTCCTCGCTCTCCACTCGCACGAACAGCCAGCGGGGCGGAACGTAGAAGGTTTCGATTCGGCCGATCTTCATGGGCTTCACGCTCCTTCAGGCGATTTCGGGATTATTCGGCTGCGCGACGCTGTCCGCTTCGGCATGCTGTTCCGCTTCTGCGCGATAAACCTTGCGTGCGGGCCAGTTCGACTGGGACGGCGGCACGATCGGGACCGACAAACAGACGCTCGAGGCGGGAAGCACGTCCCGCCAGTCGCTGATCAGCTGCTTATAGGCCCTGCCGACGTTGCGGATGTTGCGGTCGAGGTCGTAGAGGCCGAGCGGGTTCACGTTGCCGTTCTGCTCGCGAAGGGCTGTGTCCCAGTCCACTTGGTCGGTCAGCGAATACCAAGTGAAGCCGACGGTCGGGATGCCGTCGTTGCGTAGCCGCAGCACGCTCGCCCATTCCTTCCAGAGCCACTGCACCGCCTCGTTGCCGTTCGGGCCTTCCTTCAGGTTGGTTTCCGTGTGCATCACCGGCAGGCGGTAACGGTCGTAATATTGGCGGGTGATCTCGGTATAGCCGAACACCTCGCCCGACGCCTCGGTCTTGCCGTCCGGATGCACACGGTGCTCGTTGGTGAAATAATAGTCGTTGCCGAGGATGCAGTGCTGCTTCAACCGGTTGTGAAGGAAGAAATGATATTCCTCCTTCGTCATCCCGTTATCCATCAGATATTCGTACATCTCGCTGTCGACTCGGCGCCCGTAATTGAGGTCGAGGCTTAGGAAGCGGCGCGCGTTCATGATCTCGGCCGGGCCGATCGCGGCGGGGCTGTCGGCATGGAAATATTCCGAGGATTCCGACTGGATGAAGATAGCGTCGGGGCGCCGCTTCAATATCTCCATCATCGCCAGCACGTTGCCTTTGACGATGTTTTTGAGCGCGGTGACGAACGCCCGGTCGGTCGTCATCTGCTCGTTCCACCAGCCGTACTTGGCCGAGAAGATGGCGCAGATGAACATCTCGTTCACCGGCGTATAGAGCTGCACCCAAGGGAAGCGTTCGGCAAAGGCTGCGGCATACGCAGCGAATTGCGGCGCGAAGTCCGGGTTTTGGAAATTGCCGAGCCAGTCCGGCACGCCGAAGTGGCAGAGGTCGACGATGGGCGTAATGTCGCGCCGCTTCAGCTCGGCGAAGGTGATGTCGGCGAATTCCCAGTCATATTTCCCTGGCGCAAGGAAGGTGGTGTGGATCGGCGGACCGTAGCGGAGGAACTGGATGCCGATTTCCTGGACGCAGTCAAAATCCTCCCGCCAGCGTTCGTAATGGCCGCAGACCTCCATCTGGTCGACGCGCGTCCTGCCGTTGTTGATGGTCGGGATGCTGTTTTCGATCCCGGTCGCAAACATGAAGTTGGCGATCGTTCCTCTCCTCTTGCCGCCGCTCTTCGACTGGTCACCCGGCGAACGGAATTTCCGCTACGCCCGTGACGCCCGGTACCGTCATAAAGAGTCCGCCCGCATAAGGTTGCATGCCGCGCGCGAGATCATCGAGGCCGATGCTGGCGGACGTGATGTAGAGCCTGTCGAGCGCCGGCCCCCCGAAGGCCACGCTGGTCGGCCTTTGCACCGGAAGGTCAATGACTTGCACGCATTCGCCCGCAGGCGAGAAGCGACGGACGCACCAGCCGTCCCAGAAAGCGACCCAAAGATGGCCTTCCGCATCCACGGTCATGCCGTCGGGATAGCCGTCCTTCTCTTCGAAGCGCGCGAACGTGTTCCGCTCTGAAATCTCGCCATCCTCGTCGACATCGAAGACGTAGATAACCTGCCTGGCGCTGTCCGCATGGTACATCAGCTTACCGCCCGGACTGAAGGCGGGGCCGTTGGTGACGCGGTAGCCGTCATCCAACCGCGTCCAGCGGCCGGTCGGGTCGAGCCGGTAAAGCGCGCCCGAAGCCTGCTGCTCCGTATCGTCCATCGTTCCCGCCCAGAAGCGGCCGGATCGGTCCACCTTGCCGTCGTTGAACCGGTTGTCTGGCCGGCTCTCCTCCGGCGTCCCGCGCACGTCGAATACGCCGCGCTCTGGATCGATTTCGGCAAAACCCTGATCTGTGCCAGCGATGAAGCCGCCATTGGCGCGCGGCGCGATCGATCCGATCCCCATCGGCGTGTCCCACTGGTCGAGCTTGTCGCCTTCGCGGAGCCGGAAGATCTTCCGGCCCTTAATGTCGACCCAGTAGAGCGCCTGCTCCCGCTCCACCCAGATTGGCCCTTCTCCAAGCACCGCCTTCACATTGGCGACGCAGCGCGGCGTCTTGTCTTCCGTCATTGCCCCTCCCTATCGAAGATCGGCTGCTTTGGGAGCCATATGGCGGCAGAGCTGTTACGGTTCCCGATGGGAGGAACGATGCGCTGGGCAGAAGGCTTCATTGCCGTCGATTGGGGTACCACCAATCGCCGCGGCTATCTGATTTCCGGCGACGGCCGCTGCACCGCCGAGATGGAGGACGATCAGGGCATCCTCGCCGTCGGGCAGGGCAAATTCCCTGCCGCCGTGGCACAGATCCGGGAGCGGCTCGGCGATCGCCCCTTGTTGATGGCGGGGATGGTGGGTTCGAACCGCGGCTGGATCGAGGCTCCCTATGTGCCCTGTCCCGCCGGCCTCTCCGACCTCGCAGACCGGCTGATCTGGGCCGAGGAGGGAGAGGCGGCGATCGTGCCGGGCCTTTCCTATCTCAGCGACGAATGCGCGGACGTGATGCGCGGCGAAGAGGTGCAGATATTGGGCGCAGTGGCGGCTGGGCTGGTGCCGGACAATTGCCTGATCTGTCATCCGGGGACGCATAACAAATGGATCAACGTCGTCGAGGGGCGGATCATCTCCTTCCGCACGGTGATGACGGGCGAGATGTTCAACCTGCTGAAGGAGTACAGCATCCTCGCCGATCTGCTGGCCGAGCCCGCCACCGAGGGTGCAGCCTTCCACGAAGGCGTCAGGCGCGGCCTTTCGCATGACGGGCTGACGGCCGAGCTTTTCTCGGTCCGCGCCCGCGTGCTGCTGGACCAGATGAAGCGAGAGAATGCCGCTTCCTATACGAGCGGTCTTTTGATCGGCGCCGACATACGGGTCGGCCTCCGCGAGCAGCCGGAGGCGGAGGTGATCGTGATGGGACGACCGGAGCTTACCAGCCTCTTCTCCTCCGCGCTCGTCGAGGCGGGGCAGGAGGCGCGGGAAGTGGATGGCGAGCAGGCCTTCGTCGCGGGCATCCGGGAACTTGCGGAGCTGATCCAATGAGCGCCCTCGAAGACTTCAATCACTACTTCGCAGAATGCCCACTCGTGGCCATCATCCGCGGCGTGACACCGGGCGAGGCGGAGGCGATCGGCGATGCGCTGTACAAAGGCGGCATCCGCATCATCGAGGTGCCGCTCAATTCGCCGGACCCGCTCGCCAGCATCGGCAAGCTCGCCGCCAGACTGGGCGACCGCGCGCTGATCGGGGCGGGAACGGTTCTGGAGCCGGATCAGGTGCGGCAGGTGCACGAGGCGGGCGGGCGGCTGATAGTCTCGCCTAGCACCTATCCCGACGTAATTGCAGCGACGGCGGCTGCGGGAATGGTGTCCAGCCCCGGCTACTTCACGCCCTCTGAAGCCTTCGACGCGCTTCGGGCCGGCGCACATGCGTTGAAGCTCTTCCCAGCCGAGGGCGCGTCGCCGCAGGTGGTGAAAGCGCAAAGGGCGGTGCTGCCGAAGGACGTGCCGCTGATCGTTGTCGGCGGCATTTCGCCGACGAACATGCGGCCGTGGCTGGATGCGGGCGCGAACGGTTTCGGTCTCGGCTCCGGCCTCTACAAGCCCGACCAGTCGCCTGAGGAGACGGGCGAGAGAGCCCGCGCTTATGTCGAGGGACTGAAGGCCTGATGCGGCCGCTGCGGATCGGCATCATTGGCTTCGGTAAGATCGCCGCCGACCAGCATGTCCCTGCCATTGCCGGGCACCCGCGGCTTGAACTCGCCGCGACCGTCAGCCGCCAAGGCAAGGGCGTGGAGGGCGTGCCCTGCTTCACCTCGCATCAGGAGATGCTGGAGGCGGATCTCGGCCTCGAAGCGGTGGCGATCACCACGCCGCCGGGCGTCCGCTACGCCATCGCTCGCGATTGCATTGAGGCGGGGCTGCACTGCTCGCTCGAAAAGCCGCCGACGGTGACGCTGAGCGAAATCGAGGATCTCGCCTGCCTTACGGAGGGGCGGCAGGTGACGCTCCAGACCACATGGCACTCACAGCATAATCCCGCCGTGGCCGCCGCAGCACAGGCGCTTGCGGGCAAGCGCATCGCGTCGATGCAGGTCACTTGGCATGAGGATGTACGCAAATGGCATCCGGGGCAGGATTGGATTTTCGAAGCCGGCGGCTTCGGCGTGTTCGATCCCGGCATCAACGCCTTCTCGATCCTGATGAAGATTTTTCCGGGTGCGTTGTTCGTCTGCGAGGCGGAGCTGCGTTTTCCGGAGAACAGGCAGGCGCCGATCGCCGCCGAAATCGCCTGCACCAGCCCAGTCGCCGACGGCGATCTCCGTTGCTCGCTCAACTTCCTCCACAGCGGCGGAGAAGCTTGGAATATCGACATCAGCACCGCCGACGGAATACGCCTGAGCCTCCGCGAGGGCGGATCGAAGCTGGAGATCGATGGCGCGCCGCAATCGGCGGAAGGAGAGGGCGAATATCCGAGCCTCTACCGCGAGTTCGTCGACTTGATCGACGCCCGCCGGAGCCTTGTCGACGTCCGGCCGCTCAGTCTCGTCGCCGACGCTTTCCTGCTCGGGCGGCGGGCGACCGTCGAGGCCTTCGACTGGTAAAGGCGTGACTTTCATGGGGATAAGCGGGTGCTTCGGGCTATTTCCGTTCGCCTGTTGAGCCGAGGCCGCTTAGTCTTTGCCCCATGGAATCGGGGGATTCATTCGAGGAAGTGCCCGTTGTCGCCGAAAGCGAGCGGCTGACGCTCGACCTCGACGGCTGGGAAGGTCCGCTCGACCTGCTGCTCAACCTGGCACGGACGCAAAAGGTCGATCTCGCGAAAATTTCCATTCTTGCGCTGGTCGAGCAGTATCTCGCCTTCATCCACGATGCGAAGAAGCTGAAGCTCGAAATCGCGGCCGATTATCTCGTGATGGCCGCCTGGCTCGCCTACCTCAAATCCTGCTTGCTGCTGCCGAAGGACCAAGAGGCTGATCCCAGTCCCGAAGAGCTTGCGATGCGACTCCAGCTGCGCCTGCAGCGGCTTTCCGCCATGCGCGAGGCGGGCGCACGGCTGATGGCGCGGGATCGGGTCGGCCGGGACGTATTCATGCGTGGCGCGGCCGAAGGTCTTCGCGTCGTGCGGCGCTCGCAGTGGCAGGCCGATCTTTACGACGTCATATCCGCCTACGGCTCCATTCGAGCACGGAACGAGCCTGCCGTGCATATGGTCGGCCGACGACCGGTGATGACGCTCGAAGAAGCTCTCCTCCGTGTCGAGCGGCTGCTCGGCATCACTATGGAATGGGCGGCGATCGAAAGCTTCCTTCCCGAAACCCAGGATAGTGAGTTCCGGAAGTCCGCGCTCGCCTCCAGCTTCGTGGCGACGCTTGAGCTGGCGCGGCAGGGCAAGCTCCAGCTCCAGCAGAAGGCGCCGTTCGCGCCGCTCCTGATCCGCGCCGCATGAGGGAGTTGGCGGACGATGTGCGCGCAGTGGAGGCGATCCTGTTCGCCTCCGAACAGCCGCTGTCAGTACAGGAAATCGCCGACTATGTCGGCGAAGTAGATATTCCCGCCGCCTTGAAGGAGCTGGCCGATCATTATGGCGGCCGCGGCATCGAACTGGTTGAACGCGGCAAGCGCTGGCATTTCCAGACCGCGCCTGATCTCGCGCATTTCCTGAGGCGCGAAAAGGACGAGAGCCGGAAACTCTCCCGGGCGGCCATCGAGACGCTTGCAATCATTGCCTATCAGGACCCCGTCAGCCGCGCCGAGATCGAGGCGATACGCGGCGTTCAGATCTCCAAGGGAACGCTCGACGTGCTGATGGAAGCGGGCTGGGTACGGCCGGCAGGGAGGCGTGAGGTCCCCGGACGGCCGCTCACCTACGCAACGACTGCAACCTTCCTGCAGCATTTCGGCCTTAGCAGCAGGCGCGACCTTCCCGGCATCGACGACCTGAAAGCGGCCGGTCTGCTCGACCCGATCGACGCCGCGATGGAGCAGCTCGGGGGTGCGGATCAGCTAGAACTGGAAAGTGAAGCCGAGGAGGACTAGGTTCTCCCGCAACTTCATCGGAGATTTTCGAAATGGGTGGTTTCAGCCTCTGGCATTGGCTCGTCGTCGGGATCATCATCCTGCTGCTATTCGGCAAGGGCCGCTTTTCCGACATGATGGGCGACGTCGCCAAGGGCATCAAAAGCTTCAAGAAGGGCATGGCCGAGGACGAGACCAAGCCCGGCGAGCCCCGCCGCATCGAGGGCGACCGCACCGTCGATGCCCGTCCTGACGCGACCCGCACGGCCGATCCGGAACAGCGCCGGGAGCCTTGATCCGGCCTGACGCGAGAGGCCGATGTTCGACATAGCCCCTACCGAACTCCTCATCGTGGCGCTGGTCGCGCTCGTCGTGATCGGCCCCAAAGACCTGCCGCGCGTGATGCGGACGGTCGGCCATTGGGTGGGCCGCGCCCGCGGCATGGCGCGTCACTTCCGCTCCGGCATCGACACCATGATTCGCGAGGCGGAGCTTGAGGAGATGGAGAAGAAGTGGCGTGAGGAGAATGAGCGGATCATGCGGGAGTATCCGATGCTCCCGTCCGGTGACAATCCCCCCGATTATGATCATCCCTCGATGCAGCCGCCGGCTACCGCCGAGGAGCCGGAAGCTGGCGCAGGATCCCCGCCTCAAGAGCGGCGCAGTTCATGAGCGACGAGATCGACGCCACCCGGGCGCCATTAATGGATCATCTGATCGAGCTGCGTAAGCGGCTGATCCGCGCGTTCATCGCCCTGTTCCTGGCGTTCGGCGTCTGCTTCTACTTCGCCGACGACATCTTCTCCTTCCTTGCACAGCCACTGGTGCGGGCATTCGGGCCGGGCGAGGGGAAACTCGTCTATACCAAGCTCTACGAGGCCTTCTTTGTGGAGGTGCGGGTGGCCTTCTTCGCCGCCTTCTTCGTCGCCTTTCCCGTGATCGCGAACCAAATCTGGGCCTTCGTCGCGCCGGGGCTTTATGCCAAGGAGAAGAGGGCGTTTCTTCCTTTCCTGGTCGCGACGCCAATCCTGTTCACGCTGGGCGGAGCGCTGGCTTATTATGTGGTGATGCCGACCGCGTTCGAATTTTTCCTCCAGTATCAGGGTAATATCGGAGGGATCGAGCAGGAGGCGCTGCCGTCGATCGGCGAATATCTTAGTCTCGTCATGCACTTCATCCTCGCCTTCGGCATCGCCTTCCTGCTGCCGGTGCTGCTGATGCTGCTTGAGCGGGCGGGGATCGTCACGCGCGACCAACTGAAGCGCGGGCGGCGCTATGCGATCCTCGTCGCGTTCGTGATCGCCGCGGTCGCAACGCCGCCTGACGTGCTGTCCCAGTTCATGCTCGCTATTCCGCTCATCCTCCTCTACGAACTGTCGCTGATCGCCATTTGGTTCACCGAGCGCCGCCGCGCCCGGCAGGTGGAGGCGGAGGCGCAGTGACGGGGGCTGCAGAGCCGCCCTTCTTGGACATCTCGCGCGCTATGCTGGCGGTGAAGGGCGGCCCGGCCTGGACGCGGCCCGCGCCGCCGCGGGACGGATGCAAGGTGACCCCGCTCATCGAAGCGGCGGACATGTATCCGACGCTGGAACATCTGGTGCTAGATGCGAAGGAGGCGGTGTGGCTGTCGTTCCGCATCTTCGATCCCGACACGAAGACGCGCTCCGAACGCTGCAAGGAGATGGGCATCGGCGATTGGGGGGCCTTGCTCGATCAGACCGTGCGGCGCGGCGTGGAGGTGCGCATCCTCCTTTCCGACTTCGAGCCGGTGCTGGCGGATTACCTCCACGCCGGATCCTGGAGCACCTACCGGCGCATTCGCGACATCGTCGAAAAGCTGGAGAAGCCGGAGCGGGAACGGCTGCAGCTGATCGTCATCCAGCACGAAGGAGAATTGGGGCGCGGCTGGCGGCAGCTGCTGCGTTTTCTCCTCCGGCGCCGGATTAGGGGCGTCGTCGAGAAGCTCCTCAAGAAGACACATCATGACGATGGCGGCTTTGACACGCGGCCTGGCTTATGGCCCTGGATCAAGTGGAAGGACGATAAGCCGCAGGGCTGGCGCGCCGCGCCGCCGCCGCGGCTCTGGCCCGCGACCTACCATCAGAAATTCGTGGTGGTGGACTGTGAAAAGGCAATTATCGGCGGCCTGGATCTGGACGAGCGGCGTTGGGACGATCGGCGCCATAAGCAACGGGCCGACCAGACCTGGCACGATATCTCGGCACTGATCGAAGGTCCGGTGGTGGCGGACGCGGCGCGGCATTTCGCCTTCCTGTGGAACAGGGAGATGCCGCGTTACCGCGCCACGGTCGACGAATGGACCGGTCCCTGCGGGCGGGAGCTGATGCTCGACCCGCTGACGGAGATCGGCGGCGCTATTCCGGAACAGGCGCCACGTGGCGAGGCGGTCGTGCAGCTCGTCCGCACCATGTCGCGCAAATCGGACAGCATGTTCGCCACGGGGCCCCTGCACGGTATCCGGGAGCTGAAAGCGGCGCACCGGGAGGTGATCCGATCCGCCCAGAGACACCTTTATATCGAAGCGCAATTCTTCCGGTCCGACGACGCGGCAGATTGGGTGGAGGAGGCGCTTCGCCGGAATGCGGAGCTGGAGGCGATCATTCTTATAGCCAACACGCCTGAGGAGATCGCGTTCGAGGGACAGACGGGCAACCTCGCCCACCGTCACGGCGAATATCTGCAGGCGCGGGCGCTCGGGCGGCTATTGAAGCGGGCCGGGCCGCAGCGGGTCGGGCTCTTCACCCTGGCCAAGCACGAGCCCGTAAAGGACGCGGAGAAAAAGTTCGAGGAGACCCGGGGCACCGCGTTCGGATCCGGTCTCATCCACATCCATTCCAAGCTGCTGATCGCCGACGATGCGGTCTGCCTTCTCTCCTCGGCCAACATCAACGGGCGGAGCTTCGAATGGGATACGGAGCTCGGCTTCATCTGGAAGGAGGAGGAGGGAACGGCGATCCGCGCCTTCCGGGAACGGCTATGGGCGCAGCTGTTCGGCGGCTGCCTCCCCGAACAGATGAATCTCGAAGGATGGCGCGACACCGCCCGCTTCAACAGCAGCTCCGAGCCTTCCGAACGGCGCGGCTTCGTCCTGCCTTACCAGCTCGGCCGCGCACGTCGTTTCGCGCGGCCATACTGGTTCATTCCCGACGATCTCGTCTGAACAAGAAAAAGGCGCCGCAGCGCGACGCCCTTTTCCATTGCTGAAACTGCTTCTTTAGCAGGTCTGGCCTTCCGCGCAGTCCTCGACGGTGTCGCCCACGGACTCGACGTCTTCGCCGAGACCCGCGATCGTGTTGCAGCCGGCAAGGGCGAGGCCGCTGCCGAGCGCGAAAAGGGCAATAAGCTTACGAACCATTTTCTCTCTCCCAAATCTCAACGCGGCGTCATCGCTTATTGGCGCTGCGATGTTATGCCTAAATGCGCTGTTTCGGAAGTTGGTTCCAGAGGCGTGACAAGCATCTGAAAGGCTTAGATTTCTGCGGAAAAGACCCCAAAAAATGTTGAGCCCGGAGGCGCCACCGGGGGGGGGAGGTTGGCGCGTCCGGGCTCATGTTCTGGATAGCGAGAGCGGGGGGGCAAAAGGTCACTATCCGAACTGCTCAACGAGGGAGCGGCCATGGGGTTCCGATAAAAAGAGAAAAAATTCGCATCGGCAGCATCTTTTTTCGCAACCCGTTCGGGGCCGGCCTGTTGACCTCCAAAGCCAGGAGCAAGAAGGTGAGCAAACCCCCAAAATCCACTCCCCATTCCGATATTGACGGCGTTCACCAGGATGAGGAGCGCAACACCGACGTTGCCGCCAAACGCGGCGAAAGCGCGGAGAGCCTGAAACGGGCGGAGGATGAGAATGTCGCCCGCCCGAAATATTCAGGTGACAAGGGCGGCCGCGACGACCGCACCGCCTAGCGCTCGAGCTTGTCCACGACCGCTATGTCGAGCGCATAGCGGCCATTTTCCTCGTCCCGCTCGATGGCCGAGCGGAGCTGACGCGAGAGGCCGGTGACGATGCGCGTGAAGCGGTCGGTCAGCGCCTCGTCGCACTTTACCTCCGCCTTTAGAGCGTCTGATTCGAGAGCGAGCCGGGCAGTGCCCTTGTCACCGCCGGCGAGAGTAACCGTCACGGATTTGCCGCCGCAGAACATTGCGTATTCGATGATTTCGGTGACTAGGAAGGCGACCGACACGGCCACGTCCTGCGTGGCATAATAAGGTTCGACGTCGAGGCGGATCGCCATGCCTGTGGCTGTCTGCGGCGCTGTGGCGCGCAAATTGGCGCAGAGCTCCGAGATCAACGACCGGAGCGATACGCCGCGATTTTCCTCAAGCTCGGCATAATGATTGCGATGGACGACGGCGAGCGCATCGACCCGCCGCTGGATGGACGCGTAGGCCGCCGAAACCTCCTCGTTGGTCGCACCCCGTGCATGAAGATTGAGAAGCGAGGCCACCACCTGGAGGTTGTTCTTCACGCGGTGATGGACTTCGCGGACGAGGCGGGTCTGCCGCTCCACAGCCGCTTCCAGCTCCGCTTCGTGGCTGGCGATGGTGCGGGTCACGCGGTCGAAGGCGGCGCCCAGTTCCCGTATTTCGTTGGCCGGAGTCCGCGAGCGGGGCAGGTCGAGCCCCTCGTCGCCCGGGCGATAGGCCGCAACGGCATACTGCATCCGCTTCAGGGGGCGGACGAGCAGGCGGTCGACGATGAACCACACAATTGCCGCGGAAAAAAGCCACATCAGCAGCGGCAGCGCGGTCATCAGAAATTCACTGAAGGTAAGCGGCGTCGCGGCAAGGGCGATCCGCAGTTGCAGCCGTCCCCCGGCAAGTGGCGCGACCGCACGTACGGTCTGGACGAGGGGACCGTCCTTGAACTGATCGCGAAGCACCATGCTCCGCTGACCGTCTGTCAGCGTCAGATCGAACGTCGGATTGGTGCCCGGGATATAGGTGAGGTCCGACAGCGCCGGGCGCGCCAATTGGCCCGCACCCTCGATCCGTCCCTCCGCGTCGAACAGCGCGAAGCTAAGCCACTGGGCATCGTCGCTGATCCGAACTGCGGATCGCTGACCCTTGTACTGAAGCAGATCCGGAGATGGGGTAAAGCCAGGGCTGGCGCAGAGCGGCCTGTCCTGACCCGCGTAAA
Source organism: Allosphingosinicella sp. (assembly GCF_036402135.1). GTDB lineage: Bacteria > Pseudomonadota > Alphaproteobacteria > Sphingomonadales > Sphingomonadaceae > Allosphingosinicella. The sequence continues at coordinate 53,388 of NZ_DASWTN010000028.1, read as the reverse complement.
GCACGTAGCGCCCCGGGACGATCTGCATGTCCGAAAGGCGCCTTATGGCCGTGTCGCAATTGACCGAGCCCGCGGACAGTTCGGCTAGAGTGGCATTGGCAGCCCGCATCGTGAAAGCGGCGCGCGACAGGGTCCAGTAGAGGCGTTGAGCCTTAAGCTCGACGCGCGTCTGGACGTCCTGCGAACGCCGTTGGGCGTCTTCGCGGGCGTTTTGGAGCGACGCTAGCATTGCCAGGGCAGCGAGAGGCAGAAGGCCTGCGCTGAGGATGAGCAGCATCTTCTGTCCGGTGGACAGTTCGCTGAAGCGGGATGCTCTGGCGCTTTTCTCCGTTTCCCTGTTCACTCTTTCACGCCCGCCAAGGCCGGAGCGGCATTAGCCGAGCTTGCCGAGCAAATCGAGCATCTCCGGGGGAATGTCTTCGTTGACCGTCTGCTCATAGGCCGAGCGAAGGGCATTGCCGACTTCAGGGGCAACCGGACGCTTCTTTTTGAAGGAGGATTTTTCCAAGGACTCTTTCTTTGTATGCAGGGCTGGCTTGCGCCCGCGCTCGTCGTCCCTGTCGTCTTCAACGGCCAAATTCGTCACCCCTCGCGGATTAACCGCGCCCGCAGCTTCCATCATGACCTGCCTGATCGCCCCACCTTTGCCGGCCGGCTGTTATGACAGACCCCATCGAACGTGAAGGCCGCATAAAATAGCCCACGCGCGGTTGGAAACAAAAAACTCGCAGGATTGTTCCACCCTCGCGTCAGGAGCGGGCCGGGCCAATTTCTTCTGTCCGTTTCATAGCGGCAGGCCTGCTTTCGGGTGGGCTTGCAAAGCGTGGAGCAGCCTTTCACAAGTCCCGCAAGATTGAACAGGAGTCGAAACGAATATGTCGCTTGGTCAGGAACTCGCGCCGCATCTTCCCTTCCTGCGCCGCTATGCGCGCGCGCTTACCGGAAGCCAGAGCCACGGCGACAACTTCGTCCGCGCGACGCTGGAAGCAATCGTCGCGGCTCCGGACGATTTCCCCCGCGACGTCGATCCGCGGCTCGGCCTCTACCGCACCTTTCATGCGATCTGGTCCTCGGCCAATATCGAGGAGGATCCCGGCGCCGGCTCCGGCTCCGACAATGCGGAAGGGATCGCGCAGGCGCGGCTCGCGCGGATCACCCCGCTGTCGCGCCAGGCGCTGCTTCTTACGGCCATGGAGGGCTTCACGCCTGAAGATGCCGGCTATCTGATCGGTGCGAGCCCGCAAGAGGTCGAGAATCTCGTCGCCGAAGCGCTGGCTGAGATCGAGCGGCAGACGCGCGCCGAAGTCCTCATCATTGAGGATGAGCCAATCATCGCCATGGATATCGAAACGATCGTCCGCGATCTCGGCCATACCGTTACCGGCGTTGCCGTAACGCGCGATGAGGCGGTGCAGCAGGCGATGGCCCGCCGCCCAGGCCTCGTCCTTGCCGACATCCAACTGGCCGACGACAGCAGCGGCATCGACGCGGTAAAGGACATTCTTGGCGAGTTCCAGGTCCCGGTGATCTTCATCACCGCCTTCCCGGAACGGCTGCTAACCGGTGAGCGGCCGGAGCCGACCTTCCTCATCACCAAGCCCTTCCAGCGTTCGACGGTAAAGGCTGCCATTGCGCAGGCTTTGTTCTTCGACGCAGCGACCATTCCGGCATAGAAACGGATGGAACCGGCGGGCTGAGGCTGCGTTAGCCCATTACAATCAACGGGAAGTGGGCAGCGCCGATGGATGACCGCGAACGACATGTGAACACGACCGAAGCGCGTGCAGGAACGACGCCGCATATGACGCGCGTCATCCTGCCGGTCTCATTGGCTTTGGTGGTGATTTTGTTCGCCTTGATCTTATTTGTCTGGCGCTGACCACTATATTCTTACGGAGCCGAAGCGGCTTTTCTGCCGCTTCGGCAACGGTACCTCTGTAACAATCCTAGCGTATTTGGGGGCTTGATGGCGGCCGAACAGCCAATTGAAGTGGACGAGGATGCGGAAGACACGACTCCCGTGGAGCATGTCCCGCTGTCCGACGGCGAGTTCAAGGACCAGCTTGCGCAGGTCATACCCCATCTTCGTGCGTTCGGCCGTTCGCTTTCGGGCAGCCGCGATCTTGCCGACGACCTGGTGCAGGAGACGCTTCTGAAGGCTTGGGCCGCTCGGAAGCGCTTCCAGGCGGGCACGAATATGCGTGCCTGGACCTTCATCATCCTTCGCAACCTGTTCCTCAGCCAGATGCGCCGCGCGCGTTTCAAAGGCGAGTGGGACGAACTTACCGCGTCAAAGCTGCTTGCGGCCCCCGCGAGCCAGGACCGGCATGTGGAGCTCGGCGACATGCAGCGCGCGCTGATGCACCTGCCGCAGCCCCAACGCGAGGCACTGATCCTAGTAGGCGCGGGCGGCTTCGCCTATGAGGAGGCGGCGGAAATCTGCGGCTGTGCGGTCGGTACGATCAAAAGCCGCGTCGCCCGCGGCCGTGTGGCGCTCGAGAACCTCCTGTCGGAAGGCGCGCTTCCGTCACGCCGAGAGCATGAGACGGATCCCAATTCCAGCGCGCTCCAAAGCATCATGAGCGAAGTCGACGATCTCAGCCGCGACCGCGACATCTAAATAGATGAGCTCAATCGAGGCGCGAAAGAAGGTCTTCGAATTCCTGCAGTGACCGGACTTCGTTGTCCATCGCGAACGCTTGGCGCAACGCATTCCCTACGCCGGCATGAACGGTGGGCGGAGCCACCTTCACGAACCGCCGCTTGGAAGCATTGACCATTGCTTCTTTACTCGGGTTAATCCTGTCCACGAACCTTACAACGCATCGGCTATGTTCCGGTTTCCATTGTTGTTTCAGGTTCATGAAACTGATGCAGGCTGTGGTATGGAAGCGACACAGGGTGAAAACATGGTTAACGACGCGCTTACGCGCGCCGCCGTCTTTTCGCCCTTCCTCAAGCTACAGTTGAAAAGATTCCCGAACGTCACCAGCGCCTTAGGCAAGGGCCGCTTCGATCAAGCAATGACGCGAGCGCGTGCCGCCGGAGCGGAAGCCCAAACTGTTGCCGCCGCGCTTCGGCGAGAGCGGAGCGCGCTCGCGTTAGCGCTCGGCGTGGCCGATCTTGCCGGTGCGATGCCGCTCGAGCAGGTGATCGGAACCCTCTCCGACTTTGCCGACGACGCGGTGGAGCGGGCGCTCCAGGATACCTTCGCGCAGCGGACGCCGGATGCTGAGCCACTCGGTTTCGCGGTGCTGGCGCTCGGTAAGCATGGCAGCCGCGAACTCAATTACTCCTCGGATGTCGATCTACTCTTCCTCTTCGATCCCGAGACCCTGCCGCTGAAGCCGCGCGAGGACGCAGCTCAGGCGGCCGTCAGAATCGGTCAGCGCCTGATCGAAACGCTGCAGAAGCGAGACGCGGAGGGGTATGTCTTCCGCGTTGACATGCGTCTCAGGCCGACGCCGGAGGTGACGCCCGTCGCGCTGCCGGTGAACGCCGCCATATCCTATTACGAAACGAGCGCGTTGCCCTGGGAGCGGGCGGCCTTCATCCGAGCGCGCGCCGTTGCCGGAGACATGGCGCTATCGGCTTATTTCCTCGACGCGATCCACCCCTTCGTGTGGCGGCGCTCGCTCGACTTTGGTGCGATCGGAGAGGTGATGTCGATCACCGGCCGCATCCGCGACCATTACGCGCAGGGGCAGGCCTTCGGTCCCGGCTTTGACTTGAAGCGTGGGCGCGGCGGCATCCGCGAGATCGAATTCTTCGCTCAGGTCCAGCAACTCATCCACGGTGGTCGCGAACCGGCCCTCCGCGCACCGGCAACGTTGGACGCGCTGCGGGCGCTTCGAGACGCGGGGAAGATCACGCCAGATGAGGCGGAGGCCCTTTCCGACGCCTATCAGCTCTTTCGAACCATCGAGCACCGGCTCCAAATGGTTGACGACCGCCAGACCCACAGCCTGCCAGAGGATAATGAGGCGCTCGACAATGTGGCCCACCTCCACGGTCTTGGTTCAGGTGATGCGCTTCTCGCCCTCCTTCGGGAGCCGGTCACGCGCGTCGCTGGCATTTACGATACCCTCCGCGGCGAGGCGGAGGAGCGCCTGCCGCAAGGCATCGGAGCACTGGAGGAGGCGCTCCTTCGCGCTGGAATGCCCGATCCTGCCGCAGCGCGGATGCGGATCGAAAGCTGGCGGAGCGGAAAGGCGCGTTCGCTCCGGACGCAAGCAGCCCGCGACGCCTTCGAGGCGATGCTGCCAGGGCTTATCCGCACCCTTGCCGCTGCGCCGGATCCGGCGCGGGCGCTCAATCGCTTCGACGATATCGTTGCGAGGCTTCCGAGCGGCATCAACTTTTTCCGGTTGCTGGAAGCGCAGCCGGAGCTGCAGCAGGTTCTTGCTGCGATCCTCAGCCATGCGCCCGCACTCGCCGACCAGCTTGGGCGGCGGCCGGAGCTTTTGGACGGCCTCATCAGCAAGACTGCCTTCGAACCGCCCCCGCCGGTGGAGGCGCTGATTAAGGAGTTCCGGCGTGCGGAGCGAGGCGGTGAGGATTACCAGCTCCTCCTCGACCGGGTCCGGCGGCTGGTGAACGAGCGCCGCTTCGCGCTCGGCGTCCAGCTCATCACCGGCGCCGCCGATCCGATCGAGGTGGCGGGCGGCTATGCGCGGGTGGCGGAAGCGGCGGTCCGCATGCTGGCGGATGCCGCAGTCGTCGAGTTCGAGGAGAAGCATGGGCGCGTCCCGGGCTCCGAGCTGCTGATCCTAGCGCTCGGACGGCTCGGTGGGGAGGGCCTTACCCAGGCCTCCGATCTCGATCTCATTTACCTCTTCACCGGCAGCTTCGAAGCGGTATCGGACGGCCCAAAGCCGCTCGGCGCCACCGAATATTTCAACCGTCTCGCCCAGCGGGTGACGGCCGCGCTCAATGTGCAGACCGCGGCCGGCCCGCTTTACGAGGTAGATACCCGCCTGCGGCCATCGGGTGCCGACGGGCTGCTTGCCGTCTCCCTCGACAGCTTTGCCGAATATCAGGCCAAGCAGGCCTGGACCTGGGAACATATGGCCCTGACGCGGGCGCGCCCTGTTTACGGCTCCGGGGAAGGGCAGGAAGCTCTCCAACAAACGATCGACACCGTCCTCAATGCCGAGCGCGATGCGCAGAAGCTGCTAGCGGACGCGGCGAAGATGCGAACCGAAATGGCGCAGCATAAACCGCCGCAGGGCCCGCTCGACGTCAAGCTCGGCGAAGGGGGCCTCGTCGACCTCGAATTCGCCGTGCATACGCTTCAGCTGAAGCACCGGATCGCCTTCCACCCACGCCTTGAGCGGGCCATCGAGCAACTCATCGCGGTGAAGCTCGTGCCCCCGGGGGTCGAGGAGGCACATTTCCTCCTCGCCCGCATTCTCGTCACGCTCCGTCTCGTGTCGCCGGACAGCGCGATTCCGCCCGAAGCTTCGCAGGCGCTGGTTGCTAGAGTCTGCGGACAGGGAAGCTGGGATGCGCTGCTTGCGGCGCAGCGGGAAGCGCGGCAGAGGATTTCCGGGCTCTGGCGCGCGGTGAAGGGAGAAGAGAATGCTGAGTGAAGGCGACAAGGTGCCGGACGTAACGCTGGAGGCGATGGACGGCCGGAAGATCAGCCCCAAGGACTTCAGCGGCCAGAAGCTTGTCATTTATTTCTATCCGAAGGACGACACGTCCGGCTGCACGCGCGAAGCGCAGGATTTCAGCGCCCTCGTGAAGGAGTTTGAGAAGGAAGGCACCTGGATCATCGGCGTGTCCAAGGACGATGCGAAGAAGCACGCCAAGTTCACCGAGAAATATGATCTCAAGGTGCCGCTTGCGACCGACACGGATGGCTCAGTCTGCGGAGCATTCGGCGTCTGGGGCGAGAAGAGCCTCTACGGCCGCAAATATATGGGCATCGACCGCGCAACCTTCCTGGTCGACCGCGACGGCGTCGTAAAGCGGGTATGGCGGAAGGTGAAAGTGCCTGGCCATGCCCAGCAGGTGCTGGCGGCGGCGCGGGAGCTCGCCTAACCGAAGTTCGGCGGCCGCCTTTCGAAGAAGGCGGTGAACGCTTCCCTCGCTTCAGCGGACTGGAGCCGCTCCGCAAAGATCTCCCCTTCCTCGGCGATGCGCTCGGCAACCGTGCCGCCCTCCCGGCGAAGAAGCTGCTTCGTCAGCCGCACCGCTTCAGGCGGCTTGGCTGCAAGGCGACGAGCGATGTCCTGCACCCGCGCTTCCACATTGTCGGCTATCTCGGTGACCAGGCCGTAAGAATAGGCGGTCTTGGCATCGAAGGGCTCGCAGAGGAGGAGGTGCTTGGCGGCAAGCTGAGGCCCCATCAAGCGCGGGACGAGGAGCGAGCTTCCCGCTTCGGGCACCACGCCGAGATCGACGAATGCAAAGGAGAAATGGGCCGAGGGGGCAGCGACGATCAGGTCGCAGTGAAAGAGCATGGTCGTTCCGACGCCCACCGCCGGTCCGGCCACGCCCGCGACGATCGGCTTCGGGAAGGTCGAGATCGCCCGGAGAAAGTGGAAGACCGGCTGGTCCATGTCCGCGGTCGGGCTGGCCATGAAGTCGTTGAGGTCGTTGCCGGCGGTGAAGCAATCCTCGCTGCCAGTCAGCGTCACGACGCGGGTGCCGTCGTCCGCCGCCGCCGCCTCCAGCGCCCGGGCGAGCGACGCATACATGGCGGATGTGATCGCATTCTTCTTGTCCGGCCGGTTGAGACGAATGCCGACGATATGATTGCTGGAACTCACCTCGACGTCGGACATCCTGTTGCCTCCCTGGCTTGTGCCGCTTCCACAGGCCTGTAGATGGGCATGCAGCAATTTGCGAGCGTTGCCGAAGCGGCCCGGGCCGTGCTCCTGGCGGCTGAGCCCTACGACAAGGTGAAGACCGCGCGAGCGGCGGCTCGCGCTTGGCGTGCGGGGCGGCTTGCCCATCGCTTCGACGTGGAGATGCCGGAGCGCCCCGGCCGTCCTGAGAGGCCCGAGTTGCTCCCCGCGAACAGGATGCTGAGGCGCGGCCGCGGCGGATCGGAACGTGGACGGGTCGCGATGCTCCACGCGCTAGCGCATATTGAATATGGTGCGATTGACCTCGCCTTCGACATGGCAGGCCGGTTCGGCGCCGATTTCCCGCGCCAGTTCGTCAAGGATTGGTTCGGCGTTGGCGCGGATGAGGCGCTTCACTTTGCTCTTCTGGATCGACGACTGAAGGCGCTCGGCTCGTCCTATGGCGCACTGCCCGCCCATGACGGGCTCTGGGAAGCCGCTGAGGCTACAGCACATGACGTGCTCGCTCGGCTGGCTGTGGTGCCGATGGTGCTTGAGGCGCGCGGACTGGATGTGACGCCGGCGACCGTTGAACGGTTCGAAGCGGCAGGTGATAAGCGTTCGGCCGCAATCCTTCGCCGCATTTACCGCGACGAAATTCGGCACGTGGCGGTCGGCACAAGCTGGTTCAAACGCACTGGAGAATCACAGAATTTGGCGCTTGTTCCGCACTGGAAATGGTTAATAGAAACCTACTTCCGGGGTGATCTGAAGCCCCCGTTCAACGACTCGGCGCGCGATGAAGCCGGTTTGTCCCGCGATTTCTACGCTGGGGTTGCGGTGGCAAGAGATGTTTAACAGTCTGCACTCACACGTCACGGGGTGGGCAGCTTCCTGACGACGAACAGAAGCGGACAGCAGTCCACTTTTAAATCATTCGGTGGTCGCCACGTGCGTCCACCTCGACCTGAAAAGGCCGAGCGGGGATTGGTATGACGGATTTTGTTCTGAGTAACGAAGTGAAGCGTGGCGGGTTCCCTAAGATTCTGAAGCCGCGCGACATTTTCTTCCATGACGGCAAATCGCTCCGCCGCGTCCGCGTGAGCGTTCCCGTGCAGGTTTCCGCCTTCGTGGCCGCCGCCGGCACCTTCTGCTGGTCCGTTTTCGCCGCTGCGCAGCTTGCCGCAGCGCCGGCTCCTACCCCGACCGCCGACGTCGCACGCATGCAGCAGCAAGTGCAGGCGATGCAAGCTGACGTACAGGCCATCAAGGCGCAGGTGCAGCAGCGTTACGAAATGACTTCCGCCGAACTTCGCCGCCTCGGGATCGATCCGAGCCGCGTTCAGAGCGTTGGCGGTCCGTTCGAGGCTGTCGAGCCGCTCAAGACTGCTGCCGATCCCAATTTCAAGGCGCTCTTCTCCAGCTGGAAGAAGCTCGATCAGCTCGAACAGGGCACGATCGCCATTCCGTCGCTGAAGCCGGTGGCCAATGCGAACTTCACCAGCGGCTTCGGCGTCCGTTCGGACCCGTTCCAGGGCCGCGCCGCCATGCACGGCGGCATCGACCTTGCCGGTCCGATCGGCACCCCCATTTATGCCACCGCCGACGGCGTCGTCGGCCGCTCCGAATGGGCGGGAGGCTATGGCAACCTCGTCGAGCTGAATCACGGCAAGGGCATTCAGACCCGCTATGGCCACCTTTCGCGTTCGCTCGTGGCTCCTGGCCAGCGCGTGAAGCGCGGCGACAAGATCGCTTTGATGGGCTCCACCGGCCGTTCGACCGGCAGCCACCTTCACTATGAAGTGCGGATCGACGGCAAGGCCGTGAACCCGATCCCCTTCATGCAGTCGAGCGACTATCTGGTTTCGGTTCAGGCCCGCGCCGCCGCGGCGACGCGTACCGCGCTCGGTGGACCTTCCGCTTCCAAGTAAGCGTTTAGAGTTTCAGGAGAGGATAGGCCTCGCCGGCAGCGGTCGGGGCCTTTTCTTTGACTTCGGCTACTTCAGGAGCGCGGCGAATATTATACCTACGCCCGTCGAGGCGGCTGCTCCCATGACAATGCAGGTGCCCCAGAATTCGATGGGCTTTTCAGAACGGCGGATCGGCCGACCCCTCGACGTGGTCGGAATAGTTTGGGTGAATGCCGCTGGGATCAGGTGAAGAGCCGCGACAAATACGAGCCCGATCCCGATGCCTAGCATCCCGCTTCTCCCTGAGCTTCAGGCTGCGTGCTTATTTACCTCGCTTCTGCCGGTGCTCCTCCAAGTCGAGAACGCTGTTCGCCTCGCCTTCGGGCAGGAGGCCCAGCCGGCGCGCGACTTCCTGATAGGCTTCGGCTTCGCCGCCCAGGTCGCGGCGGAAGCGGTCCTTGTCGAGCTTCTCGTTGGTCGTCATGTCCCACAGGCGGCAACCGTCGGGGCTGATCTCGTCGGCAAGGATGATGCGGCTGTAATCGTTTTCCCACAGCCGGCCGAACTCCAGCTTGAAGTCAACCAAGCGGATGCCGATGCCGGCGAACAGGCCGCAGAGGAAGTCGTTCACGCGCACTGCCATGTCGGCGATGTCGTTCATCTCCTCCTGGCTTGCCCAGCCGAAGCAGGCGATATGCTCATCGGCGATCATCGGATCGCCGAGCGCATCGTCCTTGTAATAATATTCGATTATCGTGCGGGGGAGCTGCTGGCCTTCCTCAATGCCGAGGCGCTTCGACAGCGAACCCGCAGCGACGTTGCGCACCACCACCTCAATGGGGACGATCTCGACTTGACGGATCAGCTGCTCACGCATGTTGAGCCGGCGGATGAAGTGGGTCGGGATGCCGAGGCCGCCGAGCAGGGTGAATACATGCTCGGAAATACGGTTGTTGAGCACGCCCTTGCCGCTGATCGTGCCTTTCTTCTGCGCGTTGAAGGCGGTCGCATCATCCTTGAAATATTGGATGAGCGTGCCGGGCTCCGGACCCTCGTAGAGTATCTTGGCCTTGCCTTCGTAAATCTGGCGGCGGCGGGACATGCGCACTTCCCCTCATCCGGGACGGTCAAAATAGAGCGCCCCGGCGGCACGTGGTGCGGAGCCGGGGCTTCGGACAGGCGCTATAGCGAAGAGGCGCGGCGGGGGCAATTCGGAAGGGTCAGGTGACTTTGCCGCGCACGGCGAAGCGAGGGTCGCGCCAGCTCTCGCTCTCCAGGATGTGGCGCAGCCGCTCGACCGCATTCCAGATATTTGAGTAGCAGAGATAGAGCGGGGTCAGGCCGAAGCGGACCACGTCCGGCGAACGGAAATCGCCAATCACGCCGTCTGCGATAAGCGCCTGGCAGATTTCGAAGGCCTGCGGGTGGCGGTACGAGATGTGGCTGCCTCGCTTCGACGGGGCGGGCGGACTGATACATTCGAGGCCGTAGCCGGCGCACCGCTCTTCAACCAGCTTCGCGAAGAGATCAAAGAGAGCGACCGATTTCGTCCAGACCACGTCCATGTCGACGCCTGAAAAGCCTTCCACACCGGCTTCCAACGCCGCCATGCTGAGGATCGGCGGTGTTCCGGCAAGGAATCGGCCGATGCCGGGCGCCGGCACATAATCGTCAGTGAATGCGAAGGGCGCGGCATGCCCCATCCAGCCGCGCAAGGGCGACATCAGCCGGTCCTGCAGATGCTCGGCGACATAGAGGAAGGCAGGCGCGCCGGGGCCGCCGTTCAGATATTTATAGCCGCAGCCGACCGCCAATTCGGCACCGTCGCGGTTTAGCGCAAGCGGCACCGCGCCGACGCTGTGGCTGAGGTCCCAAAGCGTTATCGCTCCCGCTTCCCTTGCATGCGCGGTGACGGCCGCCATGTCGTAGCGCTCGCCAGTCTTGTAATGGACATGGGTCAGCAGGAGCAGGTTGGTGTCGTCGCCGATGGCCTGCTCCACATTCTCGCGCTGCTCTACGCGGAGGCGCATGTTCAGGAGCTCCGCTGCGCCGCTCGCGATGTGGAGGTCGGTGTGGAAATTGCCGGCTTCGGTGAGCAGTTCCTTACGCTCCGGCCGAAGTGGCGCCGCCGCGAGGATCAGCTTGTAGAGATTGATCGTGACGCTGTCGGCGACGATCACTTCATTGGGCTTCGCGCCCAGCAAAGCCGCGATCTTGCGGCCGATCCGCTGCGGCGCTTCGATCCAGCCATGATCGTTCCAGCTGCGGATGAGAGCGCTGCCCCATTCGTGAAGCACAGTATCGCCCGCGCGAGAAATCGCCTTCTTCGGCAACGCCCCAAGCGAATTGCCGTCGAGATAGATGACGCCGTCCGGCAGCACGAAGCGATCGCGGAAGGCGGCGAGCGGGTCGGCTTCATCGAGGGCCCTGATCTGCTCCGGCACCTGGCTCATCGGCCGAGTGCCCGTTCGATCTCTTCCGCGGCCGCGGCCCAGGCGACGCTGTCCGGCGCGATCAGCTCGACATGGCCGGTGCGGTCGACCATTCGGACCCTCACCTCGTCGCCTGCGGCCCGCATCTTGTTCGCGTAGGTTTCGGCATAAGACGATGGGATGATGCGGTCTTGAAGACCGTTGACGAGCACCTGCTCGATCTTGAGCGGGGCAAGCGGCGGCACGGACGTGTCGGCATATCGGCCGTTGGTAAGCTTGCCGATCACCTCAAGCCCACAGCCGCTTCCCGGCGGCCGCGCGGCCTCCTCCAGATCCTGGAGCCCGCCGAGGCTAACGACCGCATGGATCGGAAGCGGGTTCAAGGATCGAAGCGGGCTGTTCGCCGGCAGCCGGTGCCGGCCCGCCAGCCAGAGCGCCAAATGCCCGCCCGCCGAATGGCCGGTGGCGACGAGGCGGGAGATGTCGAGATTGTATTTGGGCGCATGCTGCCGAAGCGCGTCGGTAGCGGCAGCGGCGTCAAGGAAGGTTCCGGGATAGCCGCCGCCCTCCCGATCGACGCCGCGATAGTCGATGTTCCAGACGGCAAACCCGCGTTTCCTCAGATCGTCGGCAATCCAGTTCATGATGCGGCGGTCGGCAATCTCCGTCTGCCAGCAGCCGCCGTGGACCATCAGCACGGTCGGGTGCGGCCCTTTGCCCGGCGGCAGCCACAGGTCCACGACCTGCATTTGATTGTCGCCATAGCGTATCTCGACATCGGGCTGTGGGCGCGGACGCTCCAGCAGGTCCGGCCAGATCATAAGCCCATCGGGGCGTGCGGGTTTTTCAGCAGGTGTTTCCGGCGGTCTCGTCACGGAACAAGCGGCTAGCGCGAGCGCGGCAGCAAGGGCAAGGGCAAGGGTACGGACCATCGGCTGCGCGATAGACGCATAAAGCGCTGCGGCAAAGCGGCGGCTGAGTTTCGGCTTCGGCGGGCGCTCTCAGGTCGCCCGCCGGCATCTCACCATTGCTTTTCGGTCGGCTTCCATGGTGCGCCGAATTCGATCTTGTGAAGCTTGCGAAGCGTCATGCGAATGGTGTCGACGGCTGCCGTCACGAGGTTCGAAAGTGACTGCGAGAAAGCCTGATGATGCTCGTTCCATATACGGGCGTCCATTTCGTCGCGCATGTTTTCCTCCTGTTGCAAGTGCCGGTGGGCAGCTCGGATTTAGGAGCGAAGGGTGCTCTCCCGCCAACTAAAGGCTCGACAGAGGTGATAAGCAGGCCTTATCATATGCAGCATGCGTCACGTGCCGCCGCTTTCCGCCGTCCGCGTCTTCGAAGCCGCCGCGCGTCACGAGAATTTCACTCAGGCTGCGGCCGAGCTTGGCATGACTCAAGCGGCCGTCAGTTATCAAATTCGCTTGTTGGAAGAACGGCTTGGCGTTCCGCTCTTTCATCGCTCAAAGCGGCGGGTAACGCTCACTGAAGCGGGCCGTAAAGCCGCCCCGCTCGTGGCCGACGCTTTCGACACGATCTCCGATGCCTTCGAAGCGGTGACTAACGAAAATGAAGCCGTCCTTAGCATCACGACGACCCAAACCTTCGCATCGAACTGGATGGCGCTCCGCCTTGGAAGCTTTCAAGTGGCGCGGCCAGAGCTGGCGGTACGGCTGAAGACGCAGAACCATCTCGTCGACTTTGCGTCCGAAGATGTCGACCTGGGCATAAGGAGCGGGCGGGGCAACTGGCCGGGACTTCGCTCCCATTTCCTCTTCCAGTTCCACTCGGCGCCGATGTGCAGCCCGGCGTTTCTGGAACGACATGCGATCCGCGCTCCTGCCGACCTTTTGAAGGTGCCCCGGCTCAGCGCCGGTGACAATTGGTGGAAGAGATGGTTTGAGAAAGCAGGCGTCGAGGAAGCCGAAGATCCCAAAGGCACGGGCATATGGCTCGACTCGCAGCAGATGGAGGGCAATGCCGCCATGGCGGGCCATGGCGTTGCAATGCTTATGCCTCTCCTCTGGAAGGGCGATCTGGCGGCGGGGCGGCTCGTTCAGCCCTTTCCCATCGTCAGCCTCGACGGCTTTTCCTATTGGCTCGTCTATCCCGAGCACAAGCGCAACCAGCCCAAGATCAAGGCTTTCCGCGAATGGCTATTCGCCGAGCTCCGCCAGTGCGTCGACGACGCGCCGCCTGAGGTGTTTGCCGAACCCGAAGTGCCGGCCTAGCTCTCCGTTTCCGCCCGCTTCGCAACGAAGCGGCGTCCGAAGCGCTGGACAAGCCATGCTGCGAGAAGCAGAAGCAGCGCCCAGGGGAGCAACGTGGCGAGGATAACGAGCATCGCCGCGAAGCCGCTCACGAAATTGTCCCCCGCCTGCTCGATCGCGTTCCGTATCGGTGAGCGCGCGTCGAAGCCCGGAACGAGATCGCCCGATCCGTACTGGAACACCATCGGAGTGGTCGCGAGCGATTCCTCCTGATCTTCGCGGGTGGCCTGATTGGCGCGGATCATGTTGCGGAGCTGCTGCGCTTCGGACTGGAGCCGAGCCCGTTCGTCGGACCGGATGCCGGGCCGCGCCAATTGCTCCTCCATCCGCCGAAGATCCTCGTTCAGCTGAGCGTCCGTGCGGTTGGCGCGCTTGATCTCTGCGCCCGCATCGACGCCGCTTATTTCGCTGTCCACCAGCATGCCTTCCGCCTGTGTCACAGTCTCGACACCAGCTTTGCCGAACTGGCGTGCGATGGTCGGATCAAGTTTGAAGGCGAGCATCGCCTCGATGTCGCGCTCGTTCACCAGCCGGTAGCGCATGCCGGTGATGCGGCAGCGGGAGAGGCCCAGCTTTTCACAGGCCTGAGCATGCTGTTCCTGAACCACCGCGACCCGCTCGGCGGGAAGGCGGAAGGCATAGCGATAGTCGAATGCGACGCCAGGTGCGGCCGTCGGCGCGATTGCCGGTCCGCTCTCGTCGGCGGCGGAGCGTGCGACGGGGGCCGGTGGGGGAGGTGCCATTGGTGCAGGAGGCTCCTCGGCGACGTCGAATGTCTGCAGATCTTCGCTGGTTCGGGTCTGCTGCGGTTCGCCACCGCCACAGGCGGAGGCGAGAAGCAGGGCGGCAAGGGAAAGAGACTTACGCATCAGGCAATCCTCCTCTTTTCTTTCTTGTTACTATATCTCATAGGTAGAGAATACAAGCCATAGCTGTGGATATCTGCTCAGGCAGGGGTCGCCCGTTGCGGGAGCGGCTGCTAATTCGAAACGATGTCCGATGAGTTCGATCAGATCGTCGACGCGCCGTTCGACGATGCGTTATCGCAGCGTTACCTCGTCTACGCGCTTTCCACGATCACGGCGCGGTCGCTTCCCGACGTCCGGGATGGCCTGAAGCCGGTCCATCGCCGCCTTCTCTGGGCAATGCGGCTGTTGCGGCTCGATCCTGCGTCGGCGTACAAGAAGTGCGCGCGCGTGGTCGGCGACACGATCGGCAAATATCACCCGCACGGCGACCAGTCGGTCTATGATGCGATGGTCCGTCTCGCGCAGACCTTCTCGCTCCGCTACCCGCTCGTCGACGGGCAGGGCAATTTCGGGAATGTCGACGGTGATAATGCCGCGGCCTACCGCTACACCGAGGCTCGGCTGACCGCGACGGCGGTGGAGCTGATGGCGGGTCTGGACGAAGGCACCGTCGCGTTCCGCCCCACCTATAACGGGGAAGAGGAAGAGCCTGAGGTTTTTCCAGGCCTGTTCCCCAATCTCCTCGCGAACGGCGCCAGCGGCATCGCGGTCGGCATGGCCACGTCGATCCCGCCGCACAATGTCGCCGAGTTGATCGACGCCGCTAGCCACCTCATCGACAATCACGCCGCCGAGCCGTCGGCTCTGATGGACTTCGTCTCCGGTCCGGATTTCCCGACCGGCGGCGTGATCGTCGACAGCGCCGAGGCGATCGCCGGCGCCTATGCAACCGGCCGCGGCGGCTTCCGCGTCCGCGCCAAGTGGGAGACAGAGGACCAGGGCCGAGGCACGTGGGTTGCGGTCGTCACGGAAATCCCGTTCCAGGTGCCGAAAGCGAAGCTGATCGAGCAGATCGCGGCGCTCATTTCCGAAAAGAAGCTGCCGATCCTCGCCGATATTCGGGACGAGTCCGACGAGCAGATCCGCATCGTGCTCGAACCCCGCAGCCGCACCGTCGAGCCGCAGGTGCTGATGGACAGCCTTTTCCGCCTCACCGACCTCGAAGTGCGGATACCGCTCAACCTCAACGTGCTGGACGCCAACCGCACCCCGCGCGTGATGAGTCTCAAGGAAGCGCTCTCCGCTTGGGTCGACTTCCAGATCGAAGTGCTGGTCAACCGGTCGAAGCATCGCATTGGCAAGATCGACGACCGGGTGGAGCTGCTCGAAGGCTATCTGGTCGCCTATCTGAACCTCGACCGCGTCATCCAGATCATCCGCGAGGAGGATGAGCCGAAGCCGGTGATGATGGCGGAGTTCGCGCTCACCGACAGGCAGGCCGAAGCCATCCTCAACATGCGTCTCCGGAGCTTGCGCAAGCTCGAAGAGATGCAGATCAAGAAGGAGCGGGACGCGCTCATCAAGGAGCGGGAGGAGCTTCAGAAGCTGGTCGACTCTCCCGCGCGGCAGCGCACGCGCCTGAAGAAGGATTTGGCTGCGCTCCGCGACCGCTATGGTCTCGATACGGAGCTCGGCCGCCGCCGAACGCTTATCGAGGAAGCTGGGCCGGCGCGTGAGATCCCGCTCGAGGCAATGATTGAGCGGGAGCCTATCACCGTCATCATGTCGCAGCGCGGCTGGGTGCGGGCCATGAAGGGGCATGTCGACCTCGCCAATCCGGATGCGATGAAGTTCAAGGAGGGCGACGGCCCGGCCTTCGCCTTCCATGCGCAGACGACGGACAAGATCCTGCTCGCGGCGCAAAATGGACGTTTCTATACGCTCGGCGCGGACAAGCTGCCGGGGGGACGCGGCTTCGGCGAGCCGGTGCGATTGATGGTCGACCTCGAGGGCGAGGGGAATATCGTCGCCCTGATGCCGGCGGCTCAGAATGCGAAGCTGCTGCTCGCCTCGTCGGACGGACGCGGCTTCGTCACGTCCGCGGCGGGCGCCATCGCCGAGACACGGAAGGGTAAGCAGATCGTCAACCTTCGCGCGGGCGCGACGCTGAAGGTGGTGCGGCAGATCGGCGCCGGCGACGATTATGTCGCTTCGATCGGTGACAACCGGAAGATGGTTGTGTTCCCTCTTACCGAGCTGCCCGAAATGGGCCGCGGCCAGGGCGTTGCGCTGCAGCGTTACCGCGATGGCGGCCTGTCCGATGCAACCACCTTCGCCTTCTCCGACGGCCTCAGCTGGAGCATGGGCGGGGAAAGCGGCCGCACCCGGAGCGAGCCCGATCTGTCCGCTTGGCGCACGGCGCGCGGCGCGGCCGGCCGGATGCCGCCGATGGGTTTTCCCCGGGATAACCGCTTCTAATCCTCAATGCATAATTAACCGCTTAAGCTTAACAGGCAGCCATGCAGGTGGCCTCGTCGCGGCGGCGTAACAAAGCGCAGGAAAGCTCGGCGCTGCCCGTGATGCCAGCGGGCGCCCGCTTCTTTTCGATCTCCGAAGGCATCATCGACACCGCCCGCAAAGACTATATCGACGCACTTCCCGTCGCCGCAGCCATCCTTTGCCAGGACGAAAACGGACGCAGCTACGTCGACCTGGCCAATTCCGTGTTCGAAGATACGGCCGGTTGGAAGGCAGCCAGCGACAAACCTTGGGTCGACAGCATCGGCTTCTTTTCTGAAACGGGCATAAGCAGGGCGCTAGAGGACTTTCTCGACCGCGGTGAGCGTGCGTACCAATTTGAGGGACATGACGGCCGCAGCATCAACGGCCGTTATTATACAGTCCGCCTGTCGAAGCTACGGCCGACCCCTTATGCGCCGCAGCGCTGCCTGATCGCGCTCATCGACAAGACGGTCCAGATCGAGACCGAGAACAGTCTCAGGGCCGAAATGCTTCGGGACAGCCTCACCGGCCTACCAAACCGCCTCGCCTTCAACGAGCGGGTGGAAGCCATTCTTGGCGACCGCAACTTCAAGCCCGGCAGCCACGCCGTACTTGCCGTCGACATGACCCGCTTCAGCCGCGTCAATCACTGCGTCGGCGCACTCGCGGGCGACGAACTGCTCATCACCTTCGCCCGCCGTCTCTTCTCCGCGCTTCGGCCGGGGGACGTGCTTGCCCGGACGGGCGGTGACGAATTCGCGATCCTGCTGCGGCTCGACAAGGGCGTCGGCGATGCGGTCGCCTTTGCCGATCGGATCACCGGCGTGCTCGGCACGCCTTTCCGCCTTTCCGACATGGAGATCCGCGTCGATTGCGCGATCGGCTGCGCCGTCGCTCAAGATAAAAAGGATTCCGCGGAAGAGCTGCTTCGCAATGCGCAGTTCGCGCTGAAGCGCGCCAAATTGTTCGGGCAGGTGCAAGTTTACGAACCAGGGCAGGCGCAGGTCGTGCGGCGGCGCTTCAGCATCGAAACGGAGCTTCGCCGGGCCATCGAGGCGGGGCAGCTGAGCCTCGCCTTCCAGCCGCTTGTCGAACTCGCGACCGGAAAGATTACCGGTTTCGAAGCACTGACTCGCTGGGATCATGAAGAGGAAGGCGTCATCGCGCCTTACGAGTTCATCGAGGTGGCGGAGGAATCCGGCCTGATCGTTCCGCTCGGCCGCTGGGCCCTTGGCGCGGCGCTTGATGCGATGCGCGGCTGGGACGAGAAATATGGTGAGCCGCTGCCCGTCTATATGGGCGTCAATCTTTCGGCGGTTCAAATCCAGCGGGATGACGTGGCTGCGCTCGTGTCCGATGCACTGGCAGAACGGAAGATCGAAAGCCACCGCCTGATGCTGGAAGTGACCGAAAGCGCCATCATCCACGATCCGCAGCGCGCGACCGAAGTGCTGGAAGCGATGCAGCGTCTCGGCGTCCGCATTGCTCTGGACGATTTCGGCACCGGCTATACCTCTCTCGCCTATCTCCAGCGCCTGCCGATCGACCTCCTCAAGATCGACAGCAGCTTCGTCACCGACATGCTGGACGACGCCGATTCCACCGCCATCGTTCGTGCGGTGCTTTCCGTGGCCGGAGCGCTCGGCATGGTGACGACCGCCGAGGGCGTCGAGTGCGGCAAGCTCGCCACCGCGCTGGCGGACATGGGCTGCACCAACGGGCAGGGCTTCTTCTTCTCCGAGCCGCTCGATGCCGACGCGGCCTTCGATTACTGGCTGTCGCGCAAGACCTGATCGACGTGGGCGCGGGCGATGGCCCGCTGTTCTTCCTCGTCTGCAGGGAAACCTCGTGCGATCCACTCCCTCTCCGCAGCCTGCAGCGTCCTTGCCACGATCGAGCCTGGCGTCAGACCCATGGCGATGAGGTCGCCGCCGCCCACCGAAAGGCGCGGCCGGTTCCAGCCTGAGAGGCTAGCGGCGGCTTCCGCGCTGCCCCCAAGCAGCAGGCGGTCGACCGCTTCCTCGGCGCCAATCATGTAGGCGAGGACTTCAGGATCGTCTGGATCGGCCGCCGACCGCGCGGCCGCAGAGGCGATCCTTTTCACTGCCTTGTTGGACAGTCTCAGCCGGGTTGCGACCGATGCCGCCAGTTCGGCATCGGCCGGCAGCAAGGCGGCAAGCCGCCGCAGCGGATCGCCTGCAATGCCTGCTTGCTCCTCCGCTTTGACCAGGGCGGCAAGGGCCTCTGCGTTTTGGATCTCAGGCAAGACGGGGCGGAATATGTCGCAGCCGATCATCAGGGACACGGTGGGAGCCGGATCGGGAAGTTGCAGCAGGCGAAGCATCTCGTCGGCGATCCGCTCCCGAGACAGCGCCATCAGATCATTAGCCCGCGCGGTGCAGGCTTCAAGCGAGGCGCGGTCCATCTCGCCCGCGCCGAAGCGGGCATGGAAGCGGAAGAAGCGGAGAATGCGCAGATGATCCTCGGCAATGCGGATCAGCGGATCGCCGATGAACCGCACGCGCCGCGCCTCCAGGTCCTCCTCCCCACCGAAATAGTCGTGGACTTCCAGGCTCTGCGGATCGGCGGACAGCGCATTGATCGTGAAATCCCGCCGCGCCGCATCCTCTTTCCAGTCGTCGGTATAAGCAATGGTCGCCCGGCGCCCGTCGGTCGAAACGTCACGGCGGAGGGTGGTGATCTCGACATGCCCCTCGGGCAGCATCGCCGTCACGGTGCCATGATCGATGCCGGTCGGAACTGCCTTGATGCCTGCCTTCTTCAGCCGGCTCATCACGTTTTCCGGCTGGAGCCGGGTGGCAAGGTCGATGTCGCTCACCGGCAGGCCGAGCAAGGTGTCGCGCACGCAGCCGCCGACATAGCGTGTCTCGCCATCGTTGGCTGAAAGCGCGCGCAGAAGCTCCGCCATGCCGCGCTGCGTCTGCCACGATGCTTCCGCCAGCTTCATGCAGTGAGCGCCAGTCTGCGGCTTAAGTTCACGATCATCGCAGCCGTTGCCCCCCAGATGCGCCTATCGCCCCACATGATCTCATAATAGGTCCGCTCGCGGCCTCGCCACATGGCGGTGCGGACCAGCTGATGCTCCGGATGGAGCAGATAGTGAAGCGGCGCCTCGAAAATACCTGCCACCTCACCAGGCTGCGGCGTCAAAGGGAGATCAGGCGGCACCACGCCGAGGACTGGCGTGACTTCGTAACCGGTGACGGTCCGGTAGCGATCGGCGAGACCTACCACCTCGACATGTCCGGGTGAGAGCCCGATTTCCTCATCTGCCTCGCGGAGCGCCGCTCCAATGGGGCCGGCATCGCCGGGGTCGATGCGGCCGCCTGGAAAGGCGATCTGCCCGGCATGCTGGCGAAGCGTGTCCGGGCGCAGCGTCAGTATGACGGTGGGCTCATCACGGTCCACCACCGGCACCAGTACAGCTGCAGGCGTGACGGGTTGATCCTCATCGATCAGCGGATCGCCGATGTCGCCTGCGAGCAATTCGGGCCTCGAACGATGACCGCGTTCAAGCGCCTCTTTCAGCATTTGCGCGAGGCTCATGCCGCGTCCAAGCGGAAAAACGTGCCGCCGCTCCAAAGGCCGAGCGGCTCCGCCCCCTCTGCGAGGGCAAGATTGGCGAGCTCGTAATAGACAGGCCGAGCGACCAGCGCGTCCAGGCTGCTGCGCACTTGCAAATATGGGTGCGGGCCGTCCTCGCCTTCCTCCAGGCGGAGCGCATTGGCCGCGCCCGCCACCACCATGTCGCCGGTGTTGAGGCGGAAAGCGAGGGACCGGTCCTTTCCTTCGCCCTCCGTCTTGAGCTCGACCGCAACGAAAGGCGCATCCTCGACTTCGATGTCGAGCTTCTCGATCGGCGTGACGAGGACGAAGCGCCCGTCAGGCTCGCGGCGCAGGATCGTCGAGAACAGCCGCACCATCGCCGGCCGGCCGATCGGACTGCCTTCGTGAAACCAAGTGCCGTCGCGCGCGATCCGCATCGCGCTGTCGCCGCAATGGGTCGGATTCCACTTGTCGACCGGCGGCAGCTTCTTCTCTTCGGCCATTCGCGCGATGTCCGCCAGCGAGAGGCTGGAAAGATCCTGAGGCGGCTCCGGCGAAGGCATGGGTGCCGATTAGGCGATTGAGGCGAAGAGCGCAAAACTTGCCGCGCCGGACTCGCTCCCCTAACCATCGCCGCCTATGGGCAGCGAGTTCGAAGGGCCGCGGACGGCCATCGTCACCGGGGGAGCGAAGCGGATCGGCGCCGCGCTCTGCCGCGCGCTCAGCGAAGACGGCTGGCATCTCCTCATCCACTGCAATTGCTCGGTAGAGGAGGCCGGCGCGCTGGCGGCGGAACTCGGCAATGCTGCCGTGGTCATGGCTGACCTCGCGTCCGCCGATGCCGCCGACCGCATCTTCGCTGGCCTTGCCGGACTCCCGCCCGCGCGGTTGCTGGTCAACAATGCCTCGCGGTTTGAATATGATTCCGCGGCGGACTTCAGCGTTGATCGCTGGGATGCGCATATGGCGATCAACCTCCGCGCGCCGGCTCTGCTGTCGCAGGCATTTGCGGCCAGAGCGGGCGAGGGCGGGCTCATTGTCAACCTTCTCGACGCCAAGCTGACGAACCCAAATCCCGACTTTTTTTCCTATACCGTGTCGAAGCAGGGCCTAGCCGGCGTGACCGAACTCACCGCCCGCGCCTTCGCCGCTAGGGGCGTTCGAGTTTGCGGGATCGCCCCGTCGGTCACTCTAGTGTCAGGCCCACAGAGCCGCGACAATTTCGATGTCGTTCACGCGCTCAACGCTCTTCAGCGCGGTGTGCGGGTGGAGGAGATCGTCGCCGCGCTTCGCTTCATCATCGCAACGCCCACCTTGACGGGAGAGACCATTATCCTCGACGGCGGGCAGCGATTCCTCGGGCTCGCCCGCGACGTGCAATTTCTGGAGCCGAAATGAGCGAAAACATCATCAAGCTGGATGGGTTGGTGCCGGACAGGCTTGCACCCAAGACGCGCAAGATCGTGCTTCAGGACTTCTGCCTGCCCGTCGACATCGGCTTTCACGATTTCGAGGTCGGCAATCCGCAGCGCCTCTACGTCACCGTCGAGGTTTGGGTGGACGAAGCCTCCTTCGCCGCCGAGGACGACGCGGCTGCGGCATGGAATTACGACTTCCTGCGTACGGAGATTGCCCGCCTCGCCGGCGGCCGACGATTCAACCTGCAGGAGACGTTCGTTCGCGAAATCTACGACCTCGTCGCTGCGCGGCGCGGTGTCACCGCACTTCGCGTCTCGAGCCGCAAGCCCGACATTTATCCGGACTGCGCCGGCGTAGGCGTGGACCTCGCCTCCTTCTAGCGGGTGCGCGTGCGGGCGCAGGGGCCGAGGCCCTGCATCACGACCTGATAATCCATCCTGATCATCACATGATAAGCGGCTTCCGCATCTGCCAGACTCTGCGGCGGCAGGTTAGGCGGCAGCGTGCAGGCGAGACGGTACCAAAGGAGGGTATCGCGGACCGGCGGTTCGGCGGCATCATCCACGATCTCCGATAAAGCAACCGCCCAGCGCGAACGTTCGCCCGGACGCCGAAGGATGTTGAGCGATATCGGCCGTCCATCTGCTGCCTGCAGGAATATCTGCGTCTCGCCTTCGCCGGGTAAGGAGCCGGGTACGTGGAAGCCCCGGCCTATGCCGCTTATTTGCGGCGGCGCGTCGGGCCGAGCCGATTCCTGGATCAGCTGCCGTACGCGCTCGCCTTCGGCCGGACTCCAGATGCGATGCGCATCGGGCGCTGAAAGCCGCAGTTCGCCCGGTCGACCAGGAACGGGGGAGGCGAAGACAAGGAATTCCGACTTTTTCTGGATCTTAATGGGCTTACCGCCCGGCCCGTTCGGAAGGTCGACCAGGTAGGTTACAGCGGGCGGGACGCCTCCAGCACCCTTCAGTAGCGAGACAACATCAGCCTCGACGAAGAACCGGCTTTTGCCAGGAGCCACGTTCGGTGCCTGCTTCGGCTTCAACCTTACGACGCGGGTCACCCGCACGTGCGCGACGACGGGCGACGGCAGCGTCAGGTCGGCAAAATCGGCATAAGTGAGCGCCGGAAACGGCACCGAAACTTGTGATTCGCTGGGCGTGGAGACGACGGTTGTCGCCGCGAGAGCACTGAATCCCAAAATGACACTGCGCACCGAAATTCTGCTGCGCCGAAAGATTAAGAACATATTTTCCAAAACTTAGTCCCCAATGACGCCTTTTAGCTGCATTCAGACCCGCAAGGCTGAACCTTCACTGAAGGATTGCGTCGGCGAAAACGTCACGATAGAGACACACGCCTTGTCCATGTCATAATAGTACATCGTGGACCCGCAACGGATCAGCCGCGTTATGTAAGCGCGCCGATCCCGGCTGAAATAGAGAGAGGGAGTGTGGCTGTTTAATGGCATATGCTGATCAAGGAATGAGCAGAGGCCGCATCACGGCGATCGTGATCGTGGCGTTGCTGCACGCTCTTCTCGGCTACGCGTTCGTGACAGGCCTTGCCTATAATGTCGTGAAGAAGGTCACTGAAGACCTCAAGACATTCGACGTGACCGAGGAACCGCCGCCTCCAGAGGAAGAGCCGCCGCCCCCGGAAACGCCGCAGCAGGTGCAGCCGCCGCCCGTGGTCTCGCCGCCGCCGATCGTGCGCGTGAATACGCCGCCGCCGCCGGTGACTTCGGTAAACGTCGCACCGCCAACGCCGCCAATTACCTATACGGCGCCGCCCGCGCCGCCGGCTCCCCCGGCTCCGCCACCGCCGCCGCCGCCGAAGCAGACGGTTCAGCCGGCCCGGGCACGCGCTAATCTGGCATCGTACGTTTCTAATGACGACTATCCCGCTGCGGCGATCCGCAACGAGGAGCAGGGCACCACGCGTTTTCGCCTGACCGTTGGGCCTGACGGCCGGGTGAGCAATTGCGAAGTCACCGGTTCCAGCGGCTCGTCGTCGCTCGACAGCACGACCTGCCGCCTGATGCGGAGCCGCGCCCGTTTCACTCCGGCCACTGACAATACCGGAGCGAAGACGACGGATACGGTCTCGGGAGCGATCAGGTGGGTCCTGCCTGAAGAATAATCTTAGAACGACGCATCTAATTTTTCGAATGAGAGGAATATCTTACTATGGCTAATCCAGCAGCAGCAGGTGGCGGTGAAAACCCCTATGGCCTTATGGCCGCTCTCGAAGAGGGTGGACTTATCGCCTATGTGACGTTCGGCATCCTCGTCCTCATGTCGGCCGCATCCTGGTACATCCTGTTCGTGAAGCTCTTCGAACAGCAGAAGATCCTGAACCAGGGCAAGCGCGCGCGCACGACCTTCTGGCAGTCGGCCAACCTTCGCGAAGGCGCCAATAAGCTTGAGAAGAATAGCGCCTATCGTCAGATCGTCGACGATGCGATCGTTGCTCAGGAACAGCACAACAAGCTGACCGACCCGGTCGACCAGCATGACTGGATGCTCGGCTCGCTGGCGCGCAGCCAGGGTGCGATCGCTTCCAGGCTTTCGACGGGCCTCGCGCTCCTCGCGACCGTCGGTTCGACCGCTCCGTTCATCGGTCTGTTCGGCACCGTGGTCGGCATCTACCGCGCGCTCATCAAGATCGGCGCGTCCGGTCAGGCGTCGATCGACGCGGTCGCCGGCCCGGTCGGTGAGGCGCTCATCATGACCGCGCTTGGCCTCGTCGTCGCTGTGCCTGCGGTTATGGCCTACAACTGGCTGATGCGCCGCAACAAGGCGGTTCTGGAAGAGCTCGCCCGCTTCACCAACGACGTTCATGGTTACATGATGTCGAACGGTGCGGTGAAGCCGCAGATGGCGGCTTCGGGCGGCCGTACGGCTGCTCCGGCCGGCACCACCGCCACCGGCAGCGCAACCACGACCACCAGCAACACGACCGCCAAGAAGGTCTAAGCGACATCGCGGGGCGGCTTTCGGGCCGCCCCTGATTGTCGAAAAGGGCGGAAGCCCACGGATTAGGATAGGAAATCGACTATGGGTATGAATGTCGGCCAAGAAGGGGACGGCGAAGAAACCCCGATGTCGGACATCAACACGACGCCGCTCGTGGACGTCATGCTGGTGCTCCTCATCATCTTCCTCATCGCCATCCCGGTCGTCATCCAGACGGTTCCGGTGGAGCTGCCCAAGGTGACTTTCGAGCCGACCACCACGAAGCCGGAGAATGTCTCCCTTTCGGTGCGCGGCGACGGCGCCGGCGGCTGCGAGGTCTACTGGAACCTTGAGAAGGTGAATTCGGAAGAGCTCCTCGACCGTGCGGTCAAGAAGCTCGAAGATACGGTGGCTGCCGCAGGGGGCGCCGAGAACATCACCGAGGAAACCATGCCGGAAGCGCACATCCGCGGCGACATCAACACGCCGTACAAGTGCATCGGCGGCGCGGTTTTCACGATGCAGATGGCGGGTTTCGCACGCGTCGGCTTCATTTCCGAGCCGCCGGCCGGTGCCGCGACCGCCGGTCCGCGTCTCTAAGTACCCAAGTTTAGGAGTAAGCTCATATGGCGATGTCAACTGGTGGAGCCGAAGGCGAACCGATGATGGACATCAACACGACGCCGCTCATCGACGTCATGCTGGTGCTCCTCATCATGTTCATCATCACCATCCCGATCCAGACCCATGCGGTGAAGCTGGACCTGCCGGTGGACAGCCAGCAGAACACCCCGCCGCCGATCGATCCGGTGAAGAACAAGATCGTCGTCATGCCGAACCGCGCCATCCTCTGGAACGGCACGCCGGTAAACGAGGTGACGCTGCGTCAGTATCTGGACCTTACCACGCAGATGAACCCGGAGCCCGAGTTGCACATGCAGCCGCATCCGGAGGCGCCTTACGAGACGGTAGATCAGGTGCTGGCCGTAACCAAACGCGCCGCGGTCACGAAGCTCGGCTTTGTCGGCAACGAGGCTTACCGCACCTGGTAAGCACGGTGTCCTGATGCTGATATGAGGGGGTGGCCTGCGGGCCGCCCTTTTCGTTTGTGCTCGCCGCCGTTCGTAGGCCGCGTGATGTTTTCGTGAACAAGCTGCCGCTGCCTTATCTGAGCCGCAGCGGCGTTGAGGTAACGCCTTTTGTATGCGCCGCTTGATCAGAGTAGGCAGGCGGAGGGGGCGCTCCTATTCCAGGTGAGGCAAGCGGGCAGATGAAGCCTTCGGTGCCGCGACTGCCTTCGCGGACGAAACCCGCACCGGCACTGATGTTAGGCCGCCAAACCCTCGAACTGCAGTCGTGCCAGACGGGCGTAGAGACCGCCGCGGGCTTGCAGGCTCTCGTCCGTTCCTTCCTCGACGATGCGGCCCCGTTCCAGAACGATGATCCGATCGGCAGCGCGCACTGTGGCTAGGCGGTGCGCGATCACTATGGTGGTGCGTCCACTCATCAGCCGCTCCAGCGACGCCTGCACGAGGCGCTCCGATTCCGCGTCGAGTGCGGACGTCGCCTCGTCGAGGAGGAGAAGGGGTGCGTCGCGAAGGATCGCGCGGGCGATGGCGAGGCGCTGGCGTTGGCCGCCGGAAACGCGCGCGCCGCCTTCGCCCATGAAGGTGTCGAGCCCCTCGGGCAGGCGGCGGAGAAATTCAGCCGCGTTGGCGGCTTCGGCTGCGGCCCAGAGCGCGTCGTCATCCGCATCCCACATGCCGTAGCGCAGGTTGTCGCGCGCGGAGGCGGCGAAGATCGTCGTTTCCTGCGGCACCATCGCAATGCGCGCGCGGACGTCGGCGGGGTCAGCCTCGCGCAGATCGATGCCGTCCAGGCGAACGGCGCCGCTCATAGGGTCGTAGAAACGCTGAGCGAGCTGGAAGAGCGTCGTCTTGCCTGCGCCCGACGGCCCCACGATCGCAAGCGTCTCCCCCGGTTTCACATCAAGGGTGAAGTCTTCAAGAGCGCTCACGTCGGGCCGCGTGGGGTAGCGGAAGGTCACGTTGTCGAAAGCAAGTGCGCCCATCGCTGGAGTCGGCAGCGGCTTCGGCTGCGCCGGCGCCTTGATTTCCGGCACCTGAGCCAGGAGCTCCGCCAAACGTCCCGCCGCGCCCGACCCGCGCAGCAGCTCGCCATACACCTCAGTAAGCGCGCCGAACGCGCCGGCAACGAGAGCACCGGTAAAGACGAATGCGGCGACGGTCCCCCCGGTCAGCCGGCCCGCCTGCACATCGAGCGCCGCCTGCCACATGACGAGCGTGATCGATCCGAACATGAGCGAGATGACGATCGCAGTCATGACGGCCCGTAACGCGATCCGCCGCTTTGCGGTGCCGAATGCGCTTTCGACGGCGGAGGAGAAACGGCCGCTTTCCCGCGCCTGCTGGTTGAAGGCCTGCACGACCTTCATCGCGCCCAGGGTTTCGGAAACGATGGCGCCAACATCGGCGATCCGGTCCTGGCTGGAGCGGGACACGTCTCGCACCTTTCGGCCGAGCAGCATCACGGGCAGAATGACGATCGGAATGCCGAGCAGCAGCGCGCCGGTGAGCTTCGGCGCGAGCGTAAAGAGATAGATGATGCCGCCGACACCCATGACGATGTTGCGGAGCGCGACGGAAACCGTCGTGCCGACCACCATTTCTATGACCGCGGTATCGGCCGTCAGGCGGGAGGCGATCTCGGACGGGCGGTTCTCCTCGAAGAAGCGGGGCTCCAGCCGGAGGAGGTTGCGGTGCACCGCGGTGCGGATGTCCGCCACCACCCGCTCACCGAGCCAGGAGACGAAATAGAAGCGGACCGCCGTCGCCAGCGCGAGCAGGATGACGATGCCGAGCACGTAGTAGAAGTGGGTGGCGACATCGCCGCCGCCGGCGACAAAACCCTTATCGATGACCCGGCGGAAGCCGTCGGGAATGGCAAGCGTCGCGAGTGCCGCCACCAGCAAAGCGACCGCAGCGCCGCCGATGCGGCCCGGGTAGCGGATCGCATAGCTCCAGATCATCTTCAGATTGCCGAGGCTTTTCCCCTGCGGCGCGTCCACGCTCTCACCGGCCATGGCTTCGCCTAGCAGCGCAGCCTTTCCGGCTCAATGGCGCCGGCCGAACGGACCCATTGACCGACCGGTCGGTTATAGAGTCTATTGCACCGCAACATGACGCGGAGGACGGATGCTCTACGACGCCTATGAAATGCAGCGGTCGCTGCTCGCCGGAGCAAGCACGCTCGCCAATATCGGCGCCGGATGGATGCAGAACCCAGCAAATCCCTTCGCTTATAGCGGCATGGGACCGATCATGGCCTCGGCGCTAGACGTGTTCGCCCATGCCTCGGCCCCGCGCGGCAAGCCTGAATTCGGCCTTCACAGCACCATCGTCGGCGGCAAACAGGTGGCGGTGCATGAGGAAATCGTGTTTCGCAGGCCGTTCGGCCAGTTGAAGCGCTTCCGCCGTGAGGGCGTGGCCGGTGGACCAAGCCTGCTCATCGTAGCGCCAATGTCCGGGCATTACGCAACACTCCTGCGCGGCACCGTCGAGCGGATGCTGCCCGGCCAGGACGTATACATCACCGATTGGCGGGATGCGAAGCTGGTGCCGGTGGACGAAGGGCGCTTCGACCTCGACGATTATATCGATTACGTGATCGCCTTCCTCGAACATATCCATGCGGAAAGCGGCGAGCGGCCGCACATGCTTGCCGTGTGCCAGCCGTCGGTGCCCTGCTATGCGGCGGCGGCGATTATGGCCGAGGACAACAACCCGGCGCGGCCGCAGACGCTCACCATGATGGGTGGCCCTATCGATACGCGGATGGCCCCAACGGCTGTCAACGCGGTCGCCACCGACCGGCCGCACAGCTGGTTCGTGAGCAACGTGATCGCCACCGTGCCCTATTCATACCCCGGCGCGGGACGGAAGGTTTATCCCGGTTTCCTGCAGCTTGCCGGCTTCCTCACCATGAACCTCGAAAGCCACGTGAACAGCCACTGGGAGATGTTCAAGCATCTGGTACAGGGCGATGACGAGAGCGCCGATGCCACCAAGAGCTTCTACGAGGAGTATCGCTCTGTCTGCGATATGACGGCGGAATTCTACCTGCAGACGGTGGACGTAGTGTTCCAGCGCCACCTGCTCCCGAAGGGCGAGATGACGCATCGAGGTCGCCGCGTGAATCCTGCCGCGATTACGGACATCGCCCTCCTCGCCATCGAGGGCGAGCGCGACGATATTTCAGGCATCGGCCAGACCAAGGCAGCGCTCGACCTCGCGAATAAGCTTTCGGAGGCGCAGAAGAAATATCATCTCGCCAAAGGCGTCGGCCATTACGGCATCTTCAACGGCAGCAAGTGGCGCACGCGCATTGCTCCTGTCGTCGAGAAGTGGATCGCCGAGCATCGCAGAGTCAGAAGCCGCAAGGCAGCCTGACGCTCGCGCCAGCCTAGCGCTGGTCCTTGTGGACCCGACCGCCCTTCATCACGAAGCCGACGCGCTTCAGCACCGTCACATCGCTTAGCGGATCGCCTGAAACCGCGATCAGATCCGCCATCTTGCCAGGTTCAAGCGTGCCGATCTCGTTGCCGAGCCCGAGCAGATCGGCCGCGTTGACGGTGGCCGCATGAATGGCGGTGGCAGGCGTCATGCCATGCTTCACCATCAGCTCGAACTCATCGGCATTGCGGCCGTGCTTCGATACGCCAGCGTCGGTGCCAAAGGCGATCTTCACGCCCGCCGGTACCGCCTTTTCCAAAGCCTTGCCGGTGATGCTGATGCGCCAGTCGATCTTCGCCCGTACGTCTGGCGGATAGGCATTCGGGTTGGCGGCGATCCGCTCCAGATAGCCATTCACCGTCGAAAGCGTCGGCACATAATAAGCGCCGGTCTGCTTGAAGAGGTGGATGCTCTCGTCGTCGAGTAAAGTGCCATGTTCGATCGAGTCCGCACCGGCCCTCAGCGCCACTGCAATGCCGTCGGCGCCATGTGCGTGGACCGCCACCTTCTTGTTGTAGAGCTTGGCGGTATCAACGATCGCCTTTGCTTCGTCGTCGAACATCTGC
This sequence comes from Allosphingosinicella sp., assembly GCF_036402135.1. Classification (GTDB taxonomy): domain Bacteria; phylum Pseudomonadota; class Alphaproteobacteria; order Sphingomonadales; family Sphingomonadaceae; genus Allosphingosinicella. The sequence goes on along the minus strand of NZ_DASWTN010000028.1, from coordinate 23,690 downwards.
TTGCCTAGTCCGGCGCCAATGCGGCTGTTGACGCCGCCGGTCGTCGCGATCTTGATGACGTCAGCGCCGCGGCCGACCTGTCGCCGCACCGTTTTTCGGCATTCCTCGACGCCGTCGCAGAGGTTCTCCGCGCCGCCGACGGCTTCATGCAGCTCCTCGCGAAGCCCCAAACGCCCATCCATATGGCCCGAGGTCGTGGAGATGGATTGGCCTGCATCGACGATGCGCGGACCGCTTGCCCATCCGCGACTGACCGCTTCCTTAAGCGCTAGAGTCGCTCCCTCATCGCCGAGATTCCGGACGGTGGTGAAGCCCGCATTCAGCGTCTTTTGAGCATTCCACAGCGTCTCATAAGCACCGAGCTGCGCGCTTTCCGTAAGGCCTGCGATCAGCCCCTCGTTTCCCGCCCGGTCGGAGCTCAGATGGACATGGCTGTCGATCAGGCCGGGGAGCACAAAGCGGTCTCTGAGATCGATCACGGCCGCGCCCGCGGGCGTGATGAACCCGTCCTGCACCGCCTCGATCTTGCCGGCGCGAACGATGATGCTGGCGTTCCGGCGCGGCGGCCGGCCGGGCCGGTCCAGCAGGGTCCCGGCGTGGATGACGCTATAGGCATCGGCGCTTTGCGCCGCCGCGGCGACCGGCGCGGAGGCGAGCAGAAGAGCGGCGATGGTGAGCGAACGCATGGAGATCCCCCTTTATGTTGCGGGGAGGTTAGCCGCACCTTTCGCCGCTGTCACTTGAGCTGTTGCGGTCGGGCCTATAGCGGGAGGCGATGAGCTTTACCGCAAAGATCCTCCTTCTCGGCTCCGGCGAGCTTGGCCGGGAATTCACCATCTCCGCGAAGCGGCTCGGCGCCTATGTGATCGCTTGTGATTCCTACGCCGCCGCGCCCGCGATGCAGGTGGCGGACGCATCGGAGGTCTTTTCGATGCTCGACGGTGCACTCCTCCGCGCGGCGATGGAGAAGCACGATCCCGACTTTATTGTGCCGGAGATCGAGGCGATCCGCACCGAGGTGCTGGGAGAGTTGGAGGCGGAGGGCCGCACCGTCGTCCCTTCGGCCCGTGCGGCGGCGATGACCATGAACCGCGACAACATTCGCGATCTTGCCGCGAACGAACTCGGCCTCCGCACCTCGCGCTACCGCTTCGCCGAAAGTCTCGAGGAGGTGCTGGCGGGGGCGGAGCATACCGGCTTGCCCTGCGTGATAAAGCCGGTCATGTCCTCGTCAGGGAAAGGCCAGAGCACGGTCCGCTCTGCGGACGAACTGGAGCAGGCCTGGACTTATGCCGTCGGCAATATGCGCGGCGACCGGCCGCGGGTGATCGTCGAGGAGTTTATCGACTTCGACTATGAGATCACCTTGCTGACCGTCCGCACCCGCGAGGGCATCCTCTACTGCCCGCCCATCGGCCACCGGCAGGAACGCGGCGACTATATGGAAAGCTGGCAGCCGACCCCGATGTCGGGAGCGGCGCGCTCAGACGCGCAGGCCATGGCTGCAGCCGTGGTCAACAATCTGGGCGGCTACGGCATCTTCGGCGTCGAATTCTTCGTCCGCGGTGACGAGGTGATCTTCTCCGAGCTGTCGCCGCGTCCGCACGACACCGGCATGGTGACGCTCATCTCCCAGAACCTCTCGGAGTTCGACCTCCATGCCAGAGCCGTTCTGGGTCTGCCGATCCCCGAGATCAGGCTGCGAGCACCCTCCGCCTCGGCCGTGATCCTTGCCGATCGCGAGGCGGAAAACTTCCATTTCGAAGGGCTCGGCGAAGCGCTTGCCGCAGCAGAGGACGTTCGGCTGTTCGGCAAGCCCGTGACGCGGAAAAACCGCCGCATGGGTGTCGCGCTTGCGACCGGTGCGGATACGGAGGAGGCGCGGGGGCGCGCCACAGAAGCGGCAGGTAGGGTGAAGATAAGATACGACTAGCTGGTGCCGGATGAGGGATTCGAACCCCCGACCTTCGGTTTACAAAACCGCTGCACTACCACTGTGCTAATCCGGCCCGGCTCCCCCAATGCTTTATAGGATGCCGAAGGTCCAGCCCTCCGTTGCGGCGATTTCCCGCGTCAGGCCTTCGGGAGTGAAGGCGTGCGGTTCGCTCGTCGCGAGAGCCCGCATACCGGCGGCGGTGACCAATGCGTCCGTCTGATGATCGTCGGGCTCGAAGCGGAGGCGGGCAGGGGCGCTGCCGAGCGCCTTCAGCGCGATGTTGAGCTCGGCCCGAGACCGGAGCTTCATCCCCTGAAGCCCTGCGCGGCGCAGATAGATGCGCGTGTAAATTTCCACCACGGCACTTCCACTGTCGGGAAGCGGCTCCATCGGCCATATCGCAACCTTGCCGTCCAGCCGGTGAAGCAGCCGCATTCCCGAGAAACTCGCCTTCGCGACCTGTGCGGCGCCGATCGCATCATAGGCGCTCGCCGTCTTGCGGCCGCCTTGCGCGTTGAGCCGCGCATCGCACTGGCGGAAGCGGACGAAATCCGCCTTCGTGCCGTCGGCGATGCCGAAATAGAAATGGCGGCGGTGAACCTGCTCCAGAAAGCTCGCCGCGCCCAGATCCTCATCAGCACAGCAGCGGTCGACATAGGCCCAGAACTCGCGCGCGGTGCCGGGGATGCCCGGCTCCCCCGGTAGATACTCGCCCCGCTCGACGATGGGCGGCGCAAAGCTGAAGTCGAAGCCGTAGAGCGTCGGCGCTTCCTTGGACGTCGCGAGCAGCCATTCCAGCACCTCGCTTCGCGACCAGGGCTTTGCCCGCTCCACAAGCTTCGGGGCAGCACCGTCGGCCTCACAAATTGCAACTGCAACACCCTTGTGCCGGGAACCCTTGGCGCCCGACCAATCGATGGCAGCGAAGCGTTGAAAGCGGCTCATGTGGAAAGTTTTGCGCGGTGCCGGCGAGCCTTGGCCGCATTCCCGCAGCCCTGCATGAGGCACCAGCGCCGCCGCCCGCCGCTATGGTCGAGGAAGAACCAGTCGCAGTTCGGCGCCTCGCATTGGGAGATGTGCGCGCGGGGGACGCTAAGTAGCAGGGCGACTATGTGGAGCGCCATCCGAGCGAGAAGGCGCTGCTCTGCAGGCTCATCTCCACGGCTATTCAAAATCACTCCCTCACCGGCCGCCGAGAGGAGAGGGTGAGGCAGCAGGTCATTGAGGAGGGCTGCAAGATCCTCGCTTTGCCGGACCTCCAGCAATTCATCGGCGAGAAGTTGTCTCATCGCGTGCACCTTGCCGAGAACGGCGCCAGCCACGGATTCCTTCTCAAGCGCGGCCACCAGCTTCTGCACCTCATCAGGCGGCGTTAGGGCCGCCACTTCGCTCCAGCGAGCAAGCGCGACGCCACTTTCCAGAAAGTCGCTGACTCTCCCCCGATCGACATCGACGCTGTTGAGGAGGTCGAGCGCCGGGTGCTCTCCGATCACCTTTAGCCGCCCTTGCCGAGACTCGAAAATCTGCATCTGGAACTCTTTGCTTGAGTAACCGTATATAGGGTTACTATGGCCATAAACAAGCTTGTCCCCTTTTCCGCAGTCGGCGCGCGCTGGACAGCCCCTTTCGCACTGAGCAGCGTCGCTTGGGGGCTTGCGTTCGGTGTCGCTGCCACTGCCAAAATGCCGGCCGCCTTTGCCACGGCGATGAGTGCGACCGTCTTTTCAGGCACTGCCCAACTGATGGCAATCGAGCTTTGGTCGCACCCGCTGCCGCTCGTGGCCATCCTGCTTGCCGCCTTGTCGATCAATGCCCGCTATCTGGCTATGGGCGCCACGCTCGCTCCACTTTACGCCGGTCGAACCAGACAGGGGCTTGCCGCCACGACTTTGCTGAGCGACGCGAGCTGGATCGTGGCCCTCCGCGCCGAGCGGGAGGGGCATGATCCCCACGCGGCGCTGATCACATCCAACATGCTGATGTGGATAAGCTGGGTCGGAGGCACATTGGCTGGCGGCGTGGCCGGTCACTGGATGCCGGAAAGCCTGTTGATGGGGCTCGAATGGCTGGTCCTCGCCTTGCTCGCCGCGGTCCTCCCGCCGCTGGTCGATCGCTGGCGGGGCGCTGTGGGGCCTGTCGTGGGTGCCGCGGCCGCTATCGGCCTGGATCCTCTCTTTAGCGGCTCCTGGCACGTGCTTGCCGGCGGGCTGGCCGGGGGCGCCGTAACTTACTGGATAGGGAGGAACGCTGATGGGGAAGGATGATTTACTGGCGCTCCTGGCGCTTGCTGCGCTCTGCCTGGCGGTCCGCTGGACGGGTTTCCTCGCGGCCAGCGCAGGCCGGATACCAAAGGAGGCACAGCGCTTCATCGGCGCCGTGCCTGCTTCGCTCATCGCCGCGTTAGTCGTCAGCTCCGCCGCTCAGAGCGGGGCCGGAGGTTTTCTGGCGGTCGGCGCCGCCCTGCTGCTGATGTTCGTCCTAAAGAACGAACTTCTGGCAGCTTTGGGCGGCGTGACTGCGGCGTTCCTGCTCGCCTGATCAGACCAGCGGCGGGATGTCGTCGTCGCCGAAGCGCATCTCGCGCGGCGGCTCGGGCGCTGCCGGAGGCGCGGGCGGCGTCGGCGGAGCCGGTGCGCGGGGCGGCGGCGGCAACTTGTTGTCCTTGGTCCATTCCTCGAGCAGCTTATGCGCGGTGGGTCGCCCGCCAAGGCCGAAGGCGAGGGCGCAGGCAATTGCCGCCGAACCGATGATTGAAGCGAAGGCGATAATCACAATCTCGTTGGCAAGGCCCATGAAGCGGAGGCCCATCGCGACGGCGAGGGCGATGATCGACCATTTCAGAATCGACGGCAGCCAGCCTTCCGAACCCGCGCCGCTGACGAGGCTGGAGACGATCCGGGCGATCACAACGCCGCCGAGGATGATGCCGGTGCCGAACAGGATTCTCCCGCCAAGCTCCAGCACCTGCGCCAGCATCACCGCGATGATCGGCGACTGGAGGAGCTCGGCAGCCTTGATCGCGAAGAAGATGACGATGGCGACCATGACTATCGTGCCGACGGTGCGCGACGCGGTGTTGCCCTGCTGGGAGAAACCCAGTGCGCTTACCGCCCGGTCGAAACCGGCGGAGGGGAGAAGCTGCTCTATGAACTGCTTGGCCAGCTTGCCCAGGATATAGCCGATGGCGAGCAGGATGAGCGCACCGACGATCTTCGGCAGCGCATCCAGGATGGTTCTGAGCATCTCGGTCGCCGGGCCGGAAATGACCGCGATGTTGAGCGCATCGAGCGCCATGATCGTGACCGGGATCATGATCAGGTAGAAGACCAGCGTCGCGATCGAGCGGCTGAGGGAGGTGCGGCTGGCCACCGTGGTGGTGCCTGCCGACGTGGTGGACGTGCTGGTGCCGGTCTCAACAAGGCCGGTGCGCTGCAGCCAATTGTCGGCATTCGCGGCCATCAATGCGCCCTCGACGATCCGCCTCACGATCTTGGCGATGACGAGGCCGATGAAGAAGATGAGGCCCGCGCCGATCAGGTTCGGGATAAAGCCGAACGTGTTGGTCGTGAGCGCCCGCACCGGCTCCAGCACCTGCGTCAGGCCGAGCGGCTGGAGCGCGAGCATGATGCCGACGAGGAGGATCAGCCAGAAGGCGATGTCCCCGATCAGGCTGCCGAGCGTCTTGCCAGGCTCCGCCGCATTGTGCCGCTGAAGGACCGGCACACGGTCGACAAGCTTGGCGATCGCCCATTTAGCCGCGCGCGCCAGCACATAGGCGATGATGAGGATGGCGATGGCGCCGAGGATACGCGGAAGCCATTCGATGGCTTCATTCTGCCAATAGACGGTGTCGGGATTGTTGGTGCGGTACATGGCGTCTCCCCCTTGTGGTCTGAGTAGCCTCGGAGCCGAAGGTGCCAAATCCCTCAGCCTTTGCCTAGGTCCTTCCGGCGCTGTTCCCAAAAGGCGAGCCGCTCCCGTATCTTCGCTTCGAAACCGCGCTCTACCGGTTCGTAGAAGGTCTGGGGCTCCATCTCCTCGGGCCAGTAATTGTCGCCGGAAAAGCCCTCCGGCGCGTCATGGTCGTAAGCATAGCCTTTGCCGTAGCCGATGTTCTTCATCAGCTTCGTCGGCGCGTTGAGGATGTTCTTGGGCGGCATCAGCGAGCCGGTGTCCTTTGCAGAGCGCCATGCCGCCTTCTGCGCCGCATAGGCCGCATTCGATTTGGGCGCGGTGGCGAGGTAGAGGCAGGCCTGAACGATAGCGAGCTCGCCTTCCGGGGAGCCGAGGAAGTCGTACGTGTCCTTGGCGGCGATGCATTGGACCAGCGCCTGCGGGTCGGCGAGGCCGATATCCTCGACCGCCGCCCGGGTCAGGCGGCGCAGCAAATAGAGCGGCTCTTCGCCAGCCACCAGCATCCGCGCCAGATAATAAAGCGCCGCCTGCGGGTCGGAGCCGCGGATCGACTTATGCAGCGCCGAGATGAGGTTGTAATGGCCTTCCCGGTCCTTGTCGTAGACCGCCACCCGGCGGTGAAGCAGCGCTGATAAGCCCGCAGGATCGAGCGGCTCCGGCACCTCGATCGAGAAAAGCGTCTCCGCCTGGTTGAGGAGGAAGCGGCCGTCGCCGTCCGCCGTGGCGACCAAGGCGTCGCGCGCCTCCGCAGTGAGAGGCAGTGGCCGGTCCATCAGCGCCTCGGCGCGGTCGAGGAGCTGGCAGAGGGCCTTGGCGTCGAGCCGGTTGAGGATCAGCACCTGGGCGCGGGAAAGAAGGGCCGCATTCAGCTCGAAGGAGGGGTTCTCCGTCGTCGCGCCGACCAGCACCACGGTGCCGTTCTCGACATAGGGAAGGAAGCCGTCCTGCTGCGCACGGTTGAAGCGGTGAATCTCGTCCACGAAGAGGAGGGTCGTGCTGCCGACACGCCCATACTCCTTCGCCTCGGCAAAGACCTTCTTGAGGTCCGCAACGCCCGAGAAAACGGCGGAGATGGCGACAAAGCGCATACCCACAGCGTCCGCCAGCAGCCGCGCGATCGTGGTCTTGCCGGTGCCGGGCGGTCCCCAGAGGATGATGGAGCTGAGCTTCCCAGCCGCCACCATGCGCCCGATGGCGCCTTCCGGCCCCGTCAGATGCTCCTGCCCGACCACATCCTCCAGCTTCTGCGGGCGGAGGCGATCGGCGAGTGGCGCGCTTCCGGAAGGCGCAGCTTCGGTGGGCGTGGAGGGAGGTTCGTTGGCGAAGAGATCAGCCATGTTCAGGCCCAGGGCCGCTCCCTGAACCATTTGGTGATCACATATTTGGTGCCGGCCTCCACCGGCTCGCCCTGGTGCAGGGACTGGGCATTGGGGCTGCCGTCCCGCTTCATATTGTTCCAGATAAGGAGCTTGCCCGGCTCCGGCGCGACCCGCACGCCGGCTTCCGGAAAGTTGGTGCAGCCGCCGGCCTCCGGCGCGTTAAGGAACAGCATCGCGGTCCAGGTCCGCTGCCCGCCCTGCCGCTGCGCATAATCGTAATAGCCTTCGCCCTTGTGGAAGAAGTCGTGGTGCGGCTTGAACTGCTGCCCGACTTCGTAGCGCTGCCCCTGCATCGTCTCGCTGAAGCGGCGGGATATGCCGAGCGCGGCGGAGAGGCGGCGGTCGATGAGGCTCACTAGCGGCTCGCGAAGCTCCATGTTGCAGCTCCGGCTCGTACGGAATTCCTTGTCGGCATTTTCGCCGAGTATGCCCGACGGAAAGGCATTGCGGTCGATGAGGTCCATCAGCCCCTGCCGCTCGTCCGCATTGAGGAAGTCAGGGACGGCGTAGAGTTCGAGCTCTCCGGCCTCCAGCCGTTCCGCCCGCTTGTCCCGGTCCAGCACCCCTCGAACAGCGGCGCCGATCCGGGCAAGGCTGAGTTGCCGCCCCGCTTCGTCATTCTCGTCTGGCAGCGACCGAACGAGCTCGGCCGTGCGGGCGGCGGAGCGGGCTTGGCTCTCCACATAAAGTGAGAGCGCCTCGCTCGCTGCCTGCTCCAGGCGCAGGGCAAGATCGGCGGCGGCGGGCTGTTCGCGCTCCCGCGCGAGCGCACTGAAGCGAGCCGGAAAAGCCAGCAGCCGCTTGTCTTCTTCCGCTTTTCCCACCTCGCCGGCAAGGCGGGCGAGGCCGCTCTCTAAGCTCTCTCCTTGCGAGGCGATGCCGTCCGCTTCGACCTGAAGTGCGTTGAGCAGCCAGCCGGCCGATTGCTGGAGCGACGCGAATTGCCGTTCCGCAGGCTCGCGCGCTACATCGGCCGAAAGATCATTAGGGGGAGACGCTGCCATGCGGGCGTTATGCCACTCCAGCGGCGGTCAGGGAACGGGGCTGTTGGCAACCCTCTTGCCTGATCCGCGCTGACGGATGACGCGGAGATAGCCGTCGACCAGCGCCTGATTGACCTCGTCCCAGCCATAATGACGGCTGAACTCGAGGCCGGCCTTGCCTGCGGCCCTCCGGGCTTCTGCATCGGCGCAATAGAGCTTCAACGCCTCGGCAAACGCGTTAATCGCGCCGGGCCGCACCAGCCTCCCGGTCACGCCCTCGGTGACAAGGCTCTGGCTGCCGGTGGCGATCGCCGCCACGACCGGAAGCGCACAGGCCATCGCCTCCAGCGTCACGTTGCCGAACGTCTCGGTCACGGAGGGATTGAACAGCATGTCCATCGACGCGACGGCCCGGCCGAGATCGGCGCCGCCCTGGAAGCCGACGAAAATGCCGTTGGGTAGCGCGCCTTCGAACCATTCCCGCGCGGGGCCTTCGCCCACCACCAGCACCTTGTGCCGCACCTGCCGCTTTTCGAGCCGCTCGATCGTCTCGGAAAAGACGTCTAGACCCTTTTCCATCACCAGCCGTCCGACGAAGCCGATGACCGGCACATCGTCTTCGATGCCAAGCGACCGGCGCCAGGCCAGATCGCGCCGCTCGGGATTGAAGATCTCCCGGTCGATGCCGCGCGTCCAGATGCCGACGTTGTAGTTCATACGCTGCTCGCGAAGCAGCTGCGCCATCGAGTCAGAAGGCGCGAAGATAGCGTCGCAGCGGCGGTAAAGCCGCCTGAGTCCCGCTTCGACCAGAGGCTCCATGAAGGAGAGGCCGTAATAGCGAGGATAGGTTTCGAAGCGGGTGTGGACCGATGCCACCACCGGGAGGTCGAGCTTGTGCGCCAGCGTCACCGCCCGGTGGCCCAATATTTCCGGGCTGGCGATGTGAAGGACGTTTGGCCGGAACGCCTTGATGTCCTTCTTGACACGCCGCGGAATGAAGAGGGGCCAGCGATATTCTGGCCGCTTAGGCACCGGGAGCGCGGGCACGCTCACGATCTCGCCGTTGGGCGGAAAGGCGGGATCTTCGACCGTCGGCGAATAGATGCGCACCTCGGCGCCCTGCCGAAGCAGGTATTCGACCAGGCGATTGAGCGCCTGGTTCGCGCCGTCGCGGACATAATTGTAATTGCCGCTGAAGAGCGCGATGCGAAGATCGGTCACGTCCATTGTTGAGGTCCGATAACTGCTCAGGAAGGAAAGGCCAAATCGGAACGGCTTCTGGCGCGGGCGGTTGAACCGCCCGAGGAGGCGCGAAGACCATGAGCAACAGTTTCCGTTCCGGTCAGAAGGTGCTGTGGAACTGGGGCAGCGGCCAGGCCGAAGGCAAGGTGAAGGAACGGTTCGACCGCCGCGTCCAGCGCACCATCAAGGGCGCTAAGGTCGTGAAGAACGGCACGGGCGACAATCCCGCCTACCTCATCGAGCAGGAGGATGGCGATAAGGTTCTGAAACGCGGATCCGAGCTCAAGGCCGGCTAGTCTTCTCTGTCACGGCGACGCGGCAGTCGCCTGATCTTCGCCACGCCCGCCAGCAGCGGCAGGACGAGCAACGCCAGCATCAGGGCGACGATCAGCTTTTCCATTCACGCATCTCCCAAAGCAAAACGCCCCGCCGGAGGTCCGACGGGGCGCTTGGCTGTCAAAGGCCGCTCAGCCCTTAGTCCTGCAGATATTCGCCGGCATCGGCATCCGTGCCGTGGCCGTCCGGAGCTGCGGCTGCGAGCGGATCGTCGCCGATCGCTGCTTCCGGACCCTGGGCGAGCTCAGCCGCATGCTCTTCTTCCGCCGAATTGGCGGCGATGAGCGATTCCTGCAGGCGGCGGTGCTGCGCGCGGAGCGCGGCATCGCGGCTGGAGGCGGCAACCCGCATGCGGTTCATGCCCGCGCCGGTACCCGCCGGAATGAGGCGGCCGACGATGACATTCTCCTTGAGGCCATCGAGCGTGTCGATCTTGCCCTGAACCGAAGCTTCGGTGAGCACCCGGGTCGTTTCCTGGAAGGAAGCGGCCGAGATGAAGCTGCGGGTCTGGAGCGAGGCCTTGGTGATGCCGAGCAGGACGGGCTTGCCTTCCGCCTTCTTCTGCTTCGGCCCGAGCTTGGCGTTGACCTCACGCATTTCCTGATGGTCGACCTGCTCGCCGACCAGGAAGGTGGTGTCGCCGCTCTCGGTGATCTCGACCTTCTGCAGCATCTGGCGAACGATCACTTCGATGTGCTTGTCGTTGATCTTCACGCCCTGCAGTCGGTAGACTTCCTGGATTTCCGACACGAGATACTCGGCCAGCGCCTTGACGCCGAGCACTTCGAGAATGTCGTGCGGATCGGGCGAACCACCGATCAGATTGTCGCCGCGCTTGACGTAATCGCCTTCCTGCACGTCGATGACCTTCGACTTCGGCACCAGATACTCGACCGGCTCCGACCCGTCGTCCGGAACGATCGCGATCTTGCGCTTTGCCTTATAGTCCTTGCCGAACGCGACCTTGCCCGAAACCTTGGCGATGATCGCATTCTCCTTGGGCTTGCGGGCCTCGAAGAGTTCCGCGACGCGCGGCAGACCGCCGGTGATGTCGCGGGTCTTGGCGGCTTCGCGGCTGACGCGGGCAAGAACTTCACCCGCCGCAACCGTCTGTCCGTCCTCGACCGAGAGCATCGCGCCCGGCGCCAGCATGTAGCGGGCCGCCTCGCCCGAACCTTCGTCGAGCAAGGTGATGCGGGGACGCAGGTCCTCCTTGGAGCGTGCGGAGCCGCGGAACTCGGTAACGACGCGCTGGGCGATGCCCGTCGCTTCGTCGACCTGCTCGGTCAGCGTCTTGCCCTCGATGAGGTCCTGGAACTTCACGGTGCCGCCCTTTTCGGTGATCACCGGCATCATGAACGGATCCCATTCGGCGATGCGGTCGCCCTTGGACACGATGTGGCCGTGCTCCGCCATCAGGTGCGCACCGTAAGGAATGCGGTGCACCGCCCGTTCGCGGCCGTCCATGTCGACGATCGCAAGCTCACCGTTGCGGGCCATGGCGATGTGCCGGCCGCGCGTGTCGGTGATGGTTGGAAGGTCGCGAAGCTCGATCGTGCCGTCCACTGACGCTTCGAGGCTCGACGTTTCGTTGAGCTGCGCAGCGCCGCCGATGTGGAAGGTCCGCATCGTAAGCTGCGTGCCCGGCTCGCCGATCGACTGGGCGGCGATGACGCCGACCGCCTCGCCGATATTGACCGGCGTACCGCGGGCGAGATCGCGTCCGTAGCACTTGGCGCAAACGCCATGCTCGGACTCGCAGACCAGCGGCGAACGGATATTGACCGACTGGATGCCCATCTCGTCGATCCGCAGGGCGGCGGCTTCGTCGATTAGTTCACCTTCCTTGGCCAGCACGTCGCCGGTCTTGTCGTCGACGATGTCCTCGGCCGGGGTGCGGCCAAGGATGCGCTCGCCAAGCGAAGCGATCACCGCGCCGCCCTGCACGATCGCGCGCATGTCGAGCACGTTCTCGGTCTTGCAATCCTCCTCGACGATCACGCAATCCTGGCTGACGTCGACGAGACGGCGGGTCAGGTAGCCCGAGTTCGCTGTCTTGAGCGCCGTGTCGGCCAGACCCTTGCGGGCGCCGTGGGTGGAGTTGAAGTACTCAAGGACGGTGAGGCCCTCCTTGAAGTTCGAGATGATCGGCGTTTCGATGATCTCGCCCGACGGCTTGGCCATAAGGCCGCGCATACCGGCGAGCTGCTTCATCTGGGCCTGCGAACCGCGGGCGCCTGAATGGGCCATCATGTAAATGGAGTTGATCGGCGCCATGCGGCCGGTCTCGTCCTTGGGCTGCGCCTTGATCTTGTCCATCATGGCGTTGGCCACCTGGTCGCCGCAGCGGCTCCAGGCGTCGATCACCTTGTTGTACTTTTCCTGCTGCGTGATCAGGCCGTCCTGATATTGCTGCTCGTAATCCTTCACGAGCGCGCGGGTCTCGTCGACCATCCCCTCCTTCTCGTGCGGGATGATCATGTCGTCCTTGCCGAACGAGATGCCCGCCTTGAAGGCGTGACGGAAGCCGAGGCCCATGATCGCGTCGGCGAACAGGACGGTCTCCTTCTGGCCGGTGTGGCGATAGACGGTGTCGATGACGTCGCCGATCTCCTTCTTGGTGAGGAGGCGGTTCACAGTCTCGAACGGCACCTTGTGGCTCTTCGGGAGCGTCTCGCCGAGCAGCATGCGGCCCGGCGTCGTCTCGAAGCGCTTCATATACTGCTTGCCGCTCTCGTCCGTCTGGGGGACGCGGCTCACGATCTTCGTGTGCAGAGTCACCGCCTTGGCGTTCAGCGCCTGGTGCACCTCCGACATGTCGGACAGCATCATGCCTTCGCCGGGCTCGCCCTCACGCTCCAGCGAGAGGTAATAGAGGCCGAGGACCATGTCCTGCGAAGGAACGATGATCGGCTTGCCGTTGGCGGGCGAGAGGATGTTGTTGGTCGACATCATCAGGACGCGCGCCTCCAGCTGCGCTTCGAGCGACAGCGGAACGTGCACGGCCATCTGGTCGCCGTCGAAGTCGGCGTTGAAGGCGGCGCACACGAGCGGGTGAAGCTGGATCGCCTTGCCCTCGATCAGCACCGGCTCGAACGCCTGGATACCAAGACGGTGAAGCGTGGGCGCACGGTTCAGAAGCACCGGATGCTCGCGGATCACCTCGTCGAGGATGTCCCAGACTTCCTTCCGCTCCTTTTCGACCCACTTCTTCGCCTGCTTCAGGGTCATGGAGAGACCCTTGGCGTCGAGGCGCGAGTAGATGAACGGCTTGAAAAGCTCGAGCGCCATCTTCTTCGGAAGACCGCACTGGTGGAGCTTCAGCTCCGGACCGGTGACGATGACCGAACGGCCCGAATAGTCGACGCGCTTGCCGAGCAGGTTCTGACGGAAGCGGCCCTGCTTGCCCTTCAGCATGTCGGACAGCGACTTCAGCGGACGCTTGTTGGCGCCCGTGATGGTGCGCCCGCGGCGGCCGTTGTCGAACAGGGCGTCGACCGATTCCTGAAGCATGCGCTTTTCGTTGCGGACGATGATGTCCGGCGCGCGCAGCTCCATCAGGCGCTTCAGGCGGTTGTTACGATTGATGACGCGGCGATAAAGGTCGTTGAGGTCCGACGTCGCGAAGCGGCCGCCGTCCAATGGCACCAGCGGACGAAGCTCGGGCGGGATCACAGGAACGACGTCCAGGATCATCCACTCCGGACGGTTACCGGATTCCAGGAAGCTCTCAACGACCTTCAGGCGCTTGATGATCTTCTTCGGCTTCAGCTCCGACTTGGTCTCGGCCAGCTCCTTCAGAAGCTCTTCCTTCTCGCCTTCGAGGTCGAGGTCCATAAGCATCTGCTTCACGGCCTCGGCGCCGATGCCGGCGGAGAAGGCGTCCTCGCCATGCTCGTCCTGCGCTTCAAGAAGCTCGTCCTCGGTGAGGAGCTGATACTTTTCGAGGCTGGTGAGGCCCGGCTCGATGACCACGTAGGATTCGAAGTAGAGGATCCGCTCCAGCTGCTTCAGCTGCATGTCGAGCAGCAGGCCGATGCGGCTCGGCAGCGACTTCAGGAACCAGATATGGGCGACCGGCGCGGCCAGCTCGATATGGCCCATGCGCTCGCGGCGGACCTTCGACACGGTCACTTCCACGCCGCACTTTTCGCAGACGATGCCCTTATACTTCATGCGCTTGTACTTGCCGCACAAGCATTCGTAATCCTTGATCGGACCGAAGATGCGCGCGCAGAACAGGCCGTCACGCTCCGGCTTGAACGTGCGGTAGTTGATCGTTTCGGGCTTCTTGATCTCGCCGAAGGACCAGGAACGGATGCGCTCCGGCGAGGCGATGCCGATCTGGATCTGGTCGAACGTCTCCGGCTTGGCGACCGGGTTTGCGAAGTTGGTCAGTTCATTCATCTTCTTTTCCCTTCAGGGAGAAATCTCGTCAGCGGTCGAAGGTCACACTAAGGTCACACCAGGGCGCGGTGCCGCGCCCTGGCAGAACCTTACTCGGCGGCCTCCGCCAGTCCGTCGTCATCCGTATCGGCAATGCTGTTCAGCTCCACGTTGAGGCCGAGCGAGCGCATTTCCTTCACGAGCACGTTGAAGCTCTCCGGAATGCCGGCCTCGAACGTGTCGTCGCCCTTGACGATCGCTTCGTAGACCTTGGTGCGGCCGATCACGTCGTCCGACTTCACCGTCAGCATTTCCTGCAACGTGTAGGCGGCGCCGTAGGCCTGTAGCGCCCAGACCTCCATTTCGCCGAAACGCTGGCCGCCGAACTGCGCCTTGCCGCCCAGCGGCTGCTGGGTGACGAGGCTGTACGGGCCGATCGAACGGGCGTGGATTTTGTCGTCCACGAGGTGGTGGAGCTTCAGCATGTAGATGTAGCCCACGGTCACCTTACGGTCGAACGCCTCGCCGGTGCGGCCGTCGAAGAGCGTCACCTGACCCGACGGATCGAGACCCGCCTTTTCAAGCATCGCCGCCACGTCGGCTTCCTTGGCACCGTCGAACACCGGAGTGCCCATCGGCACGCCGTTGCGGAGATTTTCGGCCAGTTCGATGATCTCGCTGCCGCTCCGGGCTTCGATCTCGCCGCGATACTGGTCGCCGTAAATCTCGATCAGGCGCTGCTTCACCGCATCCGGCGCGGCATTCGCGTCCGGGTTCGGATTGGCTTCGCGCCACTGCTCTAGAGCCTCGGTCACCTGCCGGCCGAGGCCGCGGGCGGCCCAGCCGAGATGGGTTTCGAAGATCTGGCCCACGTTCATGCGCGAAGGCACGCCGAGCGGGTTGAGCACGATGTCGACCGGGGTGCCGTCCTCGAGGAACGGCATGTCTTCCTGCGGAAGGATCCGCGAGATGACGCCCTTGTTGCCGTGGCGGCCGGCCATTTTGTCGCCCGGCTGCAGCTTGCGCTTCACCGCGACGAACACCTTTACCATCTTGAGAACGCCCGGCGGCAGCTCGTCGCCACGCTCGAGCTTCTCGATCCGGTCCTCGAGGCGGCGGCGGATGACCGCTTCCGCTTCGTCATACTGCGTCCGGACGGCTTCGAGGTCGGCCTGGACCTTGTCGTCCTTGACCGCGAACTTCCACCAATCGTTCCGCTCGACGCTTTCGAGCGTCTCCTGGCTGATCGTGTCGCCCTTCTTCACGCCCTTTGGAGCGGCCGTGGCGACCTGTCCGATCAGCATCTCGCGGAGACGCGAGAAGGTGGCGCGGCGGAGGATCGAGCGTTCGTCATCCGCGTCCTTGCGGAGACGATCTTTCTCTTCCGTCTGGATCGCGCGGGTACGGTCGTCGATGTCGATGCCGTGCCTGTTGAACACGCGCACCTCGACGATCGTGCCGGCCACGCCCGGCGGCAGGCGGAGCGAGGTGTCGCGCACGTCGCTGGCCTTCTCGCCGAAGATGGCGCGGAGGAGCTTTTCCTCCGGCGTCATCGGCGATTCACCCTTGGGGGTGATCTTGCCGACCAAGATGTCCCCCGGCTCCACTTCGGCGCCGATATAGACGATGCCCGCCTCGTCGAGGTTGCGGAGCGCTTCCTCGCCGACGTTCGGGATGTCGCGGGTGATGTCTTCCGGCCCGAGCTTCGTGTCGCGGGCCATCACTTCGAATTCCTCGATGTGGATCGAGGTGAAGACGTCGTCCTTCACGATGCGTTCGGAGATGAGGATGGAATCCTCATAATTGTAGCCGTTCCAAGGCATGAACGCGACGAGCGCGTTCCGGCCGAGCGCCAGCTCGCCGAACTCGGTGGAGGGGCCGTCCGCGATCACGTCGCCGGCGTTCACCACGTCGCCCACTTTCACCAACGGACGCTGGTTGATGCAGGTGTTCTGGTTCGAACGCTGGAACTTCATGAGCGTGTAGATGTCGACGCCCGACTTGCCGGCTTCGACTTCGCCGGTCGCGCGGATGACGATACGGGCCGCATCGACCTGGTCGACGATGCCGCCGCGCTTGGCGGAGATCGCCGCGCCGGAATCGCGGGCAACCGTCTCTTCCATGCCGGTGCCGACGAACGGCGCCTCGGCGCGGACGAGCGGAACCGCCTGACGCTGCATGTTCGAACCCATGAGGGCGCGGTTAGCGTCGTCATTTTCCAGGAACGGAATGAGCGAGGCCGCGACCGACACGAGCTGCTTCGGCGACACGTCCATCAGGGTGATCTGGTCGCGGGGCGCCATCAGGAATTCGCCGGCCTGACGCGAGGAGACGATTTCCTCGGCGAAAGTGCCGTCGTCGTTCAGTTCGGCATTGGCCTGCGCGATCGTGTGCTTGGCCTCTTCCATCGCCGACAGATAGACGACCTCGTCGGTCACCTTGTTGTCGATGACCTTCCGGTACGGCGTTTCGATGAAGCCGTACTTGTTGACCCGGCTGAAGCTGGCGAGCGAGTTGATAAGGCCGATATTCGGGCCTTCCGGAGTCTCGATCGGGCAGATGCGGCCATAGTGGGTCGGGTGAACGTCGCGAACTTCGAAGCCCGCACGCTCGCGGGTAAGACCGCCCGGCCCGAGCGCCGAAACGCGGCGCTTGTGCGTCACTTCGCTGAGCGGGTTGGTCTGGTCCATGAACTGCGACAGCTGCGAGGAGCCGAAGAATTCGCGCACCGCGGCCACCGCAGGTTTCGCGTTGATGAGGTCGTTCGGCATGACCGTCGACACGTCAACGGAGCTCATACGCTCCTTCACCGCGCGCTCCATGCGGAGCAGGCCGACGCGGTACTGGTTCTCGAGAAGCTCGCCCACCGAACGGACGCGGCGGTTGCCGAGATTGTCGATGTCGTCGATCTCGCCCTTGCCGTCTTTGAGGTCGACGAGGGTCTTCACGACGGCGATGATGTCCTCCTTGCGGAGCGTCGTCACCGTGTCCTCGACGTCGAGGTCGAGGCGCATGTTGAGCTTCACGCGGCCGACGGCCGAGAGGTCGTAGCGCTCCGGATCGAAGAACAGGCCGGCGAACAAAGCGTCGGCGGTCTCGCGCGTCGGCGGCTCGCCGGGGCGCATGACGCGGTAGATGTCGGAAAGGGCGCTGTCGCGATCCTCCGACTTGTCCGCCTTCAGCGTGTTCCGCATCCAGGCGCCGGTGTTGATATGATCGATGTCGAGCAGCTCGAGGCGGTCGATGCCGGCCTTGTCGAGCTTTTCGAGGTTCTCAGGGGAAACCTCGTCACCAGCTTCGATATAGATCTCGCCGGTCTTCTCGTTGATGAGGTCGTAGGCCGAATAGCGACCGAAGATTTCCTCGGTCGGGATGATCAGGCTGGTAAGGCCGTCCTTGCCCGCTTTGTTCGCGGCGCGCGGCGTGATCTTGGTGCCGGCGGCAAAGACGACTTCACCGGTGTCGGCATTGACGACGTCGAACGCCGGCTTCTGACCGCGCCATTGATCGACCACGAACGGAATCTGCCAGCCATTCTTGCCGCGGACGAACGTCACGCGGTCATAGAAGGTGTTGAGGATCTCCTCGCTCGACATGTCGAGCGCGTGGAGCAAAGCCGTCACCGGCAGCTTGCGCTTCCGGTCGATACGGACGTTCACGATGTCCTTGGCGTCGAATTCGAAGTCGAGCCAGGAGCCGCGATACGGGATCACCCGCGCGGCGAAGAGATATTTGCCCGAGGCGTGGGTCTTGCCGCGGTCATGGTCGAACAGCACACCCGGCGAGCGGTGCATCTGGCTAACAATGACGCGCTCTGTGCCGTTGACGATGAACGTGCCGTTCTTCGTCATCAGCGGCATGTCGCCCATGTAAACGTCCTGCTCCTTGATATCGAGCACGGAGCGGGTTTCCGTATCGGGATCCACCTCGAACACGATGAGGCGGAGAGTGACGCGCATCGGCGCCGCATAAGTCATCCCACGCTGACGGCACTCGTCAGTGTCGTACTTCGGGTCTTCCAGCTCGTAATGGACGAAGTCGAGTTCGGCGGTGCCGGCGAAGTCGCGGATCGGGAAGACCGAGCGCAAGGTCTTCTCAAGGCCGGACACATAGCCGTCCTGCGGTCGCGAGCGGAGGAACTGCTCGTAGCTTTCCCTCTGAACCTCGATGAGGTTCGGCATTTCACTGACTTCGTGAATGTTGCCGAAAATCTTGCGGATACGCTTGGACGCGGTTGACCGGGTCTCGGTCGCCGGAGCTGCCTTTGTCGCCATGAAAAAATATCGCCTCGTCTGTCAAAACAGAGCGCTTCAAACGCAAAAAGCCGCGCGTTTCCGGGCGAAACGGCAGCTTCAGCGTCCTATGAAACCACAATCCCCCAATGCGTTGGACGCGCTGCGCGACGGCGCGACCTGTTCCGAAAGGTTGTGGTGAGGAGCGCTATCTAGGAGATGAAGAGGCGAATGTAAAGTCTCCCACCGCCGCAAATTGCCGCAGCGAACCCTAACTTGCGTTATGTCCCGGCCCTGTTATGCCTTGTGCGGGGGCAGTACAAAATGCGTTATACACAAGATCTTAGGCGGCCGGACGCCGAGTGCTGACGCGGACGGCCTCGCTGGACGCAATCGCGTCAGCTTCTCTCGATGCCGTCATTGTCGTGGACGGCGAGGGCACCATCATCGGCTGGAACGCCCTTGCTGAGAAGACCTTCGGCTGGTCGGAGGACGAGGCGGTCGGCCGCTTCATCCATGATACGATCATCCCCGAGGCCGATCGGGAGGCGCATATTCAGGGGCTCGCCCGCTACCGGAGTTCGCACCGCTCGGAAGTATTCGGCCGGCGGTTCGAACGGGTCGCAGTGCACAAGGACGGATCCGAGGTTCCAATCGAGCTTTCGATCATGGAAGTGCCGAATAGCGTCGGCGACGTGCTCGTCTGCTTCGCCCGCGACCTGACGGACCAGAGAGCGGTGCAGATCAAGCTGGGGGAACTGCAGTCGAAGCTTCTTCATCTGTCCCGGCTCAGTGCTATGGGCACCATGGCAGCTACCCTTGCGCATGAGCTCAACCAGCCTCTGACCGCGGCCAACAATTATCTGTCCAGCACTGCGCGCCTGCTCGAGGCCGACGGCGCAGACGCTCTCGACAATGTGAAGCTAGGCCTCAGCCGGGGTCGGGAAGCGGTGCTACGCGCTGCCGAGACGATCCGCAGCGTTCGCCTGATGGTCGACAAGAAGCCGCTTCGCTGCACGACTGAATATCTGGCGACGCTGTTTCAGGAGTCGATCCGGCTGCTGCAGGATAGCTCGCTGACGACGCCGGATGTCAGCATCGCGGCGGATGTCGAACGGGTATACGCCAACAAGGTCCAGATCGAGCAGGTCCTGGTCAACCTGCTCCGGAATGCGGGGGAGGCGCTTAGAGATTGTCCCGATCCGCGGATCCTGCTTTCGGCCAGCCTTGAAGGCGACCGCGTCCTTATCGTCGTCAACGACAACGGCCCCGGCATTTCCGACGAGCAGGCAAAGGTGCTCTTCTCTGCCTTCAACTCCACCAAAGACAGCGGTATGGGAATGGGGCTTTCAATCTGCCGCACCATCGTTGAGCAGCATGGCGGGCGGCTGTGGGTGGAGCGGGATGCGGGCACATCCATCTGCTTCACGATCCCTGCGGCGTTGTCTCGGCGCGACAGCAGCGCCTAACGTAGAATCCACAGGATGTAAGCCGTTTCAGCTGCGTTATGATGACCTCCCAAGACTCGTGGAGGTGCCCAATGGGAAGCATCTGTGAGATCTATATCATCGACGACGACAGCATGTTGTCGAACTCACTCAAATTCATGTTCCAAACGCTGAAGCTCGAGGCGCGCGCCTTTCCGAGCGGCGACGCCTTCATCCAGGCGCTGCCGTCGCTAGAGCCGGGATGCGTGATCCTGGACGTGAACATGCCCGGGCGAGACGGATTTCGGGTTCAGAAGGAAATGCTGGAGCGGGGCTTCGACTGGCCCGTCATCTTCATGACCGGTCATCCGGAGGTGCCTAAAATCGTTCGCGCGGTCAAATTGGGTGCCGTCGAATGCATCATCAAGCCATTCCAGGATGAGGAGCTGCTTGCGGCCCTGCACGAGGGATTTCGTCACCTTCGACAGGCTCCGCCCCCGAAACGCCCAGGGGCAGGGGCGGCCCTACCGCTCCTTTAAGCCCTAACGGCCGGCGAGCACGCGCTGGCCGCCGCCTAGTGCGGCGGCATCTAGCCGATAGCGGTCCTGCCGGAAGGCGATGCCCGATGCCTCCGGGAAGGCGGTAAGGTAGGTGATGTAGACCGGCACCGGCTCCGGCAGATCGACGCGCTTCTCGGGCGTCTTCGACTTCAAGGCGAGCGGCTTTCCGAAGAGCCAGCGGGCGAGGCGCGGCGCATCCTCGACCCGGACGCAGCCGGCGCTGTACCGGCGATCCGCTTCCTGGAAGAGGTTCCGCTCGGGCGTGTCATGAAGATAGATGCCGAGTTCGTTCGGGAATTCGAACTTTACCCGGCCCATTGCATTGCTGCCGCCGGGGCGCTGGCGGACGCGGATCTGCTGCCCGCCCGCGGCGACGGACTTCCAGTTGACGAGCTTGGGGTTCGTGATGCCCGCCTTTGGCGACCAGTCGGACAGGACTTCATAACCCTGTTCCTTGAGGTAGCCGAGGCCGCGGTCAAGCACGTTGGATGCGATCCGCTCGCGCACCAGATCGGGCGGGATGTTCCAATAGGGGCTGACGGTCGCATAGCGGATCATCCCCGCCATTATCGGCGTCTGCGTATCCTCCTTGCCGACGACCACCTTCATCGTGTCGACGACGCGGCCATTCTCGTACATGAACAGCCGCGCGCCGGCGGCATCCACGACGACGTGCCTGCCGCGATCCGGCCCCGGCAAGTTGCGCGCCCGATCGAGGTTCAGGCGGATTAACTGTTCCTGCGGCGAATTGCGCGGTGCGGAGGCGAGGGACTTCCGGAGCGGACCGTAGAGAGGATGCATCCAGCCCGCATTGTCCAGATAGGCACTGAGCGAGGGCGCCGCGGCCGCGACCGTCAGAATCTGCGTCTTGTCCGGCGCCGAGGGAAAGAGCGCAGGCTCGGCGATCAGCATGCTCGAACTCCGCGGGCGGCGCATGTCGGAAGCGTAAGCGGCGAAGGCTTGCGACAGCAGGAAGTCCGCTCTGGCGAGCGCCGCTGGTGAGCCTCCCCGCGCTTTCTTGATCGCACTCTTCAGCGCCTTCACCTTGTAGGTGCGCGGGTCGAGCCCATCGATGCTCGCGCCCTCGAGCATTTCGACTAGCATGTCCGCTTCCGGCCTGAGCGTTGACCCGGCGACCCAGAGCGGCTGGTGCCCGCGCGCGCTATAAAAGGCGCGAAGGTCCTTGGGGCCGCCTTCCGACCTAATGGCTGCTTGAACCGCGCTGGGCGAAGCCTGCGCGTGAAGCTGCGCCGGAAGTCCGGTAAGGACAATCGACGCTGCGACGAGAAGGGATGGGCGGCGGACAAGAGCTAGGGCCGCGCGAATTTTCGACTGTGTACGCACGACCCCGATAACGACGCCGTGCCTTTCCTGTTCCGCGAAAGCCCTAGCGGAACGGGGGTTCGTCGAAGCTCCGGAGCTTGCGGGAATGGAGCTTCTCGCCCTCGCGCTTCAGGATCTTGAGGCTCTCTATGCCAATGCGAAGATGTTGGCTGATCGCGCGCTCGTAGAAGGCGTTTGCCTGGCCGGCGAGCTTGATCTCGCCGTGGAGCGGTTTGTCCGACACGCAGAGCAAGGTGCCGTAGGGAACGCGGAAGCGGTAGCCTTGCGCCGCTACGGTTGCGGACTCCATGTCGATCGCCACCGCTCGGCTCTGGTTGAAGCGGAGCGCGGACAAGGTGTAGCGAAGCTCCCAGTTGCGGTCGTCCGTGGTCACTACCGTGCCCGTCCGAAGCCGCCGCTTCAGCGTCTGCGGCTCTTCGCCCGTGACTTCGATGGCGGCATTGAACATCGCCTGCTGCACCTCAGCGATGGCGGGAATTGGAATCTCCACCGGTAGCACATCGTCCAGCACATGGTCGTCACGCAGGTAAGCGTGGGCGAGCACATAGTCGCCGATCGTCTGGCTGGGGCGAAGGCCGCCGCAATGGCCGATCATCAGCCAGGCTTCCGGACGGAGCACGGCAAGATGGTCGCAGATCGTCTTCGCGTTGGACGGGCCGACGCCGATATTGACGAGCGTGATGCCGCCGCCGCCTTTCTCGATCAAATGGTAAGCGGGCATCTGGACCTTGCGCCAGCTCGATTGAGCCAGCATCGCCTCGGCATCCTCCGCATCCCGCGTGACATAGACGCCGCCCGGGGCCGACAGCGCTTCGTAAGGGGTGCCTTCCCGCTTCAACTCCTCGACCGCCCAGCGGACGAATTCATCCACGTAGCGGACATAATTGGTGAAGAGCAGGTAGCGCTGCGTATGCTCGGCAGGCGTACCGGTATAATGTTTGAGGCGGGCAAGGCTGAAATCTACGCGGGGCCCGTCGAACAGCGACAGCGGCCGCGCCCGCTTCGGCGCATGGACCCAAAGTCCGTCGACGATCTCGTCGCCGATATGAGCAAGCTCAGTCGTCGGAAACCAGCGCCCCAGGTCCGCCGCCTCGACATTGTCGAGCCGAAGGTCGTCCGACCCGTCGAGCACATAAGGATAGGGGATTTCGCTCGGCGAACGCCCCACCGACACCTTCACCTTATAGTCGCCGACGAGCAGTTTCAGCTGCTCACTTAAGTACTCACGAAAAAGGTGCGGACGAGCGACGCTGGTCGTGTACGGGCCGGGCCGGTTGAGGCGCCCATAAGCGCGTCCTGGGAACTTGGTCGGCTGGTCGTGGCGGTAATCCACCCGAAGTTCTGGATAGGCGAACAGACCCTCCGCCCGCGCTTGCTTCTCAGGCTTCTCGCCATTCAGCAGATACCGGGCCAGCGCACTTCTGAGGTTTGCGACGGACTCGTCGTAGATGGCGCAAAGGCTGTCGACGATGCCGGCTACCTCATCCGCTTTGGTCAAAACTCTCTCCCTGTTCTTGCCGCTCTTACAAAAAAGGGGCGGCCCTTGCGAGCCGCCCCTTCTTCAATCCTGAAAGGATCCGAAGCTTACTTGAGCTCGACGGTGCCGCCGGCTTCCTCGATCTGCTTCTTGATCTTCTCGGCTTCGTCCTTGTTGACGCCTTCCTTGATCGGCTTCGGAGCGCCTTCGACGAGCGCCTTGGCTTCGCCGAGGCCGAGGCCGGTGATGGCGCGGACTTCCTTAATGACGTTGATCTTCTTGCCACCGTCGCCGGTGAGGATGACGTCGAATTCGGTCTTCTCTTCAGCAGCCGGAGCAGCGGCGCCGCCACCAGCCGGGCCAGCAACCGCGACAGCCGCGGCGGCGGAAACGCCCCACTTTTCTTCAAGCGCCTTCGCGAGGTCGGCGGCTTCGAGGACGGTCAGCTCGCTGAGC
This sequence comes from Allosphingosinicella sp., assembly GCF_036402135.1. Classification (GTDB taxonomy): domain Bacteria; phylum Pseudomonadota; class Alphaproteobacteria; order Sphingomonadales; family Sphingomonadaceae; genus Allosphingosinicella. The sequence goes on along the minus strand of NZ_DASWTN010000028.1, from coordinate 17 downwards.
TGATCGACGAGTGCATT
>NZ_DASWTN010000027.1:0-49369 GCF_036402135.1 Allosphingosinicella sp. | reverse complement strand
TCCGGGCGGAGCCGCGCCTGCTCTCGCGCTTATTGATTGGTCTGGGTTTTGGAGCGGCCGCGGCCGGTGCCTGCGCTGCTGCCCGTGCTGGCACTCGTGCCGCTGCTGCCGGTGCTGGCTTCAGAGGCCGACATGCTGTTGCCGCTGCTTTCGGTCGCGCCGCCCGACGCCATGGCGCCCGAAGACCCGGTGCTGCTCGAGCTGGTCATGGTGCCGGTGCCTTCGCTCTGGCCGCCCATGCTGGTGCTCGCGCTGCCTGTCTGGCCGCTCTGGCCCGTTTGGCCGCCTTGGCTGCGGCCCTGGCGCCACGTGCTGAACTCGCTTTCGAACTGCTGCTGCCGGTCGCGGCAATAATCCTCATAATCGCGGTCGAGCTGGCTGATATGCTGGTCGCGCCAGCTGCGATAATGATCGTCGAAGGGGGAAGAGCCGCCGCGCTGCGGCCCCGAAGAGCCGCCCTGGCCGGTTTGCCAGTCGCTGCCGCCGCCCCAGCTTTCACTGCGGTCGCTGCTGCTTCCGCCGATGAAGCCCTGGCCGCTCTGGGAGCGCTGCTCATTCCCGCGCCAGCTCTGGCCTTCATTGGCCTGGCCCCAGCTCTGGACGCCGCCGCCCGACGATCCGCCGCCGCGCGTTCCGTAATCGTTGCCATAGTCACGGCTGCCGCCGCTGCTGCCGCCATAGCTCCGTTCGTAGCTGCCGGCATAATCGCGGTGCCCGCTGGAGCCGCCTTGTCCGTAGCTTTGCGAGCCCCGGCCGTAGCTTTGCGAACCTTGTCCGTAGCTGCGGTTCTGGCCGCGCTCGTAATCGCCGTAATTGCTTCGGCTGCCCTGCTGCGAATGGCCACGGTCCTGCTCATCGCCGCCGAAGAAGTTGCTTACCGCCTCGCCCGCGCGCTCGAAGAAGCCGCGTTCATTGTCGCGCCCGCTGAGGCCGCCGCCGAAGCCGCCCTGGTCGCGATTTTCCATGCTGCTGTAGCCGCCATAGCCCTGGCGGTCGCGGTCCTCGTCGCCGAAAATGGAATTGCTGCGATTGTAGCCGCCTTCGCGGCCGCGATAGCGATCGTCTGCCATTTGAGACATCTCCTTTGGATTCCCAGGGCGCGGGGGTGTGCGCCCGCGTGGAAATTCAACGGGTGACGTCATGGCGCCGTTCCGCTGTTCGCCGCCTTAAGGTTGCGGCCCGGCGCGATGGTTACGGCTGCGGACGGAAAAGGCGGCGGATCGGGTCCGCCGCCCTTCGAAGATCAGTGGCTGTACTGGCGGCGCATCTGCTTCGCGCCCCGACGCATTCCTTCGGCGCCTTTCAGCATCCCGTCGGCGCCTTTCTCCATGCCGTTGGCTGCCTTGATCAGCTCCTCATGCGTGGTGTGCTCGCCTCGCGCGGCATGTTCGGCGATCACCTTCTCGCGATAGGAACGGCTGGACCGCAGCTTCTTCGCTTCGGAGCGCATGTGCTCGGCGCCGCGCTCCATTTCCTTGGCGCCGCGCTCCATGTCGGCCGCACCCTTGGCCATGTTCCAGGCCATTTGCTGGCGAGCACGCTTCGTCTCGCGAAGCGCGTGGGCGGTTTCACGCTGCGCCTCGCGCTGTGCTTCGGCGGCTTCGCGCAGTGCCTCGCGCTGGGCCTCCGCGGCTTCTCTCTGCGCCTCGCGCTGGGCTTCGGCGACGGCGAGGGCGATCTCGCGCTCGTCGATATCGATGTCGCTGGCCTGGGCGATGGCGGAGGCGCTGACATGGGCGAAGCGGACGGGCTTCGCCTTGGAATTTTCGAACGTGACGATCGCCATCGGCGTTGGTTCTGGCGCCGGCGCAGCGGTGGTTGCCGTGACGATCGCGGCTTCAGCGACAGGTGCGACGGCCGCTACGGAGGCAGCGGCCACAGTCTCTGCCTTCGCGGCAACAGGCACAGGCTTCGCAGCAGGCATTGCGCTCGCAGCGGGAGCGAGCGGCGCAAGAGGAGCCGGTGCGCCTTCCCGGGCGGCTTCGGTGAGCTCCAGCGCCGCGACCGGCGCGGCAAAGGCGATCGTCGCGACCATGGCGCTGAGGCTCCAGACCGAGCCGGTGGGGGTGCGGCGGCCTTCCAGCACCGCTTTCACGCGACGGGACAGGCCGCTCGCACCGATGCTGTTGGCCGGAAGTGCGGCGCCGCGCGCATGCTGCATGCAGTTGAGCAAAGTCTGGGCGTAGCGAGCGGGCTCGACGTCATCCAGCGCATAGCTGTCGGCGGCTTCCTCGGCCTGCTGCACCATGGTGCGCTCCAGGATCCAGACCAGCGGGTTGAACCAGAAAAGCACGACGGCGAGCCGGGCGAGCATCAAAGTCAGCCAGTCGCCGCGGACAACATGCGCCGTCTCATGGGCGAGGATCGCCTCCACATCCTCATCGCGGTCCATGGATTCGCGGTCGATCAGGATAACAGGGCGGAAATAGCCCCAGCTGAGCGGGGAGGGCGCCTCGTCCGAAACGAGCAGTCTCAGCTTCTCCGGCGCGCCGGCCTCGTCCCGGATGCGCTCGAAGCTATGCGCCCAGCGGCGGTCGGCGAGATCGGAAGCAGCGGCCGTCCAGCGGCGGAGCGTCAGAAGGCCCGCGGTGAGACGGATGCCGAAGATCAGGACGCCGCCGGTATAGAGCATGGCGAGAAGCGCAGCGGGATCGACCCAGAAGCCCTTGGCCTCGGCCGCAGGCGCCGAATAGGCCGCAGCCTGCGCCTGCAGCGCCGCCAAGGTTGCAAGGTCGATCGTCTGCGCAGCTTCGGGATTGGCGGCCATTTCGACCTGCAGCGCCGGGAGCAGCAACGACACGAAGGGAAGCAGCAGCAGGAGCCCCACTGCCAAGCGCAGGAGATCTGCGCGGTCGGCCGGCGCGCGGGATTTGAGAAGCGCGACGAGCAGCAATGCGCCGCCCGCGATCAGCGCGGATTTCCAGGCCATTTCCAGGAAGAAGGAAAAGTTCATGACTGGCGCTCCTTCGCTTCGTCGATCGCCTTCTGGAGCGCTTCGAGCTCCTCCGGCTTCATCGTCTTGGAAAGGCCGAGGAGCGCGGTCGCCGCGCTGACAGCCGAACCGTCGAAGAAGGTTTTGACAAGGCTCTGAAGCGCCGATTCCCGCACCTTCGCGGGCCGCGGCACGCTTTTATAGACGTATGCCTGGTCCTGCGTCCGGTGCGTCACGACTCCCTTCGCCTCGAGCCGGGTCAGCATCGTCCGGACCGCCGAATGGCTGGGCGCATCGGGCATCGCCTTGCGGATGTCGGTGGCTGTCGCCTCACCGAGGCTCAAAAGGATTTCGAAGATTTCGCGCTCGCGGCGCGGCAGGTTCTTGATCATCGAAGACTCACCTCGAAGCTGATTACCGCCACGATGCCACATTTGTAACAGCGCGCAAGCCTTTTTCTTTTAGCGCAGCCATGGACTTTACGAAATCAGGAACATAGATAGAACGCATGGCTCAGCTCGATACCCGGGAGAAGCTCGCAATTTTGGCGGACGCGGCCAAATATGATGCGAGCTGCGCCTCGTCCGGCACCGCGAAGCGGAACAGCAAGGATGGCAAGGGCATCGGCTCCACCGAAGGCATGGGCATCTGCCACGCCTACGCGCCGGACGGCCGCTGTATCTCGCTCCTCAAGATCCTGCTGACCAACAGCTGCATCTTCGACTGCCATTATTGCATCAACCGCAAGAGCTCGAACGTCCGCCGCGCCCGCTTCACGGCGAAGGAGATGGTCGACCTCACCCTCGCTTTCTACAAGCGCAATTATATCGAGGGGCTGTTCCTCTCCTCCGGCATCATTCGCTCATCCAATTACACGATGGAGCAGATCGTCGAGGTGGCGCGAAGCCTTCGCGAGGATCACGACTTCCGCGGCTACATTCACCTCAAAACCATTCCCGATGCCGATCCGGAGCTGATCCACAAAGCCGGCCTTTATGCCGACCGAGTGTCGATCAATGTCGAGCTTCCGACCGAAACAGGCTTGAAGCGCCTAGCCCCTGAAAAGGACACGGCCAGCATCGAAGGCGCGATGAGGGGGATGAAGTCGGCCATCGAAGAAGGCGCCGACGCCAAAACGCGCTTCAAGTCCGCGCCCAAATTCGCGCCCGCCGGCCAGTCGACGCAGATGATCGTCGGCGCCGACGCTGCGACGGACGGCGACATCGTCACCCGTGCCTCGACGCTTTACGACCGCTTCCGCCTCCGCCGCGTTTACTATTCGGCTTTTTCGCCGATCCCGGACGCGAGCACCGTCCTCCCCCTGCAGCGCCCGCCCTTGATGCGCGAGCACCGGCTCTACCAGTCCGACTGGCTGATGCGCTTCTACGGCTTCAAGCCGAAGGAAGTGGTGGAGGCGGCGGACGATACCGGCATGCTGCCGCTCGACATCGATCCGAAGCTCGCCTGGGCACTGAAGTTTCGCGAGCAATTCCCCGTCGACGTGAACCGTGCCCCGCGCGAGATGCTGCTCCGCGTCCCCGGCCTCGGCGTCAAGGCGGTGGACGCGATCGTCCGCTCCCGCAAATGGCGGCGGCTGCGGCTCGAGGATATCGGCCGCCTCACCGTCTCCGTCGCCAAAATCCGCCCCTTCATCTGCGCCGAAGGCTGGCGGCCCGGCGCCCTCACCGATCGCGCCGACCTGAGGCGCCGCTTGACCGCGCCCGAAAAGCAGCTTGAGCTGTTCGGCACCTGATCGCGCCCGATGGACAGCGGGCGCGGGATGGTTCACCTTCCCGCCGTCTCTGTGGGGAGGAACCGTCTTGCTTCGTAATCTCATGATCGCCGCCGCCGCTTTGGCCACCACCGCCTGCACCACGATGGCGCCGTCGCTGAGCAGCGAGGAACTGGCCGCGCCCGTCATCGCCGCCGAACGCGCTTTCGCCGCCCGTCACCAGCAGGTGTCGGTGAAGCAGGCCTTTCTCGAATATTCCGCGGATGATGGCGTCGCCGTCCGGCCCGCGGGCGTCGTTAATGTGAAAACCGATCTCGCCGGCTGGCCCGACCGCGACAACACCGGCCAGATCGTCTGGTGGCCCATCTATGCCGGCGCCGCCCGTTCCGGCGACCTCGGCTTCACCACCGGCCCGGCCATCTACGGCGGCAAATCCTATGGCGGCTATTTCACCATCTGGAAGAAGCAGGCCGACGGCTCCTGGAAATGGGTGCTGGATCAGGGCACGGGCGCAAGCACCGTCGCCCCCGTCAGCAAGCAGGGCGACGACGTGCTGGTGATGCCGGTCTCCACCGCCGCCCCCACCAATCCCGACAGTGCCTGGCAGGAGGTGCTCGCGCTCGACACCGAGCTCGGCCAGGCGATGGCCCGCGACACCTCCGCCCTCACCGAACGGCTCGCGCCCGATGCGCACCTGTTCGGGCTCAGCATCACGCCCGCCGTCGGCCCTGAGGCCGCCCGCGCGGCGCTTGCCGCCCGCCCCCGCCAGCTTGCGATGAAGCCCGAAGGCGGCGGCATCTCCGCGGCGGGCGACTTCGCCTGGACCTATGGCTACGGAAACTGGTCCGAGGCGGGGAAGGACGTGCGCGGACCTTACGTGCGCGTCTGGCAGCGGCGCCCGTCCGGCTGGGTGATCGTCGCCGAAAATCTGAATGCGTTCGGCCGCGGCTAAATCGCGTCCTGGGCGTTCGCGTGCCTGATGCGCGTCGCTCTGCTGGAAAATGAGGAAGATTTCGACGGCTGGCGAAATGCCGCCCGCGCACTCGCCGCCGCGCGCGTGCCGCCGGCCGAAATAACCTGGCAGGTCGGCGAACAGCCGGCCGACCTGTTCGGCGACGAGGCGGTGCTGGACCCCGCCGATGCCCCCGCCTTCTCCGTCCCGCGCCCGTTCGTCGAGCTCGCCCGCTCCGTCATCTGCCATTCGGATCCTGAGCGCTTCTCGCTTCTCTACACGATGCTCCTCCGCCTCCGCCGGCAGCCGCGGGCGCTCGAAGACAGCGCCGACCCGCTCGTCCGCCGCCTCGAGGCGCTGGCGAAGGAGGTGCGGCGCGACATCCACAAGATGCGCGCCTTCGTCCGCTTCCGCGAAGTGGAGGACGAAGGCGGCACGCGTTTCGTCGCATGGTTCGAGCCCGACCATCACATCGTCCGCACCAATGCCGGCTTCTTCGTCCGCCGCTTCGCCTCGATGCGCTGGTCGATCCTGACGCCGGAAGTCTCGATCCACTGGGACGGCGAAACCCTCTCCGAAGGCCCCGGCGCCACCAAATCGGAGGCGCCCTCCGGCGATCCGGTCGAGGAGGTGTGGAAGACCTATTACGCCTCCATCTTCAATCCCGCGCGGGTGAAGGTGAAGGCGATGACCAAGGAGATGCCGAAGAAATATTGGAAAAACATGCCGGAGACCGCGTTGGTGGGGGAGCTGATTGCAGGCGCCCAGGCACGCGAGGCGGAGATGGTCGAAAAGTCACGGGCAAAGGCGGCTTCCGGCGGCCTCGCCCGCGCGGTCGAGGCGGAGCGGCGTGTCGAGCCCGGCGGCAACATGCTCGCCGCGTGGGAGGCTCTGGTGGTGGACGCCCGCGCCTGCACCCGCTGCGATCTCCACAAATGCGGCACGCAGACCGTGTTCGGCGAAGGCCCGCTCGATGCGAAGATCATGTTCGTCGGCGAGCAGCCGGGCGATCAGGAGGATCTTGCCGGCAAGCCCTTCGTCGGCCCGGCCGGGCAATTGTTCGATCGTGCGCTGGCGGAGGCGGGCGTCGACCGCGCCGCCACCTACGTCACCAATGCTGTGAAGCACTTCAAGTTCGAACGCCGCGGCAAGCGCCGTATCCATTCGAAGCCCGATGCGGGCGAGATCACCGCCTGCCGCTGGTGGATCGAACAGGAACGCACCCTCATCCGCCCGCCGGTCACGGTTGCGCTCGGCGCCACCGCCGCCCGCTCCCTGTTCGGCAAGAACGTGACGATTTCAGCCCTTCGCGGAGCGCCGCAGCAGGCGCTGGACGGCGGCGAAACCTGGGTCACCGTCCACCCCAGCTTCCTCCTCCGCGTCCGCGACAACCGCGAGGAGGAATATGCAAGGTTCGTGGAGGATTTGCGGAAGGTCGGGGAGCGAGTGAGGGAATTGGCCTGAGCGGCGGTATCCTTAAGTATGCCGTCCAAAACGGTGACGTTTCTCAACTTAATAATTCGCGCAGATCGAAGGCGCCTCTTGACTGATGTCCCCTTGCATGAAGACATGAGCCAAGCGGTAGGAGGGCCGGCATGAAATTAGTGCAATTTCAAATCGAGAATTTCAAAGGCATTCAAGATTTAACTATTGAAGTGCTGACGAAAGCGCCGGGCAACATCGTCACTCTGATTGGGCTTAATGAAAGCGGTAAAACCACTATTCTGGAAGCTATGTCTCACTTCGTATCCGTCGATGAGCAAACATCTTCGATAGTTAAAACCGTATCAGCCCAGCAGAGTTTGATAGACCTGCTTCCAATGTCTAAAAAGGGAAATTTCACCGGCGAGATTAGTATAAGATCAGAAGCACTATTAGACGAGGATGACGTCAACGACTTAGCCGACCATCTGCGCCGTAGAATGGGGTACTATCTTATAAAAGATGAATGCCCACGCACGACTAGAGTTCGCCGAGTATATAGATTTAAAGATGGCGATCACATTCAAACGCAGACGCTTTGGCAGTTCACGCCTAAGTTTCTCAAGAAAATCGGTGGTCGCGTCTACACGGCAGAAGGAGGTACTAGCGACACACGGGAAGTTTGGAGCCTAGCAACCGACTTCGTGGTCGCACGATTTCCGAGGATAGTGTACTTTCCTACCTTTCTTTTCAATGTGCCGGAGAGAATATATCTTGAGGACCTAACCGACTGGGAAAAGGCAGAGGACGCAACTGTAAATAATTATTTCCGACAGGTTTTGCAGGACGTTGCGGACTCGCTTGATGATAACCTTTCGATCGAGAGGCATATAGTAGAGAAAATATCCCGCCATCGTGAGGGGATGGAGAACGACCCATTCGGATTTTATCAGATATTCAGGAAAAAAGACGAGAAAAGGTCAATAGACGCATCTGTAAATCGTTTGGCTGGTGCTATATCTAGAACTGTGTTTTCCGCATGGAACAGAATCTTCGAGCAGGCTGTTCAGGACAAGAGTGTTAAGATTGATTGGGATATTGATCCAGAGCGGGGTAATATACCTTATCTCCAGCTTCTCATTCATGATGGAGAACATGATTATTCTCTCCATCAAAGATCGCTAGGATTTCGATGGTTCTTCACCTTCCTTCTCTTCACACAGTTCAGACGTAGTAGGAGTAATGAGAGAGGTACAATATTCCTATTTGATGAGCCCGCATCTAATCTTCACGCGCAAGCTCAGATAAAACTGCTGGAGAGCTTCAGCAAAACTGCGCAAGGTGATCAGTATATTATCTATTCAACGCACAGTCATTACATGATAGACCCAATGACATTAGAAAAAGCTTATATCGTCGAAAATAAGGCGATTGATTTTGAAAATGAGGACTCTGGATTGCGGTTCTCACAGAAAGACACGGATGTGGGAGTGACCCGGTACAGAAGATTCGTTGCTGATTATCCTGAGCGAGTTTCTTACTTCCAACCTGCACTTGATGCTCTGAAATTCACTTTTGGCCCCTTAGTACCCGGCGAGCGGGCGGTCATTGTTGAAGGAAAATATGATTTTCATCCGCTCAGCTATTTTCAAACCAGATTGGAGGCTCTCAAGGGCGTCACCGTGATCCCTGCTCCCTCTGCCAGCGAGGCGGGCACTCTAATTAGTCTCCTGCGAGGCCTAGGCACGCGCTTTATAGTCATGCTTGATGATGACGCTGAGGGGCAGAAAAGCGTCAAGCGTTATAGAGATCATCACCTGCTCTCAGCTGAGCAAGTGATCACGATTGCTGATTTGGATCCAAAACTGAAGGGCAAGACCTTCGAAGCGCTGTATTCAGATGAAGTCAAAAAGCTGTCTGGTGAATATGGTGCTTCGGAGAAAAGCTCATTTTCAATGCTATTCCAGAATTTGCGTTTAAGCGGTGATTACAAGGTGGGTCTTGGACAAACGACAAATCGCTTGAAGACGATAATGATGAAGCTGGAGGAGCGGTTAGGGGCTTTACCGCAGCCTGCGGCGAAAAAGGGCCCGGTCCGTGTCAAGCGAACGCGGAAAAGCTAATCAGTTGGGCTGCTGCTATTTCAGCCGGGCTCTGATGCCACCCTATGTCAACACCCATAGCTTGAAGAATAGGGTTTCGCCTGATCTACCCTAGTCGATGATCGGCGCCCGCCTTCCGCACCTGAATTCGTCTCCCGCTTTCCCGCCTGCCTCGCGCGCGCAGGCGTGCGTATGCGTAGGACACGGACTTTACGGACTCTCCAAGGCGGCGGGCGTAGGAAATGGCGCCGCGCCGCCGCCGCTCACGTTTTGGTGTGGCCTTAGTGTGACCTTTCGCCCTCTGGCGCGGCGGCGGAAGAGGCTTTAGCCATGCGGCAAAAGCTTGAGGGAGAGGGGCATGGCTGAAGCTGCGAAGGAAAGGACGCCGCTCGGGCGCGTGGTGGGGGCGAGCCTCATTGGCACCACCATCGAATGGTATGATTTCTTCCTCTACGGCTCCGCCGCCGCGCTCGTCTTCAACAAGCTCTTCTTCCCAAGCTACGATCCGCTGACGGGGACGCTCCTCTCCTTCGCCACCTATGCGCTCGGCTTCGTCGCGCGGCCGGTGGGCGGCATCGTCTTCGGCCATTATGGCGACCGGATCGGGCGGAAGCGGCTGTTGATGCTCAGCCTCATCCTGATGGGCGTCGCCACCGTCCTGATCGGCTGCCTTCCGACCTACGCGCAAATCGGCATCTGGGCGCCGATCCTCCTCATCCTCCTCCGCCTGGTTCAGGGCTTCGCGGTCGGCGGTGAATGGGGCGGCGCGGTCTTGATGGCGGCCGAGCATGGCGATGCCGGACGCCGCGGCTTCTGGGCAAGCTGGCCGCAGGCGGGCGTTGCGGCCGGAAGCCTGCTTTCCGCCGGCATCCTCGCCCTCATGTCGCAGATGCAGAGCGAGACGGATTTCCTCGCCTGGGGCTGGCGCGTGCCGTTCCTCCTCTCCGCGCTTCTGGTCGTGGTCGGCTGGTACATCCGCAACCGCGTGTCGGAGAGCCCGATGTTCGAGCAGGCGCTGGATGAATCCGAAATCCCGCCGAAGCTTCCCGCCATGGACGTGTTCCGCGAGCGGCCGAAGGCGGTGCTATTGGGCGCCGGCCTCCGCGTCGGCGAGAATATCTCTTACTATATCCTCACCGTCTTCACGCTCACCTATCTGGTCGACGTCGCCGCGGAGAGCCGCAGCACCGCCCTTAACGCGTTGCTGATCGGCGCGGCGGTGCAGTTCTTCGCCATCCCGCTCTTCGCTCTGCTGTCGGACCGGATCGGCCGCCGCTGGGTCTATGCGTTCGGCGGGCTGGGGCTCGCCGTCTGGAGCTTCGTCATGTTCGGCCTCTTGGGCAGCGGCGACAATAGCGCGATCATCCTCGCCATCGTCATCGGCCTCGTCCTCCACAGCGCCATGTACGGGCCGCAGGCGGCGTTCATCACCGAACTGTTCCCAACCCGCATCCGCTATTCGGGCGTGTCGATCGCTTATCAGCTCACCTCGATCGTCGCGGGCTCATTGGCGCCGATCATCGCTTTGTCGCTCTACAAGGCGTACGATTCCGCGCTTCCGGTCGCCCTCTATGTCGGCATCGCTTGCGCGATCAGCGGGATCAGCGCACTGCTCGCCCGCGAGACGCGGGGGCTGCGGCTCGACGAGATACGCTAAAGCCGCTTTCGTTCAGCGACGGGAAAGTTCATCTTAACCAAAAATGGGCAAGGGACGGGTCCCTGCCTCGATCGAAATAAAAGGTTTTATGCCAGCCTACTTCTTCCACACGCGCATCGGCGAAGACTATCTTGAAGACCCTGAAGGGCTCGATCTTCGCGACCTCGCCGCCGCGCACAGGACGGCGATCCGCATCGCTCGGACCCAGATGGCGGAGGAGGTGATGGACGGCAGGCTCGACCTCGGCTCCACCGTCGAGGTGATGGACGGCGGCGGCGAGACGGCGTTCGTCCTCCGCTTCTCCGAGGCGATCGACATCGTCCGTCAGCGCGAACCTGAATATGAGGTCAGGCGCGCGGCGGAATCATCATAGCCGGACCAGCATCTTGCCGGTGTTGCCGCCGGTGAAGAGATCGAGGAACGCCTGCGGCGTCGCTTCCAGCCCCTCGTGGATCGTCTCGCGGCTCTTCACCTGGCCCGACGCGACCCAACCGCCCATGTCGCGGTAGAAGTCGCCCATCTCCGGCAGATAGTCCGTGTAGATGAAGCCCTTCAGTTGGATGCGGGCCGCGATTACCCGCGCCATGTAACGGAAGCTCTGCGGCGCCCCGTTATAGGCGTCGATCATCCCGCAGATCGCGAAGCGGGCATTGTTGCGGGCAGTCGCGAACGCGGCATCCAGATGCTCGCCGCCGACATTGTCGAAATAAACGTCGATGCCTTTGGGCGCCGCTTCCATCAGCCCTTTCACCACCGGCCCCGCCTTGTAATCGATCGCTGCATCGGCCCCGATTTCCCGCACCCACGCGCATTTCTCTTCGCCGCCGGCGGAGCCGATCACGGTCATCCCCTTCGCCTTGGCGATCTGCACCACCGCCGATCCCACGGCGCCCGCCGCCGCGGAGACGAACACCGTGTCGCCCTCCTTCGCCGCCGCAACCCGCAGCAGGCCGAAATAGGCAGTGGCGCCGGTCAGGCCGAGATTGCCCAGCCATTGCTCGTCCGACACGCCGAGCGGCGGCACCTTGTTGAACTTCTCCGCCGGACCCACCGCCTGATCGCGCCAGCCGTACATGTGGAAGACCGTGTCGCCTTCCTTGAAATGCGGCGACCGGCTCTCGATCACCTTGCCGACGGCGCCGCCTTCCAGCGGCTTTCCAACCTCGAACGGCGGCACATAGCTTTTCACGTCGTTCATCCGGCCCCGCATGTAGGGGTCGACCGACAGCCATCTGTTTTCGACGCGGACCCTGCCTTCGCCGAGCGCCTCCTGCTCCCGCTCGCGAAGCTCGAAATTGCCCATGTCCGGCATGCCGGTGGGCCGCGACTTCAGGATCCACGCGCGGGTGCTCGCCATCTTCACTCTCCTCGTTTCGGTTCGAAACCTAACAGAGGGAGCGCATAAGAAAAGGCCCGGACGTTTCCGCCCGGGCCTCCTCTCCTATCCCGCTCGGGGATCAGTCGTCCCGGCCGTAGGTGCCGGAGAAGCTGCGATTGAGGATATGCGGCCCTTCGCCGCCGCCCCTGTTCTCGCCTTCATCGCGTTCGAACAGGGCGCGGTTGCGGTCCTCGTCCCGCCACTGCCGCATCGCTTCCTCGCGGCTCTTGTTGACCGTCACCTTGTCCTCGACCTTCTCGATCCAGGAACAGGGGATCGAATGGTGGACGCCGCCCGCATTCTCGTCGTTGCGGGTCAGGATGATGCGGTCGCCCGCCACCTTGTCGACGACGCCGATCTTCTGCCCGTCGGAGCCCATCACTTCCATATGCTCGGTGATCCGGCCGAGCGAGGAGCGCTGCTCGCCGCGCTTCGTCCGCCAGTTGCCGAAGTCGTCGTTGAACTTCGACTGATGCTCGCGGCGATATTCGTCATAGTCGCGGTCCAGCGATTCGATCTGCCGGCTCCGCCATTCATGATAATGCGGATCGTGCTGCCGCTGGCCGCCGCCCATGGAGCCCATTGCGCCGCCGGCCATGCCGCCCGAGCGCATCTGGCTTCCCTGCGAACCGCCTTGGCCCTGCGAGCCGCCGCCCATGCCGCCGCGCGACCCAAATTGATCGCCGCGTAAGCTGCTCTGGCTCATGCCGTAGCGCGCCGAGCTGCCCGCCCCGCCGTCAGCCTGCACGCCGTAGCCCGCGCCATAGGCGCCGCCCACGGGCGAGGACATCGGATGCGCGCCCTGCGTTCCCACATGGCCCGGGTCGATCCGGTCGAACCGACGCCCGTGATCCGGCGCGCCGCCGAAGCCGGACGTACCGCCCTGCATCGGCTCGCCGAATACTTCCGCACCGCCGCCACCGCCGCCGCCGGCGGAGCTGAAGTCGCCGTAGCGATGCTCGGAGCGATCATCGTCCCGGCCGCGCCAATTGTTATCGCCGCCGCCGGTGTTACCGTAGCGGCTTTCGGAGCGGCTGTTCGATGCCGCACCCCAGTCGCTGTCGCCGTGCCGGCCGCGGTTCCAATCATGATCCTGGCCGCGGCTGCTGCTCGAACGCTCGCGCTCCCAGTCGCGGCTGCCATGCTCGCTGCCCCAGCCGCCGCTGGAGGAGCGATTGCTGTCGCCGTAGCTCACGCCCGGCCGGTCGCGGTTCCAGCTCTCGCCGGTCTGGTTGCCGAAGCCGCCGCCGAAATTGTGCGACCCCTGGTAGCGGTTATCGCCATGACGATCGTCGCTCCGGCCGCCGCCCATGCCGCGCTCGCGGTCATTGTCGTCGCCGCCGAACCAGCTCTTCATTTCCTCGCCCGCGCGCTCAAAAAAGCCGCGCTCGTTCCGTCCGCCTTCGCGGCCGCCGCGCCTGTTGTCGCCATAACGGTCGTCCATGAAACCTCTCCTTGTCGTTGTCTGGAGCCGCGGCGCGCGAGCGGGAGCCGCACGGCGGCCGCGATCGGGAGGTGGAACGAGGGAGAAATGGCGCCCGTTCCGGCGCTCAGGCCAGTACGTTCGGGGCCGCAGACGAAACGAAATGGCGGATTGCATCGGGTGTAAGGCGCGGCTATTGGACCGCCTCGCCAGTCAGGCCGGAGCATGCTTCGGCGGCTGTTTCGAAGGCGCGGGGCTGTAGCTCAGATGGGAGAGCGCTGCAATCGCACTGCAGAGGTCAGGGGTTCGATTCCCCTCAGCTCCACCAGCCGCCTCAATCTTTTAACCCTGTAGTTGCAGCTCGTCATCGAGCCGTTATGGCGTCTCGCAATGGCTGTATTAAAAAATAAATTGCTCTGGCGAGAGTAAGTCTCCTAGCCATCGAGCCTCGGTTCTCCACCTGATAAACGGGAACGACGTCAGAACCCAGTGAGGAACACGCTCTTGAGCGAATGGACGATCGGTGTCGTGGGCGGCTCCGGCCTTTATGAGGTGGATGCGCTCGAGGATGCGCAATGGGTGGAGGTCGACACGCCTTGGGGACGGCCGTCGGACGCCTTGCTGACCGGGCGCATCGCCGGCGTGAAGTTCGTCTTCCTCCCCCGGCATGGACGCGGCCACCGCACCCCGCCGAGCCACGTCAACGCCCGCGCCAATGTCGATGCCTTGAAGCGCGCGGGATGCACCGATCTTATCGCCATCTCCGCGGTCGGCTCGCTCCGGGAGGAGCTGGCGCCGGGGCGCTTCGTCGTCGTCGACCAGTTCATCGACCGCACCTTCGCGCGGGAGAAGAGCTTCTTCGGCCCCGGCATGGTCGCTCACGTCTCTATGGCCGATCCGGTCTGCCCGCGCCTGTCCGCCCTGGCCGCCGCGGCCGCCGAAGCGGCGGGCGCGGACGTGGCGCGGGGCGGCACCTATCTCGCGATGGAGGGGCCGCAATTCTCCTCACGTGCGGAAAGCGAGCTCTACCGCCAGTGGGGCTGCGGCGTGATCGGCATGACCGCCATGCCCGAAGCCAAGCTCGCCCGCGAAGCGGAGCTTCCCTACGCGCTCGTCGGCATGGTCACCGATTACGATTGCTGGCGGACGGGCGAGGAAGCGGTGGAGGTTTCCGCGATCATCGCGCAGCTCATGGCCAATGCCGAAACGGCCCGGCGCCTGATCGTGGAGCTTGCGAAGGCGCTGCCTGCGGAGCGGGAGGCGTCACCCATCGACACCGCCCTCGACACGGCAGTCATTACCACGCCTGCCGCGCGCGACCCCGCCTTGCTGGCGAAGCTCGATGCGGTCTGCCGCCGGCTGCTCGCCTAAAGCGGCTTTTCGTAGACGCGGTAAACCTTGTTTATATTCGTGACGAGCGCATCCGCAATCGCCACCATCCCGCTATTGTCTTCCAGGATCCAGCCGATCTCGCCCCGCGTCGCGCCATAGTTCGCGACCGATGCCAGGCGGATCCGCTCGATCATCATGAAGGCGAGCTGCCCCGCTAGACGCGATGACTGCAGCCTCTTCACGACGCCCATCAGCGGCACGCGCATCGTCCGCACCTTCGGCTTCCGGAGGCGCCAGAGCAATTTCGCCCAGCCGAAGGGGAGGAGGCTGCCATTAAGGTCCCGCGTCAGCTCGTTGAGGTCGGGGAGGGTGATCATGAAGGCGACCGGTTCGCCGTCCACCTCGGCGATGCGGATGAGGTCCTCGAACACGATCGGCTTCAGCTTCTTGCCCGCATAGGCGATCTCCGCATCGGTCAGCGGGATGAAGCCCCAATTGTCGGACCAGGCGTCGTTGAGGATGCCGAGGATGATCGCGGCCTCCGCGTCGAACTTCGACTTGTCGACCTTGCGGATGACGATGCTGGGGTCGCGCCCGCCGGACGTCAGCAGGCGCCGGACCAGCGGCGGCGGATCGTAGGTGATGTCGAGTTCGTAGGTGACGAGGTCTTTCACGCCCTTGTAACCGGCCGCTTCGACCCAAGCCTGATAAGCCGGATTGTGGTGCCCCATCATCACCGTCGGAGCATGATCGTGGCCTTTGACCAGCAGCCCCGGCTCGTCCCAGATGGAGAGGCTGAACGGCCCCTGCGCCCGCGTCATGCCCTTGTCGCGGAGCCACTGCTCGGCCCGCGCGATGAGCGACGCCGCGGCCTCTTCGTCCGCCGCCTCGAACATGCCCCATTGGCCGGTGCCGGGTCCCATGCCCTGCTCCGGCGGCGCTTCCAGCACCAGCCGGTCCACCTGCGCCGAGATACGTCCAACCGGCTTTCCGCGCCGCTCAGCGAGGAAGAAGGCCGCTTCGGCATGTTCGAACCAGGGGTTCTTCTTCGGGTCGAGGAGGCCGTGCACCTCGCTCTTCAGCGGCGGCACCCAATTGGGATCGTCCGCGTAGAGCGCCCAGGCGAGATCGACGAAGGCGCGGCGGTCGGCCGCGGTAACGGCAGGTCGGATCGTGACGGTCATGGCGCCTTCTAACGGCGCGCTACAAGCCTGTCACCGATACCCGGATAGTGAACTTCAGGCGGCCTTGCTGCCTCGAAGCCAGCCCATCAGTTCCTGAAAGGGAATCACCTGGTTGAAGGAGATGCCGCCCTTCCCTTCGCAATACCAGCGAACGACGCCCTGGATCGGCCGCCATTTTTCCAGCGTCAGAACGACGGCATCGCCGACGCGTAGCGGCGTATCGATCTCAAGTTGCACGCCACCCTGCGATATGTCGCAAGTGTTGATCGGATAGATGCGCGCGCCGATGCGAAGCTCGCCAAGCCGGTCCACCTCGACCCGCGGCATACGCGGAGTAAAGGCGCCGTCCCCGCCCGCCTGCGCCGCAAGCAGTTCTTCGACGTCGATCGGCGTCGTGAATTCGATGCCGACGCTATTGTCCTGGATCCAGCTTACCGTTCCCTGGGTCTGCTGATTGGTCTTGAGTTCGACCGCGACCTTCTGCCCCTTGTCGAGCGGGGAATAGACGTGCGCGCGAAGCCCGCCCGCCGAGATGTTGCGGATGAGGCAAAGCTCGCGCCGGCCGTCGATGGTGATCGTGCCGACACGGAGGGTCGTGAGGCGCCGGGCGTAGCCGCCGCCATTTTCCTGCGGCGGAGGCGCCTTGTCCGAGAAGGAGAACATCGTCTCCTCCGTCGGGTCTGCCGAATGCATGATATTTTCTTGGCCCATCGAACCCTGCTGCAGTCTTTGAGAGGGTGATAGGCTGCCGAGCCTTAAAAACCAGTTACGGCGCTATAATCAGAAGCTTTGTTCTTCGTAGATCTGGCTGACGTCGCCGGCCCAATCGCCATGGTAGCGCTCGAGCAGCATTTCAGCCGGAGTCTTGCCGCGGGCGACGATTTCCCGAAGCGGGTCGAGGAAGCCGCCTTCATTGTCACCGGCGCCGTTCAGATAGGCACGGGCGTTCAGGCCCGCCCCCGCGATGTCGAGCACCCGCTTGCCCAGATCCTGAAGCGTGCCGCCGCCCGGCACCCGGGCGGAGAGCCCGAGCTTCGGTACGGAATCGCGGAGCGCCTGCCGCTCTTCAAGCGTCCAGTGCTTCACCTCGTCCCAAGCGGCGTCGAGCGCCGTCTGGTCGTAGAGGAGCCCGACCCAGAGCGCCGGAAGCGCGCAGATGCGGTTCCAGCGACCGCCGTCGGCGCCGCGCATTTCCAGGAAGCTCTTGAGCCGCACCTCGGGAAAAGCGGTCGAGAGATGATCCACCCAGTCGGAAAGCCTCGGCTTCTCGCCCGGAAGAGCGGAGAGACGGCCATCCAGGAAGTCGCGGAAGGAAAGGCCCGCCGCATCGATATATTTGCCGTCGCGGAAGACGAAATACATCGGCACGTCGAGGGCGTAGTCGAGATAGCGTTCGTAGCCGAACCCCTCCTCGAAGACGAAGGGC
Source organism: Allosphingosinicella sp. (assembly GCF_036402135.1). Classification (GTDB taxonomy): domain Bacteria; phylum Pseudomonadota; class Alphaproteobacteria; order Sphingomonadales; family Sphingomonadaceae; genus Allosphingosinicella. The sequence continues at coordinate 31,829 of NZ_DASWTN010000027.1, read as the reverse complement.
AGCATGCCGGTGCGATGCGGATCGGTGTCGGACCAGATGTGGCTGCGGTAGGAGAGGAAGCCGTTCGGCTGCCCCTCCTTGAACGGCGAATTGGCGAACAGCGCGGTAGCGAGCGGCTGAAGAGCGAGGCCGACGCGAAACTTACGCGCCATATCGGCTTCAGAGCTATAGTCTAGATTAACCTGAATGGTACAGGTGCGCAGCATCATGTCGAGACCGAGGCTGCCAACGCGCGGCATATGCCGGAGCATGATCGCATAGCGGCCCTTGGGCATGATCGGCAGCTCTTCTCGGGTCTTATCCGGCCACATGCCGAGGCCGAGGAAGCTGACGCCGAGTTCGTCTCCCACCGCCTTCACCTGGTTGAGGTGGCGCCCTGCCTCCGCGCAGGTTTGGTGCAGATGTTCGAGCGGCGCGCCGGACAATTCGAGCTGGCCGGCCGGTTCGAGGCTAACGGTGCCGTCCGGTCCCGACAGAGCGATAACGTTGCCGCCCTCCTCGACCGGCGACCAACCATATTTGGTCATCGCCATCAGGAGATCGCGAATGCCGCCGGGCTCGTCATAGGCGGGCGCGCGATGATCCTCGCGGCGGTAGACGAACTTCTCATGCTCGGTGCCGATCCGCCAAGCGGCCTTCGGCTTCTCGCCCTTGGTGAAGGGGCGGAGGAGATCGTTGCGGCTTTCGATCGGCGGATCAAAGGCGTCGGAGGCGGCGCGCGTAGTCATTGCGGGTCCGTGTAGCCGCGCCGACGAATCCTCGCCAGCCGGTTTCGTCAGGCTACCTTTCCGCCGCCCTGTTCCAGTCGCCGGCGGCAGCCATCCAGAGGCTCAACGCCGCCAGCGCCGCCGTTTCGGCGCGGAGGATGCGAGGGCCGAGCGAAACGGCACGCGCCTGCGGCAGGGCGCGGATCGCCGCCCTCTCCTCTCCGGTGAAGCCGCCTTCAGGCCCGATCAGGATGGCCGCTGGGCCTTCGGCCGCAACCTGAAGCAAAGGCTCGCCGCCATTCTCATCGGCGAAGAACAAAGTCCGTTCCGCCGGCCATGATGTGAGGAGCGCCTGCAGCTTCTGCGGTTCGGCAAGTTCGGGGAGCGCGGTCCGCTCGCATTGCTCGGCGGCTTCGACGGCGTGGGCACGGAGGCGGTCAATATTGACCCGATTGACGATGGTCCGCTGCGTCAGCACCGGCACCAGCCGCGCCGCGCCGAGCTCGGTCGCCTTTTCGACGATCCAGTCGATTCGGCCTTTCTTGATCGGCGCGAATAGCAGCCAGAAATCCGGCACCGCCTCTCGCTCGCGCAGATGGTGCACGACGCGGAGCGACACGCGCCGCTTCCCCGCTTCCGCCACCCCCGCCAGCCATTCGCCCGTGCGGTCGTCGAACAGTTTCACCTGATCGCCCGCCTGAAGCCGCAGCACTGCGCCGAGATAATTCGCCGCCGCGCCGTCCAACGTCAGCGTCTCACCTTCCGAGAGAGGCTGCTCCACATAGAGACGAGGGAGGCTGGACGGAGGCCATGCGGGCGTAGCGGGCATGGAGACGCTCTACGGCGGCTAGACCACTCCGGCAATCAGTCGGCGCGCCAACGCCTCGTCGGCGCGGAGATACCAGCCTTTCTCCGCCTTCTCCTCCACCTCCTCGAATGTCACGTCGCTGCCTCTGATGAGGTCGTCATAGCCTTCCCGCTCCAGTTCCAGGCTGGCGTCGATTTCGGAGATGAGCTGCTGCACGCGGATGCGGCTGGCTTTCAGCGGGCCCTCCAGCTGCAATTCCTTTTCGAGCTTGCGGCAATGGATGAGGAGCTGGGTGTCGGCAGTGAGGTAGCGGTCTTCCGGCGGGAAGCCGCTCATGATGGTGACGCCCGCCGAATAGACTTCGGTCTTGCCGATGAAGATGAGGCGGCGGCCGAGGCGCTCCCGCGCCAGCCTGACCTCGAGCGCCATGCGACGGCCCATTTCGGCGTCGCCGCCGGATGTGGTGAGCTCCAGGGCGATCGACCCTTCGCCCTCTTCGGCCGTCGCAAGCTGATCGCGAAAGGCCTGCAAGGTGTCCTGACCGACCGAACCCGTGAGGGATATCTGCGGCTTCGCCACCAGATCGCGGGGAAGCTCCTTGCTCGGATCGTCTGCTCTGGCCATGGCCGGTGAACGGAAGCGTGCCGCGCATGTTCCGCCCGCCCCTCGACTTCGCCCCTGACACACGTAAGGATAAGGCATGCCGCCCGACACGCATGCAGACATCGTTCCCGACAGCGAGCGGCGCGGGCTGATCGGCGCGCTGCCGCGGCCGATGCGGCCTTACGCCTCGCTGATGCGGCTCGACCGGCCGATCGGCGTGTGGCTGCTCTTCTGGCCCTGCGCCTGGAGCGTGGCGTTGGCGGGCGTGGGGGTGCGCGGCATTGCGCTCATCCTGTGGCTCGGGCTCGGCGCGTTCGCCATGCGGAGCGCGGGCTGCGTCTATAACGACATCGTCGACCGGAATTTGGACGCGCGGGTGGAGCGAACGCGGCTTCGGCCGCTTGCCAGCGGGCGGGTGCCCCTAAAAGGGGCATGGGCTTTACTGGTGGCGCTGAGCCTGATCGGGCTTGTCGTGCTTCTGCAGCTTCAGCGGACTGCGCAGATCATGGCGCTGGCGAGCCTTGCCCTGGTCGCCGCCTATCCTTTCATGAAGCGGATCACATGGTGGCCGCAGGCGTGGCTTGGGCTGGTCTTCTCGTGGGGCGCACTCGTCGGATGGCCGGCGGTGCGCGGCGAAATGGAACTGCCTGCCCTGCTGCTCTGGGCTGGATCGGTGTTCTGGGTGATTGGATACGACACGATCTACGCGCTTCAGGACCGGGAGGACGATGCGCTAGTGGGCGTCAAATCCTCGGCGCTGGCCTTGGGAAGCAAGGCGCGGGCGGGGGTCGCTCTTTTCTACCTCCTCGCACTGGCGCTGTGGAGCGCGGCGATCTGGCAGGTGCGGGCGGAGATGCTTGCGGTCGCCGCGCTCATTCCCGTGGCAGTTCACCTCGTCTGGCAGGTGGCAACGTTGCGGCAGGAGGATGGGACGGACGCGCTATATAAATTCCGTTCCAATCGCTTTGCTGGGCTGCTGATGTTCCTCGCCTGCCTCGTCGTCGGTGCCTCCGTCTAAGCATTTGCTTTTACGGAGGGGCCCGCTAAGCGCCCCTGATGCTCAGCGTCCAAGAGGCCGAAGCCAAGGCCGCCGCCCTCATCGAAGCCGCCCGCCGCGCGGGGGCCGATGCCGCCGACGTCCTTTATGTCGGTGACGGCTCCACAGGCATCCAGGTGCGCCTGGGCGAGCTCGAGGATGTGGAGCGATCCGAGGGCGAGGAGATCGGGCTTCGCTTCTTCCTCGGGCGGCGCTCGGCCAGTGTTTCCTCCTCCGACCTTTCCGGCGACGCACTTGCCGCCTTGGTCGAGCGCGCGGCGGCGATGGCGAAGGAAGCGCCGGAGGACCCCTATTCCGGGCTCGCGCCCGAAGAGCTGCTGCTGCGGAGCGGCGGCCCGGATGTCGACGGTGATGACGGGCGCGATCCCTCGCCGACCGACTTGAAGGCACAGGCGCTCGCGACGGAAGAAGCGGCACGGGCGATCGACGGCGTTGCCAACAGCGAGGGCGCGAGCATGAGCGCGGGGCGCTCGGTAATCGCGCTCGCCACCAGCCACGGCTTCTGCCGCGGCTATTCGACCAGCGGCTACAGCCTGTCGGCGAGCGTCATCGCCGGCAGCGGCGGCAACATGCAGCGCGACTACGCAACGCACAGCGTCCGTCACTTGGAAGATCTGGATGCGCCAGAAGCGGTCGGACGGCTTGCTGGCGAAAGAGCCGTGGCGCGCCTCCACCCGGCGCGGGTGCCGAGCGGGGCGATACCGGTGGTGTTCGACCCGCGCGTCGGATCTGGCCTTGTCGGCCATCTGCTCGGCGCGATGACGGGCGGCGCCATCGCCCGGAAGACCAGTTTCCTGCTCGGACGCAAGGAGGAGCGGGTGTTCGCGCCCGGGATCGTTATCCGCGACGATCCGCACCGGCGGCGGGGGCTCAGCTCCAAGCCGTTCGATGGCGAAGGCCTTGCGACGCGGGCACGCAACCTGGTGGAGGACGGGCGGATCACCGGCTGGCTGATGGACAGCGCCTCGGCGCGGCAATTGGGGCTCCAGCCGACCGGGCATGCAACGCGCGGCATCGGCGGCGCGCCGGGTGCTTCGGCGACCAACGTTCATATGGAGCCGGGCAGCATGTCCAAGGCTGAGTTGCTCAAGGATATCAAGCGCGGCGTCTATGTAACGGAGCTGATCGGCCAGGGCGTCAATCCGGTGACCGGCGACTATAGCCGCGGTGCTTCCGGCTTCCTGATCGAAGATGGCGAGATAGGGCCGCCGGTCGCCGAGATCACCATCGCGGGCAATTTGATCGACATGTTCCGGGCGCTGACGCCGGCGAGCGACCTTGAGTTCCGCCGCTCTATCAACGTGCCGACGATCCGGATCGACGGGATGACGGTGGCGGGCGCCTAAGCGATCCGCGGCACGCCGAAACGCGGAATATCGATCTTCGGGCAGCGGTCCATCACGACCTTGAGGCCGGCCGCTTCGGCGCGGGCGGCGGCTTCCTCGTTGACGACGCCGATCTGCATCCAGACCGCCTTTGCGCCCACTGCGATCGCCTCGTCCACCGCCTCGCCGGCGGCCTGAGGACGGCGGAAGATGTCAACGAGGTCGATCGGTTCGCCAATCTGGGCAAGCTCCCGCCAGACATATTCGCCGTGCACATGCTCGCCGGTGATCTGCGGATTGACCGGGATTACGCGGTAACCCCAATCCTGCAGAAACTTCATGACGCCGTAGCTGGGCCGGTCGGGCCGGTCCGACGCGCCGACCATGGCGATGGTGCGGGTGTTGGCCAGAAGCTCGGCAATGTCGCGTTCGTCGGTGAGTGGCATTGTCGGTCCTCCTGCTGCGTCAACCTCAGCGGCGGGGAAGCTGTTCCAGCAGCCGCTCGGCAATCTCCCTGAAGATTGCCGCATCCTCGCCCTCTCCTGCCGCCGGCGGGGTGCCGGCATCCGACGCCTGCCGGATCGAAAGCCGCAGCGGCACCCGGCCGAGGAACGGTATCTCCAGCGCCTTGGCCGCCGCCTCCGCGCCGCCCGCGCCGAAGGGGTCGCTCACCTCGCCGCAATGGGGGCAGGCATAGCCCGACATATTTTCGACGAGGCCAAGCAACGGCACCTGCATCTTGCGGAACAGGTCGATCGCCCTGGTGGCATCGATCAGCGCCAGGTCCTGCGGGGTCGACACCACCACGGCGCCCGCCGGTTTCCACTTCTGGAGCAGCGAGAGTTGGACGTCGCCCGTGCCTGGCGGCAGGTCGATGATGAGGATTTCGGCGTCGCCCCAATCGCCTTCGATCAGCTGCCCCAAAGCATTGGACGCCATGGGCCCGCGCCAGGCGAGGGCTGTGTCGCCTTCAACCAGTTGGCCGATGGAGAGCATCCGGACGCCGAAGCTCTCGTTCGGCACGATCTGCTTGCCGACGGCCTCGGGCTTCTCCCTGTTGCCCATGATGCGCGGCTGCGAGGGCCCGTAAATGTCGGCGTCGACGAGGCCGACCTTCTTGCCCGAGCGGGCGAGCGCCACCGCGAGGTTGGCGGAAAGGGTGGATTTGCCGACGCCGCCCTTGCCGCTGCCGATGGCAATGGCGGTGCGGGCAACCTTGTCCGCCGTCTGGACGATGCGGACATCGGTGACCTCCGGCGAGCGAAGGAGGGCGTCCCGCACCCGCGCCTCTAGGGCAGCGCGTGCGCCTGCATCCAGCCCGGTCACGTCGAGCACCAGGCTTGCGACACCGTTGGCGAGCCGCGGCGCCATCGCGCGGCCGCCGGCGCTCGCCTCCAACGCTTTCAGAAGATTCTCGCTCATCGCGGCAGCGGATAATCCCGTTCGGGGGCAATGCCACTGTTTTTCCTGAGGCGGCATTCCTATAAAGGTTCCATGAGCAGATTTTTCGGGTGGGGCGCGCGCATCGGCGCCATGATGAACGAGAATCGCGGCGGTCCATGGGGCTCCGGCGGCGGCTCGGGAGATGCGGGCGGCGGCGGAGGTGGCGGTCCTCGCAATCCCTGGGGCCAACCCCCACGCGGGAAGAAGCCCGCCGGTGGCGGCACGACCGGCAATGTCACCTCGCTCGACGACTTCCTGAAGAAGAGCAAGGAAAGGTTCGGCGGCCGCTTCCCTGAGAGCGGCGGCAGGCCCTATTGGCTTTACGGCCTCGGCATCTTCCTTATCCTCTGGCTGCTCTTCACCAGCTTCCACCGGATCGGTCCGCAGGAGCGCGGCGTGGTGACGCGGCTCGGCAGCTATTCTTCGACCCTTAGCCCCGGCATCGCGATGACGCTTCCAGCGCCGATCGACCGGGTGCAGAAGATCGATGTCGAGGAAATCCGCACGATCGACATCGGATCGACCGACGCGTCGAGCGAGAACCTGATCCTGACCGGCGACCAGAACATCATCGACCTTGCTTATTCGGTGCGCTGGAACATCTCCGATCCGGAATTATACCTGTTCCAGATCTCGAACCCGGAGGAGACGATCCGCGAAGTCGCCGAAAGCGCGATGCGCGCGGTAGTTGCCGGCGTTTCGCTGGACGATGCAATCGGCGCCGGCCGGAGCGAGATCGAGCAGCGCGTCGAGCAGACCATGCAGCAGCTCCTCAACGATTATAACTCGGGCATCACCGTGCAGGGCGTCGCGATTAAGCAGTCCGATCCGCCCGCTGCGGTCAACGACGCCTTCAAGGAAGTATCGGCCGCGCAGCAGCAGGCGCAATCCTATATCAACGATGCCCGCGCCTATGCGCTTCAGCTCACTGCCAAGGCGCAGGGCGAAGCAGCGGCGTTCGACAAGGTGTATGAGGAATACCGCCTTTCGCCCGAAGTCACCCGGCGGCGCATGTATTATGAAACCATGGAAAAGGTTCTTTCCCGCGTGGACAAGACGATCGTCGAGGCGCCCGGCGTGACGCCCTATCTCGCGCTCCCCGAAGTCCAGCGCCGCGCGCAGGAAGGAGCGGCCCGATGATCGCCCGCCTCGGCCGCAACCCGATCGCGCTCGGCTTCCTGGCGCTCCTCCTGCTGATCGTGATCGGCAGCACCTTTTCGGTCGTCCCGGAAACCCGGCAGGCGGTGATCGTCCGCTTCGGCGACGTGGACCGGACCGTCAACCGCTATCAAGCCGGCGTTCCGTTCGGGAATACCGGCGCGGGCCTGATCGCCCGGATCCCGTTCGTCGAGGAGATTCACTGGATCGACAAGCGCATCCTGTCGATCCCGATGGACCGGCAGCAGGTGCTTTCGACCGACCAGCTCCGCCTGCAGGTCGACGCCTTCGCGCGCTACCGCATCGTCGATCCCGTGCGGATGTACATCTCCGCGCGCACGGAGGAGCGGGTGAGCGACCAGCTTCGACCGATCCTCGGCTCCGCGCTTCGCAACGAGCTCGGCAAAAGGCCTTTCGCCGCCCTGCTGTCGCCCGAGCGGGGGCAGATGATGGACAATATTCAGAATGCCCTCAATCGCGTCGCCCGCCAATATGGCGCCGAGATCATCGACGTGCGCATCAAGCGCGCCGACCTTCCCGACGGTACGCCGCTCGAATCCGCCTATCAGCGGATGCAGACGGCGCGCCAGCAGGAGGCGCGCTCGATCCGCGCACAGGGCCTGAAGCAGGCGCAGATTATCCGCGCCGAGGCCGATGCGGAAGCGGCCCGCACCTATGCGGATGCCTTCGGCAAGGACCCGGACTTCTACGAATTCTACCGGGCCATGCAGTCTTATGAGACGAGCTTCGTCGATAATGGTTCGGGACAGCCGGTCGGCAAGTCCAGCATCATCCTTTCGCCGCAGAACGAATATTTGAAGGAGTTCAGCGGGCGGAGGTGACAATTGTCGCGGCACGGCTGGCCGCGGCATGCGTTATTCAAATCTCGTTCAGCCGCGGAATCTAGCCTGACGGGCCTGATCTGGACCCGTCCGGGCCGCCCGACCGGGCAAAGAACATGTGAGGAGATCGACACCGTGCGTTACGCTTATGGCATCACCGCAGCCCTGCTTCTCGGTGGCACCGCCGCGACGTTGACCTTCCAGCCGAGCTTCGCGCAGACGGCGCAGAACGAGCCGGGCGCCATGGCCGCCGCTCCGCCGCGGGCCGGAGCCCCGATGAGCTTTGCCGACCTGACGGCGCGGCTTCAGCCGGCGGTGGTCAACATCTCGACCAAGCAGAGCGTGACCATCAACCGCTCGCGCGCCATTCCGCCAGGGATGGAGGAATTCTTCCGCCAGTTCGGCGTCGTTCCGCAACAGGACGGCGGCGGCGCCGACAACACCATCACCCAGCGCGGCACCTCGCTCGGCTCCGGCTTCATCATCTCCGCCGACGGCTATATCGTCACCAACAACCACGTGGTTGCCCCTGCGCGCAGCAATGCGACGGTGGAACAGATCACCGTCACGCTGGCCGACCGCAAGGAATATGAGGCGGAACTGGTCGGACGCGACGCCACGACCGACCTCGCGCTCCTAAAGATACGCGCGAACAACCTTCCGTTCGTCCGCTTCGGCGATTCGACGCAGACCCGCGTCGGCGACTGGGTGGTGGCGATCGGCAATCCATTCGGCCTCGGCGGCACCGTCACCGCCGGCATCGTCTCGGCGCTGCACCGCAACCTCAATGCCGGCCTTTACGACCGCTACATCCAGACCGACGCGTCCATCAACAGCGGCAATTCCGGCGGCCCCTTGTTCGACCTCAACGGTAACGTCGTCGGCATCAACACCGCGCTGTATTCTCCGACCGGCGGCAATGTCGGCGTCGGCTTCGCCATTCCGGCTGAGCAGGCGCGTCCCGTGATCGATGCCCTCCGTCGCGGCCAGCGTCCGGAACGCGGCTATCTCGGCGTAGGCATGCAGGATATCGACGACGCGCTCGCCGAGGCGCTCGGCATCCCCAAGAATCGCGGCGAGCTCATCCGGTCCGTGACCCCGGGTGGCGCCGCCGAGCGGGCCGGCATCCAACAGGGCGACGTCATCGTCACCATCAACAACCGTCCGGTCACGCCGGACGAGACGCTTGCCTATATCGTGTCCAATCTTGCCCCCGGCTCCCGCGTCCCGATCGAACTGATCCGCAACGGCCGTCGGATGACGGTCACCGCGGTCGTGGGCCAGCGTCCGACCGATGAGGAACTCGCTCGCCAAAGCGGTGTCGAGCAGGAGCAAGAGGTCACCGAGCCTGCCGAAGCCGACCAGTCGACCGGCCAGCGCGCCGCCCGCCAGAGCCTCGGCGTCACCGTCCAGACGCTGACGCCGGAGATTGCGCGCTCGCTGCGCCTCAACGACGTGAACCTTCGCGGCGTCGTGGTCGCGTCGGTGGACCCGTCGAGCGATGCCGGAACTAAACTTACCCGCGGCGATGTGATCGTCTCGATCAACCAGCGCGCCACCCGCACGCCGGAGGAAGCCGCCGCCGCAGTTGAGGCGGCCCGCGCCGCCGGCCGCACGTCGGTGATGCTGCTCGTCCGTCGGCAGAACCTGCCGGCGCAATATGTCGGCGTGGAGCTTGCCCGCCGCTGATCCGCTTGCCTGCCGCTCCGCCCTCGCTAGAGGAAGGAGCGGCAGCAAGGAGACGGGTCAGTGGATGAAGCAGGCAGCATTTTCATCGGCGCCTCCTCCGACGGCGCGCCGCAGCGGCTCAACCTTTCCCGCGCCAACCGTCACGGCCTGATCGCCGGCGCCACGGGCACCGGCAAGACGGTGACGCTGCAGATGCTGGCCGAAGGCTTTTCGACAGCGGGCGTTTCGGTCTTCGTCGCCGACGTGAAGGGCGACCTGGCCGGCATCGGTATGCCGGGCTCCCCCACCGACAAGGCGCACGACGCGCTCACCGCCCGCGCCGCCGAGATCGGCCTCGCCGGCTACAGCTATGGCGACAATCCGGCCGTCTATTGGGATCTGTTCGGAAGCCAGGGTCACCCGATCCGCACCACGGTTTCAGAGATGGGGCCGCTGCTCCTCGCCCGGCTCCTGAACCTCAACGACACGCAGGAAGGCGTGCTCAACATCGCCTTCCGCATCGCCGACGAGCAGGGCCTGCTGCTCCTGAACCTCGAGGATGTGCAGGCGATCCTCGTCCATGTCGCGGAAAATGCCGCCGACTATACCGCCCGTTACGGCAATGTCGCGAAGCCCACTGTGGGCGCGATCCAGCGCCAGATCCTCCAACTCGAAAGCCAGGGCGGCAACCTATTCTTCGGCGAGCCGGCGCTCGACATTCGCGACTTCATCCGCACCGACGAACAGGGCCGCGGCTTCATCAACGTGCTTGCCGCCGACCGGCTGATGGCGAGCCCGAAGCTTTACGCCACCTTCCTGCTGTGGCTGCTGTCGGATCTGTTCGAGGAGCTGCCGGAAGCGGGCGACCTGCCGCAGCCGAAGCTCGTCTTCTTCTTCGACGAGGCGCATCTGCTGTTCGACGGCGCCTCACCCGGACCGCAGGAGAAGATTGAGCAGGTGGTGCGCCTGATCCGGTCGAAGGGCGTTGGCATCTTCTTCGTCACGCAGAACCCGATCGACATTCCGGAGGAGGTTGCGGGCCAGCTCGGTAACCGCTTCCAGCACGCGCTCCGCGCCTATACGCCGAGCGACCAGCGGGCGATCAAGGCCGCCGCCGAGACGTTCCGCATCAACCCGAAGCTGGATGTGGAGACCGCCATCACCGAGCTTCGCGTCGGCGAGGCTTTGGTGTCGGTGCTTCAGCCGGATGGTGCGCCTTCGCCAGTCGAGCGGACCCTCATCCGCCCGCCGCGTTCGCGGCTCGGTCCACTGGCGGAGCGTGAGCGGGCGGTGATCCAGTCCATCTCGCCGGTGACCGGCAAATATGATGCGCCGATCGACCGGGAGAGCGCGGAAGAGGTACTGAAGGCGCGGATGGAGGAAGCCGCTGCCGCCGCCGCTGCGCAGAAGGCCGAAGCGGAGGAAGAGAAGGCAGCCGCCCAGCGCGCTAAGGAAGAGGCTCGCGACCGAGCAGCGTTCGAGCGAGAAAAGGCGAGGGCGGAGCGCGAGCGCCGCTCTAATCCGCCGCTCCACGAGGAAGCTGTCCGGCAAGTCGGCCGCGCCGTGCAGCGCCAGCTCACCAACCGTGTGGCGGGCGCTTTGGTGCGCGGCCTCCTCGGCGGCCTGTTCAAGGGTCGTTAGGCGCCATGTTCAAGACGTTCGATCCGCGCCAGCTGGCCCATGCGCCGGTCCAGGAAATCCACAACGGCAGCTGGGCGGAACATGCGGAGAAGACTCGCCGCGCGGAAATCATCGTGGAGCGGCTTGGGGATTTCCATGTGGCCGAGGATTTCGGCATGGAGCCGCTGCGGCGCATCCATACCGATGAGTATCTCGGCTTTCTGCAATCCGCGCACCGCGACTGGATTGCCGCCGGCCGCTCCGGCGATGCGATCGGCTATGCCTGGCCGGTGGTGGGACGGAGGAACATCCGGCTCGACCGGATTGACGCGCGACTAGGCCGCTACAGCTACGACGCCAGCACGCCGATCACTGCTGAGACATGGGACGCCGCTTACTGGAGCGCGCAGACGGCGCTTACGGCGCTGGCTCCGCTGCTGAAGGGTGAGGAGCGAAACGCCTTCGGGCTCTGCCGCCCGCCCGGCCATCATTCGGGCGCGGACTATCTCGGCGGCTATTGCTACCTCAACAATGCCGCGATCGCCGCCGCCACGGCTGCGGACGCCGGATGCAAGGTCGCGATCCTCGACATCGACTATCATCACGGCAACGGCACGCAGGACATATTCCTCGATCGCGGCGACATCTTCTTCGCCTCGATCCACGCCGATCCCGCGACCGACTATCCCTTCTTCTGGGGCCATGCGGACGAAACCGGCATCGGCGCGGGCAAAGGCGCGACGCTCAACCTGCCCCTGCCGCAGGGGACGAGGGGTCCGGCCTATCTCGACGCGCTGAAACAGGCGCTGGATGCCATTCCGCGGTGGGACGCGGATTTCCTGATCGTCTCCTACGGCGCCGACACCTTCGATGAGGATCCGATCTCCAAATTCGCGCTGCGCCGTGACGACTATCCCGTCATCGCGCGCGAGATCGCCGGTCTCGGCCTTCCGTGCCTGATCGTCATGGAAGGCGGCTATGCCGTCGACGCCCTGGGCGAGAACGTCGCGGCCTTCCTCAGCGGCTTTTCCAGCTAAGCGGCTTCCAGAATCTTTGGCGCCGGCGCCGAGACGACGCAGCGGAAGCCTTCGGGATCGAAGCTCAGCTCCACCTCGCCATCCAGCTCCCCGGCCAGCCCGCGCTCGATCATGCGCGTGCCGAAGCCGCGGCGCGTAGGCACCGCAACCTTCGGGCCGCCCCGCTCTATCCAGCTGAAGATAAGCCGGCCTTCCATCAGCTTCCATTCGATCGCCACCTGGCCTGCGTCCGATTGAAAGGCTCCGTATTTAGCGGCGTTGGTGCCCAGCTCGTGGATAGCGAGTGCCAGGCTCACGGCGGCGCGCGGGTTCAGCCGCAGCGCGGGGCCTTCTATGCTGCACCTACCGTCGCTGCAGAAGAGGGCGACCGCTTCTTCGATGATGTCACGCATGGAGGCGGAGCACCAACTTTCGCGGGTGAGCACGTCGTGGGCCGCCGCCAGCGCCGCCAATCGCCCTTCAAGGCTCCTCTGGACTGCGGGATCGACGTTCCCATTTCGAAGCGTTTGGTGGGCAAGGCCCTGCACGACGGCAAGGGAGTTCTTCACCCGGTGGTTGAGTTCATTGACGAGGAGGCGCTGATGCTCCTCGGCGCGCTTCCGCTCGGTAATGTCGCGGCCGACGACGTGGAGCCCTATCGGCATGCCCGCGTCATCATAGGTAAGACCGGAATTGATCTCCCAGAACAGCCAGTCTCCCCTGCTGTTGCGCACCCTCACGTCATAGCGTGTCGTGCCGCCGCCCTCCAACTTCTGGCGGAGCATCGCGGTGGTCCGTTCGAAATCTTCCGCCGAGACAAATCCCGATATGCCCCTGCCGATCGCTTCTTCCCGGCTGAGGCCCACCGCCTCAGCCGCTGCGGGGTTGCAGTCGGTGATGACCTGGTCGAGATCTGCGGCGATGATGATGTCGCTGGTCTGCTCAAAAATGCGGCGATAGCGATCCTCGGTCTGCCGGAGCGCGGCGGCGCCTTGCAGGGCGGCAAGTTCCGATCCTCGCGCCTGCCTCGCAAGCACCAGCGCCAAAGCGGTAAGCGCGATGGTCATGAAGGGCACGAACAGCGCGAGGCCGAACGCCGCATTGTAGGCGCCGAAGCCGGAGCCGATCAGGATCAGGAACCCAACCGCCAGCGGCAGCAGCAGCGCGAACGGAATGAGCTTCACGAACAAGGCGCGAGTCGCGGGCGCATCTCCGAGGCTCGCCAACCAGCCTTCGTCCTGACGCGTCAGCAATATCGCCGCGACGGAAACCATCAGTCCGACAGCGGTATGGAAGGCCATGGCCGTATAGAAGCCGATCTCCCAGAAAGCTTCGGCACCAAAGGCATAGCCCGCCGCCGCGAGGAACGCGACGAAGCCGCCGCCGAGCGAAAGGAAATGGCCAGCGGCGATGCTGGCCGACGTTCGGCCCACGGCGACCAGCGCCAGTGCCGCTCCGAGGGAGAGCCAAGCAACCGCGGTCAACGGAGACATGCGCCCCGGCACGCCGGAACCGCTGAGAACGCCCGTGTCCCGCACCACAAGTTCGTCGATGCCGAACGAGGCTCCGCTCACATATTGGGTAAGCGTGACAAGACCGAGGAGAATGAGAAAGGCGCCGGCGCCAGCGGCGCGGCGCCTGCGTTGAATATCCTCTGACCCTGCCCCCAACGTGCCGAAGCCGAAAACGATGAAGCCCAGTGCCGTATTGAACTTCATGGTTGAAAGGCCCGGCACGACCGACTTCAGTGGCTCGATTCCGAATAGCCAGCCGGCAGCTACGGCTAGCCCGAGAGCGATGAGGAGGGCGCAGAGCGCAACGCGCAGATGCGTGGCAGCCATATTCCCCCTCACATACTGGCGAATGCTCGCCTCTAGGGGGCAAAGCTAGGTCAGATGTTCACGACAAGGAAGGCCGAAAGTGCCTTTGCCTCAATCGCTTGACATCGCGACCGGCCGGAGGGCGTCAGCCCACGGCCACGTCGAGAGTCATCTCGGCCTTGAGCAGCTTGGAGATCGGGCAGTTCGCCTTCGCCCCTTCCGCAAGCGCTCTCAGCCGCGCTTCCTCGATGCCGGGCACCGAGGCCGTCAGAGCAAGATCGGAGCGGGTAACCGTGAAACCCTCGCCGTCCTGGTCCAGCTTCACCCGCGCGGTGGTTTCAAGGCTGCCCTCGTCGATCCCCTCCTTCGCCAGCGCGAATGACAGGGCCATGGTGAAGCAGGAAGCATGCGCCGCCGCGATCAACTCTTCGGGATTGGTGCCAGGCTCATTCTCGAACCGCGTTCCGAAGCCGTAGCGCTGCTCCGACAGCACGCCGGACTGCGTCGAGACCCAGCCTTTGCCGGTTTTCCCCATTCCCTCATAGCGCGCTTTTGCCGTCCGCGTAATCATGGCCTTTCTCCTCTTCCTCAGTAACCGAAGCCTGCCGCGCCGCGATGGCCTTCCAGCACATATTTGCGAAGGTCTGAAGCGCTCCAGAGATGTTCGACGCCGGCTTCGCGCTGCTTCACCAGATCGACGATGGCGCGGTTGACGGGCGCATCCCGTCCGATCTTTTCGGCGAGCTTCACGACCTCTCCATTCAGGTGATCGATCTCGGTCGCGCGGCCGGCGACAAGATCGTCATGCATGGAGGAGCGGGCATCGGCGTCGATCTTCTGGACGCGGAGCAGGAGGTGCTTGAAGACGAGGTCGGGCGCGCCGATTGCGTGCGGCAGCAGCTTGGGCGGAATGGGCCCGAGCTGCGCCGGCTCGATACCCGCGGCGCCGAGCACCTCCAGCGCCTCCACCATTGAGGCGGCGACGACGCGACGATAATCGCGCTGGCCGAGTTGTTCGAGCAGGGTCTTGCCTGACAACGCGTTGACTGCGTTGTTGAGGTTGATGAGGAGCTTGCCCCAGGCGATCCGCTCCATGTTGATGCCGGGCTTCACCCGCGCTGGGCCGCTCTTGAAGCGCGCGGCAAGCTCGCGCGTGACGGCGCTGTCCTCCACGACAAGGTCGCCCGCCACGCCCTTGTGCCAGCGCCCCTGCCCTAAGTGCGCGATGTTGAACGGCACCATGCCGCGCAGCACCTGAAGCTTCGGCAGCGCCTTCTTAAGGACGTCAACATTGCTGATGCCGTTCTGGAAGCTGATCACGGCAGGCTTCCGCTTCGCGTGAACGGCGATCTGCTTCGCCGCGGCTTCGGTGCCGCTGCTCTTGGTGCAAAGGAGGACGATGTCGGCCTTGGCCAGCGCCGCAGGCTTGGTCGAGAAGTTCACCTCGCCAGGCGGCAGCTGGGCGTTCCAACCTTCAAGATCGCTTAGCCTCAGACCGTGTTTGCTAATCTCGTTGCAGACATTCTCGCGGCCGATGAAGCCGACATCTGCGCGGTCCGCGCGCCAGACGCCTCCGATAAAGCAGCCGACGGACCCGGCGCCCAGAACGACGATCCGGGGCTCCTTCGCCAACTCAGCCGCGCCCGCGATAAGCGGCGACGCCCTGTTCCGGCACCCAAAGGCCCTCCGGCGGCGTGCCCGTTTGCCAGAAAACATCGATCGGCATCCCGCCGCGCGGATACCAATAGCCGCCGATACGAAGCCAGAGCGGCTTCATCTCTTCCGCCAGCCGCTGGCCGATGCCCACGGTGACATCCTCATGGAAGCCGCAATGGTTGCGGAACGAGCCGAGGAAGAGCTTCAGCGACTTCGATTCCACGATTGTCTCGCCGGGCGCATAGTCGATCACCAGATGCGCGAAATCGGGCTGGTTCGTCACCGGGCAGAGCGAGGTGAATTCGGGCGCTGCGAACCGCACCAGATAGAGCGAGCCGAGCCGCGGGTTCGGCACGTAATCGAGTACCGCCTCTTCAGGAGAAGCGGGAAGGCTGCTGGTCTGGCCGAGATGCTTGGGCGTCATGGAAGCGGCTCTATTCCATCGGGCGAACCTGCGTGCAATAGCTGGGCCGTCCGAAGGAGATAAGCCGCCTTATGCGCAACGCCGTTCTTGCCGCTCTTATTGCCTGCCTTTCCACGTCCGCAATTGCCCAGACTGCCCCCGCTCCCAAAAGCGAGGAAAAGGAGACCGCGGCGCCGACGCGGCAGCCGAATGTCTCCGTCACCCGCCACGGCGGCATCTTCGGCGGCCAGCGGCTCAACTATACGGCGACCGCGGGCGAAACCTTCCTTCGCGCCGAAGACGGCACGCCGCGCGCGGCGATCTTCTCGGTCAGCTATGTGAAGGAGCCGCGCGATCCGAACCGCCCCGTCACATTCCTGTTCAACGGCGGCCCCGGTTCCGGATCGGTTTGGCTGCACATGGGCGCGTTCGGACCGAAGCGGGTGGCAATCCCGTCCGACGGCACCGACGACGGCGCGCCGCCCTACCCCCTGGTCGACAACCCCGACTCGCTGCTCGACGTCACCGACCTCGTCTTCATCGATCCCGTCGGAACCGGCTTCAGCCATGCGCTCGGAAAAACGGAGCCGAAGGAATTCTGGGGCGTCACTAAGGACGCTCAATCCGTGGCCCAGTTCATCAGACTCTGGCTCAACGATAACGGCCGCTGGAACTCGCCCAAATATCTCGGCGGCGAAAGCTACGGGACGACCCGCTCCGCAGCTGTCGTGAACGTACTCGAAGGCGCCTATAATGACGTGTCGCTGAACGGTATCATCCTCATTTCCACGGTGCTCGATTTCGCGGCCGGGGCCGACACACAGGGGAATGAACTGGGCCCGATCCTCAACGTACCTTCAATGGCCGCGACCGCACTCTTTCACGGAAAGGCGGAAGCGAGCTCTATCGAAGGTTTCGTCGAGGAGGCGCGCCAGTTCGCGATCGGTCCTTATGCATCCGCGCTTCTGAAGGGGCAGAACATCAGCCCTGAAGAGCATGCCCGCATCCGGCGCGAGCTTGCCCGCTTCACCGGCCTTTCCGAAGCCTATCTCGACCAGGCGAACCTTCGGGTGGAACCCGCGCGCTTCTACAAGGAGCTGCTCCGCGACCGCGGTCTTACGATCGGCCGTCTCGATAGCCGCTATACCGGCCGTGACTATGACAATGCGGGCGAGACGCCGGACAATGATCCAAGCTTCTATGGCATCGATGCCGGCTATACCGCCGCCGTCAACGCGCACATCCGGGATGCTCTCAAGTATAAGAGCGACCGCTCCTACGTCACGATTGGCAACGTGCAGCCCTGGGACTGGCAGATACCGGGCGGGCGCGACGCCAATGCCTATCTCAACGTCACGCCCTATCTCGGCAAGGCGCTGCGCGAAAACAGCGGCATGCGCATCTTCGTCGGCCAGGGCTATTACGATTTCGCCACGCCCTTCTTTGCGGCGGAATATGCGCTCAGCCGGACTGGTATTCCGCAGGACCGGATCGAGTATCAATATTATGGGTCGGGCCACATGATGTACGTCCGCGACGACGACCGGGTGAAGCTGAGCCGCGACGTCCGGAACTTCATCAGGAACCGGTGAATTCTCCTGAAGATCTAGGAGCCTCTATGCGTCTGTCTTTCCCCCTCGTCCTTATTCCTTTTCTTTCCGCCTGCGCGACGGTGCCGCCGCTGACGCCCGAGCAGCGCGCCGGGCTGTGGTGGCAGGATGTCTCGGTCCTCGCCGCCGACGATATGGAAGGGCGGCTGACCGGCACGCCGGGATATCAGCGCGCTGCAGATTATGTCGTGCGGCAGGCCGCCGCGGCGGGACTGAAGCCGGCAGGCGACAATGGCTATTTCCAGTCGGTCGCGTTTGAGGAGCAGTCGGTTGCTTCCGAGCAGTCGAGCGCGGCGCTGGTCGCGGGCGGCGCGGCATCGCCGCTTCGGATCCCGCAGGACATTATCATCAGCACGCGGAGCGGCACCCGGCCCCAGCGTGTCGAGGCGCCCCTCGTGTTCCTCGGCTACGGCCTGCATCTGCCGGAGGCGGGCCATGACGATTTCGCGGGCATCGACCTCAAAGGAAAGATCGCAGTCGTCGTCGGCGGCGGTCCGGCAGACATATCGGGCGCGCTGAAGTCGCATGCGCGCGGCGAGCGCCTGCGGCTGCTCGAGGAACGGGGCGCGGTTGGCGTCATCACGCTTACCACGCCAAAAGCGGTTGAGGTGCCCTGGTCACGCAGCATGGCGCAGGTGACGCAGACCGGCATGTATTTCGCCGATCCTTCGATCCGCGACCTCAAGAGCGACTTCTTCTTCGCGAGCTTCAATCCGGAGGAGACGGAGAAGCTCTTCGTTCGCTCCGGCCGGAGCTTCGCCGAGATCGCGGCGCTTTCGGATGCTTCGAAGGCCGTGCCGCGCTTCGAGCTGAACCAGTCCCTCAGGGCGAGCGTCGTCAGCAGCCGGAAGCTGGTCAGCTCCAACAATGTCGTGGCGATGCTTCCCGGGAACGACCCGGCGCTCCGGAACGAATATGTCGTCCTGTCCGCGCATCTCGACCATCTCGGCATGAGCGCGCCGATCAACGGCGATCCGCTCTATAACGGCGCGCTCGACAATGCGGCGGGCGTCTCGACCCTCCTCGACATCGCGCGCACCTTGCAGTCGCGGCGGGTGCGGCCGAAGCGTTCGATCCTGTTCGTGTTCGTGACCGCGGAAGAGAAGGGCCTGCTCGGCTCCAGCTACTTTGCGCAGAGGCCGACGGTGCCGAACGGATCGATCGTCGCCAACCTTAATTTCGATATGGCGCTGCCGATCTTCCCGCTGAGGAGCGTGATCGCCTTGGGCGCTGAAGAAAGCAGCCTCGGCGGCGCCGCAGCCGAGGTTGGCCAATCGATGGGGCTGCCGCTGGTCCCCGACCCCTTCCCGGAGCGGAACAGCTTCACCCGGTCCGACCAATACAGCTTTATCCGCCAGGGCATTCCGGCACTCGCGTTCAAGTTCGGCTTTGCGAAGGATACTCCTGAGGCGGAGATCGAGCGCAAATGGCGCTCGACCCATTATCACGCGCCGTCGGACGACCTGTCGCAGCCGGTCGCGCGGGAGGATGCGATCCGGCTCAACGATTTCGTGGCCGAGTTGACGCTCCGCGTCGCCGATGCGGCGGAGCGGCCGCAATGGCTGCAGCAAAGCTTCTTCCGCCGCTTCGCGAAGAACTGAGGGAGAAGATGGACTCGCTCGTCTCCACGGAATGGCTGGCGGGCGAGCTCGGCGCATCCGACCTCCGCGTAATCGACGCCACCATCTTTCTTCCAGGCTCCGGCCGCGACGCACGCGTCGAATATGAGACGGAGCACATTCCGGGCGCCGTCTTCATGGATTTGGACGAGATCGTCGACAGCGCGAGCCCGCTGCCGCACATGCTGCCGCCCGAGGCCAAGTTCGCGAGCCGGATGCAGACTTTGGGCCTCGGCGACGGCAGTCGCTTCGTCGTCTACGATAATTCGCCGCTGCACAGCGCCGCCCGCGCTTGGTGGATGCTGCGCACGTTCGGCGCCCATTATGTGGCGGTGCTCGATGGCGGACTTCAGAAGTGGAAGGCCGAGGGCCGTCCGCTGGAAAGTGGCTCCCGGCAGATCCGGCACGCGCATTTCTCGCCGATGCTGGACCAAAGCGTCGTGGCCGATCTCGATTATGTGAGCGGCATCGTCCATTCGGACGCGCACGAGATCGTCGATGCTCGCCCCGCGCCACGCTTTACCGGAGAGGAAGCAGAGCCTCGGCTTGGCGTGATGGGCGGACACATTCCCGGATCGCGCAGCCTACCGCAGACCGAACTTTTCAGCCCCGACAATAGCTGGAAGCGCGGCGACGCACTTCGCAGCGCGTTCGAGCAGGCGGGCGTCGATCTGTCCAGACCAATGGTGGCGACCTGCGGGTCCGGGGTCACTGCGGCCGTCCTGCTGTTCGGGGCGCATCTTCTCGGCAAGGAGGATGTGAAGCTTTACGACGGTAGCTGGGCGGAGTGGGGTTCCGATCCTTCTACGCCGAAAGCGACGGGAGCGGCGTGAAGAAGAACACGCAAATCGTCCATGGCGGCCGCCGCAGGGAATGGCGGGGGCGGCTGGTCAACCCGCCGGTGAACCGCGCCTCGACCGTCCTTTTCGACAGCGTTGCCGACATGCGCGCCGCATCACCCAAGATAGGCGTCCACAACTACGGCCTGCAGGGGACGGAGACGCATTGGGCGCTGGCCGAGGCGTTGACGGAGCTGGAGCCGGGGGCTGCGGGGACGGCGCTGCTCCCGACCGGCCTTGCCGCGGTCACGGCGGCGCTCACCGCCGCCCTTTCGGCGGGTGACGAGCTGCTGATGGTGGACAGCGTCTACGGTCCGACCCGCCGCTTCTGCGACACGCTGCTGAAGCGCAGCGGCGTCACGACGCGCTATTACGATCCGCTGGTCGGCGAGGGCATCGAAGCCCTGATCGGCGAGAAGACGCGGGCTATCTTCCTCGAAAGCCCCGGCTCCCTCACCCTTGAGGTGCAGGACGTGCCCGCCATCTGCCGCGTGGCGAAGGCGCGGGGGATCGTCACCCTGCTCGACAATACTTGGGCGACGCCGCTCTTCTTCCCCGCTATGGCGGCGGGCGTCGATCTGTCGATCATGGCGTGCAGCAAATATGTCGGCGGGCATTCCGACCTGATGCTCGGATCCGTCACCGCGAATGCCGAATGGTATGGGCGCCTGCAGACCGCCGTCTTCGACATCGGCCATGCCGTCAGTCCGGACGACGCGTGGCTGGGTTCTAGAGGGCTTCGCACGCTCGCGGTCCGCCTGCGGCAGCATCAGGAAAGCGCTCTCAAGGTAGCGCGCTGGCTAAAGGAGCAGCCGCAGGTGGCGCGGGTGCGGCATCCCGCCTTGTCTGACTGCCCCGGCCACGAGCTTTGGACCCGCGACTTAAAAGGCGCGTCAGGCCTGTTCTCGTTCGAGCTTAACGGCGGCAGCGATACGGATCGTACCCGCCTGGTCGAAAGCCTCAAACTGTTCGGCCTCGGCTATAGCTGGGGCGGCTATGAAAGCCTCGTCCTCCCCGTCGATCCGCAGCGAATCCGGAGCGTCACGAAGCTGGAGCAGGCGGGGCCGATGGTGCGGCTTAGTATCGGGCTTGAAGATCCTGACGATCTGATCGCGGACCTCGAGGCAGCGCTGTCCTTCTATCCGGCCTAGAGGCCGAGCACCTTCCGCATCTGGCGGATCGAATGGTCCAGTTCGTCGGCGAGGCGGGCGGCGGCGATGCGGGGCTGGCTGCGCGGGTCCTTGGCGGAAGCGAGCGCGTCGACGCCCGACGAGGCCCAGCAGGAGGCTTCGGCGACCAAAGTGTCGAAGCGGCGCTGCGCGATCGGCGGTGCGGCTTCGTAGGCGCTGCTGATCCGAGCATTTTCATCGAGCGCGTCTTCCGCGCTGGCGCTGGCCCGGCCGGCAATCTGCTCGACGAGGCCGAGCACGTGGCGGAGGCGCGCGAGGTGGCGCCCCGCGTCGGAAGCGACATTATCCTCGAAACTATGCTGCTGATGCGACATCGCGCCCGAAATTAGGGCGCGATGGCTAAGAAAACCCTAATCGCAGCCGCTTATTGCGGCGTCGTGACCCGCGCTTCCTGGCCCGAGCCTTCCGGCACGGCAAGGATCGTAGAGGTGGTCTGACCCTTGTCTACGACAGTCGTGTTCGGGTCGCCGGCGACCGAGCGGGCGCCCTGCACGGCGCGGTCGCGCTCGGCTTGGCCCAAAATCTGCTGTTCGGCGCTGCTGCGCGGCGCGGGACCGCCGAACAGGGCCTCAATCGCCTGTGCGCGGCTGTCGGCGCCGACCGGCTGGACGGTGCCCGGAGCGGGCGGCGTCAGCGCGAAATCGGGCGGGATGACGAGCGGCGCATTGCGGGCGACGGCGAACTCGTCCGGGCGCTCCCGTCCGAGGAGGCCGGCGCCGCCGGTGCAGCCGGCAACGAGCGATGCGGCCGTCACGGCCAGACCCAGTTTCGCGATACGCATCTTTACACTTCCTTCTTCTCGCGCGTCAGGAGCGCGCGGACGAGCAATAGCAGAACGCCGATGGTAATGGCAGCGTCGGCGACATTGAAGATCAAAAATGGCCGCCAATCGCCGAAATGCAGATCGGCGAAGTCCGCGACATAGCCGTAGCGGACTCGGTCGACGATATTGCCGAGAGCGCCGCCGAGCACGAGGCTGAGGGCGACTGCATCACCCTTGTTCCTTTCGCGCCACAGCCAGAAGAAGACGCCGATCGAGATTGCGGCGGTCATCGCCACCAGCAGCCAGCGGCCGGTGTCGCTGTCGGCAGTGAGGAAACCCATCGACACACCTCGATTCTCGACCCAACGGAGGTCGAAGAAGGGGAGAAGGTCGATCACCAGCTTCTGCTGAAGCCCGAGCACAGAGATCACCACCCATTTGGTAAGCTGATCGGCGGCGAAGACGATCGCGGCGATGATCAGCGCCATGGTGCGGTGGTTCGCGCCCTCGGTTCGCTCGGCCGGCAGAGCGGACGCGGTCTCAACCATTCACAACCTCCTCGCAGCGCGCGCAAAGGGCGCCGTCCTCGACCACTTCCGGCAGATGCCGCCAGCAGCGGCCGCATTTTTCTTTGGAGGTTTTCTTCACGTCCACCAACCTTGTTGCCTCGACAGTGTCGTCAGCAAATCCTGTCACCCGCGCACTGGATACGATGCAAAGCTCGGTGAAATCGATTGACTGAGCGCGTTCGGCCAGAGTCGCGTCCTTCACACGTACATCTACGTCTGCCTCAAGACTCGATCGTATGATCTTCTCTCTCCGCAAAGGTTCGATGGCTTCGGTGACAGTCTCCCTCAGATCGCGAACATGAGACCATTTTCGCCCGAGAGGTTCATCTTCCCAAGAGGGATCGACTTCCGGCCAGGTTTCGAGGTGCACCGATCCGCCTTCAGGATAGCGGCTGGCCCACACTTCCTCGGCGGTGAAGCAGAGGATGGGGCTTACCCAGCGGACGAGTGCGTGGAAGACGATGTCGAGGACGGTGCGATAGGCGCGGCGCTTCGGCTCCGTCGGCGCGTCGCAATAGAGGCTGTCCTTGCGGATATCGAAAAAGAAGGCGGAAAGATCGTCGTTCGCAAAGGCGGTGATCGCCCGCGTGTAGCGGTTGAACTCATAACCTTCCGCCGCTTCGCGAAGCTCCGCGTCGAGCTCGGCGAGGCGGTGCAGCACCCAGCGTTCGAGTTCGGGCATCTCAGCAGGCGAGACGCGTTCCGCATCCGTGAAGTCGCTCAAGGCGCCTAGCAGGTAGCGGAAGGTGTTGCGGAGCTTGCGATAGGCGTCGGACGTGCCGGCCAGCACCTCCTTGCCGATGCGGACATCCTCGAAATAGTCGGTCGAGGCGACCCAAAGGCGGAGGATATCCGCCCCGTTGTCGCGGATGATGGCGAGCGGATCGACGACATTGC
This sequence comes from Allosphingosinicella sp., assembly GCF_036402135.1. Taxonomy (GTDB): domain Bacteria; phylum Pseudomonadota; class Alphaproteobacteria; order Sphingomonadales; family Sphingomonadaceae; genus Allosphingosinicella. Next base: position 8,216 of record NZ_DASWTN010000027.1, on the reverse strand, counting down.
CGATGGACTTCGACATTTTGCGCCCGTTCTGGTCGAGTGCAAAGCCGTGGGTCAGGACCTCCTCGTACGGCGCACGCCCGCGCGTGCCGCAGCTTTCGAGCAGCGAGGACTGGAACCAGCCGCGATGCTGGTCGGACCCTTCGACATAGACGTTGGCGCGCGTGCCTTCGCCATAGCGCTGCTCGACGACGTAGGCATGGGTGGAGCCGCTGTCGAACCACACGTCGAGAATGTCGTTCACTGGCTCATAGTCGGCAAGGCTGTATTCGCCCCCGAGCAGGGCCTGATGGTCAGCGGTGAACCAGGCATCCGCGCCGCCCGCCTTGAAGGCATCAACGATGCGGGCGTTGACGTTCGGGTCGCTGAGATAGTCGCCGGTCTTCCGGTTCACATAGAGCGCAATAGGCACGCCCCACGCCCGCTGGCGGCTGACCACCCAGTCGGGACGGCCTTCGAGCATTGAGCGGATGCGATTCTTCGACTTTTCCGGAACCCAGCGGGTCTCATCGATGGCCGCGAGGGCCGTGTCGCGCAGCGTCATCGCGGAGCTGTTGTCGCCGGCGCCGCGCTCTCCGCCTGAAGCATCGGAAGAAACACCGCGGGCTGCGTCCATCGGAATGAACCATTGCGGCGTGGCGCGGAAGATCACCTTCGCCTTCGACCGCCAGCTATGCGGGTAGCTATGCTGGAAGTCCGTCGAGGCGGCGAGCAGCGCTCCCGCTTCTCGCAGATCGCTGCAGATCGGCCCGTCCGGCGCGTTGAACTTGGCGTTGATGACGCTGCCCTGTCCGCCGAGCCATGCCCAATCCTTGCGATAGCGCCCATCGCCTTCCACCGCGAAGACAGTGTCGATGCCGTGCGCCCTACAAAGTAGGAAGTCGTCCTCGCCATGATCCGGCGCCATATGGACGAGGCCGGTGCCCTGATCGGTGGTGACGAAATCACCCGGCAGCAGCGGACGCGGCTTGGCAAAGAAGCCGCCCAGATGATGCATCGGGTGGCGGGCGACGGTGCCGGCAAGATCAGCGCCTGTTCCTTGCCAAAGCTGGTTATAAGTTGTGGTGCGGCCTAGCTGTCCGGCCACACGGGCTCCAAAGGCGGCATCCAGCTCGTCGGCGACCAAGAAGCGGCGACCGTCGCTTTCCTCGAGAAGAACGTATTCTATCTCGGGTCCATAGGCGATCGCCTGATTGACCGGGATCGTCCAAGGCGTGGTCGTCCAGATCACCGCATATGCGCCGACCAGCTCCGGGATGGGGCTTTCGACAATCTCGAACGCCACGTCGATCTGGGTGGAGGTGATATCCTCATATTCCACCTCCGCCTCGGCCAGAGCCGTCTTTTCGACCGGGCTCCACATGACGGGCTTGGCGCCGCGGTAGAGCTGGCCGGTTTCGGCGAATTTCAGGAGCTCGGCGGCGATTGCGGCCTCGCTCTCATATTTCATGGTGAGATAGGGGTCGCCCCACTCGCCCATGACACCGAGCCGCTTGAACTGGTCGCGCTGCACGCCCACCCATTTGTCGGCATAGGCGCGGCATTCGGCGCGGAATTGGGCGACCGGCACCTCGTCCTTATCCTGCTTCTTTTTCCGATACTGCTCCTCGACCTTCCATTCGATGGGGAGGCCGTGGCAGTCCCAGCCGGGCACATAGGGCGCATCGAAGCCACGGAGGCTCGCCGAGCGGACGACGATGTCCTTCAGGATCTTGTTCATCGCATGGCCCATATGAATGTCGCCATTGGCGTAGGGCGGGCCGTCGTGGAGGATGAAGCGGTCGCGTCCGGCGCGGGTCTTGCGAAGCTGGCCGTAAAGGTCCGCCTCTTCCCAGCGCGCGAGAATGGCCGGCTCCTTCTGCGCGAGGCCGGCTTTCATCGGGAAATCGGTCTTCGGCAGGAAGACCGTGTCTTTGTAATCGGGCTTTTTGGACATTTGGCGGCGGACTTAGGCGACAGGGCGCGCGGCGGCAAGGCGGCGCTTCGCCTCCTCGCAGTCGGCCGCCATTTGCGCTGAGAGCGCGCCCATATCCTCGAACTTGTGTTCGGGGCGGAGGTAGGAGATCAGCTCGACCTCGATCGTGTGGCCGTAGAGGTCGCCGGAGAAGTCGAAGAAATAAGGCTCAAGCAGTTCCTTTGGCGGGTCAAAGGTTGGGCGGACGCCGAGGTTGGCGGCGCCCTCCAGCACGCGTCCGTCCGCCAAGCGCCCGCGCACGGCATAGACACCGTACTTCGGCCGCAGATATTTCCCGAGGCTGAGATTGGCGGTCGGATAGCCCATTTCCCGCCCGCGCTGATCGCCATGTTCGACGATGCCCTCAATCGCGAAGGGGCGGGTGAGGAGCCGGGCGGCGGTCTCGCAAACGCCGTCCTGTAGCGCCTCGCGGATGCGGCTGGACGAAACCGGTTCGCCGTCGCAGACCGGCGCCACCGCATCCACGCTGAGGCCGTGCTTTGCGCCAAGGCTTTCCAGCACCTCGACATTGCCGCCGCGGCCCTTGCCGAAGGTAAAGTCCTCGCCGGTCACGACCCCGGCCGCGCCGATTAGCTGCACGAGGCGCTGCTCGACAAATTCTTCGGCGGTGAGGTTGGCGAGCTCGGCGTCGAAACGGAAGACCAGCATCGCGTCAGCGTCCGCCTGTCCGAACAGCCGCTCGCGCTGATTGAGCGTCGTCAGTCGGAAGGGCGGGACGTCGGGCTTAAAGTAGCGCACCGGATGCGGATCGAAGGTCGCGACCAGCACCGGCCGCGCTTCTGCCCGGGCGCGCTCGACCGCCCGGCCCACCACCGCCTGGTGGCCCGCATGAAATCCATCGAAATTGCCGAGCGCGACGATGCCCCCGCGCAACGCTTCAGGAACCGCCGAGCCGCCGTCCAGCCGCTCCATGCGGCGGGGCTAGCCCGATGCCGGGCGTTTTTTCAAGGCGTAAGCGAGCACTGGCCGGGCACCTTGCTCCCGGAAGAAGAAGTCGGCGAGGTCGAACAGCTGGCGCCGATAGCCGGTAAAGCCGTGATCCGCCTGGCCGATGATCGCGATGCGATAGGGGCGTTTTGCCTGCTCCAGCAGTGTGCCAAGCCGACCGCCTGCTGCGGCGGCACGACCGGATCGGCGCCGCCATTGGCGAGCAGCAAGGGCGCCTTCAGCCTTTCCGGCCAGCAGGTGGCAGAGCGGGCACAGAAATTACTTGCAGCTTCCGCCGCATAATCGGGCATCATGTCCTTGAACCGTTCGGCGAGGTCGGGCCGCCGGCGGCCGCGTCGGCAAGGTCCGTCACTCCGCCGCCCGTGGCGAAAGCTTTTACCGGGAGGCCATCCGCCACCGCGCGGTAGAGCATGGTTCCGCCCCGCGAAAAACCGAGCGCGAATATGGCGTCAGCGTCCGCCTGCGGAATGCTCCTGATGATCGGCAGCAGCGCCTTGATATCGTTTAGGTCGCGGCCGGAGAATTCGTCCGATCCTTCACTGCCGGCCGCGCCGCGATAATGGAGCCGATGACGATATAGCCGCGCCTCACCCAGCCGGCCATTTGCACGAACTGCCCTTCGCCTTGAGCGACGTCGCCGATGCCGCCGCGGGCCCAGATGAGCACCGGGCGCTTTCCGCGGCCATCCGACGGCTGCATCAGAAAGCCGGTTATCCTGTTCCCATCCGACCGCTAGGCGATGCGATTTACGGCGATTTTCGCAGAGTGAAGCAGCGCCCAGTCATCTTGCGGAGCATCGAGGCGGAAGGCTGGCTCAGGCATTCGAAATGGCGCGTTCGCCACCTCGTCGGAGACAAAAGCATCGTAGCTTCGCTCGGGGAACCGGAGAGGCTCTATCTCGGCGGTCTGCGCTACGCTTGCGGAGGCGGCAATCGCCGCGGCAAGCATTGCGGCAAGCCGCAAGAGCCGAGCCGGATCAGGCATTTACACTCTCCCGGCCGCGGGCGCCCACGCGTCCATCCAGGCTGTAAGCGCCCGCGCCGCGTCCGGCGAGAACGAGCAGGCCGCCGGCAACGGCGAAGTTCTTGATGAAGATGACCCAATTGAAGTGCCCCACCGGTGACGGGAGGTCGAAGCCGGTGTGGAAGAACCAGTTTGCAAGGATGCAGAAGCCGGCCAAAGCAATGGCCGCATAGCGGTTCTTGAAACCGATCAGCAGAAGCAGCCCGCCGCCCAATTCCGTCAGGATCACGAGAGGCAGAAGCTCGCCGGCAACACCCCTCGCCTCCATGTAGCCGGTCCAGCCGCCTTGATCCGGCGCACCGATGCCGAGCACGTCCACCAGCTTGCGCGCGCCCCAGTAGATAAAGGTTGTCCCAAGCAGCGCCCGGCCAAGAAGGTCGAGCCAATCACCCCACTGTCGCATGTCATCCCCCGGCAGTTTAGATTGCCGCGATCTTATCTCCTTGGCGAGCCGAAGAAAGGACGCTGGTCGAAGATACCCCTACCTTCGTCGAATAAAATGGACGAAGCTGAAGGCGGGGCGGCCGTCCGCCGCCAGATGATGCTCACGGGAGACTTCGCGCCAATCCGCAGAATCAGGCGCAGGCATTGAAGTGTCGCCGTCCGCGTCACAATGAACCTCGGTGAGGTAGAAGTCGGTGGCGCACGGCATGAGCAGCGCGAAAATCTCGGCGCCGCCTACAACGGAAATGCTATTGGACGGCGCCCGCTGAAGCGCCTCATCGACTGAATGCACCGCCTCCACTCCCGGCGCCGACCAGCTTCGGTCACGGGTGAGGATGATGTGCCGCCGATCGGGGAGCAGGCCGGGTAGGCTCTCGAACGTCTTCCGGCCCATGATCATCGGCGTGCCGAGCGTCAGCCGCTTGAAGTGCTTGAGGTCCGCGGGAAGGTGCCAGGGCAGCTTGCCGTCCTTGCCGATTACGCCGTTGTCGGCGCGGGCGACGACGATCTGGATCTGGCGTTCGCTCACACCGCTACCGGCGCGGCGATGTGCGGGTGCGGATCGTAGTCGGCGATCTCGAAATCCTCATAGGCATATTGGTCGATGCCGTCTGGCTTCCGCTTGATGGTGAGCGTCGGCAGTGGGCGGGCATCGCGGCTTAGCTGGAGGCGGGCCTGCTCGAGATGGTTTGAGTAGAGATGGCAGTCGCCGCCGGTCCAGACGAAGGTGCCGGGCCGAAGCCCGCATTGCTGGGCGAGCATGTGGGTGAGGAGCGCGTAGCTGGCGATGTTGAACGGCACGCCGAGGAAGACGTCGGCGCTCCGCTGATAAAGCTGGAGGTGGAGCTTGCCGCCCGCGACCTGCGTCTGGAACAGGCAGTGGCAGGGGGCGAGCGCCATCTTGTGCAGCTCGGCCGGGTTCCAGGCGGAGACGATCTGGCGGCGTGAGGACGGATCGCGGCGGATGAGGGCGATGAGGTTCGCAATCTGATCGATATGACTGCCGTCCGGCCCCTCCCAGTCGCGCCACTGTTTGCCGTAGACGGGGCCGAGATCGCCCTTCTCGTCCGCCCATTCGTCCCAGATGCTGACTTTGTTCTCCTTGAGATACGCCACATTGGTGTCGCCCTTCAGGAACCAGAGCAATTCGATGATGATCGAGCGGAGGTGCAGCTTCTTGGTGGTGACGAGCGGGAAGCCCTTCGACAGGTCGAACCGCATCTGATGGCCGAATACGGAGAGCGTGCCGGTGCCTGTGCGGTCGCTTTGCTCCACACCTTCGTCGAGGATGCGCTGGAGGAGGTCGTGATAGGCCTGCATGGGGACAAGCTTATGGCGGCAGGCGAAGTGCATTCCAAGGGCGCCATGACTTTCATCCACAACGGAGGATTCGGTTCACTCCGTAAGGGAGCAGTCCCGAACTGAAGCCAATGACCGGCAGTGGCAGAACCGCCGCCGTGTTTATCAGGACCGCCAAGGATGCTGCCGATGTGCTGGCGCCGCTCTTCGGGCGGCTGGAGGGAGAGAAAGTGGTGGTGCTGCATCTCGACATCGATCGGCGACTGATCGCCACCACTGAAGGGGAAGCAGGCGGCGAGGACGAGATCGAGCTGCCGGTCCGCGGGATCATAGCTGACGCGCTGCGTTTCGGCAGCATGGGCCTCATCGTCGCCCATAATCATCCGAGCGGCGATCCGACGCCGAGCGGTGCCGACATGGACGCAACCCGCATTCTTGCGACGACGGCCGACAATCTCGGCATCGAACTTCACGATCATCTGATCATGGGAAAGGACGGTGACTGCCGCAGCCTGAAAGCTTTGGGGCTGCTCTAGTTCAGGCTTGGCAGGACGGAATGTCCTTGGGCTCCGGCTTGGGCTCGGTTGCCTCGAATTTCGCAAAATAGGATTCGGAATCCGGAAGCCGCTCGAAGCGGACCAGCTGGTATCCTATGGCCGAAAATTCGCAGAGGAGGAGGCGAGGCGGCGTCCCGTGCCGCTCCGTCGGCCGGTCGGCGTCGACGACGATGACGCTGCCGTCCCGTTTGAGGCCGTCGCGCAGGTGCCACAGGAATTCGCTCGGCCGCTCCACCTCGTGATACATATGGATGAGAAGTATCCGGTCGAGCGAGCCCGCCGGAAGCAGCGGATCGTGCGGCTTGCCCAGTTTCACCCCGACATTTTCCAAATTCTCGCGCTGGACGCGGCGGACGAGGTCGTTGAGGGTCTCGGGAATGATATCCTGTGCGAGAATGCGGCCGCGGCGTCCGACGAGGGGCGAGAGCCGCACGGTGTAATAGCCTTCGCCTGCACCGACGTCGGCGACGAACATGCCTTCCCTGATCTCCGCCAAGCGGACGACCGTATCGAATTCCCGAACGCTGTCGCGCGTGTCTTCTTCGGAATAGCTCGCCGATACGATCGGCGCGACGGGGCGGTTCGGCTCCGGAAAGGGCGACTGTTCCGGCTGCGCCTCGCACGCGCCTGCGAGCAAGAGCAGCGGAAGGAGCGCGACCTTAGTCGACATCTTCCACTTCGACCTTCTCGCCCGTCACGCGCTGGGACAAAGCGGCGGCCATGAAGGGGTCCAGGTCGCCGTCGAGCACGTCCGACGGCGACGTCGAGGTAACGCCGGTGCGAAGATCCTTCACCAGCTGATAGGGCTGGAGCACGTAGGAGCGGATCTGATGGCCCCAGCCGATATCGGTCTTGCTGGCGGCGGTCGCATTCGCCTCGGCCTCGCGCTTCTGAAGTTCGAGTTCGTAGAGGCGGGCGCGAAGCTGGTTATAGGCTTCGGCCTTGTTCTTATGCTGCGAACGCTGATTCTGGCACTGGACGACGATACCGGTGGGCAAGTGCGTGATGCGCACCGCTGAATCGGTCGTGTTGATATGCTGCCCGCCGGCCCCCGATGCGCGATAGGTGTCGATACGAAGATCGCTCTCGTTATATTCGACCTCGATATTGTCATCGATCACCGGATAGACCCAGACGGAGGCGAAGCTCGTGTGCCGGCGCGCCGAGCTGTCATAGGGGCTGATGCGGACAAGGCGGTGAACGCCGCTTTCCGTCTTGGCATAGCCGTAAGCGTTCTCGCCCTTGAGGAGCAGGGTCGCCGACTTGATGCCGGCCTGCTCACCCGCATGATAATCGATCAGCTCGACCTTCATGCCGTGCCGCTCGGCCCAGCGCTGGTACATGCGCTGCAGCATGCCCGCCCAGTCGTTGCTTTCGGTGCCGCCGGCGCCGGAATTGATCTCGATATAGGTGTCGTTGGCGTCGGCCTCGCCCGCGAGTAGAGCCGTAACCTTGTCCCGCTCCGCCCGCTGGGCGAGCTCCGCAAGCGCGTTGACCGCGTCGTCGGCAAGCGTGTCGTCCCCTTCCGCCTCCGCCATTTCCAGAAGCTCGGTAGTGTCGTCCAATTCCTTCTGGATCGCGTTGGCCGCGCCGATCGCTTCGTCGAGCCGCCGCCGTTCGCGCATCACCTCCTGCGCCTGCTTGGCGTCGTCCCAGAGCGTCGGATCCTCAACCCGCTGGTTGAGCTCATCCAGGCGGCGCAGAGCGCGGTCCCAGTCGAGGAACCGGCGAATGAGATCGAGCGCCGACTTTATCTGATCGACATGGGCTTGCGCTTCAGCGCGCATCGAAGGTCCTTCAAATTGGGTCGGTCGTAACGAGCGGGAACTGACGCGCAGTTAGTAAATACCGGCGTCCGTTGGCAAGGAAGCGTTGGCTTCCGGCTGGACCTGAGGCGTTGCCGGGCGCGGTGCGGTACGCGGCGCCGGGCGCGGAGCGGACTGGCGCGGCCTGTTTGCCTGCGCGCGCTCGGA
>NZ_DASWTN010000026.1:0-29794 GCF_036402135.1 Allosphingosinicella sp. | reverse complement strand
TCGGTGACGGCATCGCCCGCATCCATGGGCTCGATAACGTCCAGGCGGGCGAGATGGTCGAGTTCGAGGACGGCACCAAGGGCATGGCCCTCAACCTCGAAGCCGACAACGTCGGCGTCGTCATTTTCGGCGCCGACAGCGCCATCCGCGAAGGTTCGACCGCCAAGCGCACCGGCACCATCGTCGACGTCCCCGTCGGCAAGGGCCTGCTCGGCCGCGTCGTCGACGCGCTCGGCAACCCGATCGACGGCAAGGGGCCGATCGTCGCCGAAAAGCGCAGCCGCGTCGAAGTGAAGGCGCCGGGCATCATCCCGCGCAAGTCGGTGCACGAGCCGATGCAGACCGGCCTCAAGGCGCTTGACGCCCTCGTCCCCGTCGGCCGCGGCCAGCGCGAGCTCATCATCGGCGACCGCCAGACCGGCAAGTCCGCCGTTGCGCTCGACACCTTCATCAACCAGCGTCAGGCGAACCAGGGCAACGACGAGAGCCAGAAGCTTTATTGCATCTACGTCGCCGTCGGCCAGAAGCGCTCGACCGTCGCCCAGATCGTCCGCGCGCTCGAAGAAAATGGCGCGATGGAATATTCAATCGTCGTCGCCGCGACCGCTTCGGAGCCTGCGCCGCTCCAGTTCCTTGCGCCCTACACCGGCTGCGCGATGGGCGAATATTTCCGCGACAACGGCATGCATGCCGTGATCGTCTATGACGACCTGTCGAAGCAGGCCGTCGCCTATCGCCAGATGTCGCTGCTCCTCCGCCGTCCGCCGGGCCGCGAAGCCTATCCGGGCGACGTCTTCTATCTCCACTCGCGGCTCCTCGAGCGCGCAGCGAAGATGAACGAGGCGAACGGTTCGGGCTCTTTGACCGCGCTGCCAATCATCGAGACGCAGGCGGGCGACGTGTCGGCCTACATCCCGACCAACGTGATCTCGATCACCGACGGCCAGATCTTCCTTGAAACGGAGCTTTTCTATCAGGGCATCCGTCCGGCCATCAACGTCGGCCTCTCGGTCAGCCGCGTCGGCTCGGCCGCGCAGACCAAGGCGATGAAGAAGGTCGCGGGCTCGATTAAGCTGGAGCTTGCCCAGTATCGCGAAATGGCGGCCTTCGCTCAGTTCGGTTCGGACCTCGACGCTTCCACCCAGAAGCTCCTGAACCGCGGCGCCCGTCTGACGGAGCTCCTGAAGCAGCCGCAGTTCAACCCGATGCCGATGGAAGAGCAGGTCGTTTCGATCTTCGCTGGCGTGAACGGCTTCCTCGACACGATCCCGACCAATCAGGTCACCCGCTTCGAAAGCTCGCTGCTGGCCCATATCCGCAGCGATCATTCGCAGGTCCTGAATACGATCCGCGACACCAAGACGCTCGACGACGGAACGGCCGACAAGCTGAAGTCCATCATCGGCGGCTTCGTGAAGACCTTCGCTTAAGGGACTGACCGCACGTGGCGAGCCTCAAGGCACTTAAAGGGCGGATCTCCTCGGTCAAATCGACCCAGAAGATCACCAAGGCGATGAAGATGGTCGCCGCGGCGAAGCTTCGCCGCGCGCAGCAGGCCGCCGAGGCCGGTCGCCCCTATGCGGAGCGGCTCTCGACCGTCATGGCGAGCCTCGCCTCGAAGGTCACCGTCGGCCCGGAAAGCCCGAAGCTGCTCGCCGGAACCGGTTCGGACCAGACGCACCTTTTGGTCGTCTGCACGTCTGACCGCGGCCTTGCCGGCGCGTTCAACTCCAACATCGTCCGCGCCGCCCGCAGGACGGCCGACGATCTGATGCGTCAGGGGAAGACGGTTCATTTCTACCTCGTCGGCCGCAAAGGCCGCGCGGTGATCCAGCGCCTCTTCCCGAAGCAGATCGTGCATCAATACGACACGGGCGACATCAAGCAGGTGAGCTTCGCAGACGCGCAGGCGATCGCCGAGGACATTATCGAGCGCTTCCAGAACGGCGCGTTTGACGTGGGGCACCTCTTCTTCGCCCGCTTTCAGTCGGCGCTGGTGCAGGAGCCGACCGAGCTCCAGATCATCCCAGTTCCGATGGGTGCGGATGGATCATCTTCGCCATCTTCCGCCGCTGAAGCCGCCGTCGAATATGAGCCGAATGAGGAGGAAATCCTCTCCTCGCTTCTGCCGCGCAACGTCGCCGTCCAGATCTTCCGCGCGCTTCTCGAGAACGCCGCGTCGGAACAGGGCAGCCGCATGACCGCGATGGATAATGCGACCCGCAACGCGGGCGACATGATCAACCGCCTGTCGATCCAGTATAACCGCCAGCGCCAGGCGGCGATCACCACCGAACTCGTCGAAATCATTTCGGGCGCCGAAGCGCTCTAGGACTTTAGAAGGCAAGGGAAACAGCCATGGCCACCGCCGCAACCGCCACGAACAATATCGGCCGCATCAGCCAAGTGATCGGCGCCGTCGTCGACGTCACCTTCGACGGCGAGCTGCCGGAAATCCTCTCGGCGCTCGAGACCGACAATAATGGCAACCGCCTCGTCCTCGAGGTCGCCCAGCATCTCGGCGAGAACACCGTCCGGACCATCGCGATGGACTCGACCGACGGCCTCACCCGCGGCCAGCGCGTGATGGACACCGGCTCGCAGATCCGCGTCCCGGTCGGCCCGAAGACGCTCGGCCGCATCATGAACGTGGTCGGCGAGCCGATCGACGAGCGAGGCCCCATCGGCAGCGACCTGTCGGCGCCGATCCACGCCGAGGCTCCGCTGTTCGTCGACCAGTCGACGGAAACCTCGATCCTCGTCACCGGCATCAAGGTCATCGACCTTCTCGCCCCCTACGCGAAGGGCGGCAAGATCGGTCTGTTCGGCGGCGCCGGCGTCGGCAAGACCGTGCTGATCCAGGAGCTAATCAACAACATCGCCAAGGGCCATGGCGGCACCTCCGTGTTCGCCGGCGTCGGCGAGCGCACCCGCGAGGGCAACGACCTCTACCACGAGTTCCTCGACGCGGGTGTTATCGCCAAGGATGCGGACGGCAACCCGACGCCCGAAGGCTCGAAGGTGGCGCTCGTGTTCGGCCAGATGAACGAGCCGCCGGGGGCCCGCGCCCGCGTCGCGCTCTCCGGCCTCACCCAGGCGGAATATTTCCGCGACGTCGAGGGCCAGGACGTGCTTTTCTTCGTCGACAACATCTTCCGCTTCACCCAGGCGGGTTCGGAAGTGTCGGCGCTTCTCGGCCGTATCCCTTCGGCGGTGGGCTATCAGCCGACCCTGTCCACCGACATGGGCGCGCTTCAGGAGCGCATCACCTCGACCAACAAGGGCTCGATCACGTCCGTGCAGGCCATCTACGTGCCCGCCGACGACTTGACCGATCCGGCGCCTGCCACGTCCTTCGCCCACTTGGACGCGACGACGGTGCTTTCGCGCGCCATTTCGGAACTCGGCATCTATCCGGCGGTCGATCCGCTCGACTCTACCAGCCGCGTCCTCGAGCCGCGCACCGTGGGTCAGGAGCATTACGAGACCGCCCGCGCCGTCCAGGAGACGCTGCAGAAGTACAAGTCGCTTCAGGACATCATCGCGATCCTCGGCATGGACGAGCTTTCCGAAGAGGATAAGCTCACCGTCAGCCGCGCCCGCAAGATCCAGCGCTTCCTGTCGCAGCCCTTCCACGTCGCCGAAGTCTTCACCGGCATCCCCGGCAAGTTCGTGCAGATCGAGGACACCGTCCGCTCGTTCAAGGCGGTCGTGAACGGCGAATATGACCATCTTCCGGAAGCCGCCTTCTACATGGTCGGCGGCATCGAGGAAGCGGTCGAGAAGGCCCAGCGCCTCGCGGCGGAAGCGGCCTAAATGCCGCTTCGCTTCGAACTCGTCACGCCGGAACGGCTGGTCCGGTCGGAGGAGGTCCACATGGTGGTCGTCCCCGGCAGCGAGGGCGAGTTCGGCGTGCTTGAAGGCCACGCGCCCTTCATGTCCACGATCCGCAACGGCGAACTTGCCATCTACCGCGCAAGCGGCGGCGAGCCCGAGCGGATCGCGATCGAAGGCGGCTTCGCCGAAGTGAACGACCGCGGCCTCACCGTACTCGCCGAAAAGGCGGACGTACCCGCCTAGCGGCGCCGAAAGGTCCAGCTATAGGGGTTCTTCCCCTCCGGACCGCTTATCGTTGCATGGAGCTGATTACCCGCGCGCCGATAGGCGATGCGGGTCGGGTAGTCATGCTCCGGATTCTCGAAAACGGCTTCCGTCGCGCCTCTTGAGACCAAGCGGAAAGGCACCGGCGCCTTTGCGGCCGGCGACGCCCAGAAGACGATATTCCCCTGCTCGTCCGCGGCAATGCGCATGAAGTCGTAGGCCGTGCCTTTATCGCCCTTTCCGCTACGGTTCACTCCGAGCAGCATTCCGCCCCGGGTGGACGTCCAGCTTTCCTCCGTCCAAGTGGTTTCTTGTTCACTCACCCAGTCGCCGCTGAGCCAGTCAAGATCCTCGACCTTCGGCGCAGGAGCCGCGCTGGCAACCGCCAGAGCGGCAATAAACGTCAGCAACATGCCCTGCCCTCCTCGTCAGGCAGGATAGCATGAGTCTCACGCCCCTGCATGCGCCCTCTTCTGCGCCCGCCAAAGCCATAGACCGCCGGCGATGATCAGCGCCGCGCCTGCCAGTGAGACGAGGTCCGGCGCGTCTCCGAACCACCACCAGCCGAGCAGCGCTGCGATCAAAAGCTGCACATAGGTCATCGGCGCCACCGCGGCGGCATTCGCTCTCACCGTCGCCGCATAGATCAGCAAATGGCCGGACGAGGCAGTAAGGGCGACGAAAGCGCATTTCAGCACCACTTCGGCGCTCGGCACCGGAACGGCAAATTGGGGAAGGCCGGTCAGCACAAGAGCGGCCGCTGAAACGAGGAGCAAGGGGGCAGCCATAAGAGCCAGCAGGAACTGCATCACCAGCACCGGCGCATCGCCGGCCGATTTGCGGTTGAGCATGATGAGCCAAGCCATGCCGAAGGCGGCGCCGATGGGATAGAAAGCCTCTGCCCCCAATTCGATGAGGTTGGGCCGAAGCACGATCAGAACGCCGGCAAAGGCGAGCAATGTTGCCATCAGCGCTACTTTTGGCACGCGCTCACCGAGGACGATCCCGGACAGGAGGGCCGTCAGGATCGGGCTCGTGAACTGGATGGCCGTCGCATCGGCGAGCGGCATCGCCATTACGCCGAGGAAGAAGCAGATGGTCGCGAGGCTTACGGCGGCCCCTCTCCCGAACTGCAGCCAAGGTCTCGGGAAAACGAAGCCCTTGCGGCCATGCCGCAGCCCTACAGCCACCGCGAGGCCAAGAGCTCCGAAATTGTAGCGTAGCGCAGATACGGCGGATCCGGGCCACTCTCCCGCCATCGTCTTCACGACCGCGTCACCCAGCGAAAGAATGGAAAAGCCCGTAAGGGCGAGCAGAAGCGCCCTTCCAACTTCCCCCTGTACGTGACGCTCCATCCGCCTTCCCCCTCCGCGACGCCTTTTCCGGCAATTAGCTAATTGTCAAAGTTTCCAGCTTATTCACCAGTTTCGCGCATGGAATTTTGATCGGATCAGTCGAGGCTTGCAGGGATGAGTGCATTTGGACGGAGAGGCGGCGTAGGCGGAGCGGGCGGCAATAGGCCGGCCTTCGGCGTTGCCAAGCCGATGAAAAGCGGGGGCTTCGTCCCCAAGCCCGCAGACCCCGAAGGCGGCGAGCAATTCCCGCCGATCGACCCTGCCGCGCTTGCCGACGACGGCGCTCCGTCGCTCGACCAGGCGCCGGCGCCTAGCGATGCGATGGCGAAGCTTAACGAGCGTACCGCCGCGTCCGGCGAGCGCGCCGAATCCAAAGCGGAAGGTTTCGAAGCCTCGGTTCACCGCATCAAGGAACAGGTGCTTCCGCGCCTCCTGGAACGCGTCGATCCGGAAGCTGCCGCGACCCTCTCGAAGGACGAGCTTGCGGAAGAATTCCGTCCCATCATTGGCGAAGTGCTCGCCGAGCTGAAGATCAACCTCAATCGCCGCGAGCAGTTCGCGCTGGAAAAGGTTTTGGTCGACGAGCTGCTTGGCCTTGGTCCGCTCGAAGAGCTGCTGAACGACCCCGAAGTCTCGGACATCATGGTGAACGGTCCCAACCAGACCTTCATCGAAAAGAAGGGCAAGCTCACCCTCTCTACCATCCAGTTCCGTGACGAGGAGCATCTGTTCCAGATCGCGCAGCGGATCGTGAACAAGGTCGGCCGCCGCGTAGATCAGACGACGCCGCTCGCCGATGCCCGTCTTTCGGACGGCAGCCGCGTCAACGTAATCGTGCCGCCGCTCTCGCTCCGCGGCACCGCCATCTCGATTCGTAAATTCTCTGAGAAGCCGATCACGCTCGATATGATGGCAGGCTTTGGATCGATGTCCCCGAAGATGGCGACGGCGCTGAAAATCGCTGGCGCCTGCCGCTTCAACATCGTCATCTCAGGCGGTACCGGTTCAGGTAAGACGACGATGCTCAACGCCTTGTCGAAGATGATCGACCCGGGCGAGCGCGTGATCACGATCGAAGATGCGGCCGAGCTTCGGCTTCAGCAGCCGCACTGGCTGCCGCTCGAAACGCGGCCGCCGAACCTTGAGGGGCAAGGCGCGATCACCATCCGCGACCTCGTCGTGAACGCCCTTCGTATGCGCCCCGACCGCATCATCCTCGGCGAAATCCGCGGCTCGGAATGTTTCGACATGCTCGCGGCCATGAACACAGGCCATGACGGCTCCATGTGTACGCTTCACTCCAACTCCCCGCGCGAATGCCTCGCGCGTATGGAGAACATGGTCATGATGTCGGACATCAAGGTGCCGAAGGAAGCCATTTCGCGCCAGATCGCGGACTCGGTCGACCTCATCGTCCAGGTGAAGCGCCTCCGCGACGGTTCCCGCCGCACGACCAACATCACCGAAGTGATCGGCATGGAAGGCGACGTCATCGTCACGCAGGAACTGTTCAAGTTCGAATATCTGGACGAGACCGCCGACGGGAAGATCATCGGCGAATATCGCTCGATGGGTCTCCGCCCCTACACGCTGGAAAAGGCCAAGCAGTTCGGCTTCGACCAGCCTTTCCTGGAAGCGTGCCTCTAGGCCTTCACCGCCAATATGGCGAACAACGTCGCGATGAAAAAAGCGGTTATCTGAATAAAGGTCCAGGGCACCCAGCCGACTCGATCCAGATTGCGCCGCCGCGCGCGCAGCCATTCGGCCACGCCCGCAAGAACGGCCACTGCCGTCGCACTTCCCGCCGCCGTCCATAGCGCCGCTTGCGTCATCATTGCACTTCCGTCATCAGCTTGCCCGAACATGTAGGGAGAAGATGATGATGCGCCAGACCTTCATTCGCGCACTGCTCGCGGCCGCCGCGATCGTGCCTGCCGCTGGATGCATCTCAATGGAGAAGGACGCCGCCGCTCCCGCTACACGGGCGGCGCTCGCGGCCGCAGTTTCAAATCCGCTTCGCACGCCCGCGAACGTGGCTCGTGACCCCTATCGTCATCCTGCGGAGACACTTGCGTTCTTCGGCGTCGGGCCGGACGACACGGTTGTGGAGGTCTGGCCAGGCGGCGGCTGGTACACCGAAATCCTTGCGCCTTACCTCGCGGGCGGCGGCGGACGCCTCTACGCAGCGGCGCCCGATTGGGGCATCGGCGGCATAAAGAAGATGAAGGAAGCCAATGCGCCGGTTTATGGCGGCGTCCTTACCGCCGACTTCCCCGCCTTCGACGCCAATACTACTCGCGTGCCGGAGGGTATTGCGGATGTCGTCCTTACTTTCCGCAACGTTCACAACTGGCGGATGGGCTATCGCCGCGACGACAAGAAGGATTATGCGCCCGAGGCGTTCCGGCAAATCTATGCCATGCTGAAGCCGGGCGGCATCCTCGGCATCGTCGACCATCGCCTCCCCGAGACAGCAAGTGCGGAACGGGAACGGACCAGCGGCTACATTAAGACTTCAACGGTGCTGGCCCTGGCGGACCAGGCGGGCTTCGAATTGGTCGGCACATCTGAGATCAACGCCAATCCGAAGGACACGACGGATTGGCCGAATGGCGTCTGGACGCTTCCACCAACACTGGCTCTGAAAGATCAGGATCGAGCCAAATATGTGGCAATCGGCGAGAGCGACCGGATGACGCTGAAATTCAGGAAGCCGCGCTAGTTCACCCGCCCAGTTGGTCTAGCTTCTTCTGGAGTTCGGCGAGCTGCGCCTTCAGCTCCTGAAGCTCCATCTTGGTATCCTCCTTAGGCTCGGATTTCTTCTTTGCGGGCTCCACCCCGCGTGCTGCAGCCGCGAACATCTCCATGTTCCGTTTGGCCATCTCCGCCAAGGGCCCCGAGGAAAAGGCTCCCGCCATCACGTCGCTAAGTTGCGATTGGTTGCGCTGGAAGGCTTCTAACGACGCCTCCAAATACTGCGGCACCATCGCCTGCATGGAATTGCCGTACATTGCGATCAACTGGCGGAGGAAATTGACGGGAAGCATGGTCTCCCCCCGCGCCTCTTCCTCGACGATGATCTGCGTCAGAACGCTATGCGTAATATCCTCGCCGCTCTTCGCGTCCACCACCCGGAACTCGCGCTTCTTCCGCACCATCTCGGCGAGATGCTCGAGCGTGATGTAGGACGAGCTCTCCGTATTATAGAGACGACGGTTGGCATATTTCTTGATGATGACGACGCTGTCGTCACTAGGAGCGGCCATGGGCAACCTTCTAAAAGAGAGGCTTACAGCCTAGCACCGTGCTGCAGCGCGGCCAACCTAGCGCTGTCAGCACGTCAAGCTAAGTCAGAAAGCATACACTGGGGCAAAAGGAGGCCCAAAAAGCCCTGTTGCAAAACTGTGACAGCCCCTGAACATTATCTGAATTTCAGGCGCTAAAGCTTGATGCATCGGGGCTCTCCGACGCACTCTGCCGTCAGAGGCGCCACTTTGGCTCCTATTCTCTGAGGGATGCAAAATGAGGAAATTCGGACTTTTGGGTTCGAGCGCTCTGCGCTCGATTGCTTTCGCTGGTTGTGCGCTCGCGATTGCGACTCCGGCTTATGCACAAGATGTGGCCGGCGAAGATCCGCCTGAAACGCTGCAGAGCGAACAGGAAGTGGAATCGGGTGAGAACGCTACTCAGGGCGAAGAAATCACCGTCACCGGTTCGCGCATCCGTCGTCCGAACCTTGAATCGAACGTACCTGTCACGTCGATTGGTGGTGAACAGTTCATCAAGCAGGGCGACGTTAATGTTGGTGACACGCTGAACGAACTGCCTCAGCTGAGCAGCACCTTCGCACAGCAGAATCCGGGCCTCGGCGTCGGCGTGGCCGGCCTCAACCTGCTCGACCTTCGTAATCTCGGCACCTCGCGCACTCTCGTGCTGGTAAATGGTCGTCGCCACGTCGCCGCCGACATTCAGAACAATGCGGTGTCGGTCGACATCAACACCATTCCTAACGATCTGATCGAGCGTGTGGACATCGTCACCGGCGCCCAATCGTCCGTATACGGCTCGGATGCCATCGCCGGCGTGGTCAACTTCATTCTGCGCCGCGATTTTGAGGGTCTTCAAGTGCGCGGCAACACCAGCATTGCCCAAGAAGGGTACGGTGCCGAGCAGTACGTTTCCGCGATGTACGGCATGAACTTCGGCGAGGGCCGCGGCAACGTGACGGTACACGGCGAATTTTCCAATCAAGAGCGCGTCTACGGGTCCGACATTCCTGAATATGCTAGGGTTAGAGGACTTTCCGTCGTTGATGTTGACCCGGCAGGGTCTCCCAACGGGAGCGATGGCTTCCCCGATCGCATTTTCGTGGAGGATCTCCGTAGTGCGACGATCAATCGTTACGGCCTTGTGCCGGTCACCCAGCTTGTCGGCGGGACCGCGCCATGCGGGACCAGCACGAGTGCAGTCATCGATCCGACCCCCAACACTAGCGGCGATCCGCGTTTTTCGGCCCCCTTCAATTGCACCTATGTCTTCGATGCTGATGGGCGCCTAGTGCCCCAGACTGGCACGCGCTTTGGCACCACCATCAACGGTGGCTTCCTCGGCGGCAACGGCCAGAGCGGTCGTGAAGAAAGCCTTCTTTCCATCTTGCCGGATCTCCAGCGCTACAATTTTAACCTTCTCGCCCATTATGAATTTAGCGATGCCGCTGAGTTTTTCGTGGAAGCGAAATATGCTCGGGCCGACGCGCAGGGCAACAACGCCAGCCCGTCGTTCACCCAGGGCGGTCAGTTCGCCGAAAATGCTCTTGGAGGTACAACTCCTCAACGTGAGCGCATTCGGCTCGACAACCCGTTCCTGCATCCGGCTGATCGGGAGACACTTCGTGCGGCGTTCCTGGCGTCAGGTTGCGACCCGACCATAACCGGCTCCGCCTGCACCCTTACCACGGCAACAGGGGCGGCAAGTGGCACACGGCTTTCTGCTGCCGAGATTGCACAGATCAATGCCGGCACCTATCGTTTCCCGATCGGCAAACAGTTCCTCGACATCGGCATCCGCGATGAAATCTTCAAACGCGAAACCTACCGGGGCGTTGTCGGCCTCCGTGGCACGTTCAACGAAGACTGGAACTACGAAGTCTCGGCAAACTACGGCCTGTTTAAGCAGAAGAACTCCAATTCCGGCTATGTGGACCGGCAGCGGTTCCTGCTCTCGCTTGACGCGGCGGTTAATCCGGCCACTGGACAGATTCAGTGCCGCGCCCAGTTTGATCCGGCTGCTCGGGTAGCATTTCAATCCCCGAGCCTGACTGCGGCTCAGAATGCATTCATCGCAGCCCGCTTGGATGCCGACGTTGCCGCCTGCGTTCCGTATAACCCATTTGGGGCGGGAGCAGGCAACCGCGCTGCGGCCGAATACTTCGTCTACAATTCGAACGACAGCGCTGAGATCGAGCAGATGGTTTTCTCAGGGTTCGTATCTGGCGATACCAGCCAGATGTTCGAACTC
The DNA here is from genome assembly GCF_036402135.1 of Allosphingosinicella sp. Classification (GTDB taxonomy): domain Bacteria; phylum Pseudomonadota; class Alphaproteobacteria; order Sphingomonadales; family Sphingomonadaceae; genus Allosphingosinicella. The sequence continues at coordinate 18,821 of NZ_DASWTN010000026.1, read as the reverse complement.
CCGGCAGGCCCTGTCCGCTTCGCGGTCGGCGCCGAGTATCGCCGCGAGGATGCAAGTTACACGAACGATCCGATTGTTCTTCAGGGCGTCACGAACTCCCTCGTGCTCGGGAATGCGGATCCTGAAGATCCGATGGAGGTGAAGGAAGCCTTCGCCGAAATTCAGATCCCGGTGCTTAGCGACACGCCCTTCTTCGAAGAGTTGACGCTGACTGCTGCGGGGCGTGTATCGGACTACAATTCCATCGGCACCGTCTATTCGTACAATGCCGGTCTGGAGTGGCAGCCGATCCAGGATCTACGCTTCCGGGCCAATTACGGCCGTTCGGTCCGTGCGCCCAATCTTGCGGAGACAGCTTTCCCGCTCATTCCTAACTTTGCTCCGGGCTTCCAGGATCCCTGCTCGGGCGCGCAGATCGGTGCAGGTTCGGCAACGCGTCAGGCGAACTGCATTGCCGACCTCGGTCAAGCCCTTGTCGACAACTTGGCAACACTCGGCGCTCCGTCGCTGCCGGTCATCTCCGGAAGTAATCCCGATCTGGAGGAGGAAAAGTCGGACTCCTACACCCTGGGTGTAGTTATCCAGCCTCGCTTCGTTCCGGGCTTCTCGTTCAGCGCCGACTACTACGACATCACGGTCAACAACGTGATTGTTGCCCTGGGAGCTCAGCAAATCGTCAACAACTGCTACGACTCACCGACGCTGGACAATGCGTTCTGCCCGATTTTCGAACGTTACCGGGGTGCCGTCGGCACAACCGGCCCGAACGGGGAAATTGCGGGTCAGGTTCTGGGCAATTCACTGACGCAGCAGCCCTTTAACTTCGCTAAGCGCACGAGGCGCGGCATCGATTTTGAGGTGGCTTACCGCACCAGGCTCGGAGCGAATGCGAGGCTCAATACCAACCTGATCTACGTAAAAACTCTTGAAGCCAGCAACTTCCAGGATCCGCTAAACCCGGACCATGAAAATCGGATCCTCAGCGAACTTGGGACGCCGCAGGACGAGTTCCGGTGGGACACGGACCTTACTCTGGGTCAGTTCACGCTGGGCTATCAGCTGCGGTATATCGGCGAGATGTATGTGAACACATACGAGGACTATAATTCTCTAAACGGCAATCCGCCGGAGAATGCCGACTATGCCGACATTTCCCAGTATCCGGAGACTTTCTACCACAACATTCGTGTTGAATGGGACGTCGCCAACGGTGGTGGCATCGGGAAGGATCTTGAGTTTTACGCTGGTATCGACAACCTCCTGGATACCTATCCGCCGCTCGGCCTCACCGGCACCGGCACGGGTGGCGCAGGTGGCGACCGCGGTACAGGTAATGCGGCGATTTACGAGACCTTTGGCCGGACCTTCTACGCCGGCTTCAAAGCTCGCTTTTAAGCCGAGTAACTTAAACCTTGAGGGGTCGGAACGTTGTTCCGGCCCCCTTTTTTTGTTCGCGTCAGGTTCAAGAGACTGCAAAAAGACAGAATGACGCAAAGCTTTTCCACTCAAGTTGTCGAACGGCTCATTGCGGCAGGAAGATCGGCTGAGGCTTTAGTTCTGCTTAACCGGGCTGCTGCCGCGAATGACGCAGAAGCCCTCCACGTTCTCGGCATGTGGCATCTTGTGGGAAACGTCATTCGCCGCGACCTAGCTGCGTCCCGAGAATTCTTCCGCAGGTCAGCGGCAGTTGGGCACGTGGAGGCACGCCACATATATACAGCGTTCGCGGGGAACGGCACCGGCGCTCCCTCGGACTGGCCGCTCGCACTCACCTTGCTTCGTCAAATGAAGGAAGACCTTAGCGCCCGCCGGCAGCTTCAGATGATCGAAGCAATGAACCTTACGAGCGATGGCGCGCCTATCTTTGTGCCAGAGGGTGAGAGACTAAGCAAGTCACCTGAGGTCACCGCATTCCGCGGCCTCCTCACACTCGCGGAATGCCAGTTCCTTGCTGAATTAGCTAAGCCAAGACTAGAACGCTCCGTCGTCCTCAACCCGCAGACCGGACAGCCGATGCTTAACCCGGTCCGGACTTCGGACGGCATGGCGTTCCCGCTGATGCTTGAGAATCCAGCGGTGCATGCCCTTAATCGGCGGCTTGCGGCAGCGAGCGGCACACAGGTGACGCAGGGGGAACCGCTGCAGATCCTTCGTTACTCGCCGGGGCAGGAATATAAGGCGCATGTCGATGCGCTGCCTGTCGGCACCAACCAGCGCATTCTGACGATGCTGGTCTATCTTAATGAGGACTATGCGGGGGGCGAGACGAAGTTCCTTGAGACGGGCCTTGGCTTCAAGGGCAGAACGGGAGATGCTCTTCTCTTCCGCAACGCCTCAGCCGATGGTCGGCCCGACCCGATGGCGCGCCATGCGGGCCTACCTGTCACCCGCGGCCAAAAGCTCATTGCATCACGCTGGATACGCGCAAAGCCGCTCGACCTGATGTCGCCTACGGGCTGACGGCCGACGCCGGCTTCAGGTGCCAATTCTCGCCGTCATAGCCGAACGAGGCCGGTTTGCCGGGTTCGAACCTGTCCTCCTCCCAGGCATGGACCTCTATCCCGACGCTTCCCCTGTGTGCCTCGATCCAGTTGAAGCTCTGCTGCTCGCCGCCGCGTAGGCGGGTGGAGGTTGCAGTACCGGCCTGGATGACGAGGGCGGGGCCGGCATTCTCGACGATCTCTCGCGCGGACTTTGTGTAGGCGCGGTGGAAGTGGCCGGCGAGGAGGATGTGAACGCCGGCTTCCGCCGATGCGAGTAGGGCGTCGGTGTGGCGCTTCACCACCTTAGTCAGCTCGCCCTCGTCGCCGATCGGCATGGCGAAGAGCGGATGGTGGGTGACGAGGATGCGGGTCTTGCCCTCCGCATCGCCCCTGAACGCCTCCCGGATAAGCTGCATCTGCTCGAGCGAGATGCTGCCGTCCTTGATCGTGAACGACCGCGCCGTGTTGAGGCCCAGCACCTGCAGCTCGTCATTCTCCCAATAGGGGCAGAGGTCGTCATCGATGAAGCGCTTGTAGCGGTGGAGCGGCCGAACGAAGCGCTGTACCACGTCGTAGAGCGGCACGTCGTGATTGCCCGGCACCGCCAGCACCGGCAGGCCCATATCCTCGATCCGGTCGACGAAGGAGCAGGCCTCCTTATACTGGTTCACGCGCGCGCGCTGCGTGAAGTCGCCGCTGATCACGACAAGGTTTGGGCGCTTGTCGGCGAGGAAGGCTTCGACGGCGGCAACGACTTCAGGATCGTGGCGACCGAAATGGACGTCTGAGAGGTGGGCGATGGTAGCCATTCTCGCCCAACAGGCGGAGGCGTGGCGGGTTCCTAGGCCCAGTGCCGGGCATAGCGGGCGCCGATGGTGGTCAGCAGCTCATATTGGGAGAGGCCGGACTGAGCCGATGCGCGCGGCAGGTCGAAATCGAGCTCCACCCAATCCCCCTCCCCGACGTCGGACGCGGCATCGGCGTTGACGGCGGTCAGATCCATCGACACGCGGCCGACGACCGGCAGGAAGATGTCGCCCAGCTTCGCCTGCCCACTATTTGAGAAGCCGCGGAGATAGCCGTCCGCATAGCCGATGTTGAGGATGGCGAGCTCAAGTTCCCGTTCCGTCGTGAACGTGGCGTTATAGCCGACGCTGTCACCCGGGCCGACACGGCGCCGCTGCACCACCTGAGCCTCGACCCTCACCACCTGACGAATATGTCCCTCCGCCTCCGGCCGCGGAATACCACCGTACAGGGCCAGGCCCGGCCGCGTTAGGGCGAAGGCGTAGTGTTCGCCAAGGCAGATGCCGGCGCTGTTGGCGAGGCTGACGCGCTCAGCCTGCACCTTCGGCGCAAGCGTGAGGAGGGCTTCGCGCTGCTGATCGTTCATCGCCACATCTTCGTCGGCGCAGGCGAGATGGCTCATAAGGGTTTCGATGCGGAGGCCGTCCAGCAGCCCTTCCATCACCTCACCGGGCGAAAGGCCAAGGCGGTTGATGCCGGTGTCGATCATCACGTCGCAGGGCCGCCCCTCCCCCATCTCCTTCCAGCGGCGAACCTGAACCGGCGTGTTCAGCACTGGCCGCGCCGGCATGCCGATCGCATGCGGCAGGTCCTCCTCCGCCACGCCGTGGAGCACGGATACGGAGACACCCTCGGCGAATGGCAGCAAAGCTTCCGCTTCAGCCCAAGTGGTGACGAAGAAATCGCGGCAGCCGGCCTCGGCTAGCGTCTGCATTGCCTCCTTAGCGCCGATACCGTAGCCGTTCGCCTTGATCGCGGCGCCGCAGGCGGCGCGCCCGCTCATCTTCGCCAGCCAGCGCCAGTTGGAGGCGAGCGCCTGCCGGTCGATATGCAGGCGAAGGGGCGAGTGGGGCAGCGTCACGCCACCGCGGATAACGCCCGCTGCAGGCTTAGTCCAATTCCTTGCCAGAGGTTTCCGGGAGCCAAAAGAAGGTGACGACGAGGGTCATCGCGACCACGCCGATCGTGTACCAAAGGCCGGCGAACGGATCGCCGGTCTTCGCCACGATATATTGGCTGATGAAGGGCAGGAAGCCGCCAAAATAGCCGGTGCCGATATGATAGGGCACGGACATGGACGTGTAGCGCACTCGCGCCGGGAACAGCTCGACCAGCAGGGCCGCCACCGGCCCGAAGGTCATACCAGACAGCATGCCGATGATGACGATCGCAAGCACCACCTGCGCCGCCTGGGCGAAGCTTGGAACCGTTTTGGCGGTCTTGTAGCCAGCCCCTTCCAGTGCCGCATCGAGCGCCGCGGGATCGGCTGCATCCACCGCAGTGCCGCCGATGGTGAGCGCCGGGGCTGCGCCGGCCGCGCCTTCCGTCGTCGAATAGGCGACGCCCTTCTTCGAAAGCACATCTAGCACGCGGCCGCACGCCGTCTCCTGCCCCTTCGAGGCGAACGGATCGTAGCGGCAGTCGCTTCCCGTCACGACGATAGGGCTCCGCTCCATCGCGGCGGATAGTTCCGGATTGGCGGCAGCGGCCATCCAGTGAAAGAGCGGGAACATGAGGAGGAGCGTCAACGCGTAGCCGATCACGATCGGCTTCTTCCGCCCAACCTTGTCCGACAGCCAGCCGAACAGGATGAACCAGAAGACGCTGAACATGGCGGCGATGCCGATCATCAGCCGCGCCGCATTGTCGTCGATGCGAAGCGTGTTCTGCAGGAAATAGAGCGCCTGGAACTGGGCCGTGTACCAGATGACCGTAAGGCCGGCGGCAATGCCGAACAAGGCGACCAGCACCAGCTTAAGCTTCGGCCAGCTGTCGAAGCTTTCCTTCACCGGATTCTTCGCGCATTCGCCCGCTTCCTTGATCGCCTGAAAGACCGGGCTTTCCTTCAGCTTCAGCCGCACCCACAGAGAGATGCCGAGCAGCACGAGCGAGAAAAGGAATGGCACGCGCCATCCCCATGCCTCCCACTGAATCGGATCCACGAACGCGTTCGACGTCAGCACGACGATGACGCTCAGCAGGAAGCCGCCGATCACGCTCGCCTGGATGAAGCTGGTGTAGAAGCCGCGCTTATTCTTCGGCGCATGCTCGGCCACGTAAATGGCCGCGCCGCCATATTCGCCGCCGAGCGCCAGCCCCTGCAGGAGCCGGCAGATGACGAGCAGGATCGGCGCCGCGATGCCGATCTGCGCATAGGTTGGAAGCAGGCCAACCGCAGCGGTGGCGAGGCCCATCAAGGTGATAGTGACAAGGAAGGTATATTTGCGCCCCAGCTTGTCGCCGAGATAGCCGAACAGGATCGCGCCGAGCGGACGGACGCCGAAGCCAGCGCCGAAAGTCGCGAGGGCAAGGAGAAAGCCCGCCGTCTCGCTCGCCGCAGGGAAGAAGAGCTTGGCGATGACGGCAGCCAGCGTGCCGTAGATGAAGAAGTCGTACCATTCGAAAACAGTACCGAGCGAGGACGCCAGAATGACCAACCGGTCCCGCTTCGCATCCACGACATAGTCACCGGCAACGGCGGTCGCCATCGTCTTCCCCCTCCAGATTTTTGTCGGAGACTAGGCGGGGGTCCGGCGGCGGAGCAAGCTAGAATAAACGGAAGCCGTTCGGCACAGGCTTGTCCGGCGCGATCAGCACCACGGCGCCTTCCGCGTCCGGAAAGCCCAATGTCAGCACTTCGGACATGAAGGGGCCGATCTGGCGCGGCGGAAAATTCACCACCGCCGCCACCTGCCGGCCGATCAACTCTTCGGGCGTGTAGTGAACGGTGATCTGCGCGCTGGATCGCTTGACGCCGATCTCGTCTCCGAAATCGATCCTAAGCTTGAAGGCGGGCTTCCGCGCCTCCGGGAACGGATCGACTTCGATCACTGTGCCGACACGTATGTCGACCGCCATGAACTGATCGAAGTCGATCTGCCCGCTCATGGCTCAGCTCGAATAATACATGTCATATTCGACCGGGCTAGGAGTCATTTCCCACCGGAGCTGCTCTTCCCACTTGAGCTCGATATAGGCGTCGATCTGATCGTCGGTGAACACGTCGCCGCGGGTCAGGAAGGCGCGGTCGTTCTGGAGCGACACCAGAGCCTCGCGAAGACTTCCGCAGACGGTGGGGACGTTGACCAGCTCCTGCGGCGGCAGATCGTAGAGGTTCTTGTCCATCGGGTCGCCCGGATGGATGCGGTTCTGGATGCCGTCTAGGCCGGCCATCAGGATCGCCGCATAGCAGAGATAGGGATTGGCGAGCGCGTCCGGGAAGCGGAATTCGACGCGGCGCGACTTCTCGCCGGTGCCGTAGGGAATGCGGCAGGAAGCGGAGCGGTTGCGGCTCGAATAAGCGAGCAAAACCGGCGCTTCGAAGCCCGGCACCAGGCGCTTGTAGCTGTTGGTGGTGGGATTGGTGAAGGCGTTGAGCGCCTTCGCATGCTTCACGACGCCGCCGATGAAGAACAGCGCGGTTTCCGACAGGCCCGCATAGCCGTTGCCGGCGAAGAGCGGCTTCGACCCGTTCCAGATCGAGATGTGGGTGTGCATCCCCGAGCCGTTATCCTTGGCGATCGGCTTCGGCATGAAGGTCGCCGTCTTGCCGTAGGCATGGGCGACCATGTGCACGACGTACTTGTAGATCTGCATGCGGTCGGCGGTTTCGACGAGCTTGCCGAACGTCATGCCGAGCTCGTGCTGGCTGGCGGCCACCTCATGATGGTGCTTGTCCATCGGCAGGCCCATCTCGATCATGGTCGAAACCATCTCGGCGCGGATGTCGACGGCGCTGTCGACCGGCGCGACGGGGAAATAGCCGCCCTTGGCGCGCGGGCGGTGGGCGAGGTTCCCCATCTCATATTCGCGGCCGGTGTTGGTCGGCAGCTCGATGTCGTCGATACGGAAGTAGCTGGCATTGTAGCCGTCCTCGAAACGGACATCGTCGAACATGAAGAATTCGGCTTCCGGGCCGACATAGACGGTGTCGCCGATGCCGGTCGTCTGCAGATAGGCCTCGGCGCGCTTGGCGGTGCTGCGCGGGTCGCGGGCGTAAAGCTCGCCGGTGCCGGGATCGACCACGTCGCAGAAGAGGATCAGCATCGGGGTGGCGCTGAACGGATCTACGTAGACGGCGTCGAGGTCGGGCCTCAGCACCATGTCGCTTTCATTAATCGCCTTCCAGCCGGCGATTGAGGAGCCGTCGAACATGAAGCCGTCGGTAAGCTGGTCCTCGTCGATCAGGCCCGCGCACATGGAAAGATGCTGCCACTTGCCCTTGGGATCGGTGAAGCGGAGGTCCACCCACTCGATCTCCTGCTCCTTGATCATGCCAAGGATCTTGCCCGCGTCGTTCGCCATGTCTTGCCTCCGCTCGGTTGCTGCCGCGACTCTTGGAGCCGCTTCCCCTCCTCCTTCGGAGAGACGAAGGCCGCGCGTCCAGAGGCGTCAGGCGGATTGTGAATAATTCACGTGGGGCCGCTGGATCAGAACTGGCGACGCTGGGCCGAAATCAACATCCGGAGGAGCATCGCGACCGGCCGCGGCACCCCGACCTTGCCCTCGAGCCACAGGCTCACCGCCGAACGCGAAACGCCGATCGCTGCGGCAAGATCGTTCTGCGTCTTGTAGCCGAGCGTCCGCATGGCCGCACGCAGCTCGCCGGGGGACATTGAAGCTAAGCGAGGATCGTCCACTATCTCTGCCTAGCCCCCTGCCCGCGTCAAAGTACCACTTTGACGCGATCTATATCGCGTCGGAATCCCGCTCGCCGGTGCGGATACGGACCGCCTGCTCGACCGACATCACGAAGATCTTACCGTCGCCGATCCGGCCGGTGTGGGCGGCATTGGCGATGGCTTCGACCGCGCGTTCGGCGAGCCCATCCTCCACCACCACCTCGATCTTCACCTTGGGAAGGAAGTCGATCACATATTCGGCGCCCCGGTAGAGCTCCGTATGCCCCTTCTGCCGGCCGAAGCCCTTAGCTTCGGTGACGGTGATGCCGGACACGCCGATCTCAGTCAGCGCCTCCTTCACATCGTCGAGCTTGAACGGCTTGATGACGGCTTCGACCTTCTTCACGCGAATCCCCGCTTCTGTCCTGCGCACGCGAAGATAGCCGCCGCGGGGGCCCACGCAAGGACCGGAACCCAGCCCCGGCATGCCCGTTCACCTGCAAACTTTCGAAGGAGCGAGACATGCCCACCCCCGCGGAGCTGGAAGCCAAGTTCTGGAAGGCGCTGAAGTCCGACATGACGATGATGCTCGGCCTCGACGGCGAGGAAGGCGGCCACACCCGCCCGATGACCGCCCAGTTCGACGAGGAAAGGAGCCCGATCTGGTTCTTCACCGCCAAGGACAATGCGCTGGTCGAGACGCTTCAGGGCGGCAGCGGCCGCGCCATCGGGACTTTCGCCTCCAAAGGCCACGACATCTTCGCCGCCGTCCAAGGCACGCTTCGCGAGGATACCGACCGCGCCGTGGTCGACCGTCTCTGGAATCCCTTCGCCGCCGCCTGGTATGAAGAAGGCAAAGACGATCCGAAGCTCGCCCTCCTCCGCCTCGATGCGGAAAGCGCCGAAATATGGGAGAACGGCAACAGCCTCGTCGCCGGCGTCAAGGCGTTGCTCGGCGTCGATCCCAAGAAGGATTATCAAAATAAAGTGGCGGAGGTGTCGCTGAGCTAAAGGCTTGGCGCCGCTTCAGTCTGGAAATGTTCCGTTCGCAAGCCTATCTTGTCACCGTCGTGACGAGAGTGGGCAGCGTATGACATCCGGGCTTATCGCCTATCTGGATTCGGTGAAGGCGCGGGACCCCGCCGCCCGGTCGCGGTGGGAGATCCTGCTCTATCCGGGCGTGCTAGCGCTGGCGCTGCACCGCGCCGCGCACTGGCTTTACAAGGGCGAGCTCTATTTCCTCGCCCGCCTCGTCAACCATATTTCCCGCTTCCTCACCGCCATCGATATCCATCCGGGTGCAGTGATCGGCCGCAATTTCTTCATCGATCACGGCTTTACTGTGGTCGGCGAAAGCGCGGAGATCGGGGACGACGTCACCATCTACCAGAACGTCACGCTGGGCGGCACCAACCCGGCCAACGGCGTCCCCGGCAAGCGGCACCCGACGATCGGCGACGGTGTCATCATCGGCTCGGGCGCGCAGGTGCTGGGGCCGATCACAGTCGGCGCCCGCGCCCGCATCGGCGCCAATGCGGTGGTGACGAAGGATGTGCCGGAAGGCGCGACGATGATCGGCATCCCCGCGCGGTCGACACTCGTCGAGGCCGAGCAATATGCGAAGGACTTCATGCCTTACGGCACGCCTTGCAGCGAGATGTTCGATCCGGCGACGCAGAAGCTCGAAATCCTCAAATGTGAGGTGGAGCAGCTCCGCCGGCGGCTTGAAGAGCTGACCGGCGAGCAGAGGCAGGAGCGCGACACCGCCTGATGGGCAGCGTCCACCCTTTTCCGGCATCGAAAGCGGCGGGTGCGCAGACCGGCTTCGACCGGGCCGAAATCATGCGCATCACCGACCTTTATGGCCGAATGGTCGCCGCCGGCTTCTGGAAGGATTATGCGATCGATTTTGGCCGCGACGCCGCGTCCTTCTGGGCATTCCGCCGCACCGCCGAGCGTCCCGAATATAAGATCGAGAAGCGCCCGGCCCTTCGCGGCAAGCAGGGCATGTGGGCGCTGATCGGCGAGAACGGACAGATATTGAAACGGGGCCATGAACTCGGCCCCATTCTCGCGCCCATCGAAAGGCGACTCCTGAAGCTCGTGAGCGGCTGACACTCAGCCGCCCACTTTTAGGCTACGTAGCCGCCGCCATGACCGGTCCGCGGTCCACCACCGGCAGCTTGGTCTGGAGTGTCGCGGGAAGTGTCCGCACCACGCCGCGCCGTGCCGAGTGCCAGAAGGCCGAGAGCAGCAGCAGGGCCGACCCGATCACCAATGCAGTCAACGCGAAGCTCAGCTCCACCGCACCGTAGTTCTGGAACAGCTGGTTAAGCGCATAGAGCACATAGGCGAGCGCCGAGACGAGCAGAGCGCGCCGGTCGATGGCAAGGGCGGTGAAGCCCAGAGCCAGGTAGAGGGCAATCACCAGGAACGCCTCGCCCGTTGACGCCGTACCTTCGGTGAGCCCGAGCAGCACGAACACCGGATGCACGATCAATGGGGCCGACAGCAGGTGGAGCCAGAAAGCCACGTCCGAACGCCGCGTCTGCCGCGTCGGATCGGATGCATCCCACCACATGGCGAACAGAAACACGCCGACGCCGAGCAGAAGCGCGAAGCCGAGCATGATATTCTCGAGCTGCGGCGTATCGCCCACGGCAGCAGCGATCAGCGCGAGAACAAGACCAACAACCGCCGCCGCGCCTGCCGCAATCGTGATCGGTACACGGAAACGCTTCCAGTGGAGCCAGGCCGCTGCCGTAGCGACCGCCGCTGCGCCGGCGAGCACCAGCCCGCCGAGCGTTGCGTTATTGTCGAAATTCTCTTCGCCCACGGCCAGTACCAATGTGAAGCCGGCCGTAGCGAACACGCCGCCGACGAAAGCGAGCAGCAACAATATGCTTGGCAACGCCATGCGGCGCTTTCTGGTGAAGAACTCGGCGAGCCCCCAGGCAGCGGCCGCAACGAGAAGCCCCATCATCGGCGACGGTCCATTGCCCTCGATCTTCGGCCCGATCGACTGGCCGATCCAGGCCAGCGCCACCAGCAGGATCACCGCCGCGATCGACACGAAGATGTCGTTGAAGCCGGTGAGCAGCCGGAAATGCTCCTCATCGACCGCCGGGGCGGCGCGGCTGCCCGCGACGTAGTCCCTGAACTTCTGCGCCTGCTCCGCTGACAGCGCCCCCGCAGCCACCGCAGCCTCCAGATCCGTCTCTGAATACATGGATTTCTCCTCCCTGAGCGAGGAGGCATAACAGAACTGTATTATATTTACAATACAGCTGCCGAAGATCAGCCGCCCTGCAGCTTCTTCAGGATCAGCATCGCCTGCTCCGCGCCCGATTGCGGCACGATCTCGCCGCTGCGGTCGCTGATCATGTCCCAGTTGGCTGCGACTTCCTCCACGGTGCGCCGGCCCTCCGGCAGCGCATAGCCGGGCGTGAGGGTCACATAGGCCGCCTGCACGACGCCCGCACCGGCGCCGACGATGGCGTTGGTCGGCGCATCGTCTGACACAAGAAAGAGCGCAGCGGGAACGACGTTGTCGGGATTGAAGGCGGCCGTCATCTCCGGCGGGAAGATGTCGTTGGTCATCCGCGTCGCTGCAGTCGGCGCAAGCGTGTTCACCTTCACATTGTACTTCGCGCCTTCGAGCGACAGCGTCTTGGCGAAACCCAGCAGGCCGAGCTTCGCGGCACCGTAATTAGACTGGCCAAAATTGCCGTAGAGGCCGGTCGAGCTGCTGGTCATCAGGACGCGGCCATAGGCCTGCTCCTTCATCAGGTCCCACACAGCACGCGTGGCATTGGCGGAGCCGATCAGGTGCACGTCCACGACGGCGCGGAAATCCTCCATGCTCATCTTGGAGAAGCTCTTGTCGCGGAGGATGCCGGCATTGTTGATGAGGATATGGACGCCGCCCCAACGGTCCTGCGCCTCCGCAACCATGGCCGTCACCTGCCCCTTGTCGGTGACGCTGGCGCCGTTCGCCATGGCAGTGCCGCCTGCCGCTTCGATTTCCGCCACCACCTTGGCCGCAGCATCCGAATGGCCGGAGCCATCGCGGGCGCCGCCGAGGTCGTTCACCACCACCTTCGCGCCGCGCCGTGCAAGCTCCAGCGCATAGGCGCGGCCGAGGCCGCCGCCGGCGCCGGTGACGATCGCAACCTTGTCCTGAAAGCTAATTGTCATGCCTGCCCCTTCCGCTCACTCGTGGCGGGCTTCATGGCAGAAGCGGGAGCGGCGCGACAGGCGCAAAAACACGCTCATCCGGCAGCGGGCAGCGCCGCCGGAAGGAGCGTCAGGAAGGACCCTGCCTTAGCGGCGAACGCCGCGTTCGGAGGTCTGGACGCAGCCGTCCGTCATGTCCTTCGTGCAGGGCGGATAAGTCTTGGTGCTCGCCTGCGTGGCGAAAACCGCGCTCTGGTTCGGAGCGGCTACGACCTGCGCGCCCGGCTGAACGGTAACCGCTTGGTTGGCGCCCGAGGGAGCAGTGGCCGGAGCCGACACGACCGGAATGCCGCGAGCATCGCGCTCGGGGGCATTGTTGCCGGGGGCGACGGTCTGCTGGGCGATTGCGGCGCTGCCGGCGACGAGCGCGGCGGCGAAAATTGCGAGTTTCATCAACGTCCTCCATTATATCAGCCGCCTTCGGGGAAAGGCGACGCCTGACCTAAACGTGGACGAAACGAAATTTCTCCATCAGCAGCAAAGAAGCCTAGAGCCGGCCTTCGCTGTCGAGCGCGTAACCGGCTGAACGGACGGTGCGGATAATGTCGGCTTTTCCGCCTTCGTTGATGGCCTTTCGGAGGCGCCGGATATGGACGTCCACCGTGCGCGGCTCGATGTCGCTGTCATGGCCCCAGACGCTGTCCAGCAGCCGCTCGCGCGAAAAGACGCGGCCGGGATGTTCCAGGAAATGCCGGAGCAGGCGGAATTCGGTGGGTCCGAGCGCCACGCCTTCCCCGCCCCGTTTCACCTTGTGAGAGACGATATCCATCTCGATGTCGGCATATTTGAGCTGTTCGCCCGCAAGCGCCGGGCGGACACGGCGAAGCACGGCCCCCACCCGCGCCATCAGCTCGCGGGGGCTGAACGGCTTCGCAATATAATCGTCCGCGCCGGTTTCAAAGCCGCGGAGGCGGTCTTCCTCCTCGCCGCGCGCTGTCAGCATGATGATCGGCACGTTAGCCGTGCCTGGCTGGCGGCGGAGACGACGGCACACTTCAATGCCCGACGTGCCCTCGATCATCCAGTCTAGAAGGACGAGGTCCGGGGCGCGTTCTTCCGCAAGCAAGAGCGCCTCGTCGCCGTCGCGCGTGCGTTCGACCTCGAACTCCTCGCGCTCCAGATTGTAGACGAGGAGCTCGGCGAGCGCGTCGTCATCCTCGACCAGGAGGATGCGGCCCTTAGCCATCGGTCCTGTCGGAGCGGATCGGGTCTTCGCCCTTCGGGCGCTCCGCCATCTGCTCGCCGGTGGCTGCGAAATAGACCATTTCGGCGAGATTGGTGCTGTGGTCGCCGATCCGCTCCAGATTCTTCGCGATAAAGAGGAGGTGCGTCGCGGGCGTGATGTTGTTCGGGCTCTCCATCATGAAAGTGAGGAGGGTCCGGAAGATCGAATTGTAGAAATCGTCCACCGCGCGGTCGCGTTCGCACACCGCGATTGCCTTTTCGGCATCGCGGGCGGCGAAAGCGTCCAGCACATTGTGGACCATCTCGCTGACGATCCGCGCCATTTCAGGGAGGAGCGACAGCGGCTCGATCTTGGCCGTCGTCTCCACCACATGCACACGCTTGGCGATGTTCTTGGCATAGTCGCCGATCCGCTCGACAATGCCGGCGATTTTAAGGGCCGCGACCACTTCGCGAAGGTCGTCGGCCATCGGCGCCCGAAGCGCGATGAGCTTCACCGCGGCGCGTTCCACTTCCATTTCCAGCGCATCGATCTTCTTGTCGGCCGCGACCACCTGGTCGGCCGCGGTCGTGTCCCGCTGCACCAGCGCGCGCATCGCCTTGCCGATCGCATCTTCGGCAAGTCCGCCCATTTCGGCAATGGACGCGCGAAGCTGGTCGAGATCCTCGTCGAATGCCTTGACGGTATGTCCGGTCGCCATACGCTCTACTCCTTAGCCGTACCGGCCGGTGATGTAGTCTTTGGTCCGCGTCTCGCGCGGATTGGTGAAGATTTCGGACGTGTCGCCATATTCGACGAGGTGGCCGAGATGAAAGAAGGCCGTGCGCTGCGAAACGCGCGCCGCCTGCTGCATGTTGTGGGTGACGATAACGATCGCATAGCGGCCGCGAAGCTCGTGAATCAGCTCCTCGATCTTGGCGGTGGCGATCGGGTCGAGCGCCGAGCAGGGCTCGTCCATCAGGATGACTTCCGGATCCACCGCAATCGCGCGGGCGATGCAGAGCCTTTGCTGCTGGCCGCCTGAAAGCGCCGTGCCACTCTCGTTGAGCCGGTCCTTCACCTCGTCCCAGAGACCCGCGCGCTTCAGCGACTTTTCCACGATCTCGTCCAGCTTCGCCTTGTTCGGCGCGAGGCCATGAATGCGGGGGCCGTAGGCGACATTCTCGTAGATCGACTTCGGGAAGGGGTTCGGCTTCTGGAACACCATGCCGACGCGGGCGCGGAGCTGCACCACGTCCATGCCGGAGGCGTAAATATCCTCGCTGTCGAGCTCGATACGTCCCTCGACCCGCGCATTGGAGATGGTGTCGTTCATGCGGTTAAGGGTACGGAGGAACGTCGACTTGCCGCAGCCGGACGGGCCGATAAAGGCCGTCACATTTTCCTGGCTGATGTCGATCGAGACATTATCGATCGCTTTCTTCTCGCCGTAGAAGACGCTGACGTCACGAGCCGTCATCTTCGGCTGCGCATCGTTGCGGTGGCTCGCATGCTGTGCGGCGGCGAGGTCGTTCATGGTCATGTCGGTCATATAATTCACCAGCGCCGCTCGAATTTGTTGCGAAGATAGATGGCAAGGCCGTTCATCGCGAGAAGGAAAACGAGAAGGACGATGATCGCGGCGGACGTCTTTTCGACGAACCCCCGGCTGACTTCGTCCGACCAGAGGAAGATCTGCACCGGCAGCACCGTCGCGGGATCGGTGATTCCGCCCGGGGGCGATGCGATGAAGGCGCGCATGCCGATCATCAGCAGCGGCGCCGTCTCGCCGAGCGCGCGGGCCATGCCGATGATAGTGCCGGTGAGGATGCCGGGAAGGGCCAGCGGCAGCACATGGTGAAAGACCACTTGCACACGGCTTGCGCCGACGCCGAGCGCCGCATCGCGGATCGAGGGCGGCACGGACTTGATCGCGTTCCGGCCGGCGATGACGATCACCGGCATGGTCATCAGCGCAAGCGTGATGCCACCGACCAGCGGCGCCGAGCGCGGCAGGTGCATGAAATTCAGGAACACAGCGAGGCCGAGCAGGCCGAAGATGATCGACGGCACCGCGGCGAGGTTGTTGATCGACACTTCAATGAGGTCGGTCCAGCGGTTACGCGGCGCATATTCCTCAAGGTAGATGGCGGAAAGGACGCCGATCGGGAAGGCAAGCGCCAGCGTCACCAGCATGGTGAGGAGCGAGCCCTTGAACGCGCCCCAGATGCCGACGCTGGTCGGCTCCGTCGCGTCCGAGCTGGACAGGAAGTGGCTGTTGAAGGCGGTTCGGACCGCATCCCGCTGCTGAAGCTGGCCGTAGAGCCGTTCGTCCTCGGGCGCGGCATCCGTCTTGGCGGCGAGATCGATGTTGCCCGACGCCGGAAGCCAGAAGCTCTGGCTGCGGCTGAGGATCGCGGGTTCCTCAAGGATCGCCTCGCGGACGCGTAGCCACGCGCCTTCGGCAAGAAGATTGCCGCCGCCGCTGCCATATTGGCGTTCGGCCGCGGTGCGCACGGCCGCGTCGATGTCGGCGGTCGCAAGCGTCGCCTCGGCGCTCGGCCCCTCCAAAGTCGCGGGATCGAGGAACAGCGCGCTTCCTGGAAAATCGATCTCGACCTTCACCTGCGCCTGCGTGAACCCGCGCGCGCCATTCGACACCATCGTGAACAGAAGAAACGCAAGAAACGCCGCCGACAGCAGAACCGCCGCGAGGCCGATCAGCTTGAAGCGCCGCTCGGCCGCATAGCGGCGGCGAATGCGCTGCTGCATCGCATTGCCCTTCCAATCGGTGGGCGCGCGGAGGGCGGCGTCACTCATAGGCTTCGCGATACTTTTTGACGACGCGGAGCGCGACGATGTTGAGGAGCAGGGTGACGATGAACAGCACCAGCCCGAGGGCGAAGGCGGCGAGCGTCTTGGCGCTGTCGAATTCCTGATCCCCGGTCAGAAGCTGGACGATCTGCGTCGTGACTGTCGTCACGCTTTGGAACGGGTTAGCCGTCAGGTTCGCCGCAAGGCCCGCCGCCATCACCACGATCATGGTCTCGCCAATGGCGCGGCTGACGGCGAGAAGCACGCCGCCGACCACGCCTGGAAGCGCGGCGGGGACGAGTACCTTCTTGATCGTCTCGGACGTCGTCGCTCCCATGGCGAGGGAGCCGTCGCGCATCGCCTGCGGCACGGCGGCGATGCTGTCGTCGGCCATCGACGAGACGAACGGGATGATCATGATGCCCATGACGAGACCGGCGGCGAGCGCGGATTCGGACGAGGCGCTGATGCCGATCGAGAGGCCGAAGTCGCGCACGGCCGGAGCGACAGTCAGCGCGGCGAAATAGCCGTAGACGACGGTCGGAACGCCGGCGAGGATTTCGAGCAAAGGCTTCATCCAGCTGCGGACGCGCGGGCTCGCATATTGGGTGAGATAGATGGCGCTCATCAACCCGAGCGGGATCGCCACGATCATCGCGATGATCGCGCCGATGAAGACGGTGCCCCAGAAGAGTGGAATGGCGCCGAACGCTCCGGACGAGCCGGCCTGATCGGCGCGGATCGCAGTCTGAGGACTCCAGTTGAGCCCGAACAGGAACTCGACGGGCGATACCCGCGCGAAGAAGCGCAGGGATTCGAACAGCAGCGACAGGACAATGCCGAGCGTCGTCAGGATCGCGATCAGCGAGGCCGTGAGCAGCAGGCCCATCACCAGCCGCTCGACACGGGTGCGGGCACGGAAGCTCGGCGATAATCGCGTGAACGCCCATGCGCCTGCCGCGAAGGCGAGCAGTAACGCGACAGCCATGCCAATCATACCGTAGCGGTTCGACGCTTCCCTATAGACCGGCGCAAGCTGCTCCGCCTGCGGATTGAAGGCTGCCTCGATGCGGCCGTCGGCAAGATCGCGCGCCTCCTGCAGGATGGCGTCCCGCTGCATCTCGAACGGCGGCAGGCTAGCGGCGGCCGGGCTGTCGAGCACCGACTGCATGACGAAACCGCTCGAGAGCGGCCCCCAGACGGCAAGGAAGAGAAGGGCGGGCACTATCGCCCACAGCGCCACATACCAGCCGTGATAATTGGGCAGCGAATGCGAACGTGTTCCATCCACCCCGCGAAACGACACCGCCTTGGCGCGCGCACTGAGCCAGGCGATGGCACCGAGGCCGAGGATCAACAAGGCAATCGCAGTCAGCGACAAGACTTCACCCGTTCTTCAAAAGAGGAGCGCCGGGCGAGCGCGTGATCGGCCCGGCGCTTCTAAGCCTTACTTCAGTTCGGACGCATTCACCGGCGTCAACTGGGTCGCAGCCTGCGTCGCCCTCGCCTGCACATCGGCCGGCGACGGGATAAGGCCGCGCTGGGCGAGATAGCCGCCAGCAGTCCAAGCCTTGGCATATTCCGCCAGGAACTCCTTAATGCCGGGGATCACGTTCACGTGCTCACCCTTCACGTAGAGATAGACCTGACGGGCGCCGGGATATGAAAGATTGCCAATGGTGTTCGCATCGGGCGCAATGCCGCCGAGCGGAATGCCCCGCACCTTGTCCTTGTTGCCTTCAAGGAAGCTGTAACCGAGCACGCCGATGGCGCCCTGATTGCCGGCAACCTTCTGGATGAGAAGGTTGTCGTTCTCGCCCGCTTCGACATAGGCGCCGTCCTCGCGGATCTTGGTGCAGATGTCCTTGTGACGATCGGAGTCGCTCTCCTTCAGCGCCTTCATCTCTGGGTTCTTGTCGCAGCCCTTTTCGAGGATGAGTTCGGCGAAGCTGTCGCGGGTGCCGGATGTCGGCGGCGGGCCGAACACCTGGATGGCGACGGCCGGAAGCGCCGGATTGACGTCCTTCCAGGTCTTGGCGGTGTTCGCCTGACCATACGGGTTGGCGGCGAGCGCCTTGTAGATGTCCTCGACCGTCAGCGAGAAAGCCTGGCCGCCATTCGCCTGAATGAGCGCAAGGCCGTCGATGCCCACCGGCACTTCGATGATCTGCTTCACGCCGTTCTGCTGACAGGTGTCATATTCCGACTTCTTGATCCGCCGCGACGCGTTGGTCATGTCGGGGTGCTGGTCGCCGACGCCGCCGCAGAAGAGTTTCATGCCCGCGCCGGTGCCGGTCGATTCCAGGATCGGCGCCTTGAAGCTGGGGTTGGTCTGCGCAAAGCGCTCAGCCACCGCCTTAGTGAATGGATAGACGGTCGACGAACCGACAATCTGGATCTGCTGCCCCGAAGCTCCGCCCCCGGTGCCGCTGCTGCCGTCGCAGGCGGCGAGTGCAAGCGCGGCGACCGCCGCTG
>NZ_DASWTN010000025.1:0-23701 GCF_036402135.1 Allosphingosinicella sp. | reverse complement strand
CGTCTCCTCCGCCTGCTCGCGCTTCGTCCTTGCGGCGCGGCGTGCTTCGACCAGAGGCGCTTCGTCGCCAAGCTCCGCCATCTGCTCCTGAAGGCGCCGCACCTCCGCCTCGGCCCTAGCAAGCTTGGTGCGCGCGCTCTCGAGCGCCGCCTGCGCCACCCTGGCTTCCGCCTGCTCGCCAGCCTGTTCGGCCCGCGCCTTGCCGAGCGCCGCATCGGCGTCGCGCGCGGCATCCTCAAGCTCGACGGTGCGGATATCGATCGTGCCGCGCCCAGCTTCGGCGGCGGCGATCCGCGCGGCGATGTCCCTCGCTTCCTGCTCCAGGCGTGCCAGCGCCGCTTTCGCATCCTCGCCGAGCGCCGCCTCGCGCGCCCGATCAGCGGCAAGCGCCGTTTGCCGGGCGGTAAGCTCCGAAATGCGACGGGCGACCCCGTCCCGCTCCGCACGCAATGCAGCGAGCTTATGCCCCAGCGCCTGCGCCTTTTCGCGCGCCGCCTGCGCAGCCGATCTCTTGTCGCCGAGCGTCTGCACCGCCTGCGCCTGATAGGCTGCCGCTCCGCGCTGCGCCTCCGCGGCTCTTTCCACCAAAGCGATTGCCGTCTCGGCTTCCTTCTTCGCGGCATCGGCCGCCGCCGCGGCCTCGCGCCAGCGGGCGAAGATCAGCCGCGCCTCGGCGGTTTTGATCTGGTCGGACAGCTTGCGGTAGCGTTCGGCGGCGCGCGCCTGCCGCTTCAGCGCCGTCGCCCGCTGCTCCATGTCGCCGAGCAGCTCGTCGAGCCGCGTTAGATTGGCCTCGGCGGCGCGAAGCTTCTGCTCGGCGTCCTTCCGCCGCACGTGAAGCCCGGAAATGCCGGCCGCTTCCTCCAGCATCTGCCGCCGCTCAGCGGGCTTTGCCGCGATGATCGCGCCGATCCTGTTCTGGCTGACGAGGGCAGGGGAGTGGGCGCCGGTCGCCGCATCCGCGAACAGCAAGGCCACGTCCTTCGCCCGAACGTCCCGCCCGTTGACGCGGTAGGCGGAGCCTGCGCCCCGCTCGATCCGGCGGGTGATTTCGACGTCGCCGTCATTGGCCACGCCGATATCGCCCAGCACCTCGTCCGCCCGCCGCTCGACCAGCAGCGACACTTCGGCGAAATCGCGCGCGGGGCGGGTGGCGGTGCCGGCGAAGATCACGTCGTCCATGCCCGAACCGCGCATCGACTTCGGGCTGGATTCCCCCATCACCCAGCGGATCGCCTCGAGGACGTTGGATTTGCCGCAGCCGTTGGGGCCGACGACGCCGGTCAGGCCCGGCTCGATGCGGAGTTCGGCGGGCTCGACGAAGCTTTTGAAGCCCGAAAGCTTGAGACGCTTTATCCGCAACGAAGCCCCCCCAAGCCCATCGCCCTATCCGGCGGCGCTTTGGATGAGCGGTTCCAGTTCCGCCCAATCATGGGCGTGAACCCTCAGTCCGTTGATGAAGAAGGTCGGCGTTCCGGTCACTCCCAATGCGGACGCGGCTTCATGCATCTTGCCGAGGTTATCGAGCCCTGCCGGATCGGCGAGGCATTGCTTGGCCTTGGCCGGCGCGACGCCAAGCTGCGCCGCAAGCTGGGTGATGCCGCCCACATCGGCGAGCTTGCCAAGCCGCTCGCCCATTGGAAGCGCGGACAGCCTGTCCTTTTCCGTCTGCGGCAGGCCGCTGATCTTGCCGACCCAATCTTTCTGCGTCGCGAACAATTTGTCGGCGAGCGGGAAGAACTTGCCCGCGCCCCCGCAACGGGCAACCAGTGTGGCGGTCACGTCGATCCCGTTCAATGGCATGCTGCGATATTCGAAGCTGACCTTGCCGGACTTCACCAGCTGCTTCAGCGCGGGGCCGCCGCTCTTGGCGAAGTCCGCGCAATGCGGGCAGGTGAGCGAAGCATATTCGACCACCTTTGCCTTGGCGGCGGGGTTCCCCATGCGAAAGCCGCCTTCGGGCGTGGCCACGACCGTTTGCGCCCAGTCCTTCGCAGCCGCAGCCTTCTTGGCGGGCGCAGCAACCAGCTGCGCCGCCGGCCCCGCCAGCGTCACCGCAACCGCCGCAAAGAACAGTTTCATCCGCATCAGCCGATCGCTTCCCTCAGCTCTGCCTCAAGCGCGTTCCAATCGGCCGAGCTCTGGATGAATTCGCCGTTGATGAGGAAGGTCGGCGTGCCCTGCACATTGTCGCGCGTGGCGACTTCGTTGAGCGCTACGGTCGACTGAAGTCCCTGCTGATCGGCAAGGCAGGAGTTAATGCGCGCCTCGGGCATACCGCGCTGGCGGAAGAATTGATCGAGGCCAGCGGCCCGCGCGATCGCGCCCACCTGCTGCTCGCGCGGCATCGTCTGAATGCGCTGCATCTCGGCTTCGGGCACCTGGCTGAAGCCGCCGAGCCAGGTCTGCTGATTGGCGAAGAGCTGTTCGGTCAGGCGGAAGAAGGGCTGCGGGCCCTGGCAGCGCGTCAGCATCACCGCGGCAAGATCGGCAGGATCCCGGACGAGGTTACGGAATTCCCAGCTGACCTGGCCGCTCTTCACATATTTGTTCTTGAGCGGCTCCGATCCGGTCGCGGAAAATTGCGCGCAGGCGGGGCAGGTGAGCGAGGCATATTCGATCAGCTTCACAGGCGCATTGGGGTTGCCCATGCGGAAGCCGCCGTCCTGGGTCTGTTCGACCATCAAAGTCCAGTCGCCATTCGGCGCCTCGACCTGCTTCAGCGGCGTGTTGTCGGCAGCAGTCGCGCTGCTGTTGTTGCCGCCCTCGCTGCCGCCGCAGCCTGCAAGAACAAGCGCCATGGAAACGGATGCGGCGCCGATAAATGCCTTCATCTCTTACCTCACCAATTTGCCGACGACGGGGATCGTCGTCACCTCCGGCTGCTGCCCTTCGCTTGCGGCGACCCCGCGCGCAAGCGATTCCAGCACGGCGCGAAGCTCCGGATCGGCAATGGGCCGGAGGGAATCGCCAAGCTCAGCCGGGATCGGGCGTAGCGACGGCGGCGCCACCCGCGCTTTCGCCTTGGCAACCTTAACGATGCCTTGCTTGAAGGTGACGCGCTCCACCGCCGTATAGCCGAAGAAGCGGTTCACCCGCTCGACGATTACCGGCGCGACATGCTGCATCATCGGCGCGTGCGCACCTTCGACGACCAGGGTCAGCACGCCTTCGGAGCGCTTGCCGTGCGGGAAACGGATCGATTCCGGGGCGGAGACGCTCGCATAGCGGTCGCCGACAATCTCCTTCCATCGGCTGACGATCGACGATTGAACGAAGCCGAAACGGCGAAAGGCGGCGCGGCCCACATCGGGCAGCATGTCCGAAACCTGCCGGGCGCGGCGGGCGCGCTGCGGCTCCTCCGCTGCCTTGGCGGATTTCTTCTTTTCCGTCGGCCCACCCGATTTCGCCATCGGGCGGAGCATGGCATAGGCGGCCTATGGCAGTCGATGCGGCAAATGCCCTTTTGGGCTGGTATGTTGTGGATAAGCGGTCGCTTCCATGGCGGGCCGAGCCGGGGCAGCAGACGGACCCTTACCGCGTGTGGCTGTCCGAAATCATGCTGCAACAGACCACGGTTGCGGCGGTCAAACCCTATTTCGACAAGTTCACCCGGCGCTGGCCGACGGTAGAGGCGCTCGCCGCGGCCGATGAAGCGGAGGTGATGGCCGCCTGGGCCGGCCTCGGCTATTACGCCCGCGCCCGGAACCTCATCGCCTGCGCCCGCGCCGTAGCCGCGGCTGGAGGCGTGTTTCCCGACACTGAAGCGGCGCTGCTGAAGCTCCCCGGCATCGGCCGCTATACCGCCGCCGCCATCGCCGCCATCGCGTTCGGCAGGCGTGCGGTCGTCGTCGATGCAAATGTCGAGCGGGTGGTGTCGCGACTGTTCGCCGTTAAACAGCCGCTGCCGGGCGCTCGCGAGCAAATCTACGCTCTCACCGGCAGCATTACCCCGGACACAAACAGCGGCGACTTCGCGCAGGCGATGATGGACCTCGGCTCCGCCATCTGCACGCCGCGCGATCCCAAATGCCTCCTTTGTCCCGTCGCCGCCTTCTGCGCAGCTCGGGCCGAGGGCGAGCCCACCCGCTATCCGTTGAAGGCGGCAAAGCGCCCGAGGCCGCGCAAAGAGGGCATCGCCTACTGGCTCCAGCATGAGGATCATGTCCTTCTCGTCCGTCGCCCGCAAAAAGGCCTGCTCGGTGGTATGCTGGCCCTCCCCACGGGCCCTTGGGAAGCGGCGGCGCAGCCCGGCGACGGCGCTCCCGCCCCGGCCGCGTGGGACGAAGCCGGCGCGGTCGAACATGTCTTCACCCATTTCGCCCTCACCATCCGCCTCCTCTGCGCCAACGCCGAGGCGCGGCAGGCGGAAGGCACTTGGTGGCCGGTAGAGCGGCTTCAGGAAGCGGGGCTACCGACCGTTTTCGCCAAGCTGGCGGAGCGGGGCGCGGCGTGGCAAAAGCCCGCATGACCTTGCACCGGCCGGGCTTCACCGGCTCTCCGATAGACCGCGCCGATCATCTGAGGCTCGATCCCGCGGCGATTGCCGACCTCCTCAAAGGCGGCGAGGCGCGCCTCCTCACCCTTTCCGGCCACGACCCTGTTCTGGGCGATGACGGCCGCCTCGCATGGAGCGCTCCGGAGCCGGAGGCGCAGGAGCTCATCTTCCTCGGCCTTCGCGAAGGGTCGCCGCTCTTCGCGCCGCTGCCGAAGGTGGAGACTGGCCAGCGTGCTTGGGGTGTGTTCCAGATCCTTAGCCGTATGCGTGCCGAAGACGCCGCCATCTGGGGCACGGCCCGAGGCCTCATCGAATGGCACAACCGCCATGCTTTCTGCGCCAATTGCGGCTCAGCGACGGCCGTCTTCCGCGCCGGCTGGGGCCGGAAGTGCGGCGCCTGCAACGCCGAACATTATCCGCGGGTCGATCCGGTGGTCATCATGCTCGCCGAACATGACGGCCGCGTCCTCCTCGGCCGCCAGCCTCAATATCCGCCCGGCCGTTATTCCGCCCTCGCCGGTTTCCTCGAACCGGGAGAGTCGATCGAGGAGGCGGTGGCCCGTGAGTTCATGGAGGAGGCGCGGCTTCCTGTCCAAAACGTCCGTTATGTGGCGAGCCAGCCCTGGCCCTTTCCCGGCTCCTTAATGATCGCCTGCATCGCCGATGCCGAAACCGATGCAGTGACGCTGGACCTCACCGAACTTGAGGATGCGATCTGGGCAGATAGCGATGCGGTACGTGCGGCGCTCGCCGGAGACCCCGATGCACCCTTTCAGGCGCCGCCGCCTTACGCCATTGCTCATACGTTGCTGCGACACTGGCTGGATGCGTCTGACCGGCTTGCGGCAGGCGGCGCGCCCGCTTAAAGGGGCTCGCAAATTCATCTTTCCGCGCGGGACACGTCCCCGCGTCTCCTGGAGGTTCCAAGCGAATGAACGACCGGTTCAACACCATTGCGGGCTGGGCGCTGGCAGCGGGCATCGTGGCGCTCGGCGCATCGATCGTGACCGGCGAGGTGTTTCATTCGGAGCGGCCGGAGACGATGGGCTATCCGATCGAGGGCGTAGAGGTCGAAGGCGAGGGCGGCGGCGCTGCCGAGCAGCCGATCGCTGCTTATCTCCAGGCCGCAAACGCGCAGCAGGGCGAGCAGGTATTCAAGAAGTGCGCAGCCTGCCACACGATCAATGCCGGCGGGGCGAACGGCCTCGGCCCGAACCTTCATGGCGTGATGGGCCGCGCTATCGCCGGCGCTCCGGGCTTCGCCTTCTCCGAGGCGCTGAAGGGCAAGGGCGGCACCTGGACCTGGGACGCGATGAGCGAGTGGCTGAAGTCGCCGAAAAAGTTCGCCGACGGCACGAAGATGACCTTTGCTGGCCTTTCGAAGCCTGAGGATCGTGCGAACATCCTCGTCTACCTGAACAGTCAGGGCAGCAACCTGCCCCTTCCGCCGGCGCCCGCCGCTGCTGCGGATCCGGCCCAGGCGGCTGCCGAAGGCGCCGACCAGCAGGTCCCCGGCAAGGCCGAGGACGAGCCGGTGCTGAACGAAGCCCAAGCCGCCCAGCAGCCGGAAGGCCGGGTCGGCGGCGAAGCGGCGACCACTGTCGCTGGCCGCGAAGGTCAGGCCAAGGGCAAGAGCAAGAGCGAGTAAGGCTTAGGCCGCCAAGGCGGCTCGCCTCCTCCTACTTTGCAGCGAGGGCCGACCCCGGCTCGTAATGCTCGCAGACATAGTCCCAGGCTTCTTCCGCGGTTTCGACGAAGCGGAAGAGCTTGAGGTCGTCGGCGGAAATCACGCCTTCCTCGACCAACGCTTCGAAGTTTACCACCCGCTCCCAGAATTCGCGGCCGAAGAAGACGATCGGCACCGGCTTGATCTTGCGCGTCTGGATCAGCGTCAGAAGCTCGAAACCTTCGTCGAACGTGCCGAAGCCGCCGGGGAAGATCGCCACCGCCCGCGCGCGGATCAGGAAGTGCATCTTCCGGAGCGAGAAATAATGAAACTGGAAGCTCAAATGCGGCGTCACATAGGCGTTCGGCAGCTGCTCGTGCGGAAGCACGATGTTGAGGCCGATCGATTCCTGCCCTTCGTCGCAGGCGCCCCTGTTGGCGGCTTCCATGATAGACGGTCCGCCGCCTGAGCAGACGACGAATTGCCGACGTCCGTCGGGGTCCGGCTGCACCCGACTGGCCATGCGGGCGAGTCTCCGCGCCTCGTCATAATATTTGGCCTTGGCCTTCAGGCGCTCGGCGATCTTCCGCTGGCTGTCGGTCGCCGCCGCCGCAATCAGCGCCTCGGCTTTCTCCGGCTCCGGGATACGGGCCGATCCGTAGAAGACGAAGGTCGACGCGATATTCGCCTCGTTCATCAGCACCTCGGGCTTCATAAGCTCGAGCTGGAAGCGCACCGGCCGCAGATCCTCCCGCAGGAGGAAATCCATGTCCTGAAAGGCAAGCCGATAGGCCTGATCCTCGGTCTGGGGGGAGGAGGTTGGCTGATTGGCGACTTTGGCTTCTTCGCGGGCGTGGCGGAAGATGTTCTTCGGGGGATGCGGATCGGTCATTGCGCCGCCTTTAACCGCTACGAGGCTCCTCGCCCATGCCTAATTTACCGGCAGCTTCTTCTTTGTTGTCGCTATTGATAATCGTTCGCAAGATGTTAGTCATGAGCCATGGAAGCTGTACTGCGCATCTGGAACGGCAAGCCCTTTCTGTGGACGCTGCTGGCGGTGCCCGGCTTCCTCTATCTTTACCGCTTCTGGACCGGCACCATCCCCATGGATCTCGTGCCGCCTCCCGGCGAGATGTCGGCGCGCCTAATCATCTTCGCGCTAATGCTGACGCCGCTCTCAATGCTGTTCCGGGGCCAGCGCTGGATCGCCTGGCTGATCCGCCGTCGCCGCGCTTTTGGCGTTACCGGTTTCGCCTATGCTTTGCTCCACCTCCTCTTCTACGCCCTCGATATGGAGACGCTGGACAATATCCTTGCGGAAATCGGCGCGCCCGGCATCTGGACCGGCTGGGGCGCGCTCCTCCTCTTTCTGCCGCTAGCCCTCACCAGCAACGATGCCTCGATGCGCGCGCTGAAGAAGGGTTGGAAGCGCCTCCAAAGGCTCGCTTATCCCGCGGCCGTCCTGATGATCCTCCACTGGGTCCTCATCCATGACGGCATGGCCGAGGCACTGCTCCACGCCGCGCCGCTCGCCGCGCTCGAATTCTACCGCCTCATCCACCTCGCCCGCGACCGTTCATGGCGCGGCCATCGTTCCCAACCTATCTGACCACCCGCACATCGGAGGACTCAAGTCTCATGAAATATCTCATTCCCGCAGCCCTCGCCGCCGTCGCGGCACTTGGCCTCGCCGCACCCGCTTCGGCCACCGGCAAGATGACCTGCAGCGTGCCGCAGAAGAGCTGGAAGAGCCAGGACGCGCTCAGGGCCGCATTGACCAAGCAGGGCTGGAAAGTCACCAAGTCAAAGGTCGATGGCGGCTGCTACGAAGTCTACGGCACCGATCCTCAGGGCAACAAGGTCGAAGCCTATTTCAACCCGGCGACCTTCGAAAAGCTTCTCGTCTCCCGCCGCGGCAAGATCCTCTACAAGGCCCCCGCCGGCCACAAGCATTGACCGGCTGGCACGCTTCCGCCTGCGAGCCGTGCCTGCGGGAGCCTTTACAGCTCAGCGCCGTTTGGCGCTGACGGGAGGCTCCTGTGATGACTAGCCATATCGAAGGCCAATGTGCTTGCGGTGCCGTGCGCTATGACGGCACCGGCTCTGCTAGCGTTGCGCTTTGCTATTGCGAGACCTGCCGCCGTCAGTCGGGTGGAGCTGGGATCGCCTGGGGCTTGGTCGACAAGAAACGGCTGAAGATTTCAGGTGAACTGGTGACTTGGCGCTCTTCGGATCATGCAGTGCGTCAGCATTGTTCCGTCTGTGGAAGCATTCTCTTTTTAAGGGAGGACGGACGGGACGATGTTGAATACGCAGCGGGCTCCGTGCTGAACCAAGATGATTTGAAACCCGGAAAGGCGATCTATGTTCATAGACGTCCCGGATGGTCCCTCAGTTGATGGGGTAAAGCTGACGACGCGCTGCGGCCGCGCCTTGACACGTCTGGCTCTGGCTCTAAGCCCTCCCCCGGGCCACGCCGTCCCAACGCGGCGCGTGCTCTCTGCGAGGAGAGTTTGAATGACTGCAAGTGATGCTCCCGACGCCGCGATTGCGTCCGCTCCCGGCGAAAGGCCGGAGACGAAGCCGCACCGCCCCTATTTTTCGTCCGGGCCCTCCGCGAAACCGCCGGGCTGGGGTCCCGAACATCTTGCCCTGGGCTCGCTCGGCCGCTCGCACCGGTCGAAGCTCGGCAAGGCCCGGCTTCACTATGCGATCGATCTGACGAGAGCCGTTCTGGAGGTGCCGGACACGCACCGGATCGCCATCGTCCCCGGCTCCGACACGGGCGCGGTTGAAATGGCGATGTGGTCGATGCTCGGCGCCCGTCCGGTGACGATGCTGGCGTGGGAAAGCTTCGGCGAAGGTTGGGTCACGGACGTCGTGAAGCAGCTGAAGCTCGACGCAGCGGTCGTGAAGGCTTCGTACGGGGAACTCCCGGATCTCTCCGCTGTCGATCAAAGAAGCGACGTGGTCTTCACCTGGAACGGCACGACCAGCGGTGTCCGCGTGCCAAATGGTGACTGGATCAGCGATCGGCGGGAAGGGCTCACCTTCGCCGACGCGACCTCCGCCTGCTTCGCCATGGAGCTTCCGTGGGAGAAGCTCGATGTCGTGACCTATAGCTGGCAGAAGGTGCTGGGCGGGGAAGGCGGCCACGGCATGCTGATCCTCGGGCCGCGCGCGGTCGAACGGCTTGAAAGCTATGTGCCGGACCGGCCGCTCCCGAAAATCTTCCGGATGACGAAGGGCGGCAAGCTCATCGAAGGTATCTTCAGGGGCGAGACGATCAACACGCCGTCCATGCTGGCGGTGGAGGATTATATCTTCGCGCTCGAATGGGCGCAGGGCCTCGGTGGTCTATCCGCGCTGATCGCCCGCTGCGACTCCAATGCCGCGGCGGTCGACGCATGGGTTCAGCGGACGCCCTGGATCGAGCATCTTGCCGCCGGCCCCGCCACCCGCAGCAACACCAGCGTCTGCCTCAAATTCGCCGGCCTGGGCCTCGACGAGGAGGGGGAGCGCGCTCTGTCGAAGCGCATCGAAACCTTGCTCGAAGCCGAAGGCGCCGCCTTCGACATCGGCGCCTATCGCGACGCGCCGCCCGGCCTTCGCCTCTGGTGCGGCGCGACGGTCGAGACCGAGGATCTGGAGGCGCTCTTCCCTTGGCTCGACTGGGCCTTCCGCGAAGCCCGTTCAAACTAAGGAATTCCCATGCCTAAAGTGCTCATCTCGGATCAGATGGATCCGAAAGCTGCGGAGATTTTTAGTGCGAAGGGCGTCGAGGTGGACGAGAAGACCGGCCTCTCCAAGGACGAGCTGATCGCCATCATTGGCGGCTATGACGGCCTCGCCATCCGCTCCGCCACAAAGGTGACGAAGGAGGTGCTGGACGCAGCCAGCAATCTTAAGGTGGTGGGCCGCGCCGGCATCGGCGTCGACAATGTCGATATTCCCGCTGCGTCCGCCAAAGGCGTCGTCGTGATGAATACGCCGTTCGGCAATTCGATCACCACCGCCGAACATGCCATCGCGCTCATGTTCGCGCTGGCCCGCGAGCTTCCCGCCGCCGATGCGTCAACGCAGGCGGGCAAGTGGGAAAAAAACCGTTTCATGGGCGTCGAGCTGACGAACAAGGTCCTCGGCCTTATCGGCGCCGGCAATATCGGCTCGATCGTTGCGGAACGGGCGCTCGGCCTTCGCATGAAAGTCATTGCTTTCGATCCATTCCTGACGCCCGAGCGCGCGCTCGACCTCGGGATCGAGAAGGTTGAGCTGGACGAGCTTCTCGCCCGCGCCGACTTCATCACGCTCCACACGCCGCTTACCGATCAGACGCGGAACATCCTCAGCCGCGAAAACCTGGCGAAGACCAAGCCGGGCGTACGCATTATCAACTGCGCGCGCGGCGGCCTGATCGATGAGGCGGCGCTGAAGGAGGCGCTCGAGAGCAGCCACGTCGCGGGCGCCGCACTCGACGTCTTTCAGGAGGAGCCCGCCAAGCAGAGCCCCCTGTTCGGCACCCCCGGTTTCGTCGCGACGCCGCATCTCGGCGCTTCCACCACGGAGGCGCAGGTCAATGTCGCCATCCAGGTGGCCGAGCAGATGTCGGACTTCCTGATCTCCGGGGGTGTCACGAACGCGCTCAACATGCCGTCGCTTTCGGCCGAGGAAGCGCCGAAGCTGAAGCCCTATATGGAGCTTGCGCAGAAGCTCGGCTCACTCGTCGGCCAACTCGAAGGCAAGAGCATCACGGGTGTCTCGATCGAGGTCGAAGGCGCGGCCGCCCAGCTCAATCAGAAGCCGATCACAGGGGCCGTCCTCGCAGGCCTAATGCAGGTCTATTCGGACACGGTGAACATGGTGAATGCCCCCTTCCTCGCGAAGGAGCGCGGCCTCGATGTCCGCGAAATACGGCACGACCGGGAAGGCGATTACCACACCCTCGTCCGCGTCACCGCGACCACGCCTGAAGGCTCGAAATGCGTTGCCGGCACTCTGTTCGGCGACGCCGCCCCGCGCCTCGTCGATATCTTCGACATCAAGGTCGAAGCCGAGCTTCAGGGCGAGATGATCTACATCGTCAACGACGACCAGCCCGGCTTCATCGGCCGCCTCGGGACGACTTTGGGCGAGGCGAACGTCAATATCGGCACCTTCAACCTCGGCCGCAGGCCGGGCGTGGGCGAGGCGGTGGCCCTGGTGTCGGTGGACGATCCGATCGCGCCCAACGTCATCGCCGCGATCCGCAACATTCCGGGCGTCAGGGTGGCGAAACCGCTCCGCTTCTGATCGCTGGACGTGGGCGACCCCAGCCCCTAGAGGCTGCGCGGCACTAGAGGGACTTGATAGTTTGGCGAACGTAACCGTCATCGGCGGCCAATGGGGCGATGAAGGCAAGGGCAAGATCGTCGACTGGCTTTCCAGCCGCGCCGATGTCGTCGCCCGCTTCCAGGGCGGCCATAATGCGGGCCACACGCTTGTGGTCGGCGAGCAGGTCTACAAGCTCTCGCTGCTTCCGTCCGGCATCGTCCGCGGTACGCTCTCCGTCATCGGCAACGGCGTCGTGCTCGACCCTTGGGCGTTCAAGGCCGAGGTCGAGAAGCTGTCCGCGCAGGGCGTCAAGATCACGCCGGACAATCTCCAGATCGCCGACAATTGCCCGCTCATCCTCCCCATTCATCGCGATCTCGACGCGCTCCGCGAAGACGCAAGCGGGCAGGGGAAGATCGGCACCACCCGCCGCGGCATCGGCCCTGCCTATGAGGACAAGGTCGGCCGCCGTGCGATCCGCGTCTGCGACCTTGCCCATATCGACGATCTCGGGCCGCAGCTCGACCGCCTCTGCGCTCATCATGACGCGCTCCTCGCCGGCTTCGGCAAGCCGCCGGTCGATAAAGAAAGGCTGAAAGAGGACCTGCGCGAGATTGCCGGTTTCGTGCTCCCCTTCGCTCGTCCCGTCTGGCTGACGCTCAACCAAGCTCGCGCGCGCGGCAAGCGCATCCTGTTCGAGGGCGCGCAGGGCGTGCTGCTTGACGTCGATCACGGCACCTATCCGTTCGTCACCTCCTCCAACACGATCGCCGGCACCGCCGCGGGGGGCTCCGGCCTCGGCCCCTCCGCAGCCGGCTTCGTCCTCGGCATCGTCAAGGCCTACACCACCCGCGTCGGCTCTGGTCCTTTCCCAACCGAGCTCGAGGACGAGATCGGCCAACGTCTCGGCGAGCGCGGCCACGAATTCGGCACCGTCACTGGCCGGAAGCGCCGCTGCGGCTGGTTCGACGCGGTATTGGTGCGACAGTCCTGCGCCGTCTCCGGCGTCACCGGCATTGCGCTTACCAAGTTGGACGTGCTGGACGGTCTCGACGAGATCAAGATCTGCACCGGCTATCGCCTCAACGGCCAGACGCTCGACCATTTCCCCGCCCACGCGGCAGACCAGATGGCAGTGGAGCCGGTCTACGAGACGATCGAAGGCTGGCCGCAATCGACCGCCGGCGCGCGCAGCTGGGCGCAGCTTCCCGCTCGGGCCATCAAGTACATCAGGCGCATCGAGGAACTGATTCAATGTCCCGTTGCTTTGGTTTCCACGAGTCCGGAGCGGGAGGATACGATCCTCGTGCGCGATCCGTTTGCCGACTGATATAGGACCGAGGACAGCCGATGACGTCGCGTGAAACCACCGGCCTGCTTCCCAGGATTGGCGAAACACCGGTCGTCGGTATCGACGCAAGGCCGCTCCGTGACCGCCTCGTCACCGCTCTCTTCGCCCCGCTTCAGGCGCCCTGGCTGCTTCGAAGCCTCCACGGCGGCAGCCTCGAAGCCAAGCAGAATTTGCTGCGCCGCCTCGACCTGCCGCTCGACGCGCTGCCCAATCTCGGCAGCTGGAAGGCCGACACCGGCCTGCTCTCGCTGGTGGTGGAGCATGTGCTCTCGGAAAAGCCGAAGCTGGTGGTTGAATTCGGAACTGGCGCTTCTACCCTCGTCCTCGCTCGCGCCCTCCAAATGATCGGCGGCGGGACACTTCTAAGCTTCGAGCAGCACGCCGACTTCGTCGATGCGACGCGGAACTGGCTCGCTGACTACGGCCTCTCGGCCGATCTGCGCGCCGTGCCGCTGCGGCCCTCTCCAGGCGGTTGGCCGGGTCTCTGGTACGATCACGGCTCATTGCCGCAGGGCATCGATCTGATGCTGATCGACGGACCGCCCTGGACGATCCATCCCTTCACGCGCGGCGCGGCGGCGTCCTTGTTCGATCATATCGCGGTCGGCGGCACCCTCATGCTCGACGACGCCGCGCGGCCCGGCGAGCGGATCGTCGCCTCACGTTGGAAACGGGCTTGGCCTAACTTCAGCTTCCGTCTCTGGAAGGGCGGCACCAAGGGCACTTTGATCGGAAAGCGGCTCCGCTAGCCGCACTGTGCGCGGTGGAGCAATTTCTGGTCCGCCAGCACCAGCGCCACCATCGCTTCGACCACCGGCGCGCCGCGGAGACCAACGCACGGGTCGTGGCGGCCCTTCACGCCCAAGGCTGCGACAGATGATGTGGGCTTGAAGGCAGCGCGGATGACGATCGGCTCGCCGGTCGCGATGCCGCCGGTGATGCCGCCCGCCATGGCCGGGTCGGCATTGTCTTCGCCCCGCAGCCGGGCCGCGCCGAAACCGGCGCCAATCTCCACGCCCTTTACCGCATTGATCGACATGCAGGCAGCAGCAAGCTCCGCATCGAGCTTGGCATAGACGGGCGCGCCCCAACCGGCCGGAACCCCGGTGACGACGCATTCGATCACCGCACCGACGGAGCTTCCCGCCTCCCGCGCCTCGTCCAGCAGCCGCTCCCACTCGGCTTCCTCAGCGGATCCACCGATCTCGACCGGCCGTGCCTCGATCGCCACCTTGGGAATGACCAGCCGCGCCACTGCGCCGGCCGCGACGCGCGCCGCCGTCTCCCGCGCCGAGGCGCGGCCTCCGCCGCGCGGATCTCGAAAGCCGTATTTGGCCTCATAGGCGGCATCGGCATGGCCGGCCCTGTGCGGCTGATCGGTATAATCCTTTGGCCGCGCATCCACATTTTCGATCATC
Source organism: Allosphingosinicella sp. (assembly GCF_036402135.1). Classification (GTDB taxonomy): domain Bacteria; phylum Pseudomonadota; class Alphaproteobacteria; order Sphingomonadales; family Sphingomonadaceae; genus Allosphingosinicella. Next base: position 9,458 of record NZ_DASWTN010000025.1, on the reverse strand, counting down.
AGGTTGATCGGCGTGCCGGTGGTGCGGCCTTCATAGGCGCCGGAGAGGATACGCACCTGGTCCGGCTCGGCACGCGGGCTGGTATGCCGCGACAGGCCCGGACGCCTCTTGTCGAGCCAAAGCTGAATGTCCGTTTCGCTCAGCGCCAAACCCGGCGGACAGCCGTCGATCACCACGCCGATGGCGGGTCCGTGGCTCTCCCCCCAAGTGGTGAAGCGGAACAGCCGCCCAAAGCTGTTAACGCTCAAGGGGCGAGAACCCGCTTGTGATAATTGTCCCGATCCAGCTCACGGACTTCTACCGTGAGCTGAAGATTGAGGCCCGCAGGCTTGTCAATCATTCGCATGGCCGCCGCGAGGGCCGCTTCGCCGGCTTGCTTCTTCTGCGCCTCTGATCTGCCGGACAGAATGCGCAGATCGATATGCACCATCGCCTCCTCGTCAGCGCCCTCGCCGATCACGAAATCCTTGAGCTCTGTCAGCCGCGTCTTGCAGCTTCCGATCTCCGTTTTGATGATCGGCGCCATCTCTCCATGAATTGTGAGCGCGAGTGCGCGAGGGTCGAAAGCACCCCGCATGTTGCCGCTATATTCAATACTGAGCTGGGGCACAGGCCAGCTCAGGTCGTCGCGATATCGGGCGCGTCTTCGGCCTTCATGCCGACGACGTTGTAGCCGGCATCGACATGATGGATTTCGCCGGTGACGCCGCTGGCGAGGTCCGACAGAAGATAGAGTGCGGCCCCGCCGACGTCCTCGATCGTGACGTTGCGGCGGAGCGGGCTGTTATACTCATTCCACTTAAGGATGTAGCGGAAGTCGCCGATTCCGCTGGCGGCGAGCGTCTTGATCGGCCCTGCGGAGATGGCGTTCACCCGGATATTCTCCGGCCCCAGGTCCATCGCAAGATATTTGACGCTGGTCTCGAGCGCCGCCTTGGCGACGCCCATCACATTATAGTGCGGAATGACCTTCTCCGCGCCGTAATAGCTCAACGTCAGCACACTGCCGCCATTCGGCATCATCTCCCGCGCCTTCCGCGTCACCGCGACGAAGCTGTAGGCGGAGATGTTCATCGTCAGAAGGAAATTGTCGAGGCTCGTGTCCACGAATTTGCCCCGAAGCTCGTTCTTGTCGGAAAAGCCGATGGCGTGGACGATGAAGTCGATCGTGTCCCACCTCTTCCGGACATCCTCGAACGTCCTGTCGAGCGCCGCCATGTCGGAAACGTCGCATTCGATCAGGAAGTCCGATCCGATCTCCGCCGCAAGCGGTTCGACCCGCTTCTTCAGCGCCTCGCCCTGGTAGCTGAAAGCGAGCTCCGCCCCCTGAGCCGCCAGCGCTTTCGATATTCCCCACGCAAGGGACTTGTCGTTGGCGAGGCCCATGATCAGCCCTCGCTTGCCCGCCATCAAGCCACTCATACGCTTTCCCTGTTATAGAATGCCTCTTCCCCCTCCTTTAGTGCCTCTTCCGGCGTTTCCGCTAGTGCGGCGTTGAGCTCCGCTCCGATCACGACGCCAAGGCCGATGATGAAGAAGAAGATGAGCGCGATCATGACGCCCGCAAGACTGCCATAGGTGAGGTCGTACCCGCCGAGCGTCGACAGAGTGAGGGGAAGGAGCGCAGTCGTCCCCAGCCACCAGACAGTGACGAAGGCGGGTCCCGGCCATTTCCTGCAGCCGCGCTTCCGGTAGCGCTTCGGCGTCAGCGTGAAAAAGAGCAGATAGAGCGATCCGAACAGGACGAGGCCGGGGATTACCCGGAACAGGGTGAACAGGCTGACGAGATCGTCGCCGCCCGGCAGCACGCCCATGATGAATTCCTGAACGCCGCTCAGCAGCACGGAAACGCTGAAGGAAACCAGCGCGAGAATGACCGAGGCGATGATCATGCCGAGCGACCCGAGCCGATATTCCCAAAAAGGGCGGCTGTAGGTGACGCCGTAGGCCCGCCTGATGATGTCGCGGATCGTTTCGATGAAGCTTCCGGTGGTCCAGAGCCCGACGATCGCGCCCAGCCAGAGCAGGCCGCCCGACCGCGCCTCAAGCACGTCGCTGATCGGCTGTGCTAGAAGCTCCGCTACATCGGGCGGCATCGTCTGGAGGAGGCCCACCACGGCGTCCATCCCGTCAGCTGACTGCTGCCCCAGCATCCGCGCCACAGCGGCGGCCACGATCACGAACGGGAAGATGGTGAGGAGCGCGAGGTACGCGAGATTACCGGCATGAATGAAGCCGTCGGTATAGACGCCCACCGCCACACGCTTCAGCACCTCGAAAGGGTAGGTGCCCGGCCTGACCCGCTCGACCGACTTCCCGAACTTCGCCCGCGCTTTGGCAAAACGCTTGCGCCGGGCTTCGGGGGATTCGGGGGAAATGTTCTGCACGGGCAGTTAGACGCCGAGCGACGCCCTGGGGTTTCCTTTGCCCCTGCCGCTCCACCCCTCAACAAAGCGCTTCAGCTCTGCATCGTCCGTCGGTACTTCCACCATCAAAGTCACGAGCTGGTCGCCCCGCGTGCCGTTCTTGGCATGAAAGCCCTTGCCCTTCAGGCGAAGCACTTTGCCTGAGCTCGAGCCCGGCGGAATGCTCAGCATCACCGCCCCGTCCACCGTCGGCACCTTCACCTTGCCGCCTTCGACGGCCTCGTCGAGCCGGACCGGCAGATCGAGGCGGATATTGTCGCCCTCGCGCGTGAAGAAGCGGTGCGGCTGGATAGCGATGGTGATGATCGCGTCGCCATTGCCCGCGGGGCCGGGCTGGCCCTGACCAGCCAGCCGGATCTTGGTGCCTTCCTCAACGCCCTTCGGAAGCTTGATCGAGATGGTCTTGCCGCTGGAAAGCGTGACGCGCTGCTCCTTCAGTGCTGCAGCATCTTCAAACGCCACCGGCAGGCGATAAGCGACGTCCGCGCCCTTTTGCTGAGGCGGAGCAGACTGACGCCCGAAGCCGCCGAACCCGCCAAAGCCTCCACCGCCACCTCCGCTGCGGCGGCTGCCGCCGAGGATCGTGTCGAACAGATCCGACAGGTCGACCTGCTCGCCGCCCATGCCGCCGACGCCAAAATCCTCCGGCCGCGAAGATCGGCTGTAGCCGCCTCCCGCCCCCGGACCACCGCGGCCGAAGCCGAACGGCATGCGCGGATTGCCTTCTTCGTCGATCTCGCCGCGATCATATTGCGCCCGCTTATCCTTGTCGGCGAGGATGTCGTAGGCGCGCGTCACCTTCGAAAAGCGGTCGGACGCGGCCGGATTGTCCTTGTTGCGATCGGGATGCAGTTCCTTGGCGAGCTTGCGATAGGCCTTCTTGATGTCCGCTTCGCTCGCGCCGCGTGCGACGCCCAGTTGTGAATAAAGATCCGCCATCGGCGCCTTCGTTCTCCACCCACTCCGAAAAGTCCACTGTTGCCGCGCGGCAACGCCGTTGCAGATGGGTTTCTCTTGGGGCACCTGCAAGCCGTCCGCTTGTGCCCGGCCGCTTGCCGGGGCAAGAGAGCCGCCATGGCGACCGATCCGCACAAGCTGTTCGAAGAATGGTTCGCGGAGGCGCGGCTCTCCGAGCTCAACGACTACAATGCCATGGCATTGGCCACCACGAATGCGGAGGGGCGGCCATCGGCGCGCATGGTGCTCCTCAAAGGGCACGATGAGCGCGGGTTCGTCTTCTACACCAACCTCGACAGCCGAAAGGGCGGCGAACTGGCCGCCAATCCCAATGCCGCTCTCCTCTTCCATTGGAAGTCGCTGAGGCGGCAGATCCGCATCGAAGGAGCGGTCGAACCTGTGGCTGCGGAGGAGGCCGACGCCTATTTCGCCACCCGCTCGCGCGACAGCCAGCTCGGCGCCTGGGCGTCCGACCAGTCGAGGCCGCTGGAGGCGCGGGAGCTGTTCGAGGCTCGCTTCCAGGAGATGGTGCAAAGGTTCGACGGGCAGGACGTGCCGCGCCCGCCGCGCTGGTCGGGCTTTCGCGTCGTGCCGCGCCACATCGAGTTTTGGAACGACCGCGCGCACCGGCTGCACGAGCGCCGTGTCTTCACCCTCAACGGCGACGGTTGGAGCGAGGGGCTGCTCTACCCGTGAGCGTGCACCATCACGATCATCACGCCCACGGCTCCCTGACGGCGCGCGCCGCCATTGCAAGCGTGTCGGTCGCGCTATTCCTGTTGCTGCTGAAGGCTTATGCTTCCTGGACGACGGGCTCGGTGGCGATGCTGGGGTCGCTTGCCGACACGAGCCTCGACGTGCTTGCGTCGCTCGTAACGCTTTACGGTGTGCGGCTCGCCGCCACCCCCGCCGACACCGACCATCGCTTCGGGCATGGCAAGGCGGAGGCGCTTGCGGCGCTGTTTCAAGTCGGGATCATCGCGGTTTCAGCGGCGGCCATCGGCTGGCGCGCCGTGGACCGGCTGATGAACGGAGAGGCGACCGCGCATGCCGAATATGGCATCGGCGTTTCGATCGTCGCGATCTTCACGACCTTCGGCCTGCTTTACTATCAGCGGCGCGTGATCGCCCGCACGGGCTCCGTCGCAATCGAAGCGGATCACGTTCATTATCAGACGGATCTGCTGCTCAATCTGTCGGTGATCGCGGCTCTTGTACTGGATCAGTATCTGGGTCTTACCGGCGCCGATCCCGTGTTCGGCGTCGGCATCGCGCTGTGGCTGGCCTTCGGAGCGTGGCGGGCGTCGAGCCGCGCCATCGACCAGCTGATGGACCGCGAATGGCCTGACGAGAAAAGGCAGCGCTTCCTCGCCGTCGCCGCGCGCCATCCGGAGCTTAAAGGCATTCACGACCTCCGCACCCGCAGCAGCGGCAGCCGCGACTTCGTCCAGTTCCACGTCTGGGTCGATCCCGACATGACCGTCGCCGAAGCACATCGTGTGATGGACGAAGTGGAGCATAAACTCGAACATGAATTCCCCGGCTGCGAGATCCTGATCCACGTTGATCCCGAAGGCCAGGTCGATCATCCCGGCGACATCCTCCGCGAAGCCGATGAAACCCAAGGAGTTGCAAGAGCATGACCGAGCTACGCCTCGTTCAGGTGGACGCGTTTGCCGACCGTCCATTCACCGGAAATCCCGCCGCAGTGATGCCGCTCGAAGAGTGGCTGCCGGACGAGACGCTGCAGGCGATCGCCATGGAGAACAACCTCAGCGAAACCGCCTTTACCATCCCTACGCAAGACGGGGAGGCGGATTACGAACTCCGCTGGTTCACGCCTACGACCGAGGTCGTCCTCTGCGGCCACGCCACGTTTGCAAGCGGCCATGTTCTTATGGAGGAGCGCGAACGCATCCGCTTCCGCACGCGCCGCGCCGGAATGCTGGAGGTGAGGCGCGATGGCGATGGCTATGCGATGAGCCTGCCGGCCTGGAAGCCGGAGCCGAAGCTGCTGCCGAACATCGTCGAGGCGCTCGGCGTCACGCCGGTCGAGACGCTTTGGCACGAACAGAGATACGGCCTCATCATAGTTGAGCGGGAGGAGGAGGTGCTGAACCTGAAACCGGACTTCGGAGCATTAGCCGCTGACGGCGACGTGCTGACCATCGTGTCCGCCCCTGGTACGCGCACCGATATCGTGAGCCGCGTCTTCGCGCCGGGTGCGGGGATAGACGAAGACCCTGTCACCGGCTCCGCCCATGCGGTGATGGTTCCTTATTGGGCCGAGCGGCTGGGCCGCGACCGCTTCACCGCCTGGCAGGCAAGCCGGCGCGGCGGCTATCTCGATTGCCGCTTGGAGGAAGACCGCGTCATCCTCGGCGGCAAATGCGTCACGACTGTCGAGGGGAGGCTCCGCTTTTGACCAATCAGGAAAACCAGGCCGCGAACGATGAGGGATTGCGGCGCGACATCGGCTTCTGGGGCTCCGCTTTCCTGGCCTTCAATGGGGTGGTCGGCGCCGGCATATTCGCTCTGCCTGAAACGCTTTACGCCCAATTCGGCACCTTCAGTCCGTGGCTCTTCCCCCTGTTTGGTGGACTCATCCTGCTGATTGCGGTGCCGTTCGGGAAGGTCGCCGCCCATTACCCAACCTCTGGAGGTCCGGTTCTCTACGCCGCCCCTTACGGACCGATCGTCTCCTTCCAGGCAGGGTGGCTCTACTACGTTGCCCGCGTGACGGCGCTCGCAGCCAATGCCAACGTCTTCATGACCTATGCCGCGAGCCTCTGGCCTGCAGTAGGGGAGGGCATAGGCAGGGCCATCGGCATTGCTGCGCTCTGCGCCTTGCTGGCATTCATCAACATCGTCGGCGTGAAGCGGGCGATCCGCACACTGGATGCCCTTACATTGCTGAAGGCTACGCCCCTCATCTTCATGGCTCTCTGGGGCATCATCCTCTCCGTCGGGTCCGTCAGCTTCCCCTCATCGCTGCCGCCGCTGTCGGAAGTCGAAGTCGCGGCCCTGCTCACTCTCTACGCCTTCGTCGGCTTCGAGAATTCGGTCGTTCCCGCCGGCGAGACCGCTAATCCGCAGCGCACTATCCCGCGCGGTATCGTCCTGACCCTGCTCGCGACCGTGACGCTCTACTTTATCGTTCAGCTCGCTTATGTCGGCGTCATGACACCGGGTGCCGGAGGCGATGCGCCGCTGGTTACGTTCGGCTCGGTCGTCGCCGGCCCCGTCGGGGCACTATTGCTCACGGCCGCGGCCCTGTTCTCGATCGGCGGCAACCTCTTCGCCACCACCACGTCCACGTCACGCGTCACCTTCGCCCTCGCGCGTGATGGAATGCTGCCTCGCTGGTTCTCGCGGGTGAACGAAAGCTATCAGACCCCCGCTAACTCGATCATCTTCATCGGTGCGGTGGGCGCACTGCTCGCGATCAGCGGCAGCTTCGTCTGGCTCGCCGTGGTGAGCACCCTCTCGCGGCTATTCGTCTACGGCATCACCATTTCCCGCCTGCCGTCGTTGCGGCGCGAGCAGGGCAGAGCCGCTCACCTATTCGCTCACTTATGGGCCGGAGCAGGGCTCATCGTCTGCATTTGGGCTGCCCTGCAGTCCGAATGGCCCGCGTGGAGGATGCTGCTGGTGCTAACCGGCGTCGGTCTTCTTCTCTACGCCCTTGCGAGGCGGCGGCGCGCTCAGGCGGCCTGAAGCGCCTTCTCCGCCGGCACCGTCTCTTCGATCCAGCCGCCGCCAAGCACGCGGTCGCCATCGTAAATGACGGCCGCCTGCCCGGGCGCTACGCCATATTCTGGCTGGGCGAAACGAATGCTGCGTCCGTCGAAACGGACGAGCGCTGGCTTGGCCATCGACCGAACCTTGGCGGTGAGGCCCTCCCGCTGCGCCTCGCCCAGCCAGTTGATGCCGCCAAGATGCGCCGCCTCGACGGCTAGAGCCGCCTTGGGCCCGACGACGACCCGCCGGCTCTGAGGCTCCAGCCGCACCACGTAGAGCGGTTCGGGCTGCCCCCCGATTTCGAGTCCACGGCGCTGACCGACGGTGAAATGGATAAGGCCTTTGTGGCGGCCCAGCACCCGGCCGGATAAGTCCACGATCTCGCCCGGCTGCGCGGCCGCCGGGCGCACCTTCTTCACGACGGAGGCATAGTCGCCGTTCGGAACGAAGCAGATGTCCTGACTGTCGGGCTTGTCTGCAACTGCGAGCGCCAGTTCCTTGGCGATCTCGCGCACCGCCGACTTCGGCATGTCGCCCAGCGGAAAGCGCAGGAAATCGAGTTGTTCGGGGGTGGTGGCGAAAAGGAAATAGCTCTGGTCCCGCGCCGGGTCTGCAGCCCGATGCAGCTCCGGCCCGTTCGGCCCCACCACGCGCCGCACATAATGGCCGGTGGCGAGGCAATCGGCGCCGAGATCCCGCGCGAGGCTGAGCAGATCAGTAAATTTCACCCCCTGATTGCAGCTGATGCAGGGGATGGGCGTCCGCCCCTTCATATATTCGTCGGCGAAGCGATCGATCACGCTGTCGCGGAAGCGGCTTTCATAGTCGAACACGTAATGGGCGATGCCGAGGCGATCGGCGACCGTGCGGGCGTCGTAAATGTCCTGGCCAGCGCAGCAGCTTCCAGTCCGCTGCACGGTTGCGCCGTAATCGTAGAGCTGAAGCGTTACGCCGATCACTTCCGCGCCGCTCCGCGCGGCGAGCGCGGCCACGACCGAGCTGTCGACGCCGCCCGACATGGCGACGACGATCCTTGCCTCCGAAAGGGGCTTTTTCAGCTGAAAATCGGCTTGCATGGCGCGCCTCATATAGGGATTTTCCCCTTTTCGCACCTGTTTACCGGGTCTTTAACCTTAGCCGCTATCGACTCGGCCTGATGGACATGAGTCTTTTCAGGCGGGGGGAGATACAGGCGGCGGCCCGGGCCACTGCCAGCATCGATTACCCGATCTTTGTCGCGACGCTGCAGGCGCTTCAGCTTTCGACCGCGACGGCGCGTGCCGGCTCCCGCTGCGCCGCCCTAGCCGAAGCCTCCGCGCCCAGCGAGCCGCTAGCGGAGATATTGCTGGGCAGCCAATGCTGGCAGGACGCGGTGGTGGCGCAGGGCGGCTGCTTCAATCCCGCTTTCGCCCGCGGAACGGAGTCGCGGTAACCAAGATGACCGGCGCGTTTACCATCGCATTTCAGCACTCTTCAACGACCTCCGGCCTAAAGCCGGGAGCAAGGCGACGGGGAAGCCGAGTTGATCAGTTTCAAGAAGGCCCAGAATGATTGAGAATCAAAAGATCAAGCCGGCACAGGTAATCGGACCACTCGGCGAGCCGCTGACTATTGACTCGTTGCCGCCTCGCTCGACGACCCGTTGGGTCGTGCGCCGCAAGGCGGAAGTCGTAGCGGCCGTGAACGGTGGTCTTCTGAGCGTCGATGAAGCCTGCGAGCGCTACGGTCTGACCCTCGAGGAGTTCGCCACCTGGCAGCGGGCGGTGGATCGTTCCGGAATGGCCGGCCTCCGAGTCACGCGTATCCAGCACTATAAGTCGCTATACGAGCGCCAGCAGAAGTTCTGACGGAGAGGCGCAGCGGCCTCCTCTCGTATTTTCCCTTCGATACTGCGAAGAAACAAGCTAAAGATCCGTCGTCCTCCGGGTGACTGCCCCAAGAGAGTGGCGGCTTCCGACAGGAACAAGCGTGCCATTCGCGCGTCTTAGGTTTCGATCCGCCGCCGTAACCGCTTCGGTTCGCCGGCCTCGAACAGGAGGGAAAATATGAATCTGATCATTGCACTGATTATCGGTGGCATCATCGGTTGGCTCGCCAGCATCGTCATGCGCACCGATGCGCAGCAGGGTATCCTGCTGAACGTAGTTGTCGGCATTATCGGGTCATTGCTCGGCGGTTTCCTGCTTGGTCCGCTTCTCGGCGGCGGCAACCTTCTTGACGGACAATTCGACATCATGACGCTCGTCGTCGCGCTGCTTGGCGCGATCATCTTGCTGGCGATCGTGAACATGTTCCGCCGCGGCCGTCCGCGCTAAGTCGCGACGCCTGAAGGCA
>NZ_DASWTN010000024.1:0-97760 GCF_036402135.1 Allosphingosinicella sp. | reverse complement strand
GCGCGGCGACTTGCGCCGCCGCGCCCCTCCCTCGTCCCTTTCGAGCACAACCGCAGTCGCACCCATATCGGCCACCCCACTTAGCCACGCTCGAAAGCGGCGGTACTAAGAGCCGCTCCCCACAGCAGCTCCCGATACGGTATTTCTACGGTGAAAAGTCCTAACAAAAAGTAAACGGCAGGCTCGTCTCAGCTCATCCGGCTGGGGAAGCACCGCCTTCGCGTCAATCTTGCGAGCCGCCTTTTTTGTCTCCCGAAGAGGCTCCGCCCGACTTCGGTTTCGACGATCTGGATTTGGCCGTGCCGGACTTGGTGCCGCCCGACTTCGACGATTTGGCAGAGCCGCTTCCGCTCGACTTGGCCGTCTGGCTTTGGCCCGAGGCTTTGGCGCTCGTCGCGGTCGACGCCTTTTTCGCGGAAGGCTTTCGAGTGCTGGTGCTGGAAGTGCTGCTCTTCGACGTGCCGCTCTTAGCCGTACTTTTGCGGGTGCCGCCGCTCTTCTTGGCGCCTTGACCGCCACTGCCGGCGCTTCCGCCGGACGTGCTGGCGCCGCTGCTCTTCGAACTGCTGCTTCCCTGATCTTTCTTGCGGCCGCGAAGGAACGGCAGCGCGACCGCCGCAATCGCTCCGGCAAGCACGGCCGCGCCGGCGGCAATCGACGTCTTCGGGTTCTCGCGCGCCTTTTCCGCAACCCGGCCGGCGCGCTCGGACAGCGAGTTGCCGCCTTCCTCTTCCTCAGGTTCCGCTTGCGCGTGGGGCATGGCCGAATTCGGGATGTGCGACATCGCTTTCTCCATCGTCAGGAATGTTCTGCGGCAGGAACGATGCGGCGCCTTCAACGGTTCCTGCGGCGCCTGGAAACCTAGTAGCCCCGCCGCTAAAGCGGCGGGGCGTTCAGTCAGAGCCGGGTGTCCGTTCTCGTTCCAGTGGTGGTCGACGTGTCGCGATGACGCGCATCGATATGAACGTCCGGCTCACGCTTGCGCGGGATGAGGCCGAGCAAGCCGAGAAGGCCGAGCAGACCCCAGGGGAAGCCGTCTTCCTCTTCTTCCTGATAGGTGGTGGTCGTGTAATTGGCGTCCGTCGTTGTCGCGGTTGCCGAAGCGGCGGCCGGGGCAACCATGGCCAGAGCGGCCGCGGCGATCATATATTTGCGCATATTGTCTCTCCTGTTTGTATTTTCCGCCATTGCTTCGCGGATGAATCTTTTGGGATCAGCGGCGCGTGTCGCGCGCGTCGTGACGCTTCCTGAGGCCGAGCAGGCCGAGCAGGCCCAGAGCGCCGAGGATGTTCCAGATGAGGTCGTTGTCGCCCTCTTCACGCGTCGTCGTGGTGGTCGTCGTTTCCTGCGCCAGCGCCGCGGTGGCGGGGCTCAACGTCAGGATCGCTGCCGCGACTGCGGCACGTTTCCATCTGCTTTTCATGCTCGTCTCCCTGTTGGGCGCGCCGAGACGGGTGTGCCGTTACGGCAACGCTTGGCCACAAACGGGCCGCACACGGGGTCGTTCCACCCCGAAGGAGATAAGCCACTAATCTATATTGGTTTCGTCAGCGGACGCGGAAGCTGTAGGCGATGCCGATGCCCGCTTCATATTGGTTGCGCGAACCGACGTCGCTCAGCACGAGCGGCGAATCCTTCGCATCCCCAAGCAGGCGGTCGTAGCGCCCATAAGCCTGGAGCCGGAGTTGGTCGCTGAGGCGGTAATTGGCGAAGGCGAGGGCGCCTGCGCTGTGAAGGCCGCCGTCCACATCGTAGACAGGAAGGCCGGTCAGCGCCGACTGCGCCGGGTTCACGCCGTAAAAGGCGCGGACATAGCGCTTGTTCGCCAGTCTCACGCGCGGCCCGATGGAGAATTGAAAGTCGTCGATATCGCCCATGATGAAGTCGCCGCCGACGTCGCCGACCAAGCCTTTATGCCCGCCAAAGCCCTTCCGCACCTCTCCTCGCAGGCGGAGATTGTCGCTTAGATAGGATTCGAAGAAGGCGCCGCCTTCGATCGTGGTGCCGACATCGCCGATGCCGAGGATCGCGTCCTCTTCGTCCCGGCCGCTCTGGATCTGGATGGTCGGGCCGACGCGGAATTTGTCGTTGCCGACGATGCCGAAGCCGAAGCCTTCGTCCGGGGTCTCGAAGCTCGGGCCCCGTTCCGTTCGGTAGAAGTCGATCACCGGCCAGAAGCCCGCTTCCAGCTCCTCGGCACCGGGAAACTTGGGCCGGACCGCGGCGCCTGGCCCAATGGAGACGGTCCAGCCGCCGTCTTCGTCGGGCGCATCCTGCGCAGTCGCGGGGGCGGCCGCAAGGAGCGCCGCGGCGGAGAGCGTCAAACGCAGGAAAGCTAACTTCATCATCATCGCCGCTAACGGACGATACGGCAGGAAGTTTCGTGGGCGTAATTTACGCCTTGTTTTCAGCGCCATGGCGTCCAGCGACGATGCCCATGGCGGCGCCGCCGAGCAAAACCACGCCGGCAATGACGAAGGCGAGGCCCGGCGCATCGAACCAGGCGGCATCGCCGACGGAGCGGGAGTAGACCCAGCCGAAGAAGAGAGGCGAAGCGACGCCCGCGATGCTGCCAACGCTCATGTTCGCGCCCTGAAGCTGCCCCTGCTCGCTCTCCGACACGCGCTGCGTCATCAGCGACTGGATGGTGGGCATGGAAAGGCCCCAGAGCGCACTCACGAAAATGGCGATGACGAAGGTCCAGTCGGTCGGCGCGAGGCCGAGGAGGGCGAGGCCCGCCGCGCCGACGAAGAGCCCGAAGACCATCGTCTTCCTGTCGCCGAAGCGCTTAACGGTGGGGCCGACGAGGAACGCCTGCACCAGCACGTCGAGCACGCCCCAGAGCGCCAGCGCGAAGCCGACCTCCGCCGTGCTCCAGCCGTAGCGGTAGGCGGCGTAGAGGACGAAAACGGCCGAGAAGACATGGTGCGCAAAGAAGAGCAGGAAGTTGACGATGGCGAGGCCGGTAAGCTCCGGATGCGAGCCGAGCAGCTTTAGCGCGCCGAACGGATTGGCCCGCGCCCAGGAGAAGGCCATGCGCTTTTCCGGCGGCAGCGATTCCGGAAGCACGACGAGGCCGTAGAGGAAGGCGAGGCCGCTCAAGATCGCCGCGCCCCAGAAGGGCACGCGCGGGCCCCATTCGCCGAGCACACCGCCGATCAGCGGCCCCGCGACAAAGCCGGCGCTGAACGCCGCGCCGATGAGGCCGTAGGCGCGGGCGCGTTTCTCGGGCGGCGTGATGTCGGCCATGTAAGCAAAGGCGGTGGTGAAGCTCGACGACGTGATGCCGCCGAGGATGCGTCCCACCGCAAGCCACCACATGTTCGGCGCCAGCGCCATCAAGGCGAAGTCGGCGGAGAGGCCCGCCGCGGAAATGAGGATCACCGGCCGCCGGCCGTAGCGGTCGGAAAGGGATCCGATCACAGGGGAGAAGATGAACTGCATCGCCGCCCAAATCGCGACGAACAGGCCGTTATAGATGCCCGCTTCCGCGTTCGACCCGGTGAAATCCTCGATCAGTACCGGGAGGACGGGGATGACGATGCCCATCGCCATCACGTCCAGCACTGCCGTGATGAAGATGAAGGTAAGGGCGGGATTGAAGCGCGCGCGCGGAAGCATGGTCACCATCCGCGCCTCTCCGCCGGCCTCAGGCGGCTTCGAATTCGAGGATGATCGCGTCGACGGCGAGGCTGTCGCCGGGCTTCGCCTCCACCTTCTTCACGACGCCCGCTTTCTCCGCGCGGAGGATGTTCTCCATCTTCATCGCCTCGACGACCGCGAGCGGCTGGCCCGTCTCCACCTTGTCGCCTTCGGATACGTTGAGCGCCGTGAGCAGACCCGGCATCGGGCAGAGCAGATAGCGTGAGAGATCGGGCGGCGTCTTCTCGATCATGTAGCCTGCAAGCGCCGCCGTTGCAGGATCGAGCACGCGCACGGAATGGCGCGCGCCGCGCGTGGTGAAGACCCAGGAGGAGCCCTTCCGCTCCACCCGAACCGTTAGCGGCTCTCCCTCGATCATTGCTTCGACGATGCGGTCGCCGGGAATGTAATCGGCTTCGACGTCGAGGTCGGCGCCGCCGACCACGACAGCGTCCCCCTGGACGCTCACTTCAAAATCTTCGCCATCGATGTGCGCCACCCATTCGGTCGGCGCTTCGAGCGGCTGCCCAAGCTGATTATCGATATGGCGCGCGCGTTCCGCTTCCACGGTTGCGACGAGCGCGCCCAGCGCGGCCAGCTTCCGCTTCAGCGGCTGGTCGGCGGGCGCGCCGGTGAAGCCTTCCGGATATTCCTCGGCGATGAAGCCGGTGGTGAGGCGGCCTTCGCGGAAGCGCGGATGCTGCATCAAAGCCGACAGGAAATCGACATTGTGGCCGATGCCGTCGATTTCGAATGCGTCGAGCGCCGCAATCTGGCGGTCGATCGCCTCCTCGCGCGTATCGCCATAGGTGATGAGCTTGGCGATCATCGGGTCGTAGAACATCGACACTTCGCCACCTTCGAACACGCCGTCGTCGACCCGCACGCCGTCCTCTTCCTCAGGCGGCTGATAGCGGACAAGCCGACCGGTCGAGGGCAGGAAGCCACGATAGGGGTCTTCCGCATAGACGCGGTTCTCGATCGCCCAGCCGCTCAGCTTCACATCGTCCTGGCCGAAGCTCAATTTCTCGCCCGCGGCGACGCGGATCATCTGCTCGACGAGGTCGAGGCCGGTCACTTCCTCCGTCACCGGATGCTCGACCTGGAGCCGGGTGTTCATCTCGAGAAAGTAGAAACTCTGACCCGTCGGATCGGCGCCGCTGACGATCAGCTCAACCGTACCCGCAGAATAGTAACCCACGGCCCGCGCGAGCGCGACCGCCTGCTCGCCCATCGCCTTCCGCATCTCCGCCGTGACGAAGGGGGAGGGGGCCTCCTCCACCACCTTCTGGTGGCGGCGCTGCACCGAACATTCTCGCTCGCCCAGGTAGACGATATTGCCGTGCTGATCGCCCAGCACCTGGATCTCGATATGGCGCGGGCTTTCGATGAACTTCTCGATAAAGACGCGGTCGTCGCCAAAGCTTGCGAGGCCTTCCCGCTTGGTGGCTTCGAAGCCTTCGCGCACGTCCTTCTCAGACCACGCGAGGCGCATCCCCTTGCCGCCGCCGCCGGCGGACGCCTTCATCATCACCGGGTAGCCGATGTCGGAAGCGATCCGCACCGCCTCGTCCGTATCGGCGATTTCGCCGAGATAGCCGGGCACGACGTTGACGCCCGCTTCCTTCGCGAGCTTCTTCGACTGGATCTTGTCGCCCATGGCGGCGATGGCGTTCGGTGGCGGGCCGATGAAGGCGATCCCATTGTCCGCAAGCGCCTTGGCGAAGCTTTCGCGCTCGGAGAGGAAGCCGTAGCCCGGATGCACCGCCTCCGCGCCCGTCGCCTTGCAGGCGTCGATGATCAGCTCGGCATTGAGGTAGCTTTCGCTGGCCGGCGGCGGCCCCAGCCGGACGCTCTCGTCGGCCATCCGCACATGCGGCGCGCGCGCGTCCGCGTCCGAATAGACCGCGACCGTCGCGATCCCCATCTTTCTGGCGGTTCGAATGACGCGGCACGCAATCTCGCCGCGATTGGCGATCAATATCTTTTTGAACATCAACTAAGCTTTCGAGCTCGGATAAGGCGTCTTGCTATCCACACGTAAGAACCTACCCACAGCAGAGCTGCGAGCCCCAACATGTACGGACTTATTATAGGCTCCGCGGACATTCCCCAGAACGGAAAGGTGAAGAACAGGAGCGCAAAGCCAACAACTAGCCACGCGAGAGCCCATTCGAATAGCTTCCAGAGCGTCTGTCCTTTCATGATCACTCTGCCGCCACACGCGCCGGTTCTTCCGACGTCATCGGCTGGAGACCCAGTTTCGCAAACAAAGCGGCATCCGCGCCCGCGCCGGCATTGCCGGTGGTGAGCAATTTGTCGCCGGTGAAGATCGAATTGGCGCCAGCGAGGAAGCAGAGCGCTTGGCAAGTCTCGCTCATGCTCTCGCGGCCGGCGGACAGCCGCACAATGGAACGCGGCATCAGTATGCGCGCGGCGGCGACGGTGCGGACGAATTCGATGTCGTCGATCTTGCTGTCGCGCTCGGCCAGCAGGCGGTCGCCGAGCGAGGTGCCGCTTATCGGCACCAGCGCATTGATCGGTACGCTTTCCGGATGCTCCGGCAAAGTCGCCAGCGCGTGGAGGAAGCCGACCCGGGCTTCCCGCGTCTCGCCCATGCCGACGATGCCGCCGCAGCAGACGGCCATTCCGGACGCGCGCACCGCCTCAAGCGTGTCGAGCCGTTCCTGATAGGTGCGGGTGGTTATGATCTCGCCATAGTATTCCGGCGAGCTGTCGAGATTGTGGTTGTAATAGTCCAGCCCGGCCGCGGCGAGCCGGTCGGCCTGGCCCTGCGTCAGCATGCCGAGCGTCATGCAGGTTTCGAGCCCCATCGCCTTCACGCCCGCGACCATCGTGCAAAGCGCATCCATGTCGCGCTCCTTAGGTTCGCGCCACGCAGCCCCCATGCAGAAGCGGCCGGAGCCCGCGGCCTTGGCTTCCGCGGCTGCGGCAAGCACCGCGTCCGCGTCCATCAGCTTCTCGGCCTTGAGGCCGGTTTCGGCAAAGGCAGACTGGCTGCAATAGCCGCAATCTTCCGGGCAGCCGCCGGTCTTGATCGACAGCAAAGTCGAAAGCTGTACCTCGTTCGGCGCATGATATTGCCGGTGCACCCGCTGTGCCTCGAACAGGAGGTCGAGGAACGGCATGCCGAACAGCGCGCCGATCTCGTCACGGCTCCAGTCGGTGCGGATCATTCGGCGGCTTCCTCGAGCGGGGGCATGTTGTGACCGAGCAGCTTTAGGACCTCGCCGGCGGCTTCGACAAGGTTGGTGCCGGGGCCGAAGATCGCCTGCACGCCCGCTTCGCGGAGCATGTCGTAGTCCTGCGACGGGATGACGCCGCCAACCACCACCTTGATGTCGGCGCGCCCCATGTCGCGGAGATGGCCGATCAGTTCCGGCACGAGCGTCTTATGCCCCGCCGCGAGGCTTGATGCGCCGACCACGTCGACGCCGCGCTCGATGGCGAGGCGCGCGCTTTCCTCCGGTGTCTGGAAGAGCGGGCCGGGCACCACTTCGAAGCCAAGATCGGCGAAGGCTGAGGCCACGAGATTGGCGCCGCGGTCGTGGCCGTCCTGCCCCATCTTGGCGACCAGCATGCGGGGCTTGCGACCGAGGCGGCGACCGACCGCGTCGACGCCTTGCTCCGCCCGCTCCCAGCGCGGATCGCCCTGGTAGGCGCCGCCATAGATGCCGCTGACCGGCTCCGGCACCGTGTCGTAACGGCCGAATATGTCCTCCAGCGCCTCAGAAATTTCGCCCAATGTGCAGCGCGCCCGCGCCGCCTCGACCGAAAGCTGAAGCAGGTTCGCGTCGCCACGTGCGCCTTCGCGAAGCGCATCGAGAGCGGCTTGCGCAGCGCCGTCGTCACGGCCGGCACGAACCTTCTCGAGGCGTGCGATCTGGCCCGCGCGCACTTTGGCATTGTCTACTTCCAGGATGTCGATCGGCGGCTCGTTCTCCAGCCGGTAGCGGTTGACGCCGACGATGGTCGTCTCGCTGCGATCGACCGCGGCGGCGCGCGCGGCCGAAGCCTCTTCGATCCGCCGCTTCGGCATCCCTTCGTCGACCGCCTTGGTCATGCCGCCCATCGCTTCGACTTCCTGGATCAGGGCCCAGGCTTCGTCGGCGAGCTTTTGCGTCAGCGCCTCGACATAGTAGGAGCCGCCCAATGGATCCGCGACGTTGGTGATGCCGGTTTCCTCCGCGATCACCAGCTGCGTATTGCGCGCAATGCGGGCGGAGAAGTCGGTCGGAAGCGCGATCGCCTCGTCAAAGCTGTTGGTATGGAGCGACTGCGTGCCGCCGAGCACCGCCGCCATCGCCTCGACCGTGGTACGAATGATGTTGTTGTACGGGTCCTGCTCGGTCAGAGACACGCCGCTAGTTTGGCAGTGGGTGCGCAGCATCTTTGATTTCGTATTTTTCGCACCGAAATCGTCCATGATCCGGTGCCACAGGAGGCGCGCGGCGCGAAGCTTCGCCACCTCCATGAAAAAGTTCATGCCGATCGCGAAAAAGAAGGAGAGGCGGGGCGCGAAGGCGTCCACCTCAAGCCCCTTGGCACGGGCGGCGCGGACATATTCCATCCCGTCGGCGAGCGTGAAGGCAAGCTCCTGCACCGCCGTCGCTCCGGCCTCCTGCCTATGGTAGCCACGGATCGAGCTGGAGTTGAAGCGCGGCATGTTCGCGGACGTGTAGGCGATGATGTCCGCGACGATCCGCATCGAAGGTTCGGGCGGATAAATGTAGGTGTTGCGGACCGCGAACTCTTTCAGAATGTCATTCTGGATCGTGCCGGTGAGCTGATCCTGGCTGACGCCCTGCTCCTCTGCGGCGACGATGTAGAAAGCGAGCACCGGAAGCACCGCGCCGTTCATCGTCATCGATACCGACATTTCGCCGAGCGGAATGCCATCGAACAGGATCTTCATGTCTTCGAGCGTGTCGATGGCCACGCCCGCCTTGCCGACATCGCCGGTGACGCGGGGATGGTCGCTGTCATAGCCGCGGTGGGTGGCGAGATCGAACGCGACCGACAGCCCCTTCTGTCCCGCAGCGAGGTTGCGGCGGTAGAAGGCGTTCGAATCTTCGGCGGTCGAAAAGCCGGCATATTGCCGGATCGTCCAGGGACGTCCGGTGTACATCGACGCATAGGGCCCGCGCGTGAACGGGGCGAAGCCGGGAAGGCCGCAGTCGAAATCGGCGGTGTCTTCAGCCGTATAGAGCGGCTTTACGTCGATGCCTTCCGGCGTCCGCCAGGTGACGTCTTTGCCCTTCAGTTCCTTGGCCGCCGCCGCTTCCCAGTCGGCGCGGGTCGGCTTGTCAGTGCTCACCTTTGGGAGTCTCCATCAGCTCGACGAGAACGCCGCCCATATCTTTAGGGTGCACGAAGATGACGGGCGTACCGTGGGCGCCGATGCGCGGTTCGCCGAGCACCTTCGCGCCCTTCGCCTCCATCTCTGCTTTCGCCTCGTGAATGTCCGGCACCTCGAAGCAGACATGATGCTGCCCGCCGGCAGGGTTTTTGGCGAGGAAGCCGCTCAGCGGCGAATTGTCGCCGAGCGGTTCGATCAGCTCGATCTGGCTGTTCGGCGTATCGACGAAGCAGACCCGAACCCCCTGCGGCGGCAGGTCGAACGGCTCGTGGATCTTGGTCGCGCCAAGGAAGTCGCGATAGAGCGCGATGCTCTTTTCAATCGATGGCGTGGCTACGCCAACATGGTTCAATCGGCCCAGCTTCATCCGCTAATTCCCAGAAGAAGGTCGGCGGCGATGAAGGCGACGAGCGCGAAGCTCAGCGCGTGGAGCGCGAGCAGCACATTGAACTTTGCCGCATTGTCGTCGCGGCTGACATAGCTGCGGTAGAGCGGCAATCGTCCTTCGCGAATACCGCGCACGATCCGCCACGCGATGAGCGGCAGCAGCGCAAGCCCGATGACGCCGACCAGCAGATCCTCAGAGCGGGATATTGTCATGCTTCTTCCACGGATTCTCAAGCTGCTTGTCGCGGAGCTTGCGGAGGCCGAGCGCGATGCGACGGCGGGTCGAATGGGGCATGATGACTTCGTCGATGAAGCCCTTCGACGCTGCTACGAACGGATTGGCGAAGCGCGCTTCATATTCGGCGGTACGTTCGGCGATCTTGCCCGGGTCGCCGATGTCTTTCCGGAAGATGATCTCCACCGCGCCCTTAGCGCCCATCACTGCGATCTCCGCAGACGGCCAGGCATAGTTCAAATCGCCGCGCAAATGCTTTGACGCCATGACGTCATAGGCGCCGCCATAGGCCTTGCGAGTAATGACCGTGATCTTCGGCACCGTCGCTTCGGCATAAGCGAAGAGCAGTTTCGCGCCGTTCTTGATGATGCCCTCATGCTCCTGCGCGACGCCGGGGAGGAAGCCCGGCACGTCGACGAAGGTGACGATCGGAATGTCGAAAGCATCGCAGAAGCGAACGAAGCGGCCTGCCTTCTTCGACGATTTAATGTCGAGGACCCCGGCGAGCACCATCGGCTGGTTGGCCACGATGCCGACGGTGCGGCCTTCGATGCGGCCGAAGCCAATGATGATGTTGGCCGCATGGTTCGGCTGAATCTCGAAAAAGTCGCCCTCATCCACCGTTTTCCGGATGAGTTCGTGCATGTCGTAGGGCTTATTGGCGCTGTCGGGGATGAGCGTGTCGAGGCTCTCGTCCTGACGATCCCAGGCATCGGAGGTAGGCCGCGTCGGCACGTCGTGCCGGTTCGACAGCGGAAGGAAATCGAAGAAGTCGCGCGTGGCGAGCAAGGCCTCGATATCGTTCTCGAACGCGACGTCGGCGACGCCCGACTTGGTGGTGTGGGTGACCGCGCCGCCAAGCTCTTCCTGAGTCACCACCTCGTTGGTGACGGTCTTCACGACGTCCGGCCCGGTGACAAACATGTAGGACGAATCTTTCACCATGAAGATGAAGTCGGTCATTGCGGGCGAATAGACGGCGCCGCCCGCGCATGGCCCCATTATAAGGCTGATCTGCGGCACCACGCCCGAAGCGAGCACATTGCGCTGGAACACTTCCGCGTAGCCCCCGAGCGAGGCAACGCCTTCCTGGATGCGGGCACCGCCTGAATCGTTGAGGCCGATGACGGGCGCGCCGACCTTCATCGCCATGTCCATGACCTTGCAGATCTTCTGCGCGTGCCGTTCCGACAGCGAGCCTCCGAAGACGGTGAAGTCCTGCGCAAAGACATAAACGAGCCGGCCGTTGATCGTGCCGGAGCCGGTAACGACGCCGTCGCCCGGCACCTTCTGCTCGGCCATTCCGAAATCGGCGCAATTATGTTCGACGAACATGTCATATTCTTCGAAGCTGCTAGCATCGAGCAGCACCTCGACCCGCTCCCGCGCGGTGAGTCTGCCCTTCGAATGCTGCGCATCGATACGCGCCTGCCCGCCGCCAAGCCGCGCGGCCGAGCGCCTTGCCTCAAGTTCGTCGATCGTTGTCGCCATGCGCCGTCCCTGTCCGCGAAAGGACCCCAATCGGACCTTGCACGCGGAAAATCAACGCTCTTGGCAGGGGCTAATCGACTAGCGCGCCTTCGGGGGGCGCGTGGAGACGGAGGCGGGAGACGCGGCGGGTGTCGCAGTCGGTCACTTCCAGCCGCCAGCCGCTGGGATGCTCCAGAACTTCGCCGATCTGGGGGATGTGACCAGCGAGGACGAAGGCGAGGCCGCCGAGCGTGTCAACATCCTCCTCAACATCCGCGAGGCGTGCGTCGATGGTTTCGGCCACTTCTTCAAGTTCGGTTCGGGCGTCCGCGTCCCAGATTCCGTCTTCGAGCGGGATCAGGTTGCCCGGCGTTTCCTCGTCATGCTCGTCCTCGATCTCGCCGACGATTTCCTCCACGACATCCTCGATAGTGACGAGCCCTTCGGTGCCGCCGAATTCGTCGACGACGATGGCGAGGTGCATGCGCTCGGCCCGCATGCGGGCAAGGAGGTCGAGCACGCCCATCGATTCCGGCACGTAGATTGGCGAGCGGATAAGGTCCTTGATGTCCTCGGGCGGCGCGGCGCCGTTCACCTGCAGGGTGTAAACATCCTTCAGGTGGATCATGCCGATTACGCTGTCGAGGCTGCCTTCGTAGACGGGGAGGCGGCTGTGCCCTGCCTCGGCGAAAGCGGCGACCAGCGCCTCGAAGGTGGCGGTCGCCGGAACGGCGATGATGTCCCCGCGGGGCACCGCGATGTCGGCAACCGTGCTTTCACCGAAGTGAAGAAGGTTGCGCAGCATCTGCCGCTCGATCGGCGTCAGGTCGCCGACGACCGGCGCCTCGCCTTCATGGCTCTCGATCGCTTCTTCGATTTCTTCGCGGAGCGTCGCCTCGCTGTCTTCGCCGAAGAGCATGGTCCGAAGGCTGGACCAGAAGGTGCGCCCGCTTCGGGCGCTGCTACTGCTATCGTCAGGCATTTAGTTAGGTCTGCACCTCTGTAGCTGCATAAGGATCGGAAATGCCGAGCGCGGCAAGCGCGTTCCGCTCGATGGCTTCCATGGCCTCGGCCTCCTCATCCCCCTGCTCATGGTCATAGCCTAGCAGGTGAAGGGTGCCGTGGACCACCAGATGGGACGCGTGGGTTTCGACCGCAACATTCTTCTCCGCCGCTTCCGACACGCAGACGCCATGGGCAAGCACGACGTCGCCGAGCAGCACTTCGCCATTATGGGCCGACGCGATCGACTCCAGAAGCTGAGGCTCCATCATCGGAAAGGAGAGGACGTTGGTCGGCTTGTCCTTGCTGCGATAGCCGGCGTTGAGGCTTTGGACCTCGTCGTCACTGGCGAATTTCACGGACACTTCGACGTCGAGGCCGCTGTCGATCAGGTCACTCCGGTCGGAATGGCGGACCGCGGAAATCACCGCGTCGCGCGCGAGAATGGCCCAGTCGGTGCGACTGTCCCATTCCTCGCCGGCATCCGCCTCGACTAGGATCACCGTCCAGGCCCCTCATAAGCCTCGACGATCCGGCCGACGAGCGGATGGCGGACGACGTCGCCCGCGCCAAAGCGCACCATCGACACCCGCTCAATGCTTTCTAGCTTCTCGACCGCATCGTTGAGACCGGAGGTGACGTTATTCGGCAGGTCGGTCTGATTAGGATCGCCGCAGATCACCATGCGGCTCCGCATGCCGAAGCGTGTCAGAAACATCTTCATCTGCTGCGGCGTCGTATTCTGCGCCTCGTCGAGAATGATGAAGGCATCGGACAAGGTGCGGCCGCGCATGAAGGCGATCGGGGCGATCTCGATCTCGCCGGAGGCGATGCGCCGCTCGACCTGCTCGGTCGGCAGCATATCGTAGAGCGCGTCGTAAAGCGGCCGGAGATAGGGATCGACCTTCTCCTTCATGTCGCCGGGAAGGAAGCCCAGCCGCTCGCCCGCCTCCACCGCGGGACGCGACAGGATCAGCCGGTCGACGCTGCCGCCGATCAGCTGCTGCACCGCCTGCGCGACGGCGAGATAGGTCTTCCCTGTGCCCGCTGGTCCGAGCGCGAAGATAAGGTCGTCCCGCGCCAGCGCCTCCATATAGACGGCCTGCGTTTTCGAACGCGGAACGATGGTCTTCTTCCGCGTGCGGATCATCACCTTCGGCGGTTCGGCGACATCGTTCGAGATGATGCCGTCGAGCGTCGGCTGGCCCGACATGGCGATCACTGCCTCGACCGCGCCCTGATCGATGTCATGGCCGTCGTCGAGCCGGTTGTAGAGGCCCTGCAGCACGTCGCGCGCGCGTGCCGCCGCTTCCGGCTCGCCCTCGATCTGCACCTTGGCGCCGCGCGCGGCGATATAGACGCCGAGCCTGTCCTCGATGGCGACGAGGTTGCGGTCGAATTCTCCGAAGAGGGGCCCCAAGAGGTGCGGCTGCTCGAACTCGATTTCGAGGCGGGCGCGGGCCCCGGCTTCTTCTGCGCGCTTTTGCGCCATCAGGCGGCGTTCCTCATCAGTTGGGCTCCGGCAAGGCTGTTGGGTCCGGCGGAGAGGATTTCGACCTCGATCAGGTCACCGATGGCGGCGTTCGTTTCGAGATGCACGGATTGGAGCCAGGGCGACTTGCCGATCAACTGCCCCGACTTCTTGCCGTTCCGCTCAAGCAGAACGGACGTGCGGCGGCCAACGGTCGCCTGATTGAAAGCGAGCTGCTGCTGGTTCAGCAGTGCCTGAAGCCTTTGCAGCCTTTCGTCCATCACCTCCGCCTGCACCTGTCCTTCCATCTCGGCGGCAGGGGTACCCGGCCGCGGCGAATATTTGAACGAGTAAGCCTGGGCGTAGTTCACCGCCGTTACAATTCGAAGCGTGTCCTCGAACTCCGCGTCGCTCTCACCCGGGAAGCCGACGATGAAGTCGCCGGAAAGGGCGATGTCCGGCCGCGCCGCCCGCACCCGCTCGATGATGCGGAGATAGCTGTCCGTCGTGTGGCTGCGGTTCATCGCCTTCAGCACGCGGTCGTTGCCAGACTGGACCGGAAGGTGGAGGAAAGGCATCAGCTTCTCGACTTCCGCATGGGCGCGGATCAGCCCTTCCGTCATGTCATTGGGATGGCTGGTCGTGTAGCGGATGCGCTCGAGCCCCGGCAGCCGGTCAAGCGCCGCGATGAGATCGTGGAAGCCGCGGCCTTCACCCTCATTCCACGCATTCACATTCTGACCGAGCAAGGTGATCTCGCGCGCGCCGCGGTCAATGAGCGTTTTCGCCTCGTCGAGAATTGCGTTCCAGGGCCGCGAAACCTCGGCGCCGCGCGTGTAGGGAACGACGCAATAGGTGCAGAATTTGTCGCAGCCTTCCTGCACGGTGAGGAAGGCGGTCGGCCCCTGCTTCCGCCGCGCCGGAAGGGCGCCGAACTTCGATTCCAGCGGCATGTCCGTGTCGAGCGCGCGTTCGCCCTTCTTCGCCTTTGCCACCATCTCCGGCAGCCGGTGATAGGCCTGCGGGCCGACGACGATGTCGACGCTCGGCGCCCGGCGCGGGATTTCCGCGCCTTCCGCCTGGGCGACGCAGCCGGCGACCGCGATCATCGGGCGCGATCCGTCCTCACGCCGAAGGCGGCCGATGTCGGAATAGACCTTCTCCGCCGCCTTCTCGCGGATGTGGCAGGTGTTGAGCACGACGAGGTCCGCCTCCGCGCCGCCCTCGGCCGCGGTCATTCCCTCCGCCTCCAGCAGCTCCGCCATGCGGGCGCCGTCATAGACGTTCATCTGGCAGCCGAAGGATTTGACGTGAAAGGTCTTTGGAGTCCGGTCGTTCATCGACATGCCTATAGGCGAACCGGCTTCGCTTCGGAAGCGGAGAGCGCCTGAACGATCTCCGCGCGCGCCGCTTCGGCCAAAGCCTTGCGGTCCGGATAGGAATGCGGGTCTACCGGCTTCAGGAAGCGGATCCGAACGGCGGTGGTGCCTTTCCGCGAAAGCACCCGCTTTGCATTGGCCGCCGCGCCTTCCTTGCCCACCCAGGCGATGTCGTGCCCCGCCGCGCCGTAGTCGATCGCCACCGGCTGCACCTTCACATCCGGCAAGGGCGGAAACAAGGAGGCGAGGAGGCTGGCGCGGAACGGAAGGATTTCGACCCCGCCTTCGGTCGTGCCTTCCGGGAACAGCGCCACCGGCTGCCCCCGCGCCAAAGCGTTGCGTAGTGCATCCGCCTGATCGCGCACGGCGCCGCGCTGAGTCCGCGCGACGAAGATGGTATCGTTGAGGCTCGCAAGCCAGCCGATCACCGGCCAGCGCGCCACCTCCTCCTTCGATACGAATGCCGCGCCGCTCGCGCTCGCAATCAGCATGATGTCGAGCCAGCTGAGGTGATTGGAAAGGAAAAGGACGCGGCTTCGAAGCGGCTGCCCTTCCACCCGCGCGCGCATACCGGCGGCACGGCCGACCCAGTAGAGGAAGCGGCGCGGCCAAGGCGATTTACGCCCCAGGAGCTTCCAAAGATAATGAAGCGGCAGGCAGGCGATTAGGCCCGCGACGATCAAGAGCGTCCTTAGCGCGAGCCGCATGGGCCTCGCTTAGCGATTGCGGTTGAGCGCGACGCCGTAAAGCTCCATCCGGTGATCGACGAGGCGGAAGCCGAGCTTCTCGGCAATGCGGCGCTGAAGCGCCTCGAGTTCCTCGTCGACGAATTCGATGACATTGCCGGTTTCGACATCGATCAGATGGTCGTGATGCGCCTCGGCCGCCGCTTCGTAGCGGGCGCGGCCGTCGCCGAAATCGTGGCGTTCGAGGATTCCCGCTTCCTCAAACAAGCGCACGGTTCGGTAGACGGTGGCGATAGAAATGCCTGGGTCCACGGCGGATGCGCGCTCGTGAAGCGCCTCCACGTCGGGATGGTCTTCCGCTTCGGAAAGGACGCGGGCGATGATCTTGCGCTGCTCGGTGATGCGGAGGCCTTTCTCCGCGCAAAGCGTCTCGATATCGATCCTGCGTGTCATGCCGCAGCCTTAGTCCACTTTGCGACAGCGTCAAAGGGACCGGGCGCTGAAGCCCGGTCCATCAGAGCTTACTTCTTGCCGCCGCGACGGCGCTTCGTGCCGAGGCCGATCTTCTTCGCAAGGCTGCGCCGCTGCTCCGCATAGTTGGGTGCGACCATCGGGTAGTCGGCGCTAAGTCCCCACTTCTGCCGATAGTCCTCTGGAGTCATCTGATAATGAGTCATCAGATGCCGCTTCAGCATCTTCAGCTTCTTTCCGTCCTCGAGGCAGACGATATAGTCCGGCTTGATCGAAGAGCGGATCGAAACCTTGGGCTCCGGCTTTGCTTCAGGTTCCTGAACCTGCGTGCCAAGTCCGCTGAGGGCATTGTGTACGTTCTGGATGAGCTGCGGAAGATCGTTTACCGCAACGCTGTTGTTGCTGACGTGGGCGGAAACAATATCGGCCGTGAGCGTGATCAGCGTCTCATTCATATTGTCGGTCGCGTCCATCTGGGAGAATTCCAATTCGTAAAGTCTGGTCGGGAGATTGGCGAATGATCCGTTCCGGATGTTTTGACAAGTTGAAATTGGCGAGTGTCGCGAGGTGGGACGCTCAGGCGCCGGCAAGCTTCGATAAAGTCAGGGCATCATATAATTGGCCATCGCGGCCGGTATAATATTTAGGCCTGCGGCCGATCTCGTGAAATCCGAAGCTTTTGTAGAGGTCGATTGCAGGATTTCCGTCACGCACTTCAAGGAACAGCTTGGTCGCGCCCTTGCTTTGGGCGTCCTCAGCAAAGGTGCGAAGCAGAAGTTTGCCTATGCCCTTCCCCCATTCTTCCTTTTTTACGGCGAGAAGGAGGAGTTCTGCTTCCTTCACTACAATCCGACCAAGCGCGAAACCTGCGACCGCTTCTCCATTGCGAGCGAGCGTCAGCCATACGCCCGGCATCGGCAGCAGGCCCGCGCATTGCGAGGCCGTCCAGGCCTCACCATAGGCCGGATCGAAGCTGTCATCCATGACGCGCATCACTGCATCGAGGTCGAGTATGTCGCCGCCGGCGACCACGATGGCGGCCTCGCTTGTCACATCATTGGCTTTGCGTCTGCGCCGCGCCCATAAATCGGCCGCGGCGGAAGGGATGTCATCGCAGCAGGCAACCGGGCTGCAATCGAGGCGCGGGGAAGGGCATCTACCGCCTCGCCATACCCGCGTAGCCTCACAAGGTCCTCGGCTCCGGTGCCGACAACAACGCGTGCAGTGACGGCGGCCGCCGCCTCCTCCGGGTAGAGGGAGCGAAGATCGTCCAGCGGCTGGATCGGATGCGTGCCATAGCTCTGGACGAACAGTTGCCCATGTCCGCCGTGGAGGGCAACAGCAACATCAGGCTTGCGCCCCGCTTCCGCCGCAAGCGCGGCCATGGACGAATAGCCTGCGAGCGGCACCTGCCAGCCGATGGCGAGGCCATGCGCGGCGGCGAGTCCGACCCGGACGCCGGTGAAGCTGCCCGGGCCGCAATCGACCAGAATGGAAGCGGGCTTGCGCCCCGCCAGCAGCTCTTCGATCATCGGCGCCAGCCGCTCTGCATGGCCGCGGCCGACGACTTCGTGTCGTTCTTCGAGGACGCGTCCCCCCTCGATCAGCGCGACCGAGCAGGCCGCCGTCGCGCTGTCGATGACGAGCTGCACGCGCCAGTCCTAGACGGCTTCGACCGTCTCGACCTCGGGCACATAATGTTTGAGGAGGCCCTCGATACCGTTCTTGAGCGTCATCGTCGACGAAGGGCAGCCCGCACATGCGCCATGCAGCGCGAGATAGACGGTGCCCTTCTGAAAACCGCGATAGACGATGTCGCCGCCGTCCTGCGCGACCGCCGGGCGGACGCGGGTTTCGATCAGTTCCTTAATCTGGGCCACCACGTCCGCATCCTCGGGATTTTCCTCCATCGCTTCGGGCGGCACGGAAATTTCAGCCGCGCTGCCGGCGCGGAACAAAGGTGCGCCGCTGGAAAAATGATCGAGCAGCACGGTCAGCACCTGCGGCTTTAGATGAGACCAGTCGACGCCAGGCGCGGCGGTCACCGAAATGAAGTCGCTGCCGAAGAACACGCCTTCCACATCGCCGGTCGAGAAGATCGCCTCCGCCAGCGGCGAAACCTCCGCCTCCTCGGGCGTGGCGAAGTCGCGCGTGCCGGACGGCATCACCGCCTGCCCCGGCAGGAATTTCAGGGTCGCGGGATTGGGCGTCGTTTCGGTCTGGATCAGCATGGCCTCCATTTGGGCCGTGCCGAAGGCCGGATCAAGTGCGGGCGAAGCCGTGGCCCCGCCCGCACCTGTCTTAGAAGCCGAGCTTGACGCCGATGAGGGCGGAGAAGTCGTTGCCGTCCTCGCGCTCAATCGTGCCGCTGGCATTGACTTCCAGCGACAGGGCATTGGCGAGCGCGATGCTGGCGCCGCCGGTGAGCCGCCCGTGCAGGTCCTTCGACTGTTCGGGAAGAACGAAGCTGTTGACGATCGTCGGGGACGCCGTGCCCGCATAGCGAATGGTGCGGCTGTCGCCTTCGAAGTCCTTCTCAAGGGTCGCCTGCGCGTAAGGCAGGAACGACATGCCACCGATCTCATAGCTGGCGCGCGCCTCGACGCCAGCGCTGCCGGTGAGAACTTTTACCTCCTGCTCCCCCACATTCAGGGTAAGTACGGCGTCGCCGGTTTCCGTGTAGGCGTCGAGATCAGCCTTCGCATAGCTGAGGCCGATTACAGGTCCGAAGCGAAGCTGATCGGTGCCGAACAGGTAGCCGGCGCGGGCACCCGCAAAGACGTTGTTGCCGTCGGTCTCGCCGACAATGTCGTCGATGACGGCGGCTCGGGTGAAGTCATAGTCGACCCACCCATAGCCCGCATAACCTTCGACAAAGCCACCGTTGGTTCCGCCCCAGCCGCCGTATAGGGCGAGTTGAATAGCCTTCGCTTCAGCTTCGCCTACGCTAGTTGAGGCTTCGCCGTTGGAGTAGTTCACTGCTGCCCCGAAGACGCTGGTTACCCCGGCATATTCCACACCGCCGGTGCCGCCTAACGTCTCCATATCGTAGGCAAAGTTGGTAAGCGTTCGATCTACGTTGCGGCGGGCGATATTGCCGGTCAAATAGGCGCTGAAGCCCTGCTGCGCCCGTCCGGAGCGGGCGCTTGACAGGTCAAGGCGTCCGAGGAGCGTGGAGCCGAGCCCGCTCGCGGCCTGAAGGCCTACCTCCGGCTGAGCTTGGAATTGCAGCGGCGCTTCGAGCTGCCGGACGGCATAGCGTGCCACGATCGCGAAGCCGGCGGAGCTCAGGTGCACCTGATCCACGTAAAAAAGATACTGGTTGGCAAGCTCCGGGCTCGCGACGCAGGCGGTCGGGCCCGCCGCGCCGCCCGTGCAGGCGCCCGCGCTTACGAGACCGTATGCGCCCGGATTGGCGGTTATCCGATCGCCGATCAGATTGAGGTCGAGGTAATTTACGATAACCCCGTTCGCCGCGAAATTGGCGAGCGAGCTTTGCATGCCCGTATTGAAGGCGCTGGAGAAAGCGCTTCCGGCGGCCGCGCTGGGAGAGCCGACCGCTTCGGGGAGACGGCCGACGTCCCCTGCGAGATAGGTGATGTTGCGTGCCCCTGCGTTGACGAGAGCCGTCAGGCCAGTAGTTGCCTGTGCGACGCGGGGCGCCGCAGCGGCGGCCGCTCCGGCGACCGTGCCGCCGCTGATACGATAGGCCCGGGCGTCGTTTCCGCCGATGGAGATGGCAAGAAGATCATTGGGCCCGAACGTGCCGCTTACCCGTGGGAAAGCGGCAGGACCGCCGCCGGCAAGGAACGACTGATATTCGGTGACAAAGCCGGGAATGCCTGGCCCGTTGATGTTGCCGTTGTTGGTAAAGGCGCCGCCGATGGCGAAATTGTCGACGGGAACGGCAAGGATTTGCGACATCGTATCGATGAAGTTGGTGCCGCCGCTGAACCGCCCCGTCGGGTAAGCGGCCGGGCGCGGAATGCCCAAAAGCTCGAAAAGATTGCCGTCGTCGGCGTAACTGTCACCGAACGCCACGATGCGAGTCACGGTCTGCGCAGCGGCCGGAGTTGCTGGAAGCAGCGCCGCTGACGCTACGGCACACAGAAGTTTGGCTGAAAAACGCATATACAATCCCTCCCCAGGCTTAGGCAGCCACTCCCCGCGGCGCCCCTTATGTTGCTGGAATGGAGCGATTTCCGGCGACTTACAAGCGGCTTGTTAACGGCGTTCCTTTGCCAGCCTCGTCATCAGGATGGCGGCGCGCTTCGACTGTCGAACGACACTCGTAAGGTCGACCCATTCGCCCTCCGCATGGGCGCCGCCGCCTGCCGTGCCGAGGCCGGCGAGGACATCGGCATCGCGGGCGACGAAGCTGCTGTCGGCAGCGCCCCGCTTCGCAGGATCATATTCCGGCATTTCCGGCAGGCCGAGATCGTGATTGACCGCATTCAGGCGCGCGAGGATCGCCCGGTTGCCGGCGGTCGGCTCCATCGGCGGATAAGAATCGAAGAATTGCAGCTCAGCCTGCGTCGCCGGAAGATGCTGCCGGACGATGTCCTGCATGCGCGCGCGAATTCTCGCGTCCTGTTCGCGGGTCAGCGTCCGGAGATCGCCGCGTGCAATAGCGGTCTCGGCAACGATGTTCGTCTTGCCCGAGGCAGTGACGCGAAGGCCCTGATCGTCGATCGCAGCAGGGGTGCCGCCGCCGATCACGCCGACATTATAGGTGAGGTTCGGCTCCGGCAGTTCGCGGCGGAAGGTGTCGAGGATGCGCGCCAATTCGTAGATGGCGCCGTAGCCCAGGCCCTGGCTGAAGATGCCGCTGGAATGGCCGGTCTTGCCGCTCGTCTTTAGGGTCCAGCTGGTCGAGCTCCGCCGCGCAATCGTACCGAAATCCTGCCCGTTCTCGCTGGCGAGGTTTTCAAACTCCAGCGCCACGTCCGCCCAGCGTCCCGCTTCGATAAGATCACGGCGAGCGACGTCGAGCGGCGCACCGGTGCGCTCCTCGTCGCCGGTCAGGACAACCACGATGTCGGCATTCTTCAGCGTCCCCGCCGCCTGCATCGCGCGGAGCGCTGCGACGATGACGACCATGCCGCCCTTGTCGTCGCCGATGCCGGGCCCGGTGGCGCGGCCGCCCTGCCGCTCGAAGCGCTGGAACGGCGAGTCTGGCTCGAACACAGTATCGAGGTGGCCGATCAGCAGCATGCGCTTGCCGCGGCCATTCCCTTTGTGCGTGGCGATCAGGTGCCCGGCGCGGCCGGTCTCCCGCATCGGCACCCATTTGACGTCGAAACCGAGCGGTTCCAGCTCCGCCCGCATCATACGGCCGACTTCCTCGACGCCGGCGAGATTGAGGGTGCCGCTATTCTGATTCACCATCTTCTCGAGAAGAGCGATGTTCCGGTCCTGCTCCCGCTCAACCGTCTGCGCCATGCGCTGCTCGGCGGAGCTCAGCCGCGCCTCAAGCGGCTGGGCGGCGGCGAGGGCGAGGAAGGCGAAAAGAACTGACTTCATAATGACTCCGGATGCTGCGGGGCGCGCCCCAGCTTAAGAAGTCTTTGCGGGTTCCACCACTGCCCTTGCAGCTTCCAGCGGCCGGTCGAGATCCAGCCGCTTCACGACATCCACGGCTTCGTCGAAGCCCGCGCCGCAGAAGGTCGGAACGCCCGCCGCCTCGATCTTGCGAAGAAGCTCGCCCTCGGGTCCTGAACGACAGGAGCCGTCCACGTCGCGGATGAACACCGCGGCTACCCGCTCGCCGAAATCCTCCACCGCCTTGGCGTAGATGGTCACATCCTTCTGGCCGTTGTCGCCGATCAGCAGGAAACGGAGGTCGGGATAGAAAGCGAGAACTGTCTCAATGGCGGCAAGCTTATGCTCGTCATGACCCTTCTTGATGAACTGATTGTCGTCGATGCCGTAATCCTTGAGGAACATCGCGCCGTGCGGGATGCCGTTCAGCTCCATGAATTCGGTGATGAAGCCGTAGAGATTCCAGGGGCTGGATGAGACGTAGAAGAAGGGCCGGGCGGGGGAGACGTGATCCTCCGCGATCATCTTGTAGAGCGTTGACGCGCCGGGCACTGCCAGCCTGTCCTGCGGCCGCTCGACGAGCACCCGGCGCCAGTTCTTGAGGAAATTGGTGGCGCCCGTCTCGATTACCGTGTCGTCGATGTCGGAGATGATGCCCCAGTTGTTGTCGCTGCCGGGCGCGAGCACCGGCACCTCGACCTCCGCCTGCTGCATCTCCGTTCCGGGCGTCGAGAGCTTCACCTGCTCCCACAAAGTCTTTTCCGGGAGCGGCCGGTCGATCGGCAGCTCGAACATGAAATAGCCTTCCTCGTCGCTGACAATGTCGATCACCTGATCATATGCCTCGAGGCGCACGGCCACGCCCGCTATCTCGTTGCTGTTGTAGATTTCCATCATCGCGCGAAGGCGCGTCAGCATTCCCTCGCCGGCGTCGAGCGGCTTTTCGTAGCGCACGATCCTGCCCTTGAGGCGCAGCAGCGTGTCGTTGCGGTAACCGGCATAGGCGAGGAGGCGCACCTTCTGCCGGTGCCCTTCGCCCTCGCTGATCGCGTCCTCGATCCGGTCGATGTCGCGTTCGAGGTCAGCGACCGTGGAATGGAGGAAGCGGCGGAAGATGCTCATGCCGCGGCAACGGGGCGGGGCGACGCACGGTTCCCGGAACGCGACGGGGCGGGCGAACCGCCGCCGCCGGCTCTGCGTTCGTCACCCAAAGGAGAAAAGCTGATGGGTAACAAGCATCTACGTCCCGACGAAACGCCGGTGGACCTGATCGACGATCTGGAAAGGAACCCCGGCATCGGCCAGTCGAAAGGCCTTTTCGCCATGACCAGCTCGGAGGATGCCGAGCTGATCCAGGGCGAGAATACTTTCGAGGGCGACACCGATAATGATGGCGGCCTCGCGGGAGGGGTGAACCCCAGCCTCGGCCGCGATCACTAGGCCCTAAAGCACATACTTGCTGAGGTCCGTGTTGCGCGCGACCTCAGCAAGTTGACCTTCGACATAAGCGGCATCGACGGTGACGTTGCTGCCCTGCCGTTCCTCGGCATCGAAGCTCACTTCCTCCAACAGCTTTTCCATCACCGTCTGCAGGCGCCGAGCGCCGATATTCTCGACCTGTCCATTCACCTCGGCGGCGATGCGGGCAATGGCGCGGATGCCTTCGTCGGTGAAGGTGACCTCAACGCCTTCGGTGGCGATGAGGGCGCGATATTGCTCGGTCAGGCTCGCCCGCGTGTCGGAAAGGATGCGGACGAAATCCTCCTCGGTGAGCGCCTTCAGCTCCACCCGGATCGGCAGGCGGCCCTGAAGCTCCGGCAGGAGATCGCTGGGCTTCGCGACATGAAAGGCGCCTGACGCGATGAAGAGAATGTGGTCCGTCTTCATCGGGCCGTACTTCGTCGAAACGGTAGTGCCTTCGATGAGCGGCAGGAGGTCGCGCTGCACGCCTTCGCGACTGACCGAGCCGCCGCGCACGTCCGAGACTGCGATCTTATCGATCTCGTCCAGGAAGACGATGCCGTTCGCTTCCGCATCCTTGAGGGCGGTGCGGTTCACGTCGTCCGTGTCGAGGCGCTTGTCGGACTCCTCCTCGACGAGCTTGTCCCAGGCATCGGCAACCCGCATGCGGCGCTTCTTCTTCGGCTGCTGGCCGAAGGCTTTGCCCATCATGTCGCTGAGGTTGATCATCCCGACCTGCCCGCCGAGGCCGGGGATCTCGAACGGCGGCGCGGCGTCCTGCACCACCTCGATCTCGACTTCCTTGTCGTTCATGTGATTGTCGATCACGCGCTGGCGGAAGCTTTCGCGGGTTGCCTGGCTTGCATCCTTGCCGGTGAGCGCGTCGAGCAGACGCTCCATTGCGGCTTCGGACGCGGCCTCGCGCACGGCTTCGCGGCGGCGTTCGCGCTCCAGCCGTACGGCCTCTTCGACCAGGTCGCGGGCGATCTGCTCGACGTCCCGGCCGACATAGCCGACTTCGGTGAACTTGGTCGCCTCGACCTTCACGAACGGCGCGTCGGCGAGCTTGGCGAGGCGGCGGCTGATCTCGGTCTTGCCGCAGCCGGTCGGCCCGATCATCAGTATGTTCTTCGGCGTCACCTCGTCGCGAAGCTCGTCCGGGAGGCGCTGCCGTCGCCAACGGTTGCGGAGCGCGACGGCGACTGCGCGCTTCGCCTCCTGCTGGCCGACGATATGGGCGTCCAATGCGGCGACCACCGCTTTGGGAGTGAGGGTATCGTTCATCAATGGGAAGTCCGTGGAGAGGTCACTGGTCCTTAGATGGACCCGTCACGGCCGAGTTCAAGCAGTGCAGCGAAAGCCGCTGAACAGCCGCCGGTGTGACGCGACGATGCGGGCGATATCGTTCGGCTGGGGCGTCGCCTTCCATACGTCGCGCTCGAACGTGCCGCCTAGGACGATGCCGTCGGGCCGGGGGAACATGTAGCCCGCGCCGCCGGTGAAGGCGTAGTTCACTTCCGGCTGCGGCAGCAGGATGGCGAGCTGGCCGCGGACGGGCTGAAGCTCCGTATCGCCGAACAGGTGATGCGAGCCGAGGCCGGTGCAGTTGAAGATCAGGCGCTCCGGCAGCGCCGCTAGATCGGTGGGCGTGGCGAAGGCGCGGATGCGGACTGCGCCGCCCGCAAGCTGCACGTCGCGGAGGAGTTGGCGAAGGAACCGGCCGGTCTCGACGTACATGGTGTCGTAGCTGGCGAGGCCGTCCACCGGGAACGGGTGCTGATCGGCGCTGAGGTTGCGGCCGGCGGGATGATATCGGTCAAGCGGGTTCGACGGATCGGGGCCGTCACCCTCCGTGTAGGTGGTGTGCCAGCGGATGCCGTACTCGTCGCCGACCATGATCTGGAAGCGCCGCCAGCTATACTCCATCGCCGCGGCGAATTGCGCGCGCCAGGCGGGCGTCACCATGCTGTCGCGGTAGTGGCCGAAGGGCGAGATCTGGCCGCCGGCGATGTTGGAGGTCGTGTCGGGCGGCAGCGTCTTGGCGTAGATGGTGACGGGGAAGCCGGCCTCCTGGACGAGACGGGCGGTGGTGAGGCCCATGACGCCCGCGCCCACCACGGCAACTGGGCCACTATGACCCTGAAGACCTAGATCGGCCGCGAGCCGCGACGAACCCCAGGAGAGGGTGATGCCGGCGCCCCCATGGCCATAATTGTGGACGAGGCGCTTGTCGCCGAGCGGTTCGGCGCGGACGACGAAGCCGCTGGCGCGATAGGGGCGAAGGCCGGCGACGGCTCGGATCACCCGCTCCGGCGCGACATTGACGGGAGGGAGACAGCCGCGCTGCGCCACAGGGCGCCTGGCAGTCGTGGTCGTCGTGCAGCCGGGAAGGGCGAGGCCGCCTAGCCCGAGAGCGGCGGATCCGATGAAGGCGCGGCGGTCCATGCCGCCGCACCCTAGCTGGGTTCAGGCGGCAGCTTCAATCGTCTCAACCGTAAGATTTTCATTGGTATAGACGCAGACTTCGGCGGCGATCTTCATCGCCTTGCGCGCGATCGTTTCCGCATCCTTCTCATATTCGTCGATCGCGCGGGCGGCGGCGAGAGCGAAGTTGCCGCCGGAGCCGATCGCGGCGACGCCGTCCTGCGGCTCCAGCACGTCGCCATTTCCGGTGAGGATCAGGGTCACGTCCTTGTCGGCGACGATCATCATCGCCTCAAGGTTGCGGAGATATTTATCGGTCCGCCAGTCCTTGGCGAGTTCGACCGCGGCGCGCATCAGCTGGCCGTGATGCTGCTCGAGCTTCCGCTCAAGCCGCTCGAACAAAGTGAAGGCATCGGCGGTGGCGCCGGCAAAGCCGCCGATCACGCTGCCGTCGCCGAGCCGCCGCACCTTCCGCGCATTGGGCTTGATGACGGTCTGCCCGAGCGAGACCTGCCCGTCCCCCGCGACCACCGCGCGTCCATTCTTCCGTACCGCCAGGATCGTCGTCCCGTGCCAGCTTTCCATGATCGCTCCCGCTCTTCGTGTCGTGGAGCTATGTGGGAAGACGATCCCGGCGGTGCAACACGCCTTATTCGGCGAGAATACGCGCCTCATATTCACGCTCGACGCGTTCAACCGTGTCCCAGAAAAGGGGCGGGTCGCGACCTTCGAGGCGGGCGGCGAGCATTTCGAGATGGGTATGCCAGCCGCCGGCGACATCGACCACGGTGCCGCGGTTCGGAAGCTTCCGGTTGGTGAGCGTCAGCAGCACCTTGTCGCCGCGCTCTTCCAGCTCGTAGACAACCTCGGCATCCTTGTCCCAGCTGTGGACGAGAAGGCGCGGCGGCTCGACGCGCAACACTTTTCCCTTCATCCGATGCTCTCCGGCGTGGGAAGTGTATTTCTCAGGGATGGGCTCGCCCGCGGCCAACTCTCCGTTGCGCCAGACCAGTTCCATGTCTCCGCCGGGCCGCAAGTCCATCGGACCGGAGGCCAGCCAGCGGCTGCGCTTCTCGCCGTCGACAAGATATTCCCACACCCGCTCGATCGGGCCGGGGAGGAGGCGTTCGAACCGGATCGCGCCGGCTTCGGTGATGACGCCATATTCGGAGGTCGCCACGTTCATTTCTTCTCTCCCTTCTTCAGTTCCTTTTCGAGCGCATCGAGCCTGCCGCTCCAGAAGCCTCGCATCTTCGCGAACCATTCTTCCATCTCGGCCAAGCCGTCCGGATCGAGGCTGTAAATGCGCCGTTGCCCATCGACGCGAACGCGGACGAGGCCGGACTCGCGGAGCGTCTTCAGATGCTGGGAGACGGCCGGGGCGCTAATCGGAAAGCGCGCGCCGATCGCCCCTGCTGTCAGCTCGCCGGAGCCGAGAAGCTCCATGATCTGGCGACGGGTGGGATCGGCAAGGGCGACGAATCTGTCCATAGGCTTAAATTAATACAGCACTTAATTAAGTCAAGAGTGAATGAAGCTAGCGGGGAGGTTTGATGCCGGCATCGGCAGCCTTGCGACCGGAGGGGGAGGAGCCGAATTCGTAGCCCACAACCGTGCTGCCCCAGCCGAGCACGAGGCCAAGCGCGAGCAGCAGGGGCTCGCGATTGCCTTCGGGGATCGGCACGAAATAGAGGCCGCCGAGACCCAGCAGGCCCCCGATCAGGGCGACGAGGCCGAGCACGGCGCGGTAGAGGGCGCCTTCGCGCGGCGGCGCGGCTCCCAGATTGTCGGATTTCATCGGGTTTCTCCGACTAAGGTCACACTAAGTTCACACCAAAACAGGTGCGGGAAGCGTCGCGGCATCAGCCGAGCCGGTTGGCGAGCCACCCATAAAGAAAGGCTTCGTTGGCCGGCCGTTCTTCGGCAAGACGTAGATAGCGCTCGCCCTGCAGCGCCTCGACAGCCTTCAGCAGCACGGTCTCTCCTGCTTTGCCGCGCTGGCGGAGAAAGGCTTTCAGCGCTTCCATTGTGCGGGCGCCAATGCGGCGGTCCACGGGGATGTCGGGAAAGTCGCTGGCGCCGCGGTTGAGGGCGTTCAGCGCGCGCTGGAGGAAGCCGGCCGCAACGGGCGGACCCATGTTTACGCCGGTGTCGAACAGCTCAGCGGCAAGCGCCGGCGCATGTTCGGCAACCTGATCGAAGCCCGGTCGGAGCCAGTAAATGCGGCGGTAGATGGCGGCGGCTTCCTCGCGCGGCAGCTGGCGCATATCGCCCCGGTAGCCGTGCGCGCGGGCGACCGCCTCCGTGACACCCCAGCGAGTGGCGCCGCCGCTATCGGCAACATGGTTGGAATAGCCGCCCTCGCGGGCGATGACCTCATCGATCAGCGCATTGATATCCATTGCTCCTGCTCCTCATACGTTCGCGAGTCGCAGTAGGATGAGCCAAATGGGTTCGTGTAGGAAAATGAAAAGTGAAGCTGCGGAATTCAGGCTTCGTAGCAAGTAATCTCGAAGCGCATTCCGTCGCGGTCTTTCATGAAGAGTGCGTATCCCGGCCCTATCTCCTGACGTTCAGGCACTTCAAAGCCGGCAGCCGCCATCTCGGCAGCGATCCGGTCGACGGCTTCGCGTGACGGAGCGGTGAAGCCTAAATGATTCAGGCCGACGCCATATCTTTTATAGCCTTCGCCAATGTCAGACGCTTCCTGGAAATCAAAGAAGACGCCATCGGCATTACCCCACACATGGTCGCGCTTCTTGGTAAAGCCGATCAGCGGCAGCAAGGCGTCGTAATAAGGCATCGAGGCTTCGAGGCTGCTCACAAGCAGAACAATGTGATCGAGTTGCAAGAGCGTCTCCTGAGAGCGTGGCTTTATCGGCCGCAGGTGCAGGGTATTCCTGAGCGGCGTCCGCCGGATTGACACGCGGAAAACAGTCCCCGGACTGTCTTCGGTGAAGCGTGTCGATGGTCGGGGAGACAGGATTCGAACCTGCGACCCCCACACCCCCAGTGTGATGCGCTACCAGGCTGCGCTACTCCCCGACCGACGGTCCTGACGGGCCGAAGGAGGCGCATCTAAGCGCCGGGGCGGGTGAAGGCAAGCGGCTTGACCGGAACCCGGCGCGGTTTACAGGTTGCAATCAGCAACTGGAGCGGCGGCATGGCGGACGAGCGGGAATATGGGCAGGCGAGCCCCGAAGACTTCGCGCGATATAGCGGTCTTGAGCTTCTGCAGAAGATGATCGCGGGCGAGCTTCCCGCGCA
Organism: Allosphingosinicella sp.; assembly: GCF_036402135.1. Classification (GTDB taxonomy): domain Bacteria; phylum Pseudomonadota; class Alphaproteobacteria; order Sphingomonadales; family Sphingomonadaceae; genus Allosphingosinicella. Next base: position 68,944 of record NZ_DASWTN010000024.1, on the reverse strand, counting down.
GACGATCGCGCGCACTATGAGCTTTACGCTGGTGGAGGTGGCCGAGGGGCGGGCAGTGTTCGAGTGCGAGACGGGACCGCATCTGCTCAATCCACTCGGATCCCTTCATGGAGGCGTCGCGCTCACCCTGATCGACAGCGCCGCGGGCTGCGCGGTCCACACGATGCTGGGTGCCGGCGTCGGCTATACGACGGTGGAGACGAAGGTGAATTTCACGAAGCCGCTTGGAGCGGACAGCGGCACGATCCGGGCGGAGGGCAGGGTGGTGACGCAGGGGCGGCAGATCGCCACCGCCGAGGCGCGGCTGCTCACCGCCGACGGTAAGGTGGCGGCGCACGGCACTTCTACGCTGATCATCCTCCATCCGCGCTGACGCTTTTCCGCGCCCCGCTCTTGCTTGCGCGGGAGCGGCTTCCCATGATAGTCGCGGCGCCCTTCCGTACGGGCGCCTTTGGGGCGGCAACAATCAGGTAAACGAAATCCATGTTCGCATCACCAGCCTATGCATCGGCCGGGGCCGCACCGGGAGGAGCCGCGGGCTTCTTCGTGTCGGTCTTCCCGCTGATCCTTATCTTCATCATCTTCTACTTCCTCCTCATCCGTCCGCAGCAGCGCCGAATGAAGCAGCATCAGGAGATGATCGGCGCGGTGAAAAAGAATGACAGCGTCGTCACCGGCGGCGGCCTCATCGGCAAGGTGACGCGCGTCGACGACAACGAAGTCGAGGTTGAGCTTGCGCAGGGGATCCGCGTCCGCGCGCTGAAATCGACCCTGTCGAGCGTGACGCCGCACGGCACTAAGCCCGCGAACGACTGACGATGCTGGATTTCCCGCGCTGGAAAGTCTGGGGCGTCAGCCTCCTTTGCCTCATCGGTATCCTGCTGGCCGTGCCGAGCATGCTGCCGGAATCCGCCGTTGCCAAATTTCCGGGCTTCCTGCCGAGCGCGCAGGTTAACCTCGGCCTCGATCTCGCGGGCGGCAGCCACCTGCTGCTGGAGGCGGATACGAGCGATGTCGCCAAGCAGCGGCTCGACGTCATGGACGAGTCGATCCGTACCGAAATGCGCCGCGCCGAGCCCCGCATCGAGATCGGCGACATTTCGACGACCGGCGGACGCCTGAGCTTCATGGTGCGCGATCCGGCGCGCGTCGATGCGGCGGTCGAGATCGTCCGCGCCCTGACCCAGCCCGCCGGGCTGACCGGACAGCGCGACTGGACCGTCAACGTGATGGATCAGAACCGCATCGTCGTGACACCGACCAGCGCCGGCATCGCCAACGCCCTCGACAGTGCGATGGCGACTGCGCGTGAGGTCGTCTACAACCGCGTCGATCCGGAAGGCACGCGGGAAACCACCGTCATCCGCCAGGGCGGCGACCGCATCCTGGTGCAGGTGCCGGGGCTTGAGGATCCGGAGGGCCTGAAGCAGCTGCTCGGCAAGACCGCGCGGCTCGATTTCAAGCTGGTCGATCTCAACGCAGATCCCGCTCAGGTGCAGCAGGGCCGCGCCTCGCCCGGAAGCCAGGTTCTGCCGATGCGGGACGGCGGCAACATCGCCGTCATTCGCCGCGCGATGGTGACGGGCGACCAGCTGATCGATGCGCAGCAGAGCTTCGACCCGCAAACTAATGAGCCCGTAGTCAGCATCCGCTTCGACAATCAGGGTGCGAAGCGCTTCGCGCGCGTCACGCAGGAAAACGTGAACAAGCCATTCGCGATCATTCTCGACGATGTCGTGCTGTCGGCGCCCAACATCAACGAGCCGATCCTTGGCGGACAGGCGCAGATTTCCGGCAATTTCACGGTGGAGAGCGCAAACGAGCTCGCCATTCAGCTCCGTTCGGGCAAGCTTCCGGTGGAATTGAAGGTGGTCGAGGAGCGCTCGGTGGGCCCGGATCTCGGCAAGGAATCGATCCGCCGCGGTATCATCGCCGGCATTATCGGCACGGTTCTGATCCTGGCCTTCATGATGCTGACCTATGGCCGGTTCGGCGTCTATGCGGACATCGCGCTGATCCTCAACGTGATTGTCATCCTCGGCATCATGGCGCCGTTCGCGACCCTGACCCTGCCAGGCATCGCGGGCTTCGTACTGACGATCGGCGCGGCGGTCGACGCCAACGTCATCATCAACGAGCGCATCCGTGAGGAGCAGAGGCGCGGCCGCAAGATCGTCGACGCCATCGAGCATGGCTATAACGAGGCGCGCACCGCGATTTTCGACGCCAACATCACCAACGTGATCGCCGGCATGCTGCTTTATTATTTCGGATCGGGGCCGGTGAAGGGCTTTGCGGTCGTGATGATGATCGGCATCGCCACATCGGTCTTCACTGCGGTCACCGTCACTCGCATGTTCGTATCGCTATGGCTTCGCAAGCGGCCGACCGTGCTCAGGATTTGAAGCCATGCGCCTTTTGAAGCTCATCCCCGACAATACGAACATCGACTTCCTTCGCTGGCGGAATGTGGCGATCGCCTTTTCGGCCTTGCTGATGGCGGCATCAATCGCGCTGATCGCGGTCAAAGGCCTCAATTTCGGCGTGGATTTCGAGGGCGGACAGGTGATCCGCGTCCATTTCCAGCAGCCGCCGTCGCTCGACAATCTGCGCGAGCAGGTGGGCGGACTTGGCCTTGGCGAGCCCAACATCCAGGAATTCGGCGGACCGCAGGAAGTGGCGATCCGGCTTCCGCTGCCGGAAGGTGGCGAGGAGGGGGCGAACGCGGCCGCCTCTAAGGTCCGCACGTCGCTGGAGCAGCAATATTCAGGGGTGCGAATTGATGCCGTCGACACGGTGTCGGGCAAGGTTTCTGGCGAGCTTGTGCGCGACGGCGCGCTGGCGCTCCTGCTCTCCGCCATCGGCATTGTCATCTACATCTGGATACGCTTCGAATGGCAGTTCGGCGTCGGCGCGCTCTTCTCGCTGTTTCACGACGTGACTTTGACATTGGGCTTCTTCGCGCTGACGCAGATGGAGTTCGACCTCAACGTCGTCGCGGCCTTGCTGACCCTGATCGGCTATTCGCTGAACGATACGATCGTCATCTACGACCGGGTGCGTGAGAATTTGCGCAAGTATCGCAAGATGGACATCACCTCGCTTCTCAATCTGTCGATGAACGAGACCCTGTCCCGCACCTTCGCGACTAATTTCGCGATGCTGCTGGCGCTGGGTTCGCTGATGCTGCTCGGGCCGGACGTCATCCAGAGCTTCACGACTGCGCTTCTAATCAGCGTCATCGTCGGCACCTATTCGACCGTCTATATCGCTGCGCCGTGGCTCATCTGGCTAAAGGTCAATTCGGATAGCTTCGTGCCGAAGGAAGCGCCGGCGGCTGAGCGGGTGAAGAATTACAACGAAGGCTTCGAACGCTAGGTGAGCTCCCGCTTCGACCAAGATCCCAAGGCGACCGGCCCTGTCGTACAGGGCTTTGCCGGCAGGGGCTTCTCGGTCGATGGTGGAGTGTATGAGGGGCTGCTGCTGACGCCGCTCAGCGCCCGGCAATGGGACCCGCCTGCGCTGGCGGACCTCACTATTCTCCATCTCGAGGAGCTGATCGGTCTCCAGCCGCCGCCGGAATTCCTGCTGCTCGGCACCGGCTCCCGCTTTTCCTTCGCGCCTCCCAAGCTTGTGAGAGCGCTTGAGGAGCGCGGCATCGGCATCGAGGCGATGGACAGCCGCGCCGCCGCCCGAACCTGGGGCATACTCCGCGGCGAGGAGCGGTGGATCGCTGCCGCCCTGATGCCGCTCGACTGACCATTAAAGCGCCGTTCAGGCGCTTTCCGCTTTTTTCCTCCCTCTGCTTGGCCTCCGCCAAACCCTCAGCTAAGAAGCCGCCCATGTTCCTTAAAACGCATCGTCCGCTCGCAACCCTGGCGCTTGGCGCCGCCACTCTCGCCCTTGCCGGCTGCGCAGGCGGCGCGGGCGGTCTGTTCGGCGGCGGAGGCGGCGCGCGCGACACCTCCTACGTCGCGCGGGACGTCAACACGCTCTACACGGCCGCGAAGCGCGAGCTCGACCGCGGCAATTATCCACTTGCTGCGGCTCTGTTCGACGAAGTCGAGCGCCAGCATCCCTATTCCGTCTGGGCGCGCCGGGCGCAGCTGATGAGCGCGTTCAGCTATTACGCCGCCAAGGAGCATCAGAAGTCGATCGATTCGGCGCGCCGCTTCCTTGCCATTCACCCGGGCAACAAGGACGCGCCCTATGCGACGTATCTGATCGCGCTCAACCAATATGAGCAGATCGGCGACGTGCAGCGCGACCAGACCGCGACCCGAAGCGCCCTCGACGCCCTAGGGGAAGTGGTCCGCCGCTATCCTGACACCCGCTATGCCGCCGACGCGCGCCTGAAGGTCGACCTCGTCCGCGATCACCTCGCCGGCAAGGAAATGGAGATCGGCCGCTTCTACCAGCGCCGCGCGCAGTGGCTGGCCTCGGTCAGCCGCTTCCGCACCGTGATCGACGAATATCAGACGACCACCCACGCGCCGGAAGCGCTGATGCGGCTCACCGAATCCTACCTGGCGCTCGGCGTACCGGAAGAGGCGCGGAAGGCCGCCGCCGTTCTCGGCGCCAACTATCCAGGCACCAAGTGGTACCAGCGCGCCTACGAACTGGTGCAGCGGCACACGAACGCCGCTTGATCTAGGCTTTTCGCGGGTGGCATGAAGGCGGTCGAATGCTGACCAGCCTCTCCATCCGCGACGTCGTACTCATTGAGACGCTGGACCTTGAGTTCGGCCCCGGCCTCGGTGTGCTCACCGGCGAGACGGGGGCGGGCAAATCCATCCTGCTCGATGCGCTGGGACTGGCGCTCGGCGCGCGCGCCGAAAGCGGCCTCGTGCGGCAGGGGCAGCCGCAGGCGGTGGTGACGGTGAGCTTCGAGCTTCCCTCCGGCCATGCCGCCCGCGCACTCCTGGCCGAAAACGGCCTCGATAGCGCGCTGGGCGAGCCGCTCGTCATCCGCCGTATCGTGAAGGCCGATGGGGGCAGCCGCGCGACCGTAAACGATCAGTCCGCGTCCGTCGGCCTGCTGCGCGATTTGGGTGCATTTTTGGTCGAGATTCATGGCCAGCATGATGATCGCGGCCTGCTCAACCCGCGCGGGCACCGGGCGCTTCTCGACAGCTACGGCAATATCGACACGGGCGCGGCGGAGCGGGCCTTTCGCGGCTGGCGCGAGGCTGAGGAAAAGCTTGCACAGGCGCGCGAGGAGCTGGAGCTCGCCGCACGCGACCGTGAATATCTCGAACATTCCGTCGCGGAACTTAAGAAGCTCGCGCCGCAGCCGGGCGAGGAGGAGGAGCTGGCCGGGCTCCGCGCCAATATGCAGAAGGGCGCACGGCTCGCCGAGGATATCGGCGCTGCCAGCGAGTTGCTGCAAGGCGCGGAAGGCGGCCTGTCGCTGCTCCGCCAGGCGGCGCGGCGGCTGGACCGGATCGCTGGCGAGCATGACAAGCTCGGCGAAGCACTGGCGGCCATCGACCGCGCCGTCATCGAAGCATCGGAGGCGGAGGACCGGCTCGGCGAAGCGGCAGAAGCGCTCGCCTATGATCCCGCCCGATTGGAGGAGGCGGAGACGCGGCTGTTCGATCTTCGCGCGCTTGCGCGAAAGCACCGTGTGGAGGCGGACCAGCTTGCCCCACTGACGGAGGAACTGTCGGCCAAGCTTGCCGCCATCGAGGCCGGCGACCAGGGCCTGGCCTCGCTCGAAAAGGCGGTGATCGATAGCCGTGCCGCTTACGATGCGGCCGCGGCCGAACTCAGCATGCTGCGAGCCGCCGCCGCGGCCCGGCTCGACGCGGCCGTCGCCTCGGAGCTTGCGCCCCTGAAGCTCGATGCCGCCAAGTTCCGTACGACGATCGAGCGGCTGGACGAGCCGCAATGGACCGCAAAGGGCCGCGACCGGGTCGAATTCGAAATCTCCACCAATCCCGGCGCGCCCTTCGCGCCCTTGGTGAAGATTGCGAGCGGCGGCGAACTCTCCCGCTTCATCCTCGCACTGAAGGTTGCGCTCGCCGAACGCGGCGGCGCGACGACGATGATCTTCGATGAGATCGACCGCGGCGTCGGCGGCGCGGTCGCAAGCGCGATCGGCGAACGGCTCCACCGGTTAGCCGACGGCGCGCAGCTGCTCGTCGTCACCCATAGCCCGCAAGTCGCCGCGCGCGGGCGCCAGCACCTCCTTATCGAAAAAAGTCATGACGGCCTCGTCACCCGCACCAGCGTCCAGGCGCTGGACGAAGGCAAACGCCGGGAGGAAATCGCCCGCATGCTCTCCGGCGCCGAGGTCACGGACGAAGCGCGGGCACAGGCAACCCGGCTGCTGGAAGCAGCCTAAGGAGAGTATCGGATGCGTCCCATGTGGAAGGTCAATGCCGGGCGCAGAAGCGTTCTCGCGGGGGAGTTCTTGAGTCGTGGGGTCGTTGCTATCGGGTGGCGTGAGGCGGGCGACTACAGCGGTGCAAGAAGCCGCTCGGAAGTGCTGCAGCGGGTAGCTGCTGCGTATCCCGACCATACAGATCAACAGAATCACGTTGGCGCCGGGCAGGTGTGGCGATTTCTTGACGAGGTTACCGTCGGCGACTCCGTGCTAACCTATGACCCGGCCACCCGCCTCTACCACCTCGGCGAAATCATCGGCCCTCCCCGATACGCGCCCGACCAGATCGAAGCTCTTCCAGTGCAGCGGGCTGTGCAATGGACGGCGGCTGTGTCCCGCGATGCACTCTCACAGGCGGCCAAAGGACGATTGGGAGCCATTCTGACCTTGTTCAAAGTGGCCGACGAGACCGTGGCAGAAATCATGCGCTTGGCGGATGGGAATTCGCAGCCTCTGCCTACACTTGGAGATTCCGAGGATCAGACCACATTGGCGGCCGCAGATCCGTTTGCCGAGCTCGAGGATCAGGCGATCGAGCGCATTAAGGATCGGCTGCTCGCGCTTGATTGGGAGGAAATGCAAGAACTTGTGGCCGCATTGTTGCGTGCGCTCGGCTATCGAACGATCGTCTCACCTGTCGGCGCGGATCGCGGCAAGGACATCATTGCCTCCCGTGATGGTTTCGGCTTCGAACGTCCACGCATTGTTGTCGAGGTCAAACACCGGAAGGGGGCAATGGGCGCGCAAGAGATCAGAAGCTTCCTTGGCGGCCGGCACGCGGACGACCGCGGCCTCTATGTAAGTACCGGGGGTTTTACGAAGGACGCGCTCTATGAGGCGGAACGGGCGTCGACAGTCACTCATCTCATGACATTGGACGGTCTGGCCGAGGCCCTGATCAATCAATACGACCAGCTTGACGAGCGTGGTCGTCGACTTCTGCCTCTACGCCGCATTTACTGGCCGGCATGACCGAAGCCGAGGCTGCGGAGGAGCTGGAGCGGCTCGCGCGGGAGATTGCGCGGCATAACCGGCTTTATCACGATCAGGATGCGCCGGAGATTACCGACGCGGAATATGACGCGCTGGTGCGCCGCAATGCGGAGCTGGAGCGGCAGTTTCCGCGTTTGGTGCGGGAAGACAGCCCGTCGAAGCAGGTAGGGGCGTCGCCGTCAGGCGCGCTTGCCAAGGTGCGGCATGCGGTGCCGATGCTCAGCCTCGACAATGCCTTCAGCGACGAGGATGTGGCTGATTTCCTTGGGCGTGTTCGGCGTTTCCTGAACCTCCCTCAGGATGAGGGGATCGCGCTTACCGCCGAGCCCAAGATCGACGGCCTTTCCTGCTCACTCCGCTACGAGAAGGGGCGGCTGGTGCTGGCGGCGACCCGCGGCGACGGCACGACCGGCGAGGATGTGACGGCGAACGCCCGCACGATTGCCGAGATACCCCAGAGCCTGCCGCCCGGCGCGCCGGACGTCTTCGAGGTACGCGGCGAGGTCTATATGTCCAAAGCCGCCTTCGCCGCCCTTAATGCGCGGCAGGAGGAGACGGGCGGCAAGATCTTCGCCAATCCGCGCAACGCCGCGGCTGGCTCGCTCCGGCAGAAGGATCCGGCGGTCACCGCCGCCCGGCCCTTATGTTTCCTTGCCCATGGCTGGGGCGAGGTCTCTGGCCTGCCCGGCGGGACGCAGGCGGAGGTGGTGGACGTCATCCGCGGCTGGGGCTTTCCCGTTTCCGACGACTTCCGACGGTTCGCCGACATGGCTTCGCTGCTCGCCCATTACCGCGGCATCGAGGCCAAGCGAGCCGACTTGCCGTTCGATATCGACGGTGTCGTCTACAAAGTAGACCGGCTGGACTGGCAGCGGCGGCTCGGCGCCATCGGCAAGGCGCCGCGCTGGGCGCTCGCGCATAAATTCCCGGCCGAGCGCGCGCAGACGACGCTGACCGCCATCGACATCCAGGTGGGGCGGACGGGCAAGCTGACGCCCGTCGCGCGGCTTGAGCCTGTCACAGTCGGCGGCGTCGTCGTCACCAACGCGACGCTCCACAACAAGGACGAAATCGAGCGGCTCGGCGCACGCGTGGGCGACCGGGTGGTGCTTCAGCGCGCCGGCGACGTGATCCCGCAGATCGTCGAGGTGCTGACCCGCGATGAGGATCGGCCGCCCTTCGTCTTCCCGGATCATTGCCCACAATGCGGCAGCGAAGCTGTGGCGGAGGAAGGCGAAGTGGACATTCGCTGCACCGGCGGCCTCATCTGCCCGGCCCAGCGGTTCGAACGTCTGCGCCACTTCGTCTCGCGCGGTGCGCTCGACATCGAAGGTCTAGGCGAAAAGACCATCGCCGAGTTCACCGCGCTCGACTGGCTGAAGGAGCCTGCCGACATCTTCCGGCTCCACCGGCACCGGGACGAGCTGATCGGCCGCGAAGGCTGGCAGGCGAAGTCGGTGGACGCGCTTCTTACCGCGATCGAAGCGAAGCGGCAGCCCGATGCGGCGCGGCTGCTGTTCGGCCTCGGTATCCGCCATGTCGGCATCGTCACCGCCCGCGACCTCATGAAATGCTTCGGCACCTTGCCGCGCCTTCGCGAAGCCGCGGTGGCCGCGCATGCCGGCGACGCCGACGCGCTGGCGGAGCTTACCAGCGTCAGCGGCATCGGGCCCGCAGTGGTGGCCGCCCTCGGCGATTTCTTCCACGAGCCGCACAATATCGAGGCGTGGGACGATCTTCTCGCTGAGGTTCAGCCGCCGGAATATGTGGTGGAGACGCGGCAATCGCCCGTGACCGGCAAGACGTTGGTTTTCACCGGCAGCCTCGAAACCCTATCCCGCGACGAAGCCAAGGCGCAGGCCGAGGCATTGGGCGCAAAGGTCGCGGGTTCAGTGTCGGCCAAGACGGATCTGGTGATCGCGGGCCCTGGCGCCGGCTCGAAGCTCAAGAAGGCGGCGGAGCTTGGGGTCGAGGTGATCGACGAGGCGGCCTGGAACGCGCTCGTCGCCGCGGCCGGTTAGCGCCAGCCGAGCGCCCGGCGCTTTCGCATCACCAGGGTCGGCCATTCGCCGCGGACGATGCGGAAGCTCGCCATCATGCCCTGACGGCGATAGGCGGCGGCGACCTTCTCCGCCTGATGGTCGAGTAGGCCCGCTAGGATCAGGCGCCCGCCTGCTTCCAGCGCACCCGTGACTGAGGGGGCGAGCTCGATCAACGGCCCGGCAAGGATGTTGGCGATGATGAGGTCATAGGGTGCGCGGGCGGACAGGCGCGGATGCTCCATGCCTGCCGCCACCGCCAGCTCCACCTGCCCTCGGGCGCGACCGAGCGGTATGCGGTTGATGACGGCATTCTCCTCCGTCACTTCGATGGAAACGGGGTCGATATCGGAAGCCGCGACGCGAGCGGCGGGCCATAGCTTCAGCGCCGCGAAGGCGAGGAGGCCGGTGCCGGTGCCGAGATCGAGAATGTTGGAGAAGTTGCCGCCCGTCTCCTTCAGCTTGTCGAGCGCCATCAGGCAACCGGTGGTCGTTTCATGCTGCCCTGTGCCGAAGGCGCGGCCGGCGTCGATTTCGAGCGCGACTGCGTCTGCGGGCACTTCGTTCCGATGCGCAGGGGTGTGCACGAAAAAGCGGCCGGCGCGGATCGGCTCAAGCCCCTGCTGGCTGAGCGTCACCCAGTCTTCCTCCGGAAGCTTCTCGACCGTCGGCTGCGCATCGCCGGCGCTCGGCACCAGCGACTTGAGCAGCGCCAGCGCTTCGGCATCGGGCTCGGTATCGAAATAGGCGTCGAGCCGCCAATCATTGGCCCGCGACGGATCGGGCTCGCTGGTCATCAGCACCGGAGGCGAGTCCAGCAGCGCAAACTGCGTGATGTCCCCCTGCATCGCCTCGGCCTCCGCCTTGGTGCAGGGGAGGGTGACCTTCCAGCTATCGGACAAACGACGCCCCATTCACATCTATGACCGCGCCCGTCGATGCGGGCGGCGCATCCAGGGCGAGCCAGCGCACCGTTTCCGCCACTTCGTCCGCCGTGGAAGGGCGGCCGATCGGCAGGTCGCCGAGGGCCGCTATGCCGCCGCGGCTTTCGAGATATTCCTCGACCATGCCGGTGACGGTGAAGCCGGGTGTCACTGTGAAGGCGTAAATGCCCTCGCCCGCATAAGCGCGGGCGATCGTCTTGGTCATCGCAACCATGCCGGCCTTTGACGCGGCATAATGCCAGTGATCCGGGCTGTCGCCGCGATAAGCGGCACGGCTGGAGACGTTGACGATGCGCCCGCCGTCGCCGCGCTCGCGGAAGTGGAGGACGGCGAGGCGGCAAAGCTCCGCTGATGCATGAAGATTGATCTGCATGGTGCGCTGCCAAGCCGCAGCCCACTCGTCGTCGCTGCTGGCGATCGGCGCGGCTTCGAAGATGCCGGCATTGTTGACGAGCACGTCGATGCGTCCGTCGAGCCGCCCCATCGCCTCCCACCAGAGCGCGCGGGTTTCCTGTGGGCTGGAAAGGTCAGCCCCAATCAGCCCTTCGCCGCCGCGCGTAGAATGACCGACCACATTGTGCCCCTTCAGCGCCTGAAGGATCGCTGCGCCGATGCCCCTGCTTGAGCCGGTTACCAGAATGTTTGCCATGGGGCCGCGTTAGCGGCTGGCCCCATGGCTGAAAAGGTGTGGAGTTTACGCCGCGAAGTTGCGGACGAAGCTGGTGGTCGATTCCTTGAATTTCGCGAGCTGCTCGTCGACGTGGCTGAAGCTCTTTTCCACTTCGTCGATCTCGCTTGCGACTTGTTCGGTGTCGGCGCGGATCGCGGCGATGGTCGAGGACATGGAGTCGGCGGCAAGAGCGGTTTCGTCGACTGCGGCGGTGATCATCGTCACCGTCTGAGCCTGCGTCTCCATCGCCTCGCGGATGCGGTCGGCGCTGGTCTGTACCTCTTCCACCGTTTGCTGGATCGAATGGTTAGCCTCCACCGTCTGCTTCGTCGCCTGTTGGATGGCTGCGATCTTGGTGGTGATGTCGTCGGTCGCACGCGCGGTCTGCGAGGCGAGCGACTTAACTTCCTGCGCAACGACAGCGAAGCCGCGGCCCGCATCGCCCGCACGCGCCGCCTCGATGGTGGCGTTGAGGGCGAGGAGATTGGTCTGGCCGGCGATGTCGCGGATCAGGCCGAGAATCGATTCGATCGCCTCGACATGGGCGGAGAGCGCCTTCGAGACGTTCACCGCTTCGGACGCCTGGCCACCGGCGCGGGTGGCAACGCCTGCCGCGACCTCGACTTCGTTCCGGGCCTCCTCGATCGCCATGATGAGGCCGGCGGCCGTCTGCGCGGCTTCGCGCATCGCGACGGCTGATTGTTCGGCGGCGGCCGCGACTTCGCTCGTCTTGCCGAGCATCCCGCGCGCAGCGGTCGAGGCTTCCGAGGCTTGGGCGCGGAGGATGCGGCTGTCGGCGGCCGATTTCTCGACGACGCTGACGACCTCATTGCTGAACTGCGCAGCCCGCTGCAGGCGCGTGTCGCGCTCGCCGCGGCTACGGAGCAGGTCGAAATGAGCCGCGTAGACATCCATCTCGACAAGGGTGGCGACGGTTAGCGCACGGGACAGGCGCATGAAGCGCTGCGGATCCTTGGCGAGCGCCTGGACGAGAATGTCATGGGCGCGGGCCGAACCGGCGGAAATGCCGGCGTAGAGCGTGGTCAGCGACACCTTGCTGGCGGCGGCGCGGCGCACATAGTCGCGCACCATGTCGGCCCATTTCTGACCATGGATGTTGCTGTACTTCGCCTCGATATAAGGTTTGATGCGCTCGGTGAGCTCGCCAAGCTTTTCAGCGGTGATCGGCTGACTGATCTCGGGCGAGCGGGCATATTGCGTCCAGAAGGCGCGGGCGACGATTTCGACATCGTCGCTGATCAGGTTCCAGATTTCGGCGCAATCATTCGCAAGGCTGCCGCCCTCGTCGAACAGAGCGATACGCTCCTTCACCAGAACTTCGCCGCCGTCCGCCTTCTTCCCGCTCATCGTCACTACCCGTCTTGTGCTGAATTCGAAGCCGGGATTTAGAGCGCCAGTGGTTAAGATGACGTTAGTTAACGCGCACCTTTGCCCCTCGCACTTGCAACCTTGGCGCACCTGCCTAAAAGCGGCGGCAATTCCAAAACCGGAGCCTGTCGCTTCATGCCTCGCAACCCGTCACGGCCGCTGTCGCCGCACCTCACCATCTGGAAATGGGGCCCGCACATGCTGGTCTCTATCCTGCACCGTATTACCGGCGCGGGCCTTGCGACGGTGGGAGCCGCAGCCCTGGTCTGGTGGCTGGTCGCCGCAGCGACGAGCGCTGAGGCGTATGCCGATTTCGTCGAGGTGGCGACGAGCTGGTTCGGCATCCTCGTCGGCGTCGGCCTTACCTGGGCCCTGTTCCAGCATACGCTTTCCGGCATCCGCCATTTCGTGCTCGACATGGGCGCGGGCTACGAGCTTTCGACCAACAAGCGCTGGGCGCTGGTGACGCTCGGCCTTTCGCTGGCGCTCACCATCGCCTTCTGGCTCCTGATCGTGGGGATCGACTGATGCGGGTAAGAAGCGCCATCGGCGAAGTACGCGGCCTCGGATCGGCGCGTTCGGGCGCCCATCATTGGTGGCTTGAGCGGCTCACCTCGATTTCGACCTTGCTCCTCTTCATCTGGTTCATGGTCTCGATCCTGCGCATGCCGTCGCTGGGTCACGGTCCGGTGGTCGAATGGCTGAGCTCCCCGCTCGTCGCCATCCCGATGCTGCTCCTCATCGTCTCGACCTTCTGGCACCTGAAGCTCGGCCTTCAGGTCGTGATCGAGGATTATGTGCATGAGGAAGGGACGAAGCTCTTCTCGATTACCCTCCTCAACTTCTTCACCATCGCCGGCGCGGCTTCGGCCGTCTTCGCCGTGCTCAAGATCGCCTTCGGCGGAGATGCTTCCTAATGGCTGAAGCCTACAAGATTATCGATCATACCTACGACGTCGTCGTCGTGGGCGCCGGCGGCTCCGGCCTGCGTGCGACCATGGGCGCGGCCGAGCAGGGCCTCCGCACCGCCTGCGTCACCAAGGTCTTCCCGACCCGCAGCCATACGGTCGCCGCACAGGGCGGCATTGCCGCTTCACTTGGCAATATGGGTCCGGATCACTGGACCTGGCACATGTACGACACCGTCAAAGGCTCCGACTGGCTCGGCGACCAGGACGCGATCGAATATCTCTGCCGGGAGGCTCCGGCCGCCGTTTACGAGCTCGAACATGCCGGCGTGCCGTTCAGCCGCACCAATGAAGGCCGCATCTATCAGCGCGCCTTCGGGGGCATGATGCAGAATATGGGCGAAGGCCCGCCCGCGCAACGTACCTGCGCCGCCGCCGACCGCACCGGCCATGCGATGCTGCACGCGCTCTATCAGCAGAGCCTTAAATACGACGCCGACTTCTTCATCGAATATTTCGCCATCGACCTGATCATGGAAGGCGGCGAGTGCCGGGGCGTGATCGCGCTCTGCATGGAAGACGGCACCATCCACCGCTTCCGCGCGCAGGCGGTGGTGCTTGCGACCGGCGGCTACGGCCGCGCCTATTTTTCGGCGACTTCGGCCCATACCTGTACCGGCGATGGCAATGCGATGGTGCTCCGCGCCGGCCTGCCGCTCCAGGACATGGAGTTCGTCCAGTTCCACCCGACCGGCATTTACGGCGCGGGCGTGCTCATCACGGAGGGGGCGCGCGGCGAGGGCGGCTATCTCACCAATTCTGAAGGCGAGCGCTTCATGGAGCGCTATGCGCCGTCGGCGAAGGACCTTGCCTCGCGCGACGTCGTCTCCCGCTCGATGGCGATGGAGATCCGCGAAGGGCGCGGCGTAGGTAAGGAGAAGGACCATATTTACCTTCACCTCGACCATATCGACGCCAAGATCCTGGCCGAACGGCTCCCGGGCATCACCGAAACCGGTAAGATTTTCGCGGGGGTCGATCTGACCCGCCAGCCGCTGCCCGTGGTGCCGACCGTGCATTATAATATGGGCGGCATCCCGACCAATTATCATGGCGAGGTGGTGACTCTGAAGGACGGCAACCCGGACGCTGTGGTGCCCGGCCTGTTCGCGGTTGGCGAAGCGGCCTGCGTCTCGGTTCACGGCGCCAACCGTCTCGGCTCCAACAGCCTGATCGATCTCGTCGTGTTCGGCCGCGCCGTCGGCCACCGCGTCGGCGAACTGCTGAAGTCCGGCGCCGCGCAGCGCCCGCTTCCGAAGGGATCGGAAGAGATGTCGCTCACCCGGCTCGATTATTTCCGCTTCGCCAAGGGCGGCAGCCCGACGGCCGAAATCCGTACCGCGATGCAGAAGACGATGCAGGCCGACTGCGCCGTCTTCCGCACCGAAGCGACGCTGGAGGAAGGAAAGGCGAAGATCGACCAGGTGTTCAGCCGCATGGTCGACATCAACGTCACCGACCGCAGCCTCATCTGGAACACCGACCTTATCGAGACGCTTGAGCTCGAAAATCTCATCGCTCAGGCGGTCGTGACGATGCACAGCGCCGCCAACCGTAAGGAAAGCCGCGGCGCCCACATGCACGAGGACTACCCTGAGCGCGACGATAAGAACTGGATGAAGCACACCATCGCCTGGTTCGACAAAGGCCGCGTGACCATCGATTACCGCCCGGTGCACGACTACACGCTCACGGACGAGATCAGCTACATCAAGCCCAAGGCGCGGGTTTACTAAGCTTTAGAAGCAGCTATGCATAAGCCCTCAGCACACATTGCTGGAGGGGGACCATGGCTACTAGAGCCGTCGGAAATTTCGTTCATTGTCGTGACTGCGGATCAGAGATTGCTCGGTCTGCGGTGAGTTGTCCGCAGTGCGGCGGTCGTCAGCGCTCCGGGGCGGGAAAGAGCAAGATCGCGGCAGGCTTCATTGCCTTGTTCCTCGGCGGCTTAGGCATTCACCGCTTCTACCTCGGGCAATGGTGGGGTTTGTTCTATCTCCTTTTCTGCTGGACCTTCATCCCTGCGGTGATTGCGCTCGTGGAAGCGATCGTGTTTTTCTGCACCTCAGACGAGGCGTGGGAGCAGAAATACGGTTAGACGCCGAAAGCTCATCAAAATCTCAGGCCCTGCTCATGCCGCTCACGGGGGATCGGGCTAATTGCTCACGATTGATCAAGAACTGAGCTGGAGATTGCATCGATGGGCCTGTTTTCTGCCGAACGTTCGCCGGGAGCCAAGCTCCTTCTCGCGCTTCTCGTCGGCGTGGTGCTTTCCATCCCGCTCTTTTCGGTCTGGCTGCTCGTCTACGACCGGCAGCAGCAGTCGCAGACCGCGCTTGCGTCGACTGCGGAAGGGTGGGGCGGGCCGCAGCAGATTGCCGGGCCTCTGCTCGTCATTCCCTATCGTTCGACTGTTGCTGAGACGGTGACAGAAGGCGGCAGGCGGGTCGTCCGCTCTCGCGAAGTCTGGCAGGAGCTGACGCTTTCGCCCGAAGTGGTGGACGTCGAAAGCAAGATCACGCCGGAGCGGCGGAGACGCTCCATCTATGAAGTGGTAGTCTATGAAGCGGGCGTCAGCGGTAAGGCGCGCTTTGCCATGCCCGCGGACCTTTCGCGCTTCGGCGTTGCGGTGGCCGACATGGCGCTGGAGCGTGCCGAGCTTCGCTTCGGCCTCACCGACCCGCGCGGCCTTTACGGTCAGCCGCCCCGCGTCAGTGTTGGCGGTCAGAAGCTCCGGCTTCAACCGGGCGGCGGAACGCCGCAGACCGGCCCGTCCGGCTTCTTCGCTTGGCTCGACGCGCGGCCGCTCGCCGGCCGGCCGATAGTCGCCGACTTCTCTTTCGCCTTCCGCGGCAACGGCTGGGTCAGCCTTGCTCCGCAAGCGGGCGACACGCGCTGGCGCGTCACCTCGCCATGGCCGCATCCCTCCTTCCAGGGCGGCTTCCTTCCATCTGAGCGCCGCGTCACGGATCAGGGCTTCACCGCCACCTACCGCGTCGGCAATCTTGCGCTCGTGCAGTCGCTGGTCAGCACCGGCCCCGCCACACCGCGCGAACGGGTTCCGCCGCCGCCGCGGGGCGTGCAGCATGTGGAGGTCGCCAGCGCCTATGGCGGCGGCAGCGGCTACGACGCCCGCATCGATCTCGTGCAGCCGGTCGACCTCTATTCGCAGGTGAACCGCGCCACCAAGTACGGCTTCCTGTTCATCGGCTTCACCTTCCTCGCCTTCCTGCTTTTCGACGTGATCGGCGGCGTCCGCGTCTCCGCGGTAGAATATCTGCTGGTGGGCGCGGCTTTGGTGCTGTTCTTCGTGCTGCTCCTCGCGCTCGCGGAGGTAATCGGCTTCACCCCCGCTTACATCGCGGCCAGCGCCGCCATCATCGGCCTCAACACCGCCTATTCGGCGGCGGTGCTGAAGAGCTGGCGACGCGCGGCCTTCATCGGCGCGCTGCTGACCGGCCTCTATGTGGTGCTCTATATCCTCCTCAGCCTCGAAGCCTTCTCGCTCCTCATCGGATCGCTGATGCTCTTCGCGGCGCTCGCGGCGGTCATGTACCTCACCCGCAACCTCAACTGGGGCGGCAGGACGGCCGCCGAAGCCGGCTAGCCTCAGTCTTCAGTATCATCGGGTGACGAGGAGATACCCAGTATCTCCTCGTGCACGCCGGTCAGGCCCCAAGCGATGATCGCCTCTATCACCGGCACCAGCCCGCGCCCGCGATCTGTGATGCTATATTCGACCTTCGGCGGCACCATCTCATATTGCTTGCGGCTGATCAGGCCCCTCTCCTGAAGCTCCTTCAGCTCCCGGCTGAGGATGCGCGGCGTCACCGCGGCGCTGAGGCTGCCTTTAAGGAGGGCGGTGCGGAGCTCCCCATAACGATGCGGCCGCTTGTGGAGCAGCCACAGGATACGAAGCTTATACTTGCCGCCGACGATGCGGCCGAAGCCGATGGCTGGGCACAGCTTGATGTCGTCTGGGGACTTTAGGGGCGTCTGGGCGAGTTGACTCATAGTATCGTTTTTGACCGTACTTGCGATTCCGTACTACTCACCGATAAGCTCCTCTCATCGACCAATCAAGGCGCGGAGGAGAGGTGACATGAATGCTGATGTGGGACGACGGGAGGCATTGGCGTTGGGCGCGAGCGGGTTGCTGGGAGCCTTGGCAACGCCTGCCGCCGCGAGCGAGCCGGACGATCTCCGAAAGACAAGCGCAGCCTATCTCGCGGCCTGGGCCGCCAAGGACTTGGATGCGATCAGCCGCCATGTTCACCCGGAGGTGCGGTTCACGGGGCCAATGGCGCAATTTGAGGGGCGGGACGCATTCCTTCAGTCGAGCCGACGCATTTTTACGCTGCTGGAGACGTTCGAAGTCCGCTCGGCGTTTGTCGAGGGGGAGCGTGGGATGTTCGCCTACGACTTCGTCTGCAGGGAACCGATCGGCCGCTGCCGCACCGCGGAGCTGGTCGGGTTCAAAGGCGGCCTCATTCGCGAAATCGAGCTTTTGTACGACGCGCGGCCGTTCGAGGCGGCCCTGCGCGCTGCCGGAGCAGGCAAGTGAAAGGCGCCCGGAAGGTGGGTGGCCGTATCCTCCTCGGGCTTGCGGCCCTGGGTCTGCTTGCCGGAGGGATCGTGCACGCTGCAGCCTTTCCGAAAGCCGCAACGCAGATCGGCGAGGCGAAGCTAACGCCGTTCCTTTCGGGGTCGTTCAAGGCGTTGTGGCTGATCGACTCGATGGTTCAGCTGCTGCTTGCGCTTCTTCTGACACTGGTCCTGTTCAGACCCGCGATCGCGGGTCGGCCGACGCTCGTCATATTGGGCCTCGTCCCGCTCGGAACGGCCGTACTGATTACCATCTTCCTCGGCGGCTTCCCCGCAATTTACCTGCTCGCCGGCTGCGCTCTCGCAACAATTGTCGGCGGTCTGCTTCATGAGGCCGGAGCGACAAGCACCCTCGAACCAACTGACCATTGAGTAGCGGGGAGGGAGCCGCTATCTCGCGGCCAACCTTCAAGGATGAGACATGGCCGAATTCGCGCTCCCCAAGAACAGCAAGATCAAAGGCAAGGGCAGGGAGCATAAGGCGCCGCCGGGGGCGAAGCGCGTCAAGGCGCTGAAAGTCTATCGCTACGATCCCGACAGCGGCGAGAACCCGCGTTACGACAAGTTCGAGATCGACCTCGACGAGACCGGCCCGATGGTCCTCGACGCGCTCATCAAGATCAAGTCGGAGCAGGATCCGAGCCTTACCTTCCGCCGCTCCTGCCGCGAGGGCATTTGCGGCTCCTGCTCGATGAACATGAACGGGCGGAACGGCCTCGCCTGCACGACCGCGATCGAGGACATGAAGGGCGAGATCCGCATCACGCCGCTCCCGCACATGGATGTGATCAAGGACCTCGTGCCGGACTTCACCCACTTCTTCGCGCAATATGCCTCGATCCAGCCTTGGCTGAAGACCGTGTCGCCGACTCCATCCGGCAAGGAGCGGCTGCAGTCGCCGGAGGACCGGGCCAAGCTCGACGGCCTCTACGAGTGCATCCTCTGCGCCTGCTGCTCGTCGTCCTGCCCGAGCTATTGGTGGAATTCGGACAAGTTCCTCGGCCCCGCCATCCTGCTCCAGGCCTATCGCTGGCTCGCGGACAGCCGCGACGAATATACAGGCGAGCGGCTCGACGATCTCGAGGACCCGTTCCGCCTCTATCGCTGCCACACGATCATGAACTGCGCCAACGTGTGCCCCAAGGGCCTCAACCCCGCCAAGGCAATCGCCGAAACCAAGAAGATGCTGGTCGAGCGCGCCGTTTAGGCCGCGAGTGGCTTCGGTACTCCAACGCTACGAAGCCCTTGTTGCGGCGGGCGAGCTTCGCCCGGACGAAGACCAGCTGAAGGCAGTGGCGGTGCTGGACCGCCTTGCCGCCGAACTGGGCGAGGGGTGTAAGCAGGGCCTTTGGTCGCGCCTCACCGGGCAGAAGCCGAAGCGACCGCGCGGCATCTACATGTGGGGCGGCGTGGGGCGCGGCAAATCCATGCTGATGGACCTCGCGTTCTCCTCCATTGCGGTCGAGCCCAAGCGCCGCGTGCATTTCCATGAATTCATGCTGGAGGTGCACGAGCGGCTCCGCGAGGAGCGGAAGAGCGAAAGCGGCGATCCCATCCCGCCCGTCGCCAAGACCATCTCATCGGAGGCGCGCATCCTCGCCTTCGATGAGATGGTTATCAACAACAGCGCCGACGCGATGATCCTGTCGCGGCTCTTCTCCCATCTGCTGGACGAGGGCGTGACGGTTATCACCACCTCCAACCGGCCGCCGCGGGATCTCTATCTCGGCGGGCTAAACCGCGAGCTGTTCCTGCCCTTCATCGATCTTATTGAGCGGGAGCTGGACGTGGTGCCGCTGAACGGCCCCACCGACTATCGGCTGGAGCGGCTGGGCGGCTTTCCCACCTGGTATGTGCCGAACGGGCCGGAAGCCACGGAAGCGCTCAGCAAGGCCTTCTTCCGCCTCACCGACTATCCGCCCGAGGACCGCCAGCATGTACCGTCGGAGGACATTCCGGTTCAGGGCGGCCGTACCCTCTACGTACCGAAGGCGCTGAAGGGCGTCGCCGTCTTCTCCTTCAAGCGCCTCTGCGGAGAGGCGCGCGGCGCCCCCGACTATCTCGCCATCGCCCGCCGCTACCACACGATCATCATCGTCGGCATCCCGAAGCTGGGGCCGGAGAACCGCAACGAGGCCGCCCGCTTCGTCACCCTGATCGATGCCCTTTACGAGCATAAGGTGAAGCTCCTCGCCGCCGCCGACGCGCAGCCGTCCGAGCTCTACAAGAAGGGCGACGGCGCCTTCGAATTCGAACGCACCGCCTCCCGCCTCATCGAAATGCAGTCAGAGGATTATCTGGCTGCCGGCCATGGCCTTTAAAGAACCAGATCGATCACGCTGCTGATCAGCCGCGTCGTCGGGTCCACTACATAGACCCGCTGCTGGTCGTAATAGTAACGATAGCGGTTCGGGTCGTAGCTCGGGATCTGGCTGATATATTGCTGCGGCACCGTCACGTAGCGATAGCCCGACGGCAGCCGCTGACCGGCGCTGTACATTTGCCGCGCCTGACCCGGGGGGATACAGGCAGGCGTCTTGTTCGCGAGCCCCGGCGGGCAGAAATTCACGTTCCGGCTGCCGCTTTCATAGCGGTCCAGGATGCCGTTGCCGTTCCGGTCCAGTGTCCGCTGAAGCCTGCCTTCGCGATAATCGAGGATACCGTCGCCATCGGTGTCGCGCTCGAAGCGGTCGAGAATTCCGTTGCGATTGGCATCGACGCGGCCGGCAGCGCTGGAATTGCGGGCCGTGGAAGCCTTATTCTGGGCGCGCACATTGGTGCGAGCCTGTCCCTTGCCCTTGGCCGCATTCTGCGTCTTCGCGGCCTGACTCTTACCCTTGCCCTGGCCTTGCGCGGCGGCCGGCACCGACACGGCCATGGTGGCGGCGCCGATCAGCAATAGAAGGTTACGCATGTTCACACTCCTCACCGTTTAAAGTGAACGGAGATCAACGAAGACACTGAGGCGCTCGTTTCGAGAATGGGACGAGTTGTGGCGCCGATACGCCCAAAAAACCCGCTCCGGAAGGTTGCCCCCTCCGCCTCGCGGGGCTAAGCGGGCGCACATCTTGCGGCCGCTCGTCTCGGCCGACCTCGCTAGGCCTAGGTGAAAGGACAGGAGTCGCATGGCTCGGAAGAAAATTGCCCTGATCGGCGCGGGCATGATCGGCGGCACGCTCGCCCATCTCGCCGGCATTCGCGAAATGGGAGACATCATCCTCTTCGACATCGCGGAAGGCATTCCGCAGGGTAAGGCTCTGGACCTCGCCCAAGCCGCCCCGGTCGAAGGCTTTGATGCTCGCCTCAAGGGCACCAACGACTATGCCGACATTGGCGGCGCGGATGTGTGCATCGTCACCGCCGGCGTGCCGCGGAAGCCCGGCATGAGCCGCGACGACCTGCTCGGCATCAACCTGAAGGTCATGAAGGCGGTCGGCGAGGGCATCAAAACGCATGCGCCGAACGCCTTCGTCATCTGCATCACCAACCCGCTCGACGCGATGGTCTGGGCGCTCCGCGAATTCTCCGGCCTGCCGCACAATATGGTGGTCGGCATGGCTGGCGTGCTGGACTCGGCGCGCTTCCGCCACTTCCTTGCGGAAGAATTCAACGTTTCGGTCGAGGACGTCACCGCTTTCGTGCTCGGCGGCCATGGCGACACAATGGTGCCGGTGGTCCAATATTCGACCGTCGCGGGCATTCCGATCCCGGACCTCATCAAGATGGGCTGGTCGACCCAGGAGAAGATCGACGCCATCGTCCAGCGCACCCGCTCCGGCGGTGGCGAGATCGTGCAGCTGCTGAAGACCGGTTCGGCTTACTACGCTCCCGCCACCAGCGCCATCGCAATGGCCGAGAGCTATCTGAAAGATAAGAAGCGCGTCCTTCCGGCCGCTGCCAACCTCACCGGCCAGTACGGCATCAGCGACCTCTATGTCGGCGTGCCCGTCGTGATCGGCGAAGGTGGTGTCGAGAGGATCGTCGAAATCGAACTCGACGAGACGGCGCAGCAAAATTTCCAGGTGTCCGTGGACGCCGTCAAGGAACTGCTCGAAGCCTGCAAGGGCATCGACGGCTCGCTGGCTTAAGGAGCGGCGGCCATGAGCATTCTCGTTAACGCGAACACCAAGGTCATCACACAGGGGATGACCGGCAATACCGGCACTTTTCACACCGAGCAGGCGCTCGCTTACGGCACCAAGATGGTCGGCGGCGTCACGCCCGGTAAGGGTGGCACCACCCATATCGGCCTTCCCGTGTTCGACACGGTTGCGGAAGCGGTAGAGAAGACCGGCGCCGACGCATCCGTCGTTTATGTGCCGCCGCCCTTCGCCGCGGACTCGATCCTTGAGGCGATCGATGCGGAAGTGCCGCTGATCGTTTGCATCACCGAGGGCATTCCGGTGCTCGACATGGTGCGGGTGAAGCGCGCGCTCACCGGCTCCAGGTCGCGCCTGATCGGCCCGAACTGCCCCGGTGTGCTGACGCCGAACGAGTGCAAGATCGGCATCATGCCAGGCAACATCTTCAAGAAGGGTTCGGTCGGCGTGGTCTCCCGCTCCGGCACGCTCACCTACGAAGCGGTGTTCCAAACCTCGAACGAAGGCCTCGGCCAGACGACGGCTGTCGGCATCGGCGGCGATCCGGTGAACGGCACCAACTTCATCGACGTGCTTGAGCTGTTCCTTGCCGACGACGAGACCAAGTCGATCATCATGATCGGCGAGATCGGCGGTTCGGCCGAAGAGGAAGCGGCGCAGTTCATCAAGGACGAGGCGAAGCGTGGGCGGAAGAAGCCGATGGTCGGCTTCATCGCCGGCCGCACGGCGCCTCCGGGCCGCCGTATGGGCCATGCCGGCGCGATCGTGTCCGGCGGCAAGGGCGGCGCCGAAGACAAGATCGCCGCGATGGAAGAGGCTGGAATTCGCGTGTCGCCGAGCCCATCTGAGCTTGGCACCACTTTGAAGGCGCTGCTGAACGGCTAGCGCGGCAACAAGAGACAGACACATGTTCGGCGAAGGCGAACGCGAACAGGGACCCAGCTGGGCCCGCAGCAACTGGCCGGTAAGCGAGCTGGACGAGGTCAATGCCGGCCTCGATCCGACTTTGATGTCGATCGAGCCGGTCGCAGCCAAGGCCAAGGCGGCGGCCGTGGCCGCGGGGAAGTCCGACGCCGACATTCGCCAGGCGGCGGAGGATTCGATCCGCGCGATGATGCTGATCCGCACCTACCGGGTGCGCGGGCATCTTGCCGCCAATCTCGATCCGCTCGGCCTCGCCAAGCGCGACCTTCCCGCCGACCTGACGCCCGAATTCCACGGCTTTACTGGCGCCGCGCTCGACCGGCCGGTCTATCTCGGCGGCTCGCTGGGTTTCGAAACCGCCACGGTCCGCGAGATCGTCGAGGTTCTGCGCCGCAATTACTGCGGCAATGTCGGTCTCGAATATATGCACATAAACGACCTCGAGGAGCGGCGCTTCCTTCAGGACCGGATGGAAGGCCGTACCGCGGAGATCAGCTTCACGCCGGAAGGCAAGCAGGCGATCCTTTCGAAGGTGATCGAGGCGGAGCAGTGGGAGAAATTCCTCGCCCGCAAATATGTCGGCACCAAGCGCTTCGGTCTTGATGGCGGCGAAGGGATGATCCCGGCGCTGGAAGGCGTCATCAAATATGGCGGCCAGTACGGCGTCCGCGAGATGGTGATCGGCATGGCCCATCGCGGCCGCCTCAACGTGCTCGCTAACGTGATGGGGAAGCCCTATCGCGCCATCTTCAGCGAATTTGCCGGCGGTTCCGCCAATCCCGAGGATGTCGGCGGTTCGGGCGACGTCAAATATCACCTTGGCACATCATCAGATCGCGAGTTCGACGGCATTCAGGTGCACATGTCGCTGGTGCCCAACCCCAGCCACCTCGAAGCGGTCGACCCGGTCGTGCTCGGCAAGACGCGCGGCGTCCAGATGCAGCGCGGCGATGTGGACGGCACGCAGGTGTTGCCGGTACTCCTCCACGGCGACGCGGCCTTTGCGGGACAGGGGATCGTCGCCGAATGCTTCGGCTTCTCCGGTCTTCCGGGCTACGCGACCGGCGGCACACTCCACTTCGTGATCAACAATCAGGTCGGCTTTACCACCTCCCCGCAATTCGCCCGTTCCTCGCCCTATCCGTCGGACATTGCGAAGAGCGTTCAGGCGCCGATCTTGCACGTCAACGGCGACGATCCGGAGGCGGTGACCTTCGCCTGCAAGGTGGCGATCGAATATCGGCAGAAGTTCAAGCGCGACATCGTCATCGATATGTGGTGCTACCGCCGCTTCGGCCACAATGAGGGCGACGAGCCGAGCTTTACGCAGCCGCTCATGTACGCCGCAATCCGCAATCATCCGGCTGTGTCCGACATTTACGGGGCCCGGCTGGTCAAGGAAGGTGTGGTCGACAAGGCCTGGATCGACGGCCGCATCGGCGAATTCACGCAGCTCCTCGAAACCGAGTTCGAGGCTGCGAAATCCTATCTGCCGAACAAGGCCGACTGGTTCGAAGGCCGCTGGAGCGGCTTCGGCAAGCCCGATACGCCGGAGACGGAGCGCCGCAATGTCGAAACCTGCATTGCGGCCGACATGTTGCAGGAAATCGGCCGCACGCTGACAACTGTCCCCGAGGACGTGACGGTCCATAAGACGCTGCAGCGCATCCTCGACGCGAAGCGCGAGATGTTCGCGAGCGGCGCTGGCTTCGACTGGGCGACGGCCGAGGCCCTCGCGTTCGGCGCGCTCATCAAGGAAGACTATAACGTCCGGCTGTCCGGGCAGGATAGCGGCCGCGGCACCTTCAGCCATCGCCATGCCGTCTGGGTCGATCAGACCAATGGTGCGAAATATATCCCGCTGACGCATGTCGAAGGTGGCGGGCGTTTCGAAGTGCGCGACAGCCCGCTTTCCGAATTCGGCGTGCTTGGCTTCGAATATGGCTATGCCTCTTCCGATCCTCGCACCCTCGTCCTCTGGGAAGCGCAGTTCGGCGACTTCGCCAACGGCGCGCAGGTCATCATCGATCAGTTCATCGCCGCCGGCGAGGCCAAGTGGCTCCGCGCCAACGGCCTCGTGATGCTGCTTCCGCACGGCTATGAAGGGCAGGGGCCGGAGCACAGCTCGGCGCGTCTCGAACGCTTCCTTCAGCTTTGCGCCGAAGACAATATGCAGGTGGCCAACGTCACCACGCCCGCCAACTACTTCCACATCCTCCGCCGCCAGATGCACCGCGATTTCCGGAAGCCTCTGGTGATCGTGACGCCGAAATCGCTGCTTCGCCACAAGGCGGCTGTCTCGACCGCTGCGGACTTCACCGACGAAGGCCATTTCCGCCGGATCCTCTCCGATCCGAACACGCCGGCCGATCAGGACGTGAAGCGGCTCGTCCTCTGCTCGGGCAAGGTCGCCTACGACCTAATGGAAGCGCGCGACAAGGCGGGCGACCGGAACACGTCGATCGTCCGGATCGAGCAGCTTTATCCCTTCCCGTCCGAACCGCTCGTTGCGCGCCTCCAGCGCATGACCAACCTCGAAGAGGTGGTCTGGGCGCAGGAAGAACCGAAGAATAACGGCAGCTGGTTCTTCGTCGAGCCGTTTATCGAAGCATGTCTCGTCGAAGCCGGTGTGAAGCCGCGGCGGCCGCTTTATGCGGGCCGCGCCGCGTCCGCGTCGCCCGCCACCGGCCTTGCCAAGCGGCATGCAAGCGAGCAGGCGGCATTGATCGAAGAGGCGCTTGGCCATAGCAGCGGCGATGCGCAGCCGCTCAGAGCAGGCTCAAAGGGGTAAAGATGGCGACCGACGTTACCGTACCGACGCTGGGGGAATCGATCACCGAAGCGACCTTGGGCCAGTGGCTGAAGAAGCCCGGCGAGGCGGTCGCGGCGGACGAGCCGATCGCAAGCCTCGAAACCGACAAGGTCGCCGTCGAAGTGCCCTCGCCCGTCGCCGGTGTGATGGGCGAACAGGTCGTCGCCGAAGGCGCGACGGTGAATGTCGGCGCTCTGATCGCCCGCATCGAAGCCGGCGACGGCGCTGCCCCGGCTCCCGCCGAAGCCGCCGTTCAGGCGTCGGAAGTGAACCCCGCCGGTCCTGCCGAGACGCCGGCGCTAAAGGAAGACGAACACGCGCCCCACGCCGAAGGCGGCGAGGAGGGCGGCAGCCTCACCCTGTCGCCGGCCGTTCGCCGCGTCGTGCTGGAACACGGCCTCGATCCGTCCAAGATCAAAGGCACCGGCAAGGACGGCCGCCTCACCAAGGACGACGTCCTCGCCGCCGCCAAGGCGGAAAAGGCACAGCCCGCTCCGGCCGCCGCGCCCGCCTCTGCGCCACCTTCGCAACCTTCCAAGCCCTTCCAGCCGTCCGCGCCCACCGGCGAACGCCGCGAGGAACGGGTGCGGATGACGCGCCTACGCCAGACCATCGCGGCGCGCCTCAAGGAGGCGCAGAACACCGCCGCCCTGCTCACCACCTTCAACGACGTCGATATGTCGGCGGTGATGGAGGCGCGGGGCCGCTACAAGGATCTGTTCGAGAAGAAGCACGGCATCCGCCTCGGCTTCATGGGCTTCTTCGTTAAGGCAGCCGCGCTCGCTGCCCGCGATGTGCCTGCCGTGAACGCCTATATTGAAGGCGACGAGATCGTCTATCACGACTATCTCGACGTGTCGGTGGCGGTGAGCGCCCCCAACGGCCTCGTCGTACCGGTGATCCGCAACGCCGACCGGCTGAGCTTCGCCGACATCGAGAAGACGATCGCCGACTTCGGCAAGCGCGCCAAGGAAGGCACGCTGTCGATGGATGAGATGCGCGGCGGCACCTTCACCATTTCGAACGGCGGCGTGTTCGGCTCGCTCCTCTCGACGCCGATCATCAATCCGCCTCAGTCGGCGGTGCTCGGCATGCACCGGATCGAGGAGCGGCCGGTGGTGCGCGACGGCCAGATCGTCGTCCGGCCCATGATGTATCTGGCGCTCAGCTACGACCATCGGCTGGTGGACGGGCGCGAAGCGGTCACCTTCCTCGTCCGCATGAAGGAAGCCATCGAGGATCCGACGCGCCTCCTCATCGATCTTTAGGAACAGCACATGGCAGACACCAATTTCGACGTGATCGTCATCGGCGCGGGGCCGGGCGGCTATGTGGCCGCGATCCGCGCGGCGCAGCTCGGGCTCAAGACCGCCTGCGTCGAGAGCCGCGAGACGCTTGGCGGCACCTGCCTCAATGTCGGCTGCATCCCCTCCAAGGCCCTGCTGCACGCCTCTGAACTGTTCGAGGAAGCGGCGCACGGTACCCTCGCCAAATGGGGCGTGAAGACGCAAGGGGTCGAGCTCGACCTCGGCGCCATGCATGCCGGCCGTCTCGAAGCTGTGAAGGGCCTCACCGGCGGCATCGAATTTCTGTTCAAGAAGAACAAGGTCACCTGGCTCAAAGGGCAGGGCCGCTTCACCGCCAAGAACAGGGTCGATGTCGCAGGCACGGAATATACCGCCAAGCATATCGTCATCGCGACGGGCTCTTCGGTGACCCCGCTGCCGGGCGTGGAAATCGATCAGGAGCGGATCGTCGACTCAACCGGCGCGCTTGAGCTTCAGAATGTGCCGCAGCATCTCGTCGTCATCGGCGGCGGCGTGATCGGGCTTGAGCTCGGCTCCGTCTGGAAGCGGCTGGGTGCCAAGGTCACGGTCGTCGAGTTCCTCGACCAGATCCTGCCCGGCATGGACGCCGACGTTCGCAAGGAAGCGAACAAGATCTTCAAGAAGCAGGGCTTCGAATTCCGCCTCTCGACTAAGGTCACCAAGGCGGAGAAGAAGGGCGACGGCCTTACCCTAACCATCGAGCCCGCCGCGGGCGGCGCCGCCGAAACCATCGAAGCGGATGCCGTGCTCGTCGCCATCGGCCGCCGCCCCAATACGGAAGGCCTCGGTCTCGAAGCCGCCGGTATTCAGCTCAACAAGCGCGGCCAGATCGAGGTCGATCACGACTTCCGCACCGGCGTCGAAGGGGTCTACGCGATCGGTGACGTGACCCCCGGCCCGATGCTCGCGCACAAGGCTGAGGATGAGGGCATCGCCGTGGCCGAGATACTCGCGGGTCAGATCGGCATCGTGAACCACGATGTGATCCCCAGCGTCGTCTATACGATGCCCGAAATCGCCGGCGTCGGCCTCACCGAAGAGCAGGCGAAGGAGCAGGGCGAGATCAAGGTCGGCAAGTTCCCGATGCTCGGCAACAGCCGCGCCAAGACAAACCGCGAAGCCGATGGCTTCGTGAAGGTGATCGCCGATGCCCGCAGCGACCGGGTGCTTGGCGTCCATATTGTCGCCTCGGTCGCCGGCACCATGATCGCCCAGGCCGCGCAGGCGATGGAGTTCGGCGCCACCAGCGAGGACATCGCCTATACCTGCCACGCCCACCCGACCCATTCGGAGGCGCTGAAGGAAGCGGCGATGGCAGTCACTGGCAAACCCATTCACGTCTAGTGGAGCCCGCGGGCGCCGCTGCCGTCATCGGGCCGGTCCTCGGCTATCTCGATTATGCCGGCATCGCCGTGTTCGCCCTTTCCGGCGCAGTAGTTGCCGCGGCCAAGCGCCAAACCCTGGTCACCTTCGTCTTCTTCGCGGTGATTACCGGCGTCGGCGGCGGCACCGTTCGCGATCTCCTGATCGGAGCGCCGGTCTTCTGGCTTGAAGACAATATCCTGCTCTTCATCTGCCTTGCCGCCGCGCTTGCCGTGTGGCTGCTGCCGCAGCGCATCTGGAAGGGCGATACATTGCTCTGGCTCGATGCGGTGGGGCTTGCCGCCTATGCCACCTTCGGCGCGGCAAAGGGGCTCGCCTACGGCGTCGCGCCATTGCCAGCCATCGCCATGGGGGTTCTCACCGCCTGCACCGGCGGCATCATTCGGGACGTCCTGACGGGGGAGCCTTCGATCCTGATGCGCCCCGAGCTCTACGTCACCGCCGCGGCGCTCTCGGCGGCGACCATGGTCGGCCTGCTCCTTCTCGGCACGCCTGATTATGCGGCGGGCGCTGTCGCGGCCCTGCTCGGCTTCGGCCTTCGCGCCGGAGCAATCCTGAAAGCTTGGGCGCTGCCCGGCTACCGCCGCTAGGCCTACAGCCCTCCCGCTGCCTCGCCGCCCTCGGTTCCGATCAGCGCTGCAACAGCCTCACGCTCAGCTTCGCTGAGGTCCGGGTGCCAGATATCGAAGATGAAGACCACGCGCAGCTGGTCCGTCGGGTTCAGCGCCTCATGCTCGATCGTGTCGTCGAACACGAATGCCTCGCCACGCTTCCAATAGCGCGTTTGCGCGCCCACCCGGAACCAGCAGCCTTCTGGCACCACCAGAGGCAGATGGCAGACGAGCCTTGCATTGTTGATCCCGACGTGCGGAGGGATTTGCGTGTTCGGAGCGAGGAGGGAGAACATCGCGTTCGGCGACGCGTCCGAAATGACGGGCTGCGGGAAATGCTTCAGAAGCTTCATGGTCTGCGGACAATGGCGCGCATTGGCCTCGATCCTGCGGCCGTTCTGCAAAAGGTGGATCGCCGTCCAGTCGCGGCTGCGGTTGAGTGGCTGCCACTGCTGAAGCGGAAGATAATCTTCATATTGAATATAAGGCACGAGCTCCGCGCGCTCCGCGGCCATCACTGCTTCCAGCTCCGACGCGATCGTCTCCGTCGCCGCTTCAAGCTCGGCCAGCCAGGGGAACAGGCGGCGCGGATGAAACTCACGCTCCGCGATCTCCGGGAAATAATAATGGGTGGGATCGCTGTGATAATGTTTCGTCCGGCGAAGCACATTGCTGCGGAAGCGCGCGATCCGGGTCCGTTCCTCCTCATCCGCTTTTTGTTCGGCGGCGGCCATGTGCGCTTGCAGCCGCTTCTCGCGACCGTCCAGCCAGTCGGCATGGAGCCGCTCTCCGTCGGCGACGATCGCGGCAAGCTGCGGCGGCAGAGTGCCGTCCGGCCTCTGCGCCAAGGCATGACCCCAAGCCTCGCCGGCTTCGGGATCGGCCATTCTTTCAAGTAGGCTTGCCCGCATCAGAAGTGCGGTGAAGTCGAGTGGCGAGATAGCGAGCGCGGAATGCACCGCATCGAGGGCGGCGCGCGGCTGCCCCAATGCTCGGCAAATGCCGGCGAGCTTCAGGCGAATGGCCAGGTCGTTCGGCGCTGCTGCTGCAGCCCGGTCAAGAAGCTCCCGCGCCTGCATCAAATTCTGCTGGGCCAGCGCGCGATCGGCCCCCGCTAGTAATGCGCCGAGATCGTCAGCCACGATGACCGGCAGCTGGAGGTAGACCTGAAATCCATTGACGCATGCGGACAATGTGCCCGCAGGAGCGGTCGGGGCGCAAGCGGCTTCCGGGCAAGCTATAGATCAGCGAGCCTGATCGGCTCGGTCGGCGGATTGGTAGCCGGGGCGAGCGCTCGCTGCCATAGCCCTACGTCGAGCCAGCGGCCGCCCTTGTATCCGACCTGCCGGTAAACGCCGGCCGATACGAAGCCGAGCGCCTCATGGAGGCGAACGCTCGCATCGTTTGGCAGCGTGATGGCGGCGATCGCCTGGGCGAAGCGCTGCTTCTCGAGCGTGCGGATCAGCGCCTGGTAGAGCAGCCGTCCGGCGCCGCGGCCATGATATGCGGGATCGAGATAGACGCTGGTTTCCACCGCATAGCGATAGGCGGGACGCGGGCGGAAGGGTGTCGCATAGGCATAGCCGATCAGCCGCTCCTCGTCCGTCACCGCGGCATACCAGGGATAGAGGCCGCCGCCCGCTTCGATCCTTTGCCGCATCTCCTCTTCGTCCGGAGGCGTCACTTCGAACGAGACGGAGCTTCCCGTCACGTAAGGCGCGTAGATGGAAGCGATGGTCGCCGCGTCTTCGGGCGTTGCGGCTCGTACCCTCATGCTCCGAGCAGGCTCCAGAGGATGCGGGTCAGCGAACGCTCCTGCGCCGGCGAGGCCGCGGCGGGGGAGGGGCATTCGAGGCAGCGGGCCTGGATCGCGGGTCCCGCCGCAATGGCCTGCGCGTCGGCGAAGGCGCGCATCAGCAGCTGGCGGGGCTGCATGGCGATGCGGCTGAACACGTCCCGCGCCTCGGGTTCGGCCTCGCCGCTCTGCGCGGCGGTAAACCATTGCTCCCAGAAATCCGGCTCCTTTTCGAGATAGGCGACGCTCGTATCTCCTGGATCGAGGTTCGCGCGCCGTGCCGCCTCGGCAATCGCATCGTCCAGCGACCCAAACTGGTCGACAAGGCCGAGCTGCCGGGCTGTGCCGCCTGCCCAGACGCGACCCTGCGCAATCTGGTTCACTCGCTGCACCGGCATCTTCCGCGCGTCCGAGACCAGCCTCAGGAAGCGAACATAAGTCGATTCCACACCCATCTGCAGAAGCTGGCTCACCTGCGGCGAAATGCCGTTCAGCAGGTCCGGCTCGCCGGAAAGCGGCGTCGTCTTCACACCGTCCGCGCCGACGCCCAGCTTCTCGAGCGTGCCTTCGAAGCTCGGCAGCACGCCGAACACGCCTATCGATCCGGTGATGGTGGACGGCTCGGCGAAGATCCTGTCGCCCGCCATGGCGATCCAGTAGCCGCCGCTCGCCGCGACCGACCCCATCGAGATGACGACCGGCAGCCCTTTCGCCTTCGCCGCCAGCACCGCGCGGCGGATCCGTTCCGATGCCAGCGTGGAGCCGCCGGGCGAATCCACCCGCACGACCAGCGCCTTGAGATTGCCGCGCTCCAATCCCTTCATCAGCGCTTCGGTGACCGTCTCCGCGCCGGCGGTGCCAAGCTCCGCCTCGCCGTCGACGATGGTGCCAGCAACGGTGAGAACGCCGATCTCGCCATAGCTGTCGCCGGCAGGGTTGGCGGCCGTCCAGGCGTCGAGCGCCGTGTGCCGGAAGCTTCCGGGCACCGCTTCGTTTTCCGCGCCCGCGAGCTCCGCCATCCGCGCCTCGAATGCGCTCCGGTCGCCGAGTTTGTCGACGAGGCCGGCGCGGAGCGCCGCCTGCGCCATGTCGCCCCGCGCTTCCGCGATCCGTCGCACCGGCGCCGAGATATAGGGCGCAAGCTGCGCCTTCGGGCGCGCCTGCCGCACGTCCTGCTGCCAGCTTTCCCACAGGCTGGCGGCCAGCGCCTCGTTCGCCTCTCGCGATTCCGGCGACATGTCATTCCGCGTATAGGGCTCGACCGCGGCCTTATAGGTTCCGGCGCGATAGACGTTCGCCGTCACGCCGATTTTGTCGAGCAGACCCTTATAATAAAGGTTCGATCCGCCTGGGCCAGCGATCAACACTGCCCCCAACGGGTTCAGCCACACCTCGCTCGCATGCGCCGCAAGCTGGTAGCCGTCGTCGGTGTATCCAGTGGCGTAGGCGACCACCGGTTTTCCGGCGCGGCGGACTTCGTCGATCGCATCGGCGACATTGGCGACTGCCGTCTGGCCGCCGCCCATGAAGGCGTCGAGGTCGAGCGCCACCGCCTTGATCCGGTCGTCCGTCGCCGCGGCCTTGAGGCCATGGATGAGATTGCGGAGCCGGTGCTGCTTCGCCGCCGACGATCCGGTCAGCGCGTCGAACGGCGCCACGGTCTCCGGCTGCTCGGCGATGGTGCCGGAAAGGTCGAGCAGCAGCGCGCCTTCCCGAACGCTTCCCGCATAGGGCTTCGCCGTCAGCGCTGCGTAGAGGAGCCCAAAGAACAGGAGCATGAAGAGGAGGACCAGCCCGTCCTTGACGCCGACGAGCAACCGCCAAACCTTGCCCATGAACCGCATATCGCTTTTCCGTTCCTCTTGATCGCACGCACAGCTACCGGAGCAGCGCCTCACTGTAAAATCGGAAGCTCCTACGCCGCTTTCCAAAGGCAAATTTTCTGGCCGGAAACGCTTGACGACAGATGAACAGCGCCTACATGCGCCGCATTAGCACTCGGTACGGATGAGTGCTAACAAGTTTCAACGAAGGAAGGCAGTTCCGGTGCTTGGCACTTGGGGGGACTGTCAAAGCAAAGAAAGGTGACGTGCATGAACTTTCGTCCGTTGCATGACCGGGTGCTCGTTCGCCGCGTAGAGGCCGAGGAAAAGACGGCCGGCGGCATCATCATCCCGGATACCGCCAAGGAAAAGCCGCAGGAAGGCGAAGTGATCGCCGCCGGCACCGGCTCCAAGGCCGAAGACGGCAAGGTGACCCCGCTGGACGTCAAGGCCGGCGACCGCATCCTGTTCGGCAAGTGGTCGGGAACCGAGGTTCGCGTGAACGGCGAAGACCTCCTGATCATGAAGGAATCCGACATCCTCGGGATCGTCGGCTGAACCTTCTGAAGAGCATTCACGAAACACTTTAGAATAGAGGAACAACAGACATGGCAGCGAAAGACGTACGCTTTTCGCGTGACGCCCGTGAGCGGATCCTCCGCGGCGTCGATACCCTCGCCGACGCGGTGAAGGTGACTCTTGGGCCGAAGGGCCGCAACGTCGTCATCGACAAGTCGTTCGGCGCTCCCCGCATCACCAAGGACGGCGTCACCGTCGCCAAGGAAATCGAGCTTAAGGACAAGTTCGAAAATATGGGCGCACAGATGCTCCGCGAAGTCGCTTCGAAGACGAACGACCTTGCAGGCGACGGCACCACCACCGCCACCGTTCTGGCCCAGGCAATCGTTCGCGAGGGCATGAAGTCGGTTGCGGCCGGCATGAACCCGATGGACCTGAAGCGCGGCATCGATCTCGCCGTCTCGAAGGTCGTCGAGGACCTGAAGAGCCGTTCGAAGGACGTGCAGGGCTCGAACGAGATCGCGCAGGTTGGCATCATCTCGGCCAATGGCGACACCGTTGTGGGCGAAAAGATCGCCGAAGCGATGGAGAAGGTCGGCAAGGAAGGCGTGATCACCGTCGAGGAAGCCAAGGGCCTCGAATTCGAACTCGATGTCGTCGAAGGCATGCAGTTCGACCGCGGCTACCTCTCACCCTACTTCATCACCAATCCTGAGAAGATGCAGGTCGAGCTCGCCGACCCCTACATCCTCATCCACGAGAAGAAGCTCTCCAACCTCCAGGCGATGCTTCCGATCCTCGAGGCGGTTGTGCAGTCGGGCCGTCCGCTCCTCATCATCGCCGAGGACATCGAAGGCGAGGCTCTGGCCACGCTCGTCGTCAACAAGCTGCGCGGCGGCCTCAAGGTCGCGGCCGTCAAGGCGCCGGGCTTCGGCGAGCGCCGCAAGGCGATGCGGCAGGACATCGCGATCCTCACCAAGGGCGAGATGATCAGCGAAGATCTCGGCATCAAGCTCGAGAACGTCACGGTCGGTATGCTCGGCCAGGCCAAGCGCGTCACCATCGACAAGGACAACACGACCATTGTTGACGGCGCCGGCGAAGCCGAAGCCATCAAGGGCCGTGTCGAAGCGATCCGTCAGCAGATCGAGAACACCACCAGCGATTATGACAAGGAAAAGCTCCAGGAGCGTCTTGCCAAGCTCGCCGGCGGCGTTGCCGTGATCAAGGTCGGCGGCTCGTCCGAAGTGGAAGTGAAGGAGCGCAAGGACCGCGTCGACGACGCTCTCCACGCGACCCGCGCTGCCGTCGAAGAAGGCATCGTCCCCGGCGGCGGTACGGCTCTCCTCTACGCCACCAAGGCGCTGCAGGGCCTCACCGGCCAGAATGACGATCAGACCCGCGGCATCGACATCGTCCGCCGCGCGATCATCGCTCCGGTCCGTCAGATCGCCGAGAATGCCGGCCATGACGGCGCCGTCATCTCCGGCAAGCTGCTCGACAGCGAGGACACGACCCTCGGCTTCAACGCCCAGACCGAAGTGTTCGAGAACCTGGTCCAGGCCGGCGTGATCGACCCGACCAAGGTCGTCCGCACTGCCCTTCAAGACGCGGCTTCGGTCGCCGGTCTCCTCATCACCACCGAAGCGGCGGTGTCGGAGCTTCCGGAAGACAAGCCCGCGGCCGGCGGCATGCCCGGCGGCATGGGCGGCATGGGCGGAATGGACTTCTGATTTCGCACCGGGGCAGCTCGCGCTGCCCCGGAGACGAAATCAGAACGGCCGGCGGGTCGGCCATCAGCCGAACCCGTCCGACGACAGCGCGGGCTTCGCCCGTGCTGGGACCAGCCCAAAAGAAAGAAGGCCGGGGAGCAATCGCTTCCCGGCCCTTCTTCTTTTCTACCGAAACCGCAGCTCTACTGCGTATTCGACGTTCCGTTATTCGCCGGCGGCACTTCATCCGCGCCGCCAAGATCGTCCATCGGCACTTCCGTATTGCCCACCGCGGTCTCGTCCGTCGGAATGTCCTCGCTCGAAATATCGAGCATGTTCTCCGTGTCGTTGAGCGCTGCCGCTTCCTCGCTGGTCACGCCGCTATTCTGATCTTGGCCGCCACCACATCCCCCGAGCAGTCCTAGAACGGCCGCCGCTGCAAGGGCTTTCGAAACGCGCATACTGTCCCTCCTCCGCTGTTCAGCGGCAAGTTAGGCACAGTTTCCGGCAAAGAAAAAGGGCCGCGTGTGCGAGACACGCGGCCCTCCTTGTCTCGAAACTTCGAAAACGAAGCTTACATGCCGTTGGTGGCAACAGCGTCCGAAGCGTTCTCGACGGCCGCACCGGCGTTGTCGATCGCGGCACCGGCGTTGTCGAGAGCGGCGTCAGCGGCGTTCTGCGCGTCGGTGGCAGCGGCGTTGACGTCGGTCATCGTGTTGTCGACGGTGACGTTATAGTCTTCGGTGGTGTTGGTCGTCGTGGTGTTCTCGGTTTCGTTGCCGCCGCAAGCAGCAAGGCCGAGGGTCGCAACGGCGATAAGAGCGAACTTCT
Organism: Allosphingosinicella sp.; assembly: GCF_036402135.1. Taxonomy (GTDB): domain Bacteria; phylum Pseudomonadota; class Alphaproteobacteria; order Sphingomonadales; family Sphingomonadaceae; genus Allosphingosinicella. The sequence continues at coordinate 33,110 of NZ_DASWTN010000024.1, read as the reverse complement.
TCATGGCATTTCCCTCCAAAGGAGCAAACTATTCGCTGGGCGAGGTGTTGGAGGTTTCCCTTCAACGGCCAGCAGTTAAGCGGTTTAGAGAAGGATCAGCAGAATGTCTACTGGTTTGATAAACAATCCCCCTCAACCTCCTCCTTATCAGCATCTTTCCCTCGTGCAAGAGCGGCTCGTTCATCCGGCAGAAAGCTTATTTTTCTCCACAACTTAGCATTTCAGACACCATGTTGCCGCCGCGGCTTAACGAATCAGTAAGCATCGAGAGCGGGCTTTTTCTCTACTATCCGCGCTCCTGCGCCTCATCATCCTTGACCCCCATATAAAGATATCTTTATATCCTTAAGTTGATGCAGAAGCTGCCTGATCTTTTCCAGTCGCTCGCCGATCCGACCCGCCTTCGGATCCTGACGCTGCTGCGCGCGATGGAGCTTTCCGTCGGCGAGCTTGCGCAGGTGCTTGGGCAAAGCCAGCCGCGCGTATCGCGCCATGTGAAGATCCTGATCGATGCTGGCCTTGCCGAACGCCGCAAGGAAGGAAGCTGGGTCTTCCTAAGCCTCGGCCGCGCCGAGCGTGTAGCCCCCGTCTTCGCCCTCCTCGATAGCTGGTCCGCGCTTGATGGCGAGGACCCGTGGGCCGTGGCCGACGCCGCCCGCCTTGCCGCGGTCCGCGCCGACCGCGCCGCCGCCGCCGAACGCTATTTTGCCAGCCACGCCGCCGACTGGGACGAGCTTCGCTCGCTTCACATCGCCGAAAGCGAAGTCGAGGCCGCGATCGCCCGCACCCTTGGCGACCGGGAGGTCGGCCGGCTCGTTGACATTGGTACCGGCACGGGCCGCATGCTGGAGCTGTTCGCGCCCGATGCCGAGCGCGCGCTCGGCATCGACCGCTCGCCCGAAATGCTGCGGCTGGCTCGCGTGAAGCTTGCCGAGGCGGGCCTCGCCTCCGCCGAGCTTCGCCAGGGCGATATGTATTCACTACCGCTTCCGGCCGCGTCGGCGGATACGGTCATCATCCACCAGGTGCTCCATTATGCGCAGCAGCCCGCCGCCGCAGTGGCCGAGGCTGCCCGCCTGCTCGCACCCGGCGGGCGCCTCATCATCATCGATTTCGCTCCGCACGAGCGGGAGGAGCTTCGCACCCGCGACGCGCATGCGCGCCTCGGCTTCGCGGACGATGCAATGCTCAAATATCTGAAGGCGGCAGGGCTTCAGGGCCGCGTCGTCGAGCATTTGAAGGGCGGGGAGCTTACGGTCACGCTTTGGACCGGCGAACGGCCCAAAGCCAAATTGAAGGTTGTCGCATGAGTCCCGCAGCCCCCGCCATCGAACATGCTCACGCCCGCATCAGTGGCGGCAAGCCTCTCTTCGAGGATGTTGCCGGCGACATCGGTGTCAGTTTTGAATTCTTCCCGCCGAAGACGGAGAAGATGGAGGAGACGCTCTGGGACAGCGTGAAGACGCTCGAGCCGCTTCAGCCGCGCTTCGTCTCGGTCACCTACGGCGCAGGCGGCTCGACCCGCCAGCGCACCCACGCGACCGTCGAACGGATCGCGCGCGAGACCAGCCTCGCCGCCGCTGCCCACCTCACCTGTGTCGAGGCGAGCCGCGACGAGATCGACGAGGTCGCGCGGGAATATTGGGCGGCCGGCATTCGGCATATCGTCGCCCTTCGCGGCGATCCGCCTGAGCAGGGCAAGCGCTTCGAAGCCCGAGCTGACGGCTATGCCAGCGCGGCTGAGCTGGTCGAGGGTTTGAAGAAAGTGGCGCCGTTCGAAATTTCGGTCGCCGCCTATCCGGAATGTCATCCGGAAGCCGCCAGCAAGGCATCCGACATCGACAATCTGAAGCGGAAGATCGACGCCGGCGCCGACCGCGCGATCACGCAGTTCTTCTTCTCGCCCGAATGCTTCTTCCGCTTCCAGGACGAAGCCGCGGCAGCGGGCATAGACGCCGAGATCGTGCCCGGCATCCTCCCGGTGTCGAACGTCGCTCAAACGCGGAAGTTCGCGGCCATGTGCGGCGCGTCGATTCCCGCCTGGATGGACCGCCTGTTCGAAGGGCTCGACAATCTCCCCGCCGCGCGGCAGCTGGTCGCGGCGACGGTCGCGGCCGAGCTTTGCGGCCAGCTTTATGCGGGCGGCGTCCGCCACTTCCACTTCTACACATTGAACCGGGCGGAACTCGCTTACGCGATCTGCCATTTGCTGGGGCTAAGGCCCCAGAACACAGCACAGGAGCAGGCGGCATGAACGCTCGCGAAGCACTTATTCGCGCCGCAGGTGAGCGCATCCTCCTCACCGATGGTGCCTTCGGCACCGAGATCCAGAACCACAAGCTGGACGAGGCCGCCTATCGCGGCAATCTCGGCCTCTGCAAGGACCAGAAGGGCAACAACGACATCCTCGCTCTGACCCGGCCCGACGTGGTGGAGGGCATCACCCGCGCCTATCTGGCCGCCGGATCCGACATCGTCTCTACCAACACCTTCAGCGCCAACAGCATCAGCCAGGCCGATTACGGCGCCGAAGCTCTGGTCGCCGACATCAACATCGCCTCGGCCCGCATTGCCCGGAAGGCGGCGGATGATTTCGCGGCCGAGGACGGCAAGCCCCGCTTCGTCGCGGGCGCGGTCGGCCCCACCAACAAGACGCTGTCCCTCTCGCCCGACGTCAACGACCCTGGCTTTCGCGAGATCGACTTCGACGGCCTGAAGGACGTGTATCGCGAGCAGTGCGAAGCGTTGATCGAAGGCGGCGCCGATTTCATCCTGATCGAGACCATCTTCGACACGCTGAACGCCAAGGCTGGCATCATGGCTGCCAAGGAAGCGGCCCGCGCCAGGGGCCGCGACGTGCCTTTGATGATCTCCATGACCATCACCGACCTCTGCGGCCGCAACCTTTCCGGCCACACAGTCGAGGCCTTCTGGCACGCGGTGCGCCACGCCAAGCCGGTGACGGTCGGTCTCAATTGCTCGTTCGGTGCGCAGCAGCTTCGTCCGCACGTGCAGGCGCTTTCGGGCGTCGCCGACACGCTGATCATGGCCTATCCGAATGCCGGCCTTCCCAACGAACTCGGCGCCTATGACGAGCTTCCGGCGCAAACGGCGGGGTTCCTCCGCGAATGGGCCGAACAGGGCCTCGTCAACATCGTCGGCGGCTGCTGCGGCTCGACGCCCGCGCATATCGCCGCGATGGCGAAGGCGGTGGAGGGCCTTGCCCCCCGCAAGCTGCCCGCGCCGCCGGTCGTGACCCGCCTCGCGGGTCTCGAAACCATGGTGCTCGCCGCCTGATCTTCACCCGGCCGCACCGGCCTAGTCCCAGAGTAAGATGACCCAGCAGACTGCAACCTTCGTCAATATCGGCGAGCGGACCAACGTCACCGGTTCGGCCAAGTTCAAGAAGCTCATCATGGCGGGCGACTATGCCGCCGCCGTTGAAGTCGCGCGCCAGCAGGTGGAAAATGGCGCCCAGGTCATCGACATCAACATGGACGAAGGCCTGCTCGACGCCGAACATGCGATGACCACCTTCCTGAAGCTGATCTCGGCCGAACCCGACATCGCCCGCGTGCCCTTCATGATCGACAGCTCCAAATGGAGCGTGATCGAAGCCGGCCTCAAATGCGTGTCCGGAAAGCCGATCGTGAACTCGATCAGTATGAAGGAAGGTGAAGAAGAATTCCTCCGCCACGCCCGCCTCGTCCGCGATTACGGCGCTGCCGTCGTCGTCATGGCCTTCGACGAGGTCGGCCAGGCCGATACGAAGGCACGTAAGGTCGAGATTTGCGAGCGCGCCTATAAGCTGCTCGTCGCCGACGGCTTCCCGCCGGAAGACATCATCTTCGATCCGAACATTTTCGCGGTTGCAACAGGGATTGAGGAGCATCGCCGCTACGCGGTCGAGTTCATTGAGGCGTGCCGGGAAATCCGCGCCCGCTGCCCGCACGCGCACATTTCCGGAGGGCTGTCGAACCTCAGCTTCTCCTTCCGCGGCAATGAGACTGTCCGCCGCGCGATGCATTCGATCTTCCTATACCATGCCATTCCGGCAGGGCTCGACATGGCAATCGTGAATGCAGGCCAGCTCGACGTCTACGACACGATCGATCCGGAGCTTCGCGAAGCATGCGAGGACGTGATCCTCGACCGCCGTGACGATGCGACCGAGCGGCTGGTGGCGCTTGCCGAGAAATATCTCGGTTCCAATCCCGCGGCGGAAAAGGAAGCCGCCGAATGGCGTGGCTGGCCGGTCGCCAAGCGGCTCGAACATGCGCTTGTGAAAGGCATCGACCTTCACGTCGTCGAGGATGCCGAAGAAGCGCGCCAACAGGCAGCGCGCCCGATCGAAGTGATCGAAGGGCCGTTGATGGACGGTATGAACGTCGTCGGAGACCTGTTCGGATCCGGTAAGATGTTCCTGCCGCAGGTGGTGAAGTCCGCCCGCGTCATGAAGAAGGCCGTCGCCCACCTCATTCCCTTCATCGAGGCGGAGAAGGAAAAGAACGGCGCCGCTGCCGGCAAGGGCAAGGTCGTGATGGCGACCGTCAAGGGCGATGTTCACGACATCGGCAAGAACATCGTCGGCGTCGTCCTCCAGTGCAACGGCTTCGAGGTCATAGACCTCGGTGTGATGGTGCCGTGGCAAGATATCCTAAAGGCTGCGAACGAGAATGACGCGGACATGATCGGCCTTTCCGGCCTCATTACGCCGTCGCTCGACGAGATGGTGACCGTCGCCCAGGAGATGCAGCGTGAGCAGTTGAAGCTCCCGCTCCTCATCGGCGGCGCCACGACCAGCAAGGTCCACACCGCGCTCCGCATCGACCCTGCGTATGAAGGGCCGGTGATCCACGTCCTTGACGCGAGCCGCGCCGTCGGCGTTGCCTCGACTTTGGTGTCAGACACGCTCTGCGACACCTTTGTCGACGAAACCAAGCGCAGCTATAATGAGGTGCGGGAAAGCCGTGCCAATAAGGGTCAGAACGACCTCGCGACGCTCGAAGAAGCGCGCGCCAACGCCTTCGCCTACGATCCGGAAGGCAAGGCACCGGCGCCGCTCCGTCCCGGTCTCCACCATTATGGTGAATGGGAGCTTCGCGACCTTCGCAGCCACATCGACTGGACGCCCTTCTTCCGCGCCTGGGAGCTTGCCGGCAATTACCCGCAGATCCTTGAGGACGAGGTGGTCGGCGAAAGCGCGACATCCCTGTTCAAGGACGCGCAGGCGATGCTCGACCGCATCATCGCCGAACATTGGCTGACGGCGCGCGGCACGCTGGGCCTCTGGCGCTGCCGCCGCGAGGGCGACGATGTGCTGGTGCTTGCCAGTAACGAGGAAACCCGGCTCCCCTTCCTCCGCCAGCAGGTGAAGAAGCGCGAAGGGCGCGCCAACATGTGCCTTGCCGATTTCATCTCGCCCGATGGGGAGGACTGGATCGGCGGTTTCGCGGTCGCGATCCACGGCCTCGAGCCGCACCTTGCCCGCTTCAAGGCGGAGAATGACGATTATTCCGACATCCTCCTGAAGGCGCTGTCCGACCGCCTCGCCGAAGCCTTCGCCGAGCGGCTCCACGCCCATGTCCGCGAGAATGTCTGGGGCTATGCGGGTACCGAGCACCTCACCAATCAGGAGCTGATCCGCGAGAAATATGTCGGCATCCGCCCGGCGCCCGGTTATCCGGCCTGCCCGGACCACAGCCTGAAGCCAATCCTCTTCGATATGCTGGGCGGCGATCCGGCCGGGGTCAGCCTCACCGACAATTTCGCAATGCTTCCGACCAGTGCCGTCTCCGGCTTCTATTTCGCGCACCGTGACACCGACTATTTCGGCGTCGCCCGCCTCGGCCGCGACCAGCTCGAAGACTATGCCGCCCGCCGCGGCGTCAGTGTTGAGCAGGCGGAAAGGTGGCTCCGGCCCAATCTTGATTGACGCTGGCGCTTGGTACATCACTGTATTGTGATCCTAGCGCGCCTGCTTCTCGCCCTCTTGCTCGGCCTCTGGGCCTTATCCGCCGACGCGCGCAACATGGCCGTAACCTTGGTGCCCGAGGGCGCGACCGTCGCGCCGGGGGGCAGGGTCACGCTGGCGCTGGTGATGGAGCCGGAGCCTGGCTGGCACGGCTATTGGCGCAATCCCGGCGATGCTGGAACGGAATCGCAGGTCGAATGGACTTTGCCAAACGGCGCGAGCGTCGGCGAGCTGCGCTATCCGGTGCCCGAGACGCTGACGATCGCGGGCATCATGAACTATGTCTACGAGCATGATTATGCGCTTTTGACGGAGCTGCGGGTGCCGGCCGGCGTGAAGCCGGGCGACGTGCTGCCGATCCGCGCCAGCCTCGATTATCTCGTCTGCACGCGCGAAATCTGTGTCCCGGAGAGCGCGGAGGTTGCGGCCCAGGTGACCATCGGTGCGCCGGCGCAGCCGGGACGGTTCGACGGCTATCGCGCCGCTTTGCCGCGTCCGATCGGCGGCGAGGGGCGGTTCGCGATAGAAGGCGGCAAGGCCCGGATTGCCATCCCCTATCCGGCGTCGGAAAGCGGCGAGGGCGCCTATTTCTTCCCCCTGACCCATGGGCTCCTCAAATATTCCGCCGCGCAGGAGGTGCGGCGCGACGGCGACACTCTGATTATCGAGACCGACGCGCCCGGCGAGGCGGCTGGTCTCAAGGGCGCCGAAGGCCTGCTCAAGGTCGGCGAGCGCGGCCTGTGGGTGACGCTCCGCCCCGGCCCCATCGCGGCAGGCACGGCCGAGGCGGGTTTGGCCTCCACCATCCTCCTTGCGCTATTGGGCGCCGTGCTGGGCGGACTGATCCTCAACATCATGCCCTGCGTCTTTCCGATCCTGAGCCTCAAGGCGCTGAGCCTCGCGCGGACCGGCGAGAGCGAAGGAACGGCGCGCCGGGAAGCGCTCGCTTATGCCGCGGGCGTCATCCTCGTTTGCTTGGCGCTCGGCGGCGCGTTGCTCGCCCTGCGCGCGGGAGGCGCTGCGGTCGGCTGGGCCTTCCAGCTGCAGGATCCCCGCGTGATCATCGTCCTGCTGCTTCTGGTCACCGCCATCGCGCTCAACCTCGCCGGCCTGTTCGATCTGCGCGCCGTCGGCGCCGGCCAGGGTCTCGCCGGCAAGGGTGGCGTGGGGGGCGCCTTCTGGACCGGAGTGCTGGCGGCTTTCGTCGCGACGCCCTGCACCGGCCCTTTTATGGGCGCGGCAATGGGCGCGGCGCTCATCCTGCCCACGGCGGCCGCGCTGGCGGTGTTCGCGGGCCTCGGGCTGGGCCTCGCCTTACCCTTCCTGCTGCTGGGTTTCGTGCCCGCGCTTCGGCGGCGGCTGCCGAAGCCAGGCCTTTGGATGGACAGGCTGCGCCGCATCCTGTCTGTGCCGATGTTCCTGACGGCGCTCGGCCTCGCCTGGATATTGGGGCGGCAGGCCGGCGTCGATGGGATGACGATCGGCCTCGCCGCTGCGACCGTGCTGGGCCTCGCTTTGTGGTGGGTCGGGCAATGGCAGGGACGAGTCGGCCTATGGTTGCCGCTGGTGCCCGCCGCCGCTGCCGCCGCTCTCGCCCTTGCTTTCGTGCCGACCGCCGCCACCGCGCCGGCAATGGCAAGCGCTCCGAACATGCTGAATGCCGAACCCTTTACCGAGGCGCGTCTCGCCTCGCTGCAGCAGGAGGGGCGCCCCGTTTTCGTCTACTTCACCGCCGACTGGTGCCTGACGTGCAAGGTCAACGAAAAGGGCGCGATCGAGCGGAAGGAGGTCGCCAAGGCCTTCGCCGACGCGCAGGTTGCGGTTCTGGTCGGCGATTGGACTCGCGGCGATGCGACGATCGGCCGCTTCCTCGAAAGGCACGGCCGCTCGGGCGTACCGCTCTACCTCTACTACCAGCCGGGCAAGCCGGCCGAAATCCTGCCGCAGGTTCTGACGCCCTCGCGGCTCGTGTCCATGGTCAGCTGATAAGGAACGCCGAAATGAAGCAGATGCTTGCCGCTTTCACCGCCTTCACCGCACTGGCCCTCACCGCTGGATGCGACGGCTCGTCCTCCGTCGAGGAGAAGTCCGCGACGGCGCCAGTCGTCGGCCAGCCTGCACCCAACTTCCAACTTGCCGACCTCGACGGCAAGCCCGTCAGCCTCTCCGGCTTCAAGGGGAAGACGGTAGTGCTTGAATGGAACAACCCCGAATGTCCGTACGTGAAGAAGCATTATGGCAGCGGCAACATGCAGAAGACGCAAACGACCGCCGTGAATGACGGCGTCGTCTGGCTGACCATCAACTCCGGCGCGCCCGGCAATCAGGGCCATATGGACGCCGCCCAGGCCAAGGCGGTTCTCGCCCAGAACGGCGCCCGGTCCTCTGCCTATCTGCTCGACGCGAACGGCAAGGTCGGCAAGCTCTATGACGCCAGGACGACGCCGCACATGTTCATCGTCGATCAGGCGGGCGCGCTCGTCTATGCGGGCGGCATCGACGACAAGCCGACCAATGACCCGGATGACATCGCTGGCGCCCGCAACCACGTGCTGGCTGCGCTCTCCGAGATCAAGGCCGGGAAGCCGGTGTCGGTCGCGAGCAGCCGCCCCTATGGCTGTTCCGTCAAATATGCCGACGCATAAGCCGGCCGTTCACCCCCGCTTCGCATCATAACCTAGCTTAGCGGCCGGAGGAGCTGGGGCTTCCGCGCTGCCACACCCGCCGTCCGCCGAGATAGGTCTCCAGCACCTGCGTGCCCCTGATCTGCTCCGGCGTCGCATTGTTGAAGATGTCGCGGTCGATGATGATGAAATCGGCCATGCGTCCGCGTTCCAGCGACCCCAGTCGGTCCTCGGCAAAGGCGGCATAAGCCGCATCGCGGGTGAAGGCGGAGAAAGCCTGCGTCAGCGACACGCGCTGCTCCGGCATCCAGCCGCCCGCCGGCTGGCCCTGCGGATCGACGCGGCTGATCGCAACGGCAAGGCCGTGGAACGGGTTCGGCGACTCCACCGGGAAGTCGGATCCGAAGGCGAGCGGCACCCGGTTCTGCGCCATAGTCGCCCAGGCATAGGCGCCGCGCAGCCGCTCAGCGCCCATCCGCGCTTCGGCCATGCGCCAGTCGCTGGTCTGGTGGACCGGCTGCATCGACGCGATAATGCCGTTCCGCGCGAAGCGGGGAAGATCGGCCGGATCGACGATCTGCGCATGCTCGATCCGCCAACGCCGGTCGCCCTTATAGGTGTCCGAAAGCTCCTCGATCCCCTCCAGCACCTGCGCATTGGCGGCATCGCCGATCGCGTGCACCGCCACCTGAAAGCCGTCCATCGCCGCCCGCACCATCAGGTTCTTGAGCGTCGCGTCGCTTAGGAAGGCAAGGCCGCGCTCCTTCGGAGAATCCTTGTAGGGCTGCTTCAGGAACGCACCGCGCGATCCAAGAGCGCCGTCGGCATAGAGTTTGACGCCGACCATGCGGAGCCGATTGTCGTAGAGCCAGGGCGTCTGATGCGTGCCGGCGACTTCGAGTAGGTTTTCGACGCCGGAGGCATAGGAAAGGACGCGCACATTTAGCCGCCCTTCGTCTCCTGCACGCCGAAGCACGAGCCACTCCTCGGCACTCGTCCCCATGTCGGCAACGGCCGTGAGCCCGTTTGAAAGCAATATCTCCTGCGCCCGCTGAAGCGCTTGGTCCCGCGTGCGTGGGAGTGTCGCCGGCACCGCCTTCTGCACCAGCGTGGATGCGGCATCGATGAAGATCCCATTGGGCTGGTTGCCGGTCTTCTCGATCTTGCCGCCCGCTGGCGAAACCGACGCGGCAGTGACACCCGCTTCCTGCATGGCGATGCTGTTCGCCCATCCGGCATGGCCGTCGACGCGCTCCAGCCAGACCGGGCGGTCGCGGACCACGGCGTCGATGTCGGCTGCGGTCGGGAAGCGGCCGAGGCCCCATTTCTCCTGGTTCCAGCCGCGGCCGATGATCCAGCGCGGCGAAGGATTGGCGGCTGCATAAGCCGCGATCTTCGCCTGCGCCTCCTGCAGCGAATTGGTGTCGCTGAGGTCGAGCTGGATCGCGCCCATGCCGAGGCCCATCACATGGCCGTGCGCGTCGAACAGACCGGGAATTAGGGTCCGGCCGCGTCCGTCGATGCGATAGTCGGCACGCCCGGCAAGCCGCTCGCCGCGCTGCAGCAGCTGCTTCACCTTCCCCGCATTGTCGATCAATATGCCGTTGAAGCGGATCAGGCGCCCGCCCTCGCCAATCGTATAGCCGTTCACATTGTCCACATGGACGTCGGCGAGCGCTGCGGGGGCAAGCAACAGAGCCGCAAGCGCGGCCAGAAACTTCTTCATCTTCCAAAAGCCTTCTGATCGGAATGCCGCGGGCATAAGGCTTGTTTAGCGGCCGCGCCAGTGGGATAGCGGCCCTCATGGCCCGCTCAGACGACCCCGTCACATTCGCCGATATCGAAGCCGCCGCACGCCGGATCGAAGGCGCGGTCGTGCGGACGCCGACGCTCCTCAGCCGCACCTTGTCGGAGCTTACCGGCGCCACGGTCTGGGTGAAATTCGAAAACCTCCAGTTTACAGCCGCCTATAAGGAACGCGGCGCGCTCAACAAATTGCTGCTAATGGACGAGGCGAAGCGGGGGCGCGGCGTCATCGCTTCCTCGGCCGGCAACCATGCGCAGGCGGTCGCTTATCACGCGAAGCGGCTCGGCGTCCCGGCCATGATCGTGATGCCGCGTTCGACCCCGACCATAAAGGTCATGCAGACGGAAGGGCACGGCGCCGAAGTCGTGCTCCACGGCGAGCTTTACGACGAAGCCTATGCCCATGCGCTTGAGCTGGCGGAGGCGCGGCAGCTCACCTTCGTGCACCCGTTCGACGATCCGGATATCATGGCCGGGCAGGGCACGGTCGGCCTCGAAATGCTCGCCGACGCGCCGGAAATCGAAACGCTCGTCGTGCCGATCGGCGGCGGCGGCCTCATCTCCGGCGTCGGCACGGCGGCCAAGGCGCTCAAGCCGGATATCGACCTCGTCGGTGTCCAGGCCGAACTCTACCCGTCCATGTATTGCGAGATCACCGGCAAAACGCTGCCGTCGGCCGGCGACACGATTGCCGAGGGGATTGCCGTCAAGGCGCCGGCCAAGGCGACCGCCGCGATCATCCGCAGCTTGGTCGACGAGATCCTGCTCGTGTCCGAACGTGATATGGAAAGCGCCGTCAGCCTCCTCGTCCAGATTGAGAAGACGGTGGCGGAAGGGGCGGGCGGCGCAGGTCTCGCAGCTCTTCTCGCCCATCCGGAACGCTTCCGCGGCCGCAAGGTCGGTCTCATCGTCACCGGCGGCAATATCGATACGCGCCTCCTCGCGACCGTGCTGCTGCGCGACCTCGCCCGCTCAGGCCGGATGGCCCGGCTCCGCATCCAGCTTCAGGACCGCCCCGGCGCGCTCTTCGCGGTCGTGAAGCAGTTCGACCTTCATCAGGTGAACATCGTCGAAATCTACCACCAGCGGATCTTCACGCCGCTGCCCGCCAAGGACACCTTCATCGACATCGAATGCGAGGCCCGCGACGCGGCGCACCTTGAGCGCCTGACGGAGGCGCTCAAAGCCGATGGCTTCAACGTCCATCCCGTGGATATCCACTAGAATCTGTGCCAGCGTGGCACGGTTCGCCGAAAGCCGAGCATTTCGTCGCGTCCCGCTCTTCCTTTCGCGGCACCGACGGGCGTAAAGTTCGTTATGGCAGCAGTTGCTTTTCCGTCTCGGAGTAACCGTTGAGCGCACCCTTCCGCTTTCCCCGCTTCTTCGTGACGACGCCCGCGCCTTGCCCGTACATATTGGGCAAGACCGAGCGGAAGGTCTTCACCGAGCTTACCGGGCAGCATGCGAGCGAGCTCAACGATGCGCTGGGGCGGATCGGCTTCCGCCGCAGCCAGGGCGTCGCCTACCGGCCGAGCTGCCTCGACTGCGCCGCCTGCATCTCGGTCCGCGTCGTTGCGACCGAGTTCGAGCCGAACGCCTCGCAGCGCCGCACCCTTCGCCGCCATGCCGATCTTGAAGTCACCGCCTGCAAGCCTTGGACGACCGAGGAGCAATATGCGCTCCTCCGCCGCTACCTCAGCGCGCGGCACCCCGGCGGCGGCATGGTCGACATGGACGAAAACGACTTTGCCGACATGGTCGAGCAGAGCCCGGTCAAAACCTACCTCATCGAATATCGCGAGCCGTCGGAAAACGGCCGCCCCGGCAAGCTTGTAGGCGCCTGCCTCACCGATCAGCAGGGCGACGGCCTGTCGATGATCTACAGCTTCTTCGATCCGGACAATGCCAAGCGCCCCGGCCTCGGCACCTACATCATCCTCGATCACATCACCCGCGCCGCAAAGGCGGGGCTTCCTTATGTCTATCTCGGCTATTGGGTCGAGGATTCGCCGCGCATGTCCTACAAAGCGCGCTTCCGCCCGCTGGAGCGGCTGGGCCCCAACGGCTGGCACCGCTTCGAGCCCGAACAGCGCGAGCTGCCGCTCTCCTCTTAATCCTCGGCCGGCAGCAGCTTCGATAATTTCTTCGGCGCGAAGGCGCGGTAGCTTTCCACGATCCATCGCTTCATCAGGTCGAGGTCGATCTCGTCACCCTTCGCGAAGCTCGACGTGACCCAGCCGCTTCGCCCAAGTCCGTAGCCGGTCGGTTCTGTAAAATCGAAGATCAAGGCAAAGTCACGGCTTACCGGCAGCTTCATGGACAGGCTCAGCCGGTCTTCCTCCAGATTGAGAAAGACGAAGCTCCTGCCTCTGACCTTCAGCGCCGAATGACCCCAGGGCATCTCCTCCACCGCTTCGGGGAGGTCGAGGCCGTAGGCCCGGAGCGCGTCGTAAGCCTCCTTCAGGCTCGTCATTCAGGCTCAGCCATGAAGGGAGGGTTCGGGATGCGCTGCGTTGCTTCGCTGAGCAAAGCCGCCCATTCCCGCGACAGGGCGTTGAAATATTCGTCATCCTCTTCGACCCGCACCTGGATGAGCGGGCGTTTCTTGTCGCGCGGCATCACCAGCACGTCGATCGGCCGCGACACGCCCAGGTTGGAGCGCATGGCGCTGTCGTAAGACAGGAAGCCCACCTTCACCGCCTCGTCGAGCGGCGTTTCCATGCGGACGCGGCGGTCGAGGATCGGCTTGCCGTATTTCGTCTCGCCGATCTGCAGGAACGGAACTTCCGTCTTGCACTCGATGAAATTGCCCGCCGAATAGACGAGGTAGAGGGCAGGGGGCGCCTTGCCGATGCGGCCGCCGAGCAGCAGCGACACCGAGCTGCCGATATTCACCGACGCCAGCGCCGCGCCCACCGTCCGGCTCGCAATCTGCACCGCCTCGCCAACCAATTGCGCCGCCCTGAACATCGTCGCCGCGCCCGACAGCGTTCGCACCATGTCGACGTCGCCTGATGATGGAAGCCCCTCTCGGAGCAGGCTGATCACCGCCTGGCTCATCGACAGGCTGCCCGACGTGCAGGCGAAGATCTGCCGGTCGGCCGTATCCACCAGCGTATGCAGCTTCTTGAACGACGAGAAATTGTCGACGCCCGCATTGGTGCGGGTATCTGCCATCATGATCAGGCCCTCGTCGAGGAGGAAGCCGATACAATAAGTCACGCGTGCCGGGCTCCTAGCTTTGCGACTGCGATTGCGACTGGGTCCTTGCTAGACGAACCTGCACGTCGACAGAAAGCTCTTCATTGCCGCCGCCGCGCCTCGCCCCAGCGAACGGCGCCGCATCGCGATAATCGAGCCCCGCCGCAATACGGATATAGGCGTCGTCGGCGGAGATGCCGTTGGTCGGATCGAACGCAACCCAACCCAGATTTTCGACCCACGCCTCCGCCCAGGCATGCGCCGCTTCCTGGATCACTTTGCCGTCGCGGCGGAAGAGATGGCCCGACACATAGCGCGCCGGAATGCGACTGAGCCGCGCCACGGCGATAAAGATATGCGCGAAATCCTGGCAGACCCCGTGGCCGGCATCGAACGCTTCAAGTGCGGTCGTATCCGGCACTGTCTTGCCGGTGTCGAAACTCATCCTGCTTTTGATGGTGGAGGTGAGGCGATGAAGCCGCTCCAGCCGCGTACCACCCTCAGCCTCCAGCGCCGCCGCGAAATCCTGCAGCGGCTTCCCGCCTTCCGTCAGCCGGGTCGGCCGCAGGAACACTTCCGGCGGCAAATCGCCCGGGAGCCCGTCGACCACGCCCGCCCGGTCCTCGGTCAGCACCTTGCCGGACACGGTGACCGTCAACTCGGTCAGCGGCTTGTCGATATAAAGCATGTGGATGATGTTGCCGTAGCCGTCCCGGCTTTCGCGCAGCCGCGCATCGACGCCGAGGTCGATCCGCCAGTCGAGCACATTCTGCCCGCGGAAGCTGTGCGGCGTCAGGCGGAGGAGCTGGATCACGCGCCGCGCAGGCTCGCTGTAGCGGTAGCTGGTGCGATATTGGACGGAAAGCCGCATCAGCCGAACCTGAACTGCGCGGCGATGGCGCGATCGACCGCGGCATTCTCACGAATGAAGCGCTGCAGATATTGGTGAAGCCCGCCTTGAAACACGGTTCGGATATCGGTCTCCTGAAGCTTCCGTTCCCGGTCGCGGGCGAGCCGGTCCGCCTGGCCCTGCCGCCCGGTCGCCTCGCCAATTGCGGTAAGCAGATCGACAGCCTCGGCGGCTGCGGCGGCGAGCGAGCGCGGAAGCTCGCGGCGGAAGATCAGCATGTCGGCGACCAGCCAAGGCTTCAGCGCATCCGTGTAGAGGTGGCGATAGGCCGTGCGGGCCGACACGGTGTGAAGGATCGTCGTCCACTGGTCGCGGTCCAAGGTTCCACCCACCGGCTCGCCCTCCGGAAGCAGGATATAATATTTTACGTCGAGCAGGCGCGCCGTGTTGTCGGCCCGTTCGATAACTGAGCCGAGGCGCAGGAACCAATAGCCTTCGCTCCGAAGCATTCGCGCCACTGCGCCTTCGAAGCCCAAAGTCTCGGCCTTAACGCCTTCGACCATATTGAGCGCCGCCTGCGCGCCGCCGGGGCTGGCACGGCCGCGGAGCGTCAGCCAGGCGCGGTTGATCGCCTCCCAGCCCTCTCGCGAAAGGCTGTTCCGCGCCGCCCGGGCATTGTCCCGCGCCAAACCGAGGCAGGCGCGGACGGAGTTGGGATTCTCCTCGGCTAGGCTGAGGTAACGGCTGACGTTGAAGGCGGTGGGATTCTCGCCCGTTCGCGCAAATCCGTCCGTCTCTCCCACCACCGCAAGCGCGCTCTTCCACGCCTGGTCGGCACGCGCTTTCATCGAAAGCGAATTAAGCCTGATCGTCGCTTCGATCAGCCGCGTCGTGAACTCCGCTCGCTCCATGTAGCGGCCGATCCAGTAGAGGTTGGATGCGGTGCGCGACAGCATCAGGCCTCGCCTTCCTGAGGCGCGGCGAGGATGAAGCTGTCCTTCGTCCCGCCGCCCTGGCTCGAATTCACCACCAGCGACCCTTCGCGTAGGGCAACGCGGGTGAGGCCGCCGGGAACGATATTGATGCCCTTGGCGCCGGTCAGCACGAATGGCCGGAAATCCACATGCCGCGGCACGATGCCCTTTTCCGTCACCGTCGGCACGGTGGAAAGCGACAGCGTCGGCTGCGCAATATAGCGGTGCGGCTCCGCCTTCACGGCGCTCCGGAAATGCTCAATCTCCGCCGCCGTGGCGGTCGGCCCCACCAGCATGCCGTAGCCGCCCGACCCGTCCACCAGCTTCACCACCAGCTCTTCCATATGGTCGAGCACATATTGCAGCCCCTCCGGCTCACGGCAGCGGAAGGTCTCGACATTGGGAAGCTTCGCATCCTCGCCCGAATAATAACGGACGATCTCCGGCATGTAGGAATAGATCGCCTTGTCGTCGGCAATACCGGTGCCGGGCGCGTTCACGATCGCGACGTTGCCGGCGAGATAGGCGGCCATCAGCCCCGGAACGCCGAGCACCGAATCCCGCCGGAACATCAGCGGGTCGAGGAAGGCATCGTCGACGCGGCGGTAGATCACGTCCACCCGCACCCGCCCCTCGATGGTGCGCATCCAGACGACGTCGTCGTCCACTTCCAGATCGCGGCCCTCGACCAGTTCGATGCCCATATTGTCGGCAAGAAAACTGTGTTCGTAGAAAGCGCTGTTATAGTGGCCGGGCGTCAGCAGCACGCAGACCGGATTGCGCGCCCCCTTGGGCGCCACCGAAAACAGTGTGTCGCGGAGCAGGTCGGGATAGGTGTCAACCGGCCGCACCGGAAAGGCGTCGAACAGCTCCGGGCAAAGCCGAAGCATCGCCTCCCTGTTCTCGAGCATGTAGGATACGCCCGACGGCGTCCGCGCATTGTCCTCCAGCACGAAAAATTCGTCCGGCCCGGTCCGAACCAGGTCGATGCCGCAAATGTGGGCATAAACGCCGTGCGGCGGCTTCGCGCCTGCGACATGAACGCAGAAGCCCGGATTGGCGAGGACCAGGTCGGCGGGAAGCACGCCATCGCGGATGATCTTCCGCTCGCCATAAACGTCGTCGATGAAGGCGTTGATCGCGCGGACGCGCTGCTCCAGCCCCTCAGAAAGCCGTGCCCATTCCGCTGCCGTGAAGATGCGCGGGATGATGTCGAACGGGATGATGCGCTCGGCCGCCTCATCGTCGCCGTAAACGTTGAAGGTGATGCCTAACGTCCGGAACGCAGCTTCGGCGGCCTGCTGGCGCCGGTCGAGGTCGGCTTCGCTGGTGTCGCCGATCCAGGCGCCGAGCAGCTCGAAACCGTCGCGCGTCTTCCGCCCGCGGCTCGTCCCCCACAATTCGTCAAATGCGCCCCTGGCCGCCATTCACCCGCTCGTTTCGCCTCCGGCATCAACTGCCGCCAAAGGCACAATGCACGAGGCGCGCTTTAGGTGCAAAAAAGCCGGCGGAGGAGGCCCCGCCGGCTTTTCTATTCCTCGCGGTCACCCTTTCAGGCGACTTGGGCTTGCTCCATATCTTCCGGATCGCGCAGCACATAGCCGCGGCCCCAGACGGTCTCGATATAATTCTCGCCACCACAGGCCGACGACAGCTTCTTGCGAAGCTTGCAGATGAACACGTCAATGATCTTGAGTTCGGGCTCGTCCATGCCGCCATAGAGGTGGTTCAGGAACATTTCCTTGGTGAGCGTCGTCGACTTACGAAGCGACAAGAGCTCCAGCATCGCATATTCTTTGCCGGTCAGGTGCACGCGGGCGCCGTCCACTTCGACCGTCTTGGCGTCGAGGTTCACGGCCAGCTTGCCGGTGCGGATCACGCTCTGGCTGTGGCCCTTCGAGCGGCGGACGACCGCATGGATGCGGGCGACCAGCTCGTCGCGGTGGAAGGGCTTGGTCACGTAATCGTCGGCGCCGAAGCCGAGCGCACGGACCTTCGAATCCATCTCGCCGATGCCGGAAAGGATGAGGACCGGAGTGCCGACCTTGGCCGCGCGGAGCTTCTTCAGCACGTCATAGCCGTGCATGTCCGGCAGGTTGAGGTCGAGGCAGATGATGTCGTAATCGTAGAGCTTGCCGAGATCCAAGCCCTCTTCGCCGAGGTCGGTCGTATAGACGTTGAAGCCTTCGGTGGTCAGCATCAGCTCGATGCTCTTCGCGGTCGTCGGCTCGTCTTCGATCAGCAGTACACGCATGAGAGTCTACCCCCTTCTCTTCGCCCCGCTCTCGCCCACATGGACAAGCCGGTAACCTTCGTTAACGCGGCAATAAATGAAGTTAAAAGGTTAATTACTTGTTAAAGGTCTGACTCTCTTGGAAAAGTGCGGTTCGTTGCGCATCCGCCACAGTTAAGGCAGAGCGGAAGCATGTGGGAAAAGTACGTTCTCTTCATCGACGGCGAGGCGATCGTCATCGACAAGCCGGCAGGTCTCGCCGTGCATCCGGGTTCTAAGACTCCGGAGAGTCTGGAAGATTATCTCCAACATTTCCGCTTCGGCTTTCAGCGGGAGCCGCTGCCCGTCCACCGGCTGGACCGCGACACGTCCGGCTGCCTCCTCCTCGCCCGCAACCCCAAGGCGCACAAGCGCTTTCAGCGTGCGTTTGAAGGCGGCGAGGTCGTTAAGACCTATGTAGCTGTCGTCGACGGGGTACCCGAAGCAGGGGAAGGACGGATCGACATTCCGCTCGGCAAGACCTCGACCGCGCGGGACGGCTGGCGGATCGTCCCTGATCCTAAGGGCAAGCCCTCGGTCAGCCACTGGCGGAAGGCGGCGGTGAAGGACAAGCGGGCGGTGATCGTTTTCACGCCGGAAACCGGCCGCACCCACCAACTCCGCGTCCACGCCGCGGAAGGCCTCGGCTTTCCGATTTCCGGCGATCCCGTCTACGGGCAGGGCAGGGGGCCTATGCTCCTCCACGCTTTGTCGCTGCGGCTGGAGCGCGCGGGCAAGGAGCCCATCGAAGCAACTGCGCCCTTGCCGCCAACCTTCATCAATGCGGGCTTCGGCGATGTCGCACTTTGAAGTCCCTGAGGAGGCGCTTTCCGAAAGCTTCATCGCCTCCAGCGGCCCAGGCGGCCAGAACGTCAACAAGGTTGCGACCGCCTGCCAGCTTCGCTGCGACGTGTTCAAGCTCGGCCTCGCGCCGCCCGTCTATCAGCGGCTGAAGTCGCTTGCCGGCAGCCGCATGACGAGCGGCGGTGAGATCGTGATCACCGCTCGAAGCTTCCGCACGCAGGAGGCGAACCGCGAAGATGCGCGGGAAAGGCTGGCGGAATTGATCGCCAAGGCCCACATCCGCCCGGAAAAGAGGATCAAGACCAAGCCCAGCCGCGCCGCAAAGGCGAAGAGGGTGGACTCGAAAAAGCAGCGCGGCAGCGTCAAGGCGGCGCGCGGCAAAGTCAGGGTGGACTAGGATGTACGAATTCAAGATCGAAGCGGCCGACAAGGCCGAGCTTTATCGCCAGCTCATCGAAGCAGCGGACGCACTGACCGCCGGGGAGCCGGACGCGATCGCCAATATGGCCAATATCTCCGCTTTGCTCTGGGAGGGGCTTCCGGACCTGAATTGGGCCGGCTTCTACCGTAATGTCGGCGGCGAGCTTGTGCTCGGCCCGTTTCAGGGCAAGGCCGCCTGCATCCGCATCCCATTCGGCAAAGGCGTCTGCGGCACCGCCGCGCAGACGCGCCAGGTGCAGTGCATCGAGGACGTCCACGCCTTCCCCGGCCACATCGCCTGCGACAGCGCCTCGGCTTCGGAGCTTGTCGTGCCGATCGTGCATCAGGGGCAGTTGCTCGGCGTGCTCGACCTCGACAGCCCAAGCCCCGCGCGCTTCGACGAGGAAGATGTGAGGGGCTGCGTCGCCCTCATCGAAAAGATCGCCAGCCGTCTAGCTTAACCGGTCCAGCGCCTCGTCGCTGAGATGCCCCGGCACGATCATCAGCGGGCAGGGGAGGCTTCCGGCGGCCGCCGTGAAATGCGAGACGAGCGGCCCCGGATTTCCCTCCGCCGCGGCGCCAAGCACCAGCGCAGCGATATTCTCCCGCTCATTCAGCAGCTCGTTCACCGCCTTCACCATGTCACCTTGCTTAACGGTGATGGACGGCCGAATGCCCGCTTCCTCGACGATCGCGCCCGACGCCTCCAGCACCGCGGCTTCCGCTCTTAGCTTCGCTTCCTCTTCGATCGCCGCCTGAACGCCGCCCCATTCGACGAAGTCCTGCTGCGGGATGATCGACAATATCTCGACCGTGCCGCCGGTGCCCGCGGCGCGGCGCGCTGCGAAGCGGAGCGCGGCCTTCGCCTCTTGCGTCTCGTCGACCACCACCAGATAAGCCCGCATGTCCCGCCCCCTGTTGCGGCGATTGGTGCGCCAATCCGTCCGGACGCGCAAGCCTCACCCCTTCGGCCGGTCTCGGACGGCCGCTCGGACAGGCTTGACCCGTGCCCCTCATTTGCTGTTTGGACGGGCTGAAGAATACAGGGAAGCCCCATGCCCATCGAACTCAAGATGCCCGCCCTCTCTCCGACGATGGAGGAAGGCACGCTCGCCAAATGGCTGGTGAAGGAAGGCGACACCGTCGCCTCGGGCGACATCCTGGCTGAGATCGAGACCGACAAGGCGACAATGGAGTTCGAGGCGGTGGATGAAGGCACCGTCGCCAAGATACTCGTCGCCGAGGGTACGGACGAAGTGAAAGTCGGCACCGTGATCGCACTGATCGCGGGTGAGGGCGAAGAGGCAGGCGCCGCCGCATCCGCGCCCACTGCCGCCAAGGAACCGGTCGCAAAGGATGGCGGCGAAACCGGCGCCGGCCAGCCCGCCACCGACAAGGCCCCCACTCCGGAACCCGAGGTGAGGGGCTATGGCGCCAATCCGGCCGAGGACAAGCAGGTCGTGGCCGCCACGCCCGCACCGCAGCCGCGCGCCGACAGCGGCGACCGCGTCAAGGCAAGCCCGCTCGCCCGCCGCCTCGCCGAGCAGAAGGGTGTCGACCTCTCAGCCCTCCAGGGCTCCGGCCCCGGCGGCCGCATCGTTAAAGCCGACATCGACGGAGCCACTGGCGGCGCCAAGCCTGCGGCTGCTCCTGCTGCAGCGCCCGCTGCGGCGCCGGCAGCCACACCGGCCACCGTCGAAACCGACATCCCGCACGAGGTGGTCAAGCTTTCCAACATGCGGAAGACGATCGCCCGCCGCCTCACCGAGGCGAAGCAGACGATTCCGCACATCTACCTCACCGTCGATATTCAGCTCGACGCGCTGCTGAAGCTCCGCGGCGAGCTCAACAAGGGGCTCGAGGCGCGCGGCGTGAAGCTCAGCGTCAACGACCTACTCATCAAGGCCCTTGCCGCCGCGCTTATCGAAGTGCCGGAATGCAACGTGTCGATCTCCGGCGACCAGCTCCTGAAATATAGCCGGGCCGACATCTCCGTCGCCGTGTCGATCCCGAACGGCCTCATTACCCCGATCATCGTCGGTGCGGACTCAAAGCCGGTGTCGGTGATCGCCGCCGAGATGAAGGAACTCGCCGAGCGCGCCCGCGAAGGCAAGCTCCAGCCGCACGAATATCAGGGCGGCACCGCCTCGCTCAGCAACATGGGCATGTACGGCATCAAGCAGTTCGACGCGGTCATCAATCCGCCGCAGGCGATGATCATGGCGATCGGCGCGGGCGAGAAGCGCCCCTATGTCGTCAATGACAGCCTGCAGATCGCAACGGTGATGAACGCCACCGGCAGTTTCGATCACCGCGCCATCGATGGCGCCGACGGCGCCCGCCTGATGCAGGCCATCAAGCGTCTCGTCGAAAACCCACTGGCTATGCTGGCCTGACATGGACCTCCTGAAGGCCCTCCTCATCGGCTTCATCATCGCGGTGGCGGTGCCGATGGTGTTCGGAGGTCCGACCGGCGCCTGGATGAGTTCGGCCGCGTCGGTCGGCACGATCAGCCCGCTGGAGGGCTCGCCGGGCCTCCTCTTCTCGATCCCGCTGTTCGTCGGGGCGACCGTGATCTTCTGGATCTTCTTCGAATGGCACAGCCGCTAAGGCACGAAATCGGAGCAAAATGTGGCTGATACTTACGACCTCATCGTCCTCGGCTCCGGGCCCGGCGGCTATGTCGCCGCGATCCGCGCGTCGCAGCTGGGGCTGAAATGCGCCATCGTCGAGCGCGAGAAGCTTGGCGGTATCTGCCTCAACTGGGGCTGCATCCCGACCAAGGCCCTGCTCCGCACGTCCGAGATCAACCATTATCTGACCCACGCCTCCGCCTATGGCCTCAGTGCGGAAAAGGTGAGCTTCGACCTCGCCGCTATCGTCGACCGCAGCCGCAAGGTGGCCGGACAGCTCAACATGGGCGTCAAAGGCCTCATGAAGAAGAACAAGGTCACCGTTGTCGAAGGCGAGGGGAAACTCACCGGCAAGGGCAAGCTCCAAGTCGGCGACAAGGAACTCCAGGCGAAGCACATCATCATCGCCACCGGCGCCCGCGCCCGCGATCTGCCCTTCGCGAAGGCCGACGGGGAGCGCATCTGGACCTACCGCCATGCCATGGTGCCGAAGGAGATGCCGACGAAATTGCTCGTCATCGGCTCCGGCGCGATCGGCGTCGAATTCGCCAGCTTCTATTCGGACATGGGCGCCGAGGTCACTATCGTCGAAATGCTGGACCGTATCCTCCCCGTCGAGGACGAAGAGATCAGCGCCTTCATGCACAAGGCGCTCACCAAACAGGGCATGAAGATCCTGACCTCATCCGGCGTCGAGAAGCTCGAGACTAGCGCGAAGGGCGTGAAGGCAACCCTAAAAGGTGGCAGCGTGGAGGAATTCTCCCACTGCATCGTCGCCATTGGCATCGTGCCGAACACGGAAAATATCGGCCTTGAAGCGCTCGGCGTGAAAACGGAGCGCGGCCACATCGTCACCGACGGCTACGGCCGCACCAATGTCGAAGGCGTCTACGCCATCGGCGACGTCACCGGCCCGCCCTGGCTGGCGCACAAGGCGAGCCACGAAGGCGTCGTATGCGTCGAAGCCATTGCCGGTAAGAAGCCGCACCCGTTCGAAACCTGGAACATCCCCGGCTGCACTTATTCCCGCCCGCAGGTCGCAAGCGTCGGCCTCACCGAAGCCAAGGCGAAGGAGCAGGGCCGGAAGGTCAAAACTGGCAAATTCCCTTTCATCGGCAACGGCAAGGCGATCGCGCTCGGCGAAGCGGAAGGCTTCATCAAAACCGTATTCGACGAGGCGACCGGCGAGCTGCTCGGTGCCCACATGGTCGGCGCCGAAGTCACCGAACTGATCCAGGGCTACGCCATAGCCCGCCAGCTGGAGACGACCGAGGAAGACCTGATGCACACCGTCTTCCCGCACCCGACATTGAGCGAAATGATGCACGAAAGCGTCCTCGACGCTTACGGAAGGGCGCTGCATTACTAAGTGGATTTAGACGACCAGCTCCGCCGCTATTTCGGCACCTCGGACCTTACGTCTCTCCTCGCCGAGGCACTCTCCGCGGGCGTAGAGCGGATGCAGGTCGATCTCGGGCTTGAGCAGGACCGGAACCGCCGCTTCGCGCTTTGGGCGTTGCTCCACATGCTGGGCGCCGCGCCGGACCTCGACGTCGCCTTCGAAGACCCAGCGGACCGCGACGCCGCGCGGACCTTCATGGAGCTGACGGAGCAAAAAGGAGTAGACTTAATGCCAGCTACTTCAACGGATCGTGGCCCCAGTTCATGAGGCTGTAGCGCCAGCGGGAGGTGACCATATTCTGGGGCTCCTGCGCGCGGTGGCGGCGGACGTAGCCGACGACTTTCCGCATGTGGAGGTAATCGTCCTCGTTGAGGGCAGACTTCTTCGTGCGGAGGAGCTTCACGATGTAGCGGCCGGAGGCGTGGCCGACGGATTCGCCGCCGTCCTTCTTCTGGCCGACGCGGAGGCTTTCCGGGGTTTCCAGCCAGTCGTCGAGTTCGGCGGGGGTCATGTTCACCGCACCGTGGAAGTCGGCGTAGATGCGCGCGAAGTCGAGCGGCATCAGTCCTGCTTCACCACCGTGCCGCCCTTGATGACGACCTCGACATCCTCGAGCGCGCGAACGTCCGCGAGCGGATCGCCGTCCACCGCGATGATGTCGCCGTAGCGGCCGGTGGCGATGGCGCCGACGTCCTTCTCACGCCCGAGCGCTTCGGCGGCGTTGCGGGTGGCGGCCTGGATCGCCTCCATCGGCGTCATGCCATAGTCGACCATTGTCCTGAACTGGCCGGCCGCTGTGCCGTGCGGCATCACGCCGGCGTCGGTCGCGAACACCATCTTCACGCCTGCGCGGTGGGCGGCGCGGAAATTGTCGCGCTGGATCTGGGCGATCTCGCGGTCCTTGCGGAGATTGTCCTCAAGGACGCCGTTCTTCCGCCCCTCGGACTGCGTATATTCGGTGTTGAAGATGTCCATTGCGAACCAGACCGGCTGCTTGCGCGCGGCGGCGAGGCGAATGCCCTCCGCGTCGACGAGGCTGGCATGTTCGATCGTGTCGATGCCGGCGCGGATCGCGGCCTTGATGCCCGCCGCGCCATGGGCATGGGCGGCGACTTTCAGGCCCCATTGATGCGCCTCGTCGGCGATGGCGCGAAGTTCGTCCTCGGAGAGCTGTTGCTGACCGGGCTCGGTGTTGCGGGAGAATACGCCGCCGGTCGCGCAGACCTTGATTACCTCGGCGCCGTACTTGCGCTGCTCGCGGACGCGGGTGCGGAGTTCCTGCGGGCCGTCGCCGACCGCCTTGCCCTTGGCCGCGAAGGAAGGCGGCAGGTAGGTGCTGTCGCAATGGCCGCCGGTCGCGCCAATGGGATAAGCGGCTGGAACGATGCGCGGACCTTCCATCAGCCCTTCGTCCACCGCCTGCTTGTAGGCGACGTCGGAATAATTGTCGGAGCCGACGTTGCGGACGGTGGTGAAGCCCGCACGCAGCATGTCACGGGCATTGCCGACGCCCTGCACCGTCCAGAACTGGTCGGTGAACTGAAGCCCCGTATAGCCGCCGTAGCGCGGGTTCCCGTCGAGATGGACATGCATATCGATGAGGCCGGGAAGGATCGTCTTGCCGGGAAGATCGATGCGCCGCGCTCCTTCGGGGATCATTGGCCGCACGCTGCCTTGCGAAACGACGGATGCAATGCGGCCGTCAGTGATGACCACCACCGGCTGTTCGACCACGCGGCCTGCAAGCACGTCCACCATTCGGTCGGCAGTGACGACGACTGTCTCAGCGGAAACGGCAGTGGCAAGGAGGAAGCTTGAGGCAAGGAGAAGTGCGCGCATGGAGGTCCCCGATGAGAGTTGCGCGGACAATAAGGCGCTCCTCCGCGCTCGCAACGAAAAAGGGCAGGCGCGGACGCCTGCCCTTCTCCCTCCTGAACTCGTGGAAGTTACTGGCTCGCGCCGCCGCCCTGCTGGAGCTGCTGCGCGCGCTCCAGGTGTCGCTGAATCGGGCCGGACACTGTCTGCGCATGCTGCTTCAGCGACGCCACGTCGCCGTTTTGCGCATAGCCCTGGACGATCTGAAGCGCCTTCTGATGCGCCGCCAGCTGCTGCTGCAGATAGGCCTGATCGAACTGGGCGCCGTTCGCCGAGCGGAGCGCCTGCAGGTTCGCCTGCTGCTCCGGCGTCATCTGCGGCGTTACGGTAATGGCGGGCTGAGCCTGCTGCGCCGCGGTCTTGAGATCGGCCGTCGATTTCTCGTGATCGGTGACGATCATCTGCGCGAGATCCTTGATCTCCTGCCGCTGCGCCTTTTCCTGCGCGAGGCGGGAGCTTTCGATCTCGTACATGTCGCTGCCGCCGACCATCGTCGCATACTCCTGGCCATTCTGCGGCACGCCCGCCTCAGCGCCCGCCGACGCGTTCATGGAGCCGTTGTCGGCAGGCATGATCATATTGTCTTCGGCGGTGATGTTCGCGCCGCCTTCGCTTTCATTGTTGCCGCCGCAGGCCGCAAGCGCGAGCGCCGCGGCCGAAGCCATCAAGATCCTCATTTTCATTATCCCTCTCCCAGTCGCGTTTGGGCGAGGCGGACAACGGGCAGGCTTCGGCTCCGTTCCGGCAGGAGTGCGCCGAAAACATCTTCAATGTCATCTACTTGGTTACGGCCGGGCCCGCTTAGTCTTCGCTCTACCCTTACTGAACGGCCGATCCTGAACCTGGGGCGTTGTTGTCGTTCGCCTTAAATGAGGCGTGCAATGCCGCCCGTGTCTGATGACCAGAAGATCAGCAGGCGGCCTTTCAGGAGTAAAGTTGATGTTTAAGCGTACACTCGTCGCGGCTGCTGCCGCGGCATCGATGGCGGCCGTCGCCATTCCGGCTTCGGCCCAGCTCACCCAGCAGGGCGGACTCGTCAATGTCACCGTGACGGACGTTTCGATCCTGAACAACTTCCTCAACGACACGCAGATCGCGGCGCTGAACAATCTCAATGTTCCGATCACCGTGCAGGTGCCGGTCGGCATCGCCGCCAATGTCTGCGGCGTCAGCGCGGCCGTGCTCGGCCGTGCAGGCAGCGCCGCCCAGTGCAACGCCACCACAGGCTCGCGCGCCCTTGCGCAGAGCGTGAACCGGCAGCTGCTCGATCAGCGCCGTTAATCCGGACTTCCACCTGAAGAGGGGCGGTCCTTTGCGGCCGTCCCTTTTTATTCGGCAAAGGAGGGCAGCCTAGCGCGCCGTTCCTTTTCCGCGCCGCCAGAAGAATGCAGCGGCGGCCAGTGCAATCCAGAACAGGGCGGTCAGCAGGAAGGGCAAAAGCCGGAACTTGTCCTCGCCAAGAAGGCCGCCGGACAAATTGGCAGAGCCCACCACCGAGATTCCGGGATAATCGACGAGATAAGGCGCGGGCCATCCGGCAGCGGCAACTTCGCAGCGGGTCTCGCATCCCATGATTTCCGAATAGGTCGCCTGGGCGCGGCCGGGGGCGGCGGAGGACAGGAGCGCGAGGAGGATGCCAGCGGCTATGGAGAGGAGGAGCAGGCGGACCGACATGCCTAAGCGCCCGGCGCGTAGCTTTCGAGATAGCCGCAGCGGCGGCAGCGCCAGGTGGTGATCTCGATGGGCGTGGTGCCGCCGAGCTTCAGGCCAACCCAGATGCTCTTCCGCGGTTCGCCTTCACGCCAAGTAGGGACCGAGGCCGTGCCGTAACCCTGATCGACAGTGTAGCCGTCCGCCATCTCGCCTTCGCATTTGGGGCAATATTTCCATTCAGTCATAAGTATACTGTTCCAAAGATTGGCGCCGGCAGCAACAGTGGCTTAGGCTGATAATCCTCAGCGTGCTGGATCATCCGACCGCTCCGCCAGTTCCATAAAAGTGCGGACAGCGTCGCGATCTGCCGCATCCTCGAACGCTACGGCGAGATCTGGCGCCGCGCCGAACGTGTGGAACAACGTCCAGAGGCGAAGCGGCGGCTGCGGTCCCGCTCCAGCCCCAGATCGACTGCATCCGTTCGATGCCCGCGTTTAGCGCCTCGGCAGGCAGCGAAGTGAGATCCGTGTTGCCGAAATAGCGGCGCAGTTGAGAGTCGAAGTTCATAGTACGCCTTGTTGAAACATGGCGGCAACGGCAGTCAGCCATTTGCCTGCGCACTTTAGAGAACTGCCATCTCGAATGAGAAGCAGAATAGATAAAATCTGTAAAGCTTAGGTACCTAATTGCGAATTCCCCCCGTTGACCCAAATAGGACTCGCCGCTATAGGCCGCCTCGCCTGCGGGACCGCTGCGTCCCTGGAGCAGGCAAGAGCTTGAACATTGCTGTGCGATCGCAAGGGCCCGGAGGCCAATATGGCCGCCAGGGTTTTTGCGCATTTTGCGTGACAGTAAAGTAACTTGATTGGAGTGAAGGGCTTCATGCCGACGATTAACCAGCTGATCCGCAAGGGTCGCGAGCCGCAGAAGGCCAAGTCAAAGGTCCCTGCGATGGAGCAGAACCCGCAAAAGCGCGGCGTCTGCACCCGCGTCTATACGACGACCCCGAAGAAGCCGAACTCCGCGCTCCGCAAGGTGGCCAAGGTCCGCCTGACGAACCAGCGCGAAGTGATCAGCTACATCCCCGGCGAAGGCCACAACCTCCAGGAGCACTCGGTGGTGCTGATCCGCGGCGGCCGTGTGCGCGACTTGCCGGGCGTCCGCTATCACGTGCTCCGCGGCGTGCTCGACACCCAGGGTGTCAAGGACCGCAAGCAATCCCGCTCCAAGTACGGCGCCAAGCGTCCGAAGTAAGCCGGTCGGGCATCCGACCATCAGGCTGAAGTCAAGAGAAGGTAGAAGAACATGTCACGTCGTCGTCGCCCAGAGAAGCGCGAGATCCTTCCCGATCCGAAGTTCGGGGATATCGTCCTTTCGAAGTTCATGAACTCCGTCATGCTCGACGGCAAGAAGTCGACCGCCGAAGGCATCGTCTACGGCGCCCTCGACACGGTCGAGCAGCGCGCGAAGCGGGAGCCGCTCGGCGTGTTCCACGACGCGCTCAACAACATCAAGCCGGGCATCGAGGTCCGCAGCCGCCGCGTCGGCGGTGCGACCTATCAGGTTCCGGTCGAGGTGCGCCCGGAGCGTGCCCAGGCGCTCGCCATCCGCTGGCTGATCTCGGCCGCGCGTGCGCGTTCGGAAAACACCATGTCGGCCCGCCTTTCGGGCGAGCTGATGGACGCGGCTAACAACCGCGGCAACGCCGTCAAGAAGCGCGAGGACACGCACCGCATGGCGGAAGCGAACCGGGCCTTCTCCCACTACCGCTGGTAATTTCAGTCCCTATATAGTGGGGGAGGGGCCAGGGCCTCTTTCCCCACATCGGAGTTTAAGATCATGGCCCGCAGCCATCCGCTCGAAAAGTATCGCAATATCGGCATCATGGCGCATATCGACGCCGGCAAGACGACGACGACCGAGCGCATCCTTTATTATACCGGCAAGTCCTACAAGATCGGCGAAGTGCATGAAGGCACCGCCACCATGGACTGGATGGAGCAGGAGCAGGAGCGCGGGATCACGATCACCAGCGCCGCCACCACCTGTTTCTGGAATGACCACCGGATCAACATCATCGACACGCCGGGCCACGTCGACTTCACCATTGAAGTCGAACGTTCGCTGCGCGTGCTCGACGGCGCGGTCGCCTGCTTCGACGGCGTTGCCGGCGTCGAGCCGCAGTCCGAAACCGTCTGGCGGCAGGCCGAGAAGTACAAGGTCCCGCGGATGTGCTTCGTCAACAAGCTCGACCGCACGGGCGCGAACTTCGAAATGTGCGTCGGCATGATCAAGGACCGCCTTGGCGCGCGTCCGGCCGTCCTCTATCTCCCGATCGGCATCGAAGGCGGCTTCAAGGGCCTCGTCGACCTGGTCGAGAACCGTGCGATCATCTGGCTCGAAGAGAGCCTCGGCGCGAAGTTCGAATATCAGGACATCCCCGCCGACCTCGCCGATGCCGCCGCGGCAGCCCGCATGGAGCTGATCGAGATGGCCGTCGAGCAGGACGACGACATCATGGAAGCCTATCTGGGCGGTGAGGAGCCGGATGCGGCGACCCTCAAGAAGCTCATCCGCAAGGGCACGCTGAACTTCTCGTTCGTTCCGGTCCTCTGCGGTTCGGCGTTCAAGAACAAGGGCGTTCAGCCGCTCCTCGACGCGGTCGTCGATTATCTGCCGAGCCCGCTCGACATTCCGCCGGTCGAAGGCGTGAAGCTCGACGGCGAGACGCAGGATACGCGTCCGGCCGACGACGGCGCGCCGCTTTCCGCGCTCGCCTTCAAGATCATGAACGATCCGTTCGTGGGCTCGCTTACCTTCGCCCGCATCTATTCGGGCAAGCTCGAAAAGGGCACCGTTCTCAACACGGTGAAGGACAAGAAGGAAAAGATCGGCCGCATGCTTCTGATGCATGCGAACAGCCGTGAGGATATCGACGAAGCTTATGCGGGCGACATCGTCGCCATCGCGGGCCTCAAGGACACCACGACGGGCGACACTCTGTCCGCCCCGAACGCTCCGATCATCCTGGAGCGGATGGAGTTCCCGGATCCCGTGATCGAGCTCAGCGTCGAGCCGAAGACCAAGGCCGACCAGGAGAAGATGGGCATCGCCCTCAATCGCCTGGCCGCCGAGGATCCTTCGTTCCGCGTGTCGACCGACCATGAATCGGGCCAGACGATCATCAAGGGGATGGGCGAGCTCCACCTCGAGATTCTCGTCGATCGCATGAAGCGCGAGTTCAAGGTGGACGCCAATGTCGGCGCTCCGCAGGTCGCTTATCGCGAGTACCTCAAGAAGCCGGTCGAGCTCACCTACACCCACAAGAAGCAGTCGGGCGGCTCCGGCCAGTTCGGCGAAGTGAAGGTTCAGGTGAAGCCGGGCGAGCGCGGTTCGGGCTTCCAGTTCTTCGACGAGATCAAGGGCGGCAACATTCCGCGCGAATATATCCCGTCGGTCGAAAAGGGCATGCGCGAGACCGCCGAGACCGGTTCGCTGATCGGCTTCCCGATCATCGACTTCGAAGTGCACCTCATCGACGGCAAGTATCACGACGTCGACTCTTCGGCGCTCGCGTTCGAGATCTGCGCCCGCGGCGCGATGCGTGAAGCCGCCCAGAAGGCCGGCATCACGCTTCTCGAGCCGATCATGAAGGTGGAAGTCGTGACGCCGGAAGATTATCTTGGCGACGTCATTGGCGACATCAACAGCCGCCGCGGCCAGATCCAGGGTACGGACAGCCGGGGCAATGCACAGGTCGTCGAAGCGATGGTGCCGCTTGCTAATATGTTTGGCTACGTTAATGAGCTGCGTTCCTTCACGCAGGGCCGCGCTCAGTACACGATGCAGTTCTCGCACTACGACGAAGTCCCGCAAAACGTCGCGGATGAAGTGAAAGCTAAGCTCGCCTGAGGTCAGGCGGCGCGTGAGTTGAATTAGGAAAGACGAAGGGTAAGGGAAAATGGCGAAAGCTAAGTTTGAGCGGACGAAGCCGCACGTTAACATCGGCACCATCGGTCACGTCGACCATGGCAAGACCTCGCTGACCGCTGCGATCACCAAGGTCCTCGCCGAAGAGGGCCTGTCGCAGAAGGTCGACTTCGAGAACATCGACAAGGCGCCGGAAGAGCGTGAGCGCGGCATCACCATCTCGACCGCCCACGTCGAATATGAGACGAAGGACCGTCACTACGCGCACGTCGATTGCCCGGGCCACGCCGACTATGTGAAGAACATGATCACCGGCGCCGCTCAGATGGACGGCGCGATCCTGGTCGTGTCGGCCGCCGACGGTCCGATGCCGCAGACGAAGGAGCACATCCTGCTCGCTAAGCAGGTCGGCGTTCCCACCATGGTCGTCTTCCTGAACAAGGTCGACCAGGTCGATGACGAAGAGCTGCTCGAGCTCGTCGAACTCGAAATCCGTGAAGAGCTTTCCAAGCGCGATTTCCCGGGCGACGACATTCCGATCATCCGCGGCTCGGCGCTTGCAGCGCTCGAGGACAGCAACGAAGAGATCGGCAAGAAGGCGATCCTCGAGCTGATGGCTGCGATCGACAGCTGGATCCCGCAGCCGGAGCGTCCGCTCGACAAGCCGTTCCTGATGCCGATCGAAGACGTGTTCTCGATCTCGGGCCGCGGCACCGTCGTCACCGGCCGTGTCGAAACCGGCATCGTGAAGGTCGGCGAGGAAGTCGAAATCGTTGGCATCAAGGACACCAAGAAGACCGTCGTCACCGGCGTCGAGATGTTCCGCAAGCTGCTCGACGAGGGCCGCGCCGGCGACAATATCGGCGCGCTGATCCGCGGCGTCGGCCGTGAAGAGGTGGAGCGTGGCCAGGTTCTGGCCAAGCCCGGCTCGATCACGCCGCACACCGACTTCAAGGCTGAGGTCTACGTCCTCTCGAAGGACGAAGGCGGCCGTCACACGCCGTTCTTCGCCAACTACCGTCCGCAGTTCTACTTCCGCACGACCGACGTGACGGGCGAAGTGGTTCTGCCGGAAGGCACCGAGATGGTCATGCCCGGCGACAACGTCACGCTCGGCGTGAAGCTGATCGCTCCGATCGCGATGGACCAGGGTCTGCGCTTCGCCATTCGCGAAGGCGGCCGGACCGTCGGCGCGGGGGTTGTCGGCGAGATCTCGAAGTAATATAGGGCCGTCAGCCGCGCGGGTCGTTAGATTCGCGCGGCTCGCCTTTTAGTAGAGTTTATTGGCCGCTCCGGGCCGCTGGTTCCGGAATGGCTTTGTTTGGTTCGTCCTTCGGGGCAGGCTCTTTCGCATCGGTAAGCAGGTTATGGAAACGCAGAATATCCGGATTCGCCTGAAGGCGTTCGATCATCGTGTGCTCGATCAGGCCACTGGCGACATTGCCGACACCGCTCGGCGCACGGGTGCTCTTATTCGCGGCCCCATTCCGCTGCCGACGCGCATCGAGAAGTTCACCGTCAACCGCTCGCCCCACGTCGACAAGAAGTCGCGCGAGCAGTTCGAGGTGCGCACCTACAAGAGGCTGCTCGACATCGTGCAGCCGACGCCGCAGACGGTCGACGCGCTTATGAAGCTCGACCTTGCTGCAGGTGTTGATGTTGAGATCAAGCTGGCCTAAGGGGCTGGCGCGACGCTCCTTTTAGAGGGGGAGCAAGGTTCTTCGGAGCCGCCGCAAAGTCCGCTTTGTGGAAGATTATAGGGATACCGCACGGGCTTGCCCGTGGGCTGCGTCCCCCGCTCCCGCGCTTCTGGCGCGGATTTAGCCCAGGCGGGGCACGCATTCTTTTGGGGCTAACACGCCCGCGGGACTGGTCTCGCGGGCCTCTGTATGAGGAGCATGATCATGCGCACTGGCGTGATCGCGAAGAAAATGGGGATGACCCGCCTGTTCCAGGACGACGGCCGCCACGTGCCCGTCACCGTTCTGGCGCTTGAAAATCTGCAGGTCGTTGCGCGCCGTGAGGCTGACCGCGACGGCTATACCGCCGTGCAGCTCGGCGCGGGTTCGGCCAAGGCCAAGAACCTGACGAAGCCGGAGCGCGGCCATTTCGGCAAGGCCGAGGTGGAGCCGAAGGCCCGCGTCGCCGAATTCCGTGTCGCCGAGGATGCGCTCCTTGACGTCGGCGCGGAGCTTACCGCCGACCATTTCGTCGCCGGCCAGCTGGTCGACATCCAGGGCTGCACCCAGGGTAAGGGTTTCGCCGGCGCCATGAAGCGCTGGGGCTTCGGCGGTATGCGTGCCACCCACGGCGTCTCGGTCTCGCACCGTGCCCACGGCTCGACCGGTAACCGTCAGGATCCGGGCCGCGTCTTCAAGAACAAGAAGATGGCCGGTCACATGGGCGCGAAGAACCGCACCCAGCAGAATCTTGAAGTCGTTCGCACCGACGCTGAGCGCGGCCTCATCTTCGTGAAGGGCTCCGTGCCCGGTCACAAGGGCGGCTGGCTGATCGTCAAGGACGCCGTCAAGGTCGCTCGCCCGGCCGACGTTCCCTATCCGGCGGGATTGCTTGGCGACAAGGCGATCGAGACTGAGCAGGCCCCGGCCGGCTTCGTCGAAGACGCAGCGGTTCATGAAATCCCGGCGCTGCCGAGCGATGCTGAAGTGGCGGAAATCGCCGCACAGCAGGA